>VXTR01000011.1 GCA_009837355.1 Chloroflexota bacterium | reverse complement strand
CTCAACGCCTGCATGCTCGTCCAGACCGACAACGCCGACGTCGTCATCGCCGGCGGCGCCGAGAGCATGAGCAGCGCCGAGTTCTACAGCAACGAGTCCCGCTGGGGCGCCCGCTTCGGCTCCGTAACCTTCCACGACCGTCTCGCCCGCGCCCGCGTCACCATCGCCCCCGACGAGCGCTTCGGCCCCATCCCCGGCGGCATGGTCGAAACCGCCGAAAACCTCGCCCGCGAGTACGAAATCCCCCGCGAGGAACAGGACGAGTACGCCCTGCGCAGCCATCAGCGCGCCGTCGCCGCCCGCGACTCCGGCAAATTCGCCGACGAAATCGTCCCCGTCAGCATCCCCCAGCGTCGCGGCGACCCCAAAATCTTCGACGCCGACGAAGGCCCCCGCGCCGACACCACCATGGACGTGCTGGGCCGCCTCCGCCCCGTCATGCGCGACGGCGTCGTAACCGCCGGCAACGCCAGCAGCCAGAACGACGCCGCCTCCGTCTGCCTCGTCGTCGCCGCCGACAAGCTCGACGAGCTCGGCCTGCAACCCATGGCCTACCTCCGCGGCTGGGCCGTCACCGGCTGCCATCCCGCCACCATGGGCATCGGCCCCGTGCCCGCCGTCAACAAAGTGATGGGCAAAATCGGCATGACCCTGGAGGACATGGACATCATCGAACTCAACGAAGCCTTCGCCGCCCAGGTCCTCGCCGTCCTGCGCGAGTGGCAGCTCCCCCACGAGGACAACCTCAACGTCAACGGCTCCGGCATCTCCCTGGGCCATCCCATCGCCGCCACCGGCGCCCGCATCCTCGCCACCATGCTCCACGAGATGGAACGCCAGGACCTGCAATGGGGCCTGGAGACCATGTGCGTCGGCGGCGGCCAGGGCGTTGCCGCCGTCTTCGAACGCCGCTAGCCGACCCCACCGTAGTTTCCCAACGCAGGGGCGGATGACCATTCGCCCCCGCTTTTGGTTTCGGCTATCCGAGTAACGCCATGACCGCCCGCCGCATCGCCATCATCGGCGCCGGCATCTCCGGCCTGGGCGCGGCCTGGGCCCTGCATCACCATCCCGACCGCTTCGACTTCCGCCTGTTCGAGGCCAACGACCGCATTGGCGGCAACGCCGTTACCGCCGACATGCCCCAGGATGACGGCAGCTCCATCCCCTTCGACATCTCCGTAACCGCCCTCATCCCCTCGGTGTATCAGCACGTGCTGCTGCTGATGCAGCGGTTCGGCATCCAGCCGGTGGACACCCGCTTCAGCTACAGCGTCCTGTACCGTGGCCGCGTCTATGCTCACGACTTCGACTCGGAAATCAGCGCGGCACTGCAACCCGAAATCGCCAAGTTCCAACGCCTCCTGCGCCGGCTGCGCCGGTTCGGCTGGCTGACCCGTTCCCGGTCAAAGTTCCTCAACGCCCTCAACCCCTTCAACTACGTCAGCATGGGCACACTGCTGAACCTGGCCGGCTTCTCCGGCGATTTCCGCTACCAGGTGCTCAAGCCCATGTTCGTCAACTTCCTGATGGCGACCAACGTCTTCGATATGCCGGCCTCCCTCTTCGCCCGCTACCTCGAGTTCTTCGACATCCAAACCGCCACCCCCATGCAGACCTGGGACCAGGGCACCCAGCGCATCTACGAGAACCTGTCCGCCGACTTCCAGGACCGTATCTACCTCAACCGCCCGGTGCGCAAGGTGTACCGCCACCAGTCCCACGTGGTGGTCGAGGACGAGTACGGCGTGCGGGAGACCTTCGACGACGTGATTTTCGCCTGCAACGCCAACCAGACGCTGATGCTGCTCGACCGGCCCACCTTCCTTGAACGCTACATCCTCTCCTCCATCCGCTACGACAGCGAGCTGCACAACCACGCCGTCGTCCATTCCGACGCATCCGTCCTGCCCGACAACGCCGCGCAGCCGCTGGCCACCCGCAGCAACCACGTCCAGCAGTACGGCGCCCGCCCCGACAACTACGAAATCACCTACATCATGCACAACCAGCAGCCCTGGGCCGGCGGGTCCGACAAGCCCTGCCTGGTTACCTACAACCCGGTCAGCCCCATCGACGGCGACAAGGTCGTGGGAAGGTGGTGGTTCCAGCACGTGGTTCACGACGTGCGCGGGGATTACTCTACCCACTATGTAACCCATCACACCCAATAGCTTCAACACTCCGTTGCTGTCATACGTAGGTCGCGGCACGGCTAGGGATGCTCCAACATACCAACCACGGCGCTGTCGTTGGTATGAACCTGGTATCCCAGCCGGGCCGTTCGTTCCTGAATCTGGTCTAAGTCCGCGCCAGCGGATTCCTCGGAGATTAGCAAGAACATACTTGGTCGGCGTACCCGCAAGAAACGGAGTGCAAACGCGAAAGATTCAGCGTATAAGTGCGTCGGCAGGTGGGCGCAGAGAATATCGAACGCCGGGATTGCACCCCCAAGGGATAAATCCTCCACGTCGTCGCCCGTCTGGTGGCGGTACACGACCGGGAGCCCCTGGCTCTCTACGCTCATGTCATCCAGGTCGGAGAATAACACCGCCACCCGGGGCATGTCCGATTCGTCCGATTCGAGTCGTAGCAAATCGCGTAATGTATTCCCGTTGTTCCAAATGCTCTCTTGCATATTACTCCCTTCTTGTTGATAGGCGGTCTCGCTGGCCCGCACACCCGGCCATTGTTGTGCTGCGCCGGGGTCGCTGTCAATAATTGCCGCAACTTCAATTTGACACCCCACGGAAGGCTATGATACCCTGCTAGGGACATAACGAAAAGACGAGATAAACGGAAGGCGACGAGCTCCAAACAGCCCGTCGCCGACCAGCAGACCGGCCCTATGCCTAATCACGTGTCTAGCCCGTGATCGTCTCCAACAACTCGATCCCTCGAAGGAGAAACTTCAGGATCGATACCCGTCATAGCCCGGGGAAGGAGGCAATGGCCATGGCCGCCCTGCACTACCATTTTAGCATATCTGTTCTGTTCCTGTCAACTGACGGTCGGTTTCGCCGCCCCGATTTGCTTCGGGTGGTCCGAACCGAGCGCGGCGAATGGGCACTCGCTTTTGGGGGCTTGACAGTGCCCCTGCTCCGATACTTCGGTGGAAGTAGGAGGACGCCGGACACAACCGGCGGCAACGGAGCGAACATCATGCCTACTAGCATCATGGCCGATGGCACCATCGTTTACGAGGGCGAAGCCCGCCCCGAGGCGCGAAGGCGGACTAAGAAGGAACAGCAGGATATCATCAGCCTCTTCCAATTCTGGGACAGGATACCCAACGAGGAGGCTGCTATCGCCTTCGTGGAGGAATCCATCTGGGGCGAGGATGGCCCATATTGTCCCCGCTGTGGTAGGGACAACGTGCGTCGGGTTCCCAGCGGTCGCCCAATGAGCCATCACTGCCGCCACTGCAACCGGTTCTTTTCGGTTCGTATTGGGACGACCATGGAGGGCACCAATATCACCCTGCGAAAATGGCTGCTAGCGATTCACTTGATGCTCACCTGCCGCCACGGCATCAGCAGCATCCAATTGTCCAAGCAGTTGGGAGTCTCGCAGCTCACGGCCTGGACTCTGGAACAGCGCATCCGTGAGGCAATGAAGCCGGACGCCATCCAACTGCTCGGCATTGTGCAGGCCGATGAGACTTTTGTCGGTGGTAAAGAGGGTAACAAACATGCCGACAAGAAGTTACACGGCCATTGGACGGACGGGAAAATCGCGGTGTTCGGTCTCCGCGAAGACCGCCCTGGTGGCAGGGTCATCGCATTCCCAATTCCAGACACCAACCGGGACACGCTGCTCGACGCCGTGATTGATAATGTGGAGGAAAGTTCGTTAGTGATCACCGACGGCTACCCCGGTTATAACGGATTGTCTGAACTGGGGTATGGCCACGAGAAGGTGAATCACAGCATTGGGCAGTATGTGAACGACAACGGCGCGACCACGAACGGCATCGAGAGCATTTGGGCGAATCTGAAACGCGGTTATATCGGCATCCATCACTACATGAGCCGGAAGCACCTGTTCCGCTATGTCAACGAACTCACTTACCGACAAAACGCTGGCCCAGGCAACGGGTTTAGAACGATGGCCGCAGTGTTGCGACGGATGGTGGGGCGACGCCTAACTTACGAGGAATTGATCGCGCCACCGGACCGCGGCCCGTCATCTTAGCCGTCCGCGCCCGGGGTTGGGCCGATACCTTGCCGGCCTCCGCGTCCGCTTCACGCCACGCGGAAGGCGTAAACCGCCGCGAGTATTGACACGCTCCGGGGGCATGGTCTAGCCTGCGCAGGCAACCTGCGAATGGTCTTCATACAACCTCCTAACGGGTCTGCAATTGAGCCGGATGGTCGCAACATCCGGCTCTACCTCTGCCTATTCCATCATATCACGAACTCTATCGGGATATTCCCCCAGCCGCCAACCTGTGCTAGGATGACGGCGCGACAGACGCGGGTAATTGCTCGCATCAGGTGCTAAGCCTGTCCAAAGCGATGGGGCCTCTCATGGTCCCTGTTGCGCAGGCTTTCGCCGTCGAGATGCCAGCGTCTGTCGCAAGCGCCCATCCGAAGCAACAGGGGCTGCCTTGCGTGCACACACCCCTGAAAATCCGCCAGGGGGAATTGTGCGCACAGCCCTAATCATCCCCGCGCTGTCTCTCAGCTTGCTCCTCGTGGCCTGTGATTTCGTTCCGCTGGGTGCCATCCAACCGGGCGGGAAATGCCATAGTGTAGATGATGGCTCCGTCCTCAAATCTGTCGAGGACATAAATGGGAAGCGTTGGCGCGTTGAGCAATTCCCATCGGGAAGCCTATTCGCGACTCTCACGGACGACCTCTGCGCCGTTCCCGTGCAAGCCAGGGAGTCCGCGTTCATTGAGCCGGTGCATCCATTTAACAAGGTTTACTTCCTACATCCAGAGACCGGAGAACGCATCGACGCCAGCCTATGGGGTTCGTATCAGGGGTACATTGATCTCGATTCCGGCTATGAGTGGTACTGATATTGGCTGCCCGGTCTAGGGGGTTCCAATGCCGAACGGTCGTAATCCTGCACACGAACCAACACCCCGCCCGCGTCGGCATCATCGCCATCGAAGGCATCGACGGGGTTGGCGACGTCCCCGGCGACGTAATCCCTTGCTATGGTTGTTGGTGTTGCTGATGCTCGTCGTCATCGGCATTCTGGTAACAACTCAATGCGATGGATTGATCCCGGAGGAGACATCAGCGCGAGCCCGTGCATTCTTCGAGACGCCAATTGCGTCCGTTGATATCCCCCAGAATACCGAAACACCCGCGCCCGCGACAACGCCCAAAATACGGACGGAGCACACCAAAGCCAATAGTCGCCGAACTGATAATGTACGCGATTTGGAGGCGCTGGTGCACGCTGGTATCAATGCCGAACGTGTCAACATTGGGGCTTCCGTGCTCAAATGGGATGATGATTTGGCATCCGTCGCCAGGGCGCACAGCAATGATATGACCGAGCGGAAGTATTTCGATCATGATACCCCCGAAGGTCTAGACCCGACTGACCGTTTGCATAAGGCGGGGTTTAGAGCCAAATGCGAAAAGCAATTCCGCTATGGAATCGCTGAGAATCTCGCTATTGAAATTCCATCGGGTCGATTAGAAGAAACCGCAAACGAAGCCGTGCGAGGCTGGATGGGCAGTCCAAGGCACCGGCAAAATTTGCTCAATCGTGAGTATGGCCTAACCGGGGTTGGGGTGTCCTATGGTACTTGGTTGGGTTACAAGGCCGCGTATTTGACTCAGGTATTTTGTTGACACCGCATTCTAACATCGCTAGACTGCGCATTGCCTCCACTGGCGGGGGCATTTGTCCAGGGCCGAGGTTGTGATGGCATTGCCCTGGCCCTATTGTCGCCTTCGGGACAGCAAAAATTGGCGGGGAGGGATTGGATCAACCCGCACCGCTAGACCCCTCCGTCATGGCCGCGCTCGCGCTCAAGCAGGGCGGCTAGTATCTGCTTCAACAATTCCGTCTGCTCTACATGTGCATCAGCTTGCCCTGCGTGTATCTCATCACGAGCTTCGTTCCTGCCACGCATTTCGGCTATCTCCTCCCGCAGCCTGGCTACTTCCTTCGCCTCGGCGTCGCGGCGTTCCTCAGCCAATGCTGCCCTCGCCTCGGCTTCCTCCCGCCTTCTGCGCGCTCTATTAAGCATTGGCAGGTACCCCGTTGCCCAAGCCAGAAAGGCTACTATTGTTGCCAAGAACATCCTTCTTATCCCGTCCGGGAGTGGCTCTAGGAGGGAATCCAACCCAACGACCGTCGCTGCCGATAGCAGCATGATGGGGACTAGCCAGAATTCCTCCCAGAACCACACCCAGGCGTTCCTGAACCTTTCGACCACTCGCGTTATTCGCTGATACATCACCCCGCTCACCCCCATCACCTGGAAGTATTATAACAGCGGGTATTGCTAGGGTTATGATGTTCAAGTCAACTGTGGAGGTTGATAGTCGCCATGGGTGTGGTGGGCTTCATAGTGGGTGGAGTAATCCCCACGTGCGCCACGTGGCCTGGCTCATCCACCTGTTCCGCTTCATCCAGGGCAAGCGGCGCAGCTGGCACTGCGGCGCGCACACCCTGGTCAACAGCCAGGAAACCTGCTTCGTCAGCGGCCTCGCCGCCGCCCGACAGCTGGGCGCCGACTACCCCTTCAACGACCCCGAAGCCCGCCGCATCTTCAACTACTACGGCAACATAATGCACGGCCGCCGCTTCCGCAAAGCCCGCCGCTGACGGAACTGGACCCGCTAATACCCTTCGCCTCTCGGTGAGGCCAGTTCAACGCTGGCCGGCCAAGGTTGCGATTGCCACCATGGCGCGCTCTTGCGGGGAGGCGGCGTTGAAGTCGATGATGGCACGTTCCGCAGAGTCAATCCAGGTAACGACCTCGTTCTGGACAAAGTTCACGTCAGGGTTGTAGTCAGCACTCTCGCGCTCCGCCTTGATGCCGCCTATTACCAAGGCGAAATTTTGGACCGGCGGGCTGAAGAGATGCGGCCAACCGTGCAGCGGGTTCTCGGCGCGGTAGTGTCGGAGCGACCGGTAAATTGCAATCCAGCGGGGTTCATTGGCCGGCGTTCTGGGACCTGCGATAAGGTCGGCGTTGCTGTTCGCCAGCACATGGAACATCGCGTAGTACGCAGTACTAATGGCGCGGCGCAATGCCCCCTGTGTGGGCTGGCCGCCGGCTAGGATTCGGCTGACGGTGATGAGCTCTAACCAATCCACGGCGTGCCCAATTGGTCGGTATCGCTCTGGGGAATATACGAAATCGACGGCAGGGCATGAATGCCGGCGTCGAGCATGGCCCGGTGAAGGTAGCTGAGGTAGGAGTTGAGCCGATCAATGTCCAGGCTGTCGGGCAGGCCATCGTAAATCACCCAGACTTTGAGGAAAGCAACACCGTCAAAGTCCTCGGTGGGCTTGGTCCACACTTCCCGGTAGGGCAAATTGCCCTGGTGATGGTCATCCAGGGTTTCCAGTATGATGCCCTTGGCCTGTTCTGCCTGTTCTGCCGTGATGGTCATGGCGCGCTCCGACCGGTGCGGGTTGTATGTGTATAGTACAGAAAGTCTCACTGCTACGCTAGCCAAATACTCTATCCTCTGTATCTGGCTGCCCGCCCTCGGCCGGCCATTACCAAACCAACCAACCCCCCACATTACCCAATCCACCCCCGCCGGCGTTATAATGCCCCCAACCTCCACCCACAGGAGCACGATATGGGCAGCAAACATGACATCGCCGACGTCCTGGTCATCGGCGCCGGCGCTTCCGGCGGCGCTTTCACCTGGAGCCTCACCCAGGCCGGCGTCAAGGTGGTATGTCTGGAACAGGGCGGCTGGGTTCCCCTCAACGCCTTTCCCGTCACCGAACCCCAGGCGCAACTCCACTGGCAGACCGACTTCCATCCCAATCCCAACTTCCGCGGCCTGCCCGAGGACTACCCCGTCAACGAGCAAGACACCCCCATCGCGCCCTATATGTACAACGCCGTGGGCGGCAGCACCATCCACTGGGGTTCCCACTTCCCACGCTTCCATCCCTCCGACTTCCGCCTCAAGTCCCTGGACGGCGTCGCCGACGACTGGCCCATGGACTACTTCGAGCTGGAACCCTACTACGACCTCAACGACCGGATGCACGGCGTCAGCGGTCTCCAGGGCGACCCGGCCTACCCGCCCAAGCCGGCCCGGCCCACGCCTCCGCTGCCCATCGGACGGGGCGGCGAGATCCTGGGCCAGGCCTTCAACAAGCTGGGCTGGCACTGGTGGTCCTCCGACAACGCCGTCGCCTCCACCGCCTACGACGGCCGGCAAGCCGACGTCGGCGAGCATCTGCGCTCCAAGTCCAGCAGCGACATCATCTTCTGGCCCCGCGCGCTGAAGCAGGGCGCCCAGCTCATCACCCACGCCCGCGTCCGCGAAATCCTGGTGGACGAATCCGGCCGCGCCACCGGCGCCGCCTACTACGACCACAACGGCGACCTCCAGGCCCAGTACGCCAAGGTCGTCGTGCTGGCCGGCAACGGCGTCGGCACCTCCCGCCTCCTGCTCAACTCTAAGTCCGCCCTGTTCCCCGACGGCCTGGCCAACCGCAGCGGCCAGGTGGGACGCAACCTGATGCACCACCCCTGCGGCTACGTCCTCGGCCTCTTCGACGAAGACCTCGGCCCCGACGACGGCCCCCGTGGCTCGTCAATGCTCAGCCAGGAGTTCTACGAAACCGACCTGCGCCGGGGCTTCGTCCGCGGCTACGATATGCAGGTCTCCAACGTCGGCGGCGCCCCCCTGCAAATCGCCCTCGGCGGCCTCGTCGGCCAGCAGGTCGAATGGGGCGAGGGACACCACCGCGACTTCGGCGAGCGGTTCCGCCGCCAGATGGGCATCGTCATCATGACCGAAGACCTGCCCGAAGAGCACAACCGCGTAACCCTCGACCCCACCCTCACCGACAGCCACGGCATCCCCGCGCCCAAGATTGACTACACCGTCAGCGACAACACCTGGGCCATGCTGGACCACGGCGTCGCCCGCGCCACCGAGGCCCTGGAGGCCGCCGGCGCCAAACGGATTCTGTCCTCCCGGCTGCGGCGCAACGCCGGCTGGCATCTGCTCGGCACCGCCCGCATGGGCGACGACCCCCAACGCTCCGTAGTTGACCGCTGGGGCCGCGCCCACGACGTGCCCAACCTGTTCATCATCGACGGCAGCATCTTCACCACCGGCGCCTGCATCAACCCCACCACGACCATCCAGGCCCTGGCCCTGCGCGCCGCCGACTACCTCGCCGGCGAAGGCTCCTCCGCCATCGCCTGAGCGAAATCTTAAGATAACTATGCAGGGGCGGGTTTGAAATCCGCCCCTGCCGCAACCTCCAGCATCTTACCGGAGCAACCATGCCCAAAGTAGTCCACTTTGAACTGCCCTTCGACGATGCCGACCGCGCCAACAAGTTCTACGCCGACATATTCGGCTGGGAGTCCAGCCAGTGGGACGGCCCCGTGGAGTACCACCTCCAAAACACCGGCGGCGACGACGAACCTTACGGCATCGGCGGCGCGCTCATCGCCCGCGAGTCCGCCCTCAACGACGGCGGCACCCTCGTCGTCATCGCCGTGGACGACCTGGACGCTTACACCGCCAAGGTCGTCGCCGCCGGCTGCGAAATCGTAACGCCTCGCACCCCCATTCCCGGCGTGGGACACTTCGTCAACTTCCGCGACACCGAGGGCAACGTCGTCGGCATGTTCATGGACGACACCAACGCAGCGTGAACACCATGCCGGCCCGCATCCCAATACCCACCGCGGAAATCGCCGAGGTCTGCCGACGCCATCGCGTCCGCCGCATGGCCCTGTTCGGCTCGGTCATCCGCGACGACTTCACGCCCCAAAGCGATGTGGACGTACTGGTGGAATACGAGCCGGGCCACGCCGGCGGGTTCGAGTTCTTCCGGATGCGCCGCGAACTGATGGCAATGCTGGGCAGAGAAGTGGATATGCACACCGCGGCGTCCCTCAGCCCCTACTTCCGACAGGAAGTGCTGGACGAGGCGGAGGAAATCTATGTCGCGCCGTGACCCCATGGTGGCCGTGCAACATATGCGCGACCACGGTAAAGAAGCGATGGAACTGGCGGAGGGGCGGAGCCGGGTAGATTTAGACTTGGACCGGATGTTTGAGTTGGCGTTAACCAGGCTGATGGAGGTCTTGGGTGAGGCTGCCCGACGCGTTCCCGAAGATTTTCGCGCGCGCTATCCCCATGTGCCGTGGCAGGACACAACCGACCTGCGCAACGTCCTGATTCACGAGTACGACATCGTGGACTTTGATGAGCTTTGGCGCATCATCCAGGAACACCTACCGCCATTGGTTCCTCAACTCCAAGCCATCATCGACGAAAACCTCCCGGCGAAGCATTAGGAGCAATTCATCATGGCCCGAATGGACGGCAAGGTTGCCCTCATCAGCGGCGGCGCCCGCGGCATGGGCGCCGAGGAAGTCAACCTCTTCGCCAAAGAGGGCGCAAAAGTCGTCTTCGGCGACATCCTCGACGACCTCGGCCAGCAGGTCGAGGCCGACTGCCGCGCCGCCGGCCTCGACGTCGCCTACACCCACCTCGACGTAACCTCCGAAACCGACTGGCAGGCCATCGTCGCCCTGGCCGAGGAACGCTACGGCCGCCTGGACGCCCTCGTCAACAACGCCGGCATCAGCATCTCCGCCGGCGGCGGCGCCCACAACATCGCCATGGAAGACACCTCCGTTGAGGACTGGGACCGGGTCATGGACATCAACTCCAAGGGCGTGTTCTTGGGCACCAAAGCGGCCATCCCCGCCATGCGACGCGCCGGCGGCGGCTCCATCGTCAACATATCCTCCATCGCCGGCCTCTCCGGAGCCTGGTCCCGCTCCCATCCCTACAACGCGTCCAAGGGCGCCGTGCGCCTGTTCACTAAGTCCACCGCCATCCAGTACGCCCGCGAGGGCATCCGCTGCAACTCGGTCCATCCCGGCCCGATTATGACGCCCATGTCCGCCTCCACCTACGCCGACCCCGAAGTGGCCGCCCAGCGGCTGGCCTTGGTCCCCCTGGGCCGGCGCGCCCATCCCATCGAGGTAGCCTACGGCGTGCTGTACCTGGCCTCCGATGAAGCGTCCTTCGTCACCGGCGCCGAGCTGGTCATCGACGGCGGGTGTATTGCCCAGTAAAATAACCCCGTCTTTCCGGCGAAAGCCGGAATCCGGTATTATATGCCGCACGACAACCCAACCACGTCACACTTTCACAAGGGAGAACATCATGCCTGAAGTTTACGGCCAGGGAGATTTTCAATACACGTTCGTCGAGGATTGGCTCAAGCTGCCGGATGGTATGCGCCTGCTGGAATGTCCCGGCGTCGCCGTGGACGGCGATGACCGCGTTTTCATCCTCACCCGCGGCGAGCATCCCATCATGGTCTTCGACAAGGACGGCAACTTCGAGCGGTCCTTCGGCCAGGGCCACTTCAGCGAAAACCGCACCCACGGCCTGTACTACAGCGCCGCCGACGATACCCTGCTGGCCGCCGACGACGGCATCCACACCATCCAGAAGTTCAGCGTTACCGGCGAAAAGCTGATGGAAATCGGCGAGAAGAACCATCCCTCCCCCCGCTGGAGCGGCCAGCCCTTCAACCGGCCCACCTCCGCCGCCATCCGCCCCAGCAACGGCGACATCTACATCTCCGACGGCTACGGCAACTCCCGCATCCACGTGTACAGCCCGGAGGGCGATTACAAGTTCTCCTGGGGCGAGCCCGGCATCGACGCCGGCCAGTTCATCCGTCCCCACAACATCGCCTTCGACGAGGACGAGCGCGTCTATGTCGTTGACCGCGAGTGCCACCGCATCCAGCTCTTCGACACCGACGGCACTTTCCTCACCATGTGGAGCAACATCCACCGTCCCGACTCCATGGTGTACTGGCAGGGCCACATCTACGTCGGCGAACTCAATGGCATGGGCGGCGTGGACGACGCCCCCGGCCTCGGCCACCGCGTCACCATCTACGACCGGGACGGCAACCGCGTCTGCGTGTTCGGCTCTCCGGAAGAGGGCGAGGGCCCCGGCCAGTTCATCGCGCCTCACGGCATCGCCGTGGACAGCACCGGCGCCGTGTACGTCTCCGAGGTGTCCTTCACCATCCGCGGCAGCCACATGGACCCGCCCAAGGAACTCCGCAGCTTCTCCAAGTACGCGCGGGTGTAATGAGGCAACCAAATTGACCACATCCTTCACCGACACCACCACCACTTCCTGGGATGACGCCCTCTCCGCCATCGAGCGCGGCTACGAGTTGGGTTGGAGCGACGGCCTCCCCGTCGTTCCTCCCACCACGGCTCGCGTCGCCGAGTTCATCGGTTACGCCGGCCGCAGCCCCGACGACGTCATCGGCGAGCTGCCGGAGCGACGTCGCGTCATCACCGTGGAAAAAGCCGCCGCCAACGCCGTGATGGCCGGCTGTCTCCCCGAGTATTTCCCCGTCGTGCTGGCCGCCACCGAGGCCATGCTCGACCCCGTGTTCAACCTGGTCGGCCCGTCCTCCAGCATGGGCGGCGCGGCCGTGCTCTGCATCGTCAACGGCCCCATCCGCGAGCAAATCGGCCTCAACAGCCGCAACAACCTCTTCGGCCCCGGCAATCGCGCCAACGGCACCATCGGCCGGGCCATCCGCCTCATCCTGATGAACGCCTGCGCTGCCATCCCCGGCCTCTTCGACCGCAGCGTCATCGGCCATCCCGGCAAGTACACCTACTGCATCGCCGAAGCCGAGGGCGAAACCCACTGGACGCCCCTGCACGTGGAACGCGGCCTTGATGCCGCCGACAGCGCGGTAACCGTGTTCGCCGGCGAAAGCCCCCGCCAGCTCCGCGCCGTGGGCCGCCCCCAGGCCATCCTCTACGCCATGGCCGACGTTGCATCGTCCCTGGGCACCTCAATGTCCACCTCCGGCTCCGTCGGCGACCTTTCCGTTGGCATCCGCCAGGGCCAGATTGTCGTAACCTTCGCCGGCAACAGTAACCTGTGGCGCGACTGGACCAAGGACAAGATACGCGACTACCTCCACGCCAACATCCAGCGCTCCGTAGCCGACCTCAAACGCGGCCTTGTTCTGCGCGGCGACGTGGACCCGGGCGACGAAGCCGAGATGATTTCCCTGATTCCCCAACCCGAGGACATTCTGGTAGTATTCGCCGGCGGCGAAGAGTCCAACATGGCCTCCGTCATCCCCAGCTGGGGCCCCAAAGTCGGCTCCACCGCCGTCACCAAACCTGTGAACCTACCGTAAGGTCAACCGGAACAACGCTCAGGAGGGCCGAACATGGCAACCCAACAATACACCTTGGTCAACCCGGTGACGGAACCCGTCATCGCCCCCTTTGACGGCGCCCCTCGCCTGCCCTCCTTGGCCGGCACCCGCGTCGGCCTCATTGACGACAGCAAGCGCAACGCCGACGTGCTCCTGGAAGAGCTGGCCGAAGTGCTGCGCAACCGCTACGAAATCCGCGAAGTCCGTTGGCTCCGCAAGCCCAGCGCCTCCCGACCCGCCGACCCTGAAGAATTGCAGGAGCTGGTGTCCAACGTGGACTCGGTGGTCGTCGCCATCGGCGATTGAGGGAGCTGCAGCGCGTGCAGTGTGCACGACGGAATCCACGTTGAGAAGGCCGGTCTTCCCTCCGCCACCATTTGCACCGACCGCTTCATCCCCACGGCCAACGCCATGGCCAAGATGTGGGGCGCCGAAGACTACCCCACCATCTTCACCCAGCATCCCATCGAAAACCTCGACCGTCCCGCCCTGCGCGAACGCGCCGAGGGCCTGGCCAGCGAAGTAGTCGCCATCCTAACCAGCGGCTGATTCTCCACGAAAGACACCATACCGGGTAGGGGCGAATGATTATTCGCCCCTACCTTGCATTTTGGAGAATCCCCACTTACCGCCCCGCCGCCGCCTCAGCGTCCCGCAACTCCGGCGGCAGCAGGTTCGGAATCCCGCCGGTGATGGGATAACGTTCGTCGCACGCGGCGCAAGTCAACGTCCCCGTCAGCACTTCGCCGGCATCCGCCGCGCCCTCCGGGGCTATCTCATCCGCCTCCAACTCCAGCGCCCCCTTGCAAACGGGGCAGGCGATGATACTGAGCAGGTCCAAACGCACTTCGCAAGCCACCAAATGGCCAGAGAGTCAGGCGAGCTTACGATCGGCAGATTCGTTATCTTGCTCTGGCTGCGAATCCGTGGCGTCGGGCGACGCGCGTCGCGAAACCTCTTCGGCGATCAGCTCTTTCGCCCGTTGCGATACCCTTGCCTTGCGCTCCGGTTCAAGGCTTTCTATTTTCTGCCGCAAAGTCGCCATGCTAACCTCTATCCCCGTCTAAACGTGCCAAGTGTTCACCGTATCGATTATCTGCCTGCCTTATCAATTGGCGATAGAAACGCGCCTGGCCAACACCTGCCTTGTTCCCTGCTACTAACAGAATACCCCGCCGGTTCGGGTCGAAGGCGAACGCTACCCGCCAAACGCCACCCTCTGCGTCAAACCGCAGTTCCTTCATGTTGGCATATCTGGAACCATGCAGATTGTCCACGTTGGGGCGTCCCAAGAAAGGCCCAAAGTTTTCTAGCAACGCGGCTTTAGCCAGGAGTTCATCCTGCACTGCTTCGGACAGTTCGTCAAATTCCAATTCAAAATCGGGATAGAAACTAATTTCCCAAGTGCCGGTCATGGTATCACCAATGACCGCATCGTTGTCAACGCACATCGCCGGCTCATCCCGCGAGTCCTCGCTCAAAAAGCCACGTCAGCACGTCGGCCAACCCGATCACGATAACCCCTGCCACCGTCAGCGCGGCCGGCCCGCTGAGTACGCCACCGACGCTGCCAACCCTATTCCCCCGCCGCGGCAGCAGCCACGCGATGACAAAAGCGTACACCGCCAGCGCGATTTTCGCCACCAGCACGACGGTGTAGGCCACCCCCGCCGCATCCGACGTCAGCCGGTCCACCGTCAGCACCACTCCGCTCACAATCAGCACCCCGATGGCCGTGAGCACGATGGGCCTGAACTCCGTGCTCAACGCCCGTCCCAATAATCCAACGGCATTGTCGTCACCGGTCTCACTACGCAGCGAGAGCAGCGCCGGCCGGGCCGCCAGCAGCATGAACAGGCTGCCCCCAATCCAGACCACCGCCGCCAGCGCGTGCGCCCAGCGGATGACCAGCAGGATGATGTCCGCCACGTCCATTTGCTATATCTATCCCACCAGGTCGTCCAGTATCTCGGTCAGCCG
Source organism: Chloroflexota bacterium (assembly GCA_009837355.1). GTDB lineage: Bacteria > Chloroflexota > Dehalococcoidia > Lucifugimonadales > UBA3495 > Bin87. Next base: position 6,281 of record VXTR01000011.1, on the reverse strand, counting down.
TTCCGCGTCCATCCGGCTGATTTCCATGCTGTGCACCCGTCCGCCCTGGTCGATGAAGTAAGTGGTGGGAAAATACTCCACGGCGTACTCCTGGGCCACCAGCGCGCGCACGTCGGTCGCGAAGGTGAAGGTCAGCCCCAGCTCGTCAACAAATTCCCGGGCCGACTCCTCGGTGTCAAAGCCCTGCGGCACGAACAGCCCGATGAACCGCACGTTGCGGCCCCGGTACTGCTCCCAAACCTCCTGAAAGGCCGGCATCTCCTCCCGGCACGGCGGGCACGAAGGATACCAGAAGTTGACCACCACCACGCTGCCCCGCTGCTCCGACAGCCTGAACTCCTCGCCGTCAAAAGTAGTCAGCGCAAAATCCCCCGCCGGCTCCCCGGTGGAGCAGCCAACCACCGAGATCAACGCGAAAAGCACCAGGGCCCAGAGCACATTGCGTAGCTGCATCAGCGTCGCCTGCCTACCCCTTGCTCTGCCCCGCCGTTTCCCCGAACTGCCGCCCGAATAGCGTCGTCAACAGCGCGCTCACGATGGTTGCTCCCAGGCACATATACCCAATCCCCGCATAACCGACGCTCGCCAGCAGCGCCCCCGCTATGGCCGCCCCCAGCATCCCGCCGGCCTGGTTGCTGAAACCCATCAGGCCCACGCCGGTGGCCTTGGACTCTCCGGAGTACTCCGTGCTGGCGGCGATGAGGATGGGAAACGTCATGCCCAGCAGGCCGAGGCTGACCGTTGCTGCCGCCACCGTCGCCCACAATCCCATATCCACGGCAAAAACCGCCAGCCCGAACGCTCCCCCGACTACCGTTACGGCGGCGATGATGAGCGCGCGATGCCTCCGGTTGGCGGCGAATGACGCGCCGTAGTTGCCCGCCATCTGCCCAACCGCGGCCACCGCCAACGGCAGCGCCACGAACCCCACGCTCAGGTCGAAGGTATGTATCAGGTAGGCCGCGAAGAAACTGATGCTTCCCCAGTACGCGATGCGCTGCGTCAGGTTCACCGCCACGGCCACCCGGAAAAACCGCATCGTCACCAGCGACTTGTACCTGGAAAAGTAAGCGAAATTCCGAACTCGCTCGCCCCGCTCTTTCGGCAGCCACAGCCAGTTCGCCAACAGCGCCGCCACCAGCAGCCCGCCGTACACGATGAACGGCAATCGCCACCCGCCCACGTCCGCCAGCACGGCGACCAACGGCACACAGATGGCCGAAGCCAGCCCCTGAATCGCCAGCAGCGCCCCCACCGCCTGCGCCCGCCGGGCCGGCGAAATCACGTCCGCCACCGACCCTATGATGTTGGGCGGTATCACTCCGCCGCCCAGCCCGGTCAGCACCCGCAGCGTCAGCAGCGTCTCCAGGTTCGGCGCAATCGCGCACGCCAGCATGGATACGGACAGCGCTGCCAGGCATACCATCGCCACCGGGCGGCGTCCGAACGAGTCCGACAGCGGCCCGGCCGATACTCCCGTAACTGCCCACGCCGCAAAGGTCGCCGTCGCCAACTGGCCGGCGACGGCCACCGAGATCTCCAGGTCGGTGGCAATTTCCACCAAGAGCGGCGGAACAATCAGTATCGCGCTGATCGTCGCCAGCACGGTGAGCGCAAGCACGGCCATGAACCATGCTTTGTTCACCTCTCCCTGCGCTGCCGGCGCCGCTTGCGTGCTGATGTCTTCCGCTCCCCGGTCAGTCCCGGCTCCGCGCCCCGTCCCGGCGCAGCCGCTTGCGCCCCTCCGCTGACAGTTCCATCTTGCGCAGCCGGAAACTCTGCGGCGTAACCTCCACCAGCTCGTCGTCCGATATGAACTCCAGCGCCTCTTCCAGGCTCATCCGAACCGTTGCGTTCAACCGCTGCGCGATGTCCGCCGTCGATGAGCGCATATTGGTCAGCTTCTTTTCCTTGCAGACGTTGATCTCGATGTCCCCTTCCTGCCGACGACAGCCCACCACCATGCCGGCGTACACCTGCGCGCCAGGGTCAATAAATGTCTCGCCACGCCGTTGCGCGTTCAGCAGCCCGTAGGTAACGGCCGGCCCGCCCTCCGACGCCACCAGCGCGCCGCCCCGCTGCGTCTTTATCTCCCCCTGCATCAACTCATACGACTCAAAGCTGCTGCTCTGCACGCCATCCCCCCGCGTCGTGCGCAGGAAGAAAGCATTGAACCCGATCAGGCCCCGCGTCGGTATCTGGTACTCTAGGTTCACGTACCCGTTTTCCGTGTACTGCATATCCCGCAGCTGCGCCAGACGACCCGCCAGGTATTCCGTCAGCGCGCCCACGTACTCCTCCCGCGTGCTGATGTTCAGAATCTCGTAGGGCTCGTAAGTCTTGCCGTCGATTTTCCTGGTCACGGGAACCGGCCGCGAAACCTGGAACTCATACTGCTCCCGCCGCATCGTCTCCACCAGGATGGACAGGTGCAGCTCGCCTCGCCCCGCGACCACAAACACGTCCGGGCTGTCCGTCGTCTCCACCCGCAGGCTCACGTTGGTGCGCAGCTCCCGCAGCAGCCGGTCGTACAGGTTGCGGGACGTGCACCGTCCTCCGTCCCTGCCCACAAACGGCGACGTGCTCACCCCGAAAGTCATGCGCACGGTGGGCTCCTGCACGTCGATGGTCGGCAGCGCCTCCGGGTTCTCCACGCCGGCCAGCGTGTCGCCGATGGAGACGCCCTCCGGCCCCGTAACGGCGACAATATCCCCGGCGCCGGCCTCCGAGACCTCCACCCGCTCCATCCCGTGAAACACGAAAATCCGCTCCAGGCTGTGCGTGGACGCCTCTCCATCCCGGTTCAACAGCGCAACATCGTCCCGCAGCCGCAGCGTTCCGTTGGTGATGCGTCCAATCGCCACCTGCCCCAGGTAGTTGTCATAGTCCAGCGCGGCCACCAGCATTTGCAGCGGCGCGTCCGGATTCCCCGTCGGCGGCGGCACCGAATCCAGGATGCCGTCAAACAACGGCTGCATATCCGTCCCCGGAGAGGCCGGCTCCACAGTCGCGTAACCCTGCTTGGCCGACGTGTACAGCACCGGAAAATCCAGCTGCTCCGCATCGGTGGCCAGCTCCAGGAACAGGTCCTGAACCATACCGACCACCTCGGCCACCCGCGCCTCCGGACGGTCAATCTTGTTGATGACCACCATGGGCACCACGTTCTGCCGCAGCGCCTGGCGCAGCACGTAGGTGGTTTGCGGCATCGGCCCGTCCACGGCGTCAACCAGCAACAGACACCCGTCCGCCATGTTCATCACCCGCTCCACTTCCCCGCTGAAGTCCGCGTGCCCCGGCGTATCGATGATGTTGATTTTCACGCCCCGATACGAAACCGACGCGTTCTTCGCCAGAATGGTTATCCCCCGTTCCCTCTCCAGCGGATTGGTGTCCATAATCAGCTCGCCCACCTGCTGGTGGTCCCGAAAAACCCGCCCCTGCTTCAGCAGCGCATCCACCAGCGTCGTCTTGCCGTGATCAACGTGGGCTATGATGGCTAGGTTGCGTATCTCATTATTCCGATCGTCGCTCAAACTTATTCACCTCGCGCGCCATCCAGCATATCATTAACCAGGTTTTGCGCTCCCCCAGTGATACAATCGCCACGCCAAGAAGGATGTTACGAGGTGTTGCCATGCGTCTGGAAAACAAGGTTGCCCTAATCAGCGGCGGCTCCCGCGGCCAGGGCGCCGCCGAAGCCCGCCTCTTCGCCCGCGAGGGCTGCAAAGTCGTCATCGCCGACGTGCTGGAGGACGAGGGCCGCCGGCTGGAGGCCGAAATCAACGAAACCGGCGGCCAATGCCTCTTCGTCCGCCTCGACGTCACCAGCGAGGCCGACTGGAACGCCGCCGTCAATACCGCCGTCCAGCGGTTCGGCAAGCTCGACATCCTCGTCAACAACGCCGGCATCTACCGGCAGGTCGGCATCGAGGACACCACCACCGAGCTGTGGGACAACATCTTCGACATCAACGCCAAGGGCGTGTTCCTCGGCACCAAGGCCGCCATACCCGAAATGCGCCGGGCCGGCGGCGGCTCCATCATCAACATCTCCAGCGTCGCCGGATTAGTCGGCAGCTGGCGCGCCCCGGCCTACGGAGCCACCAAGGGCGCGGTCCGCCTCTTCACCAAGTCCACCGCCATCCAGCACGCCGCCGACGGCATCCGCTGCAACTCCGTCCACCCCGGCATCATCGAAACGCCCATGACTACGCCCAACCTGCTCCGCGACGACGCAGCCCGCCAGGCGTCCCTGGCCCGCACCCCCATCGGGCGCGTCGGCCAGGCCGAGGACGTAGCCTGGGGCGTCCTTTTCCTCGCCTCCGACGAGTCCTCCTTCATGACCGGCAGCGAGCTCGTAATCGACGGCGGCCTGTTTGCCCAGTAGCCACGTCCCTTATAATAGCCCGGCGAACCCACACAAACGAGGTGCTAACAACTATGCGTCTGGATAACAAAGTCGCTTTCATCAGCGGCGGCGCCCGCGGCATGGGCGCTGCCGAGGCCCGTCTCTTCGTCCGCGAGGGCTGCAAAGTCGTCATCGGCGACCTCCGCGACGACCTCGGCCGCCAGGTCGAAGCCGAAATCAACGAACTCGGCGGCGAATGCCTCTACGTCCACCTCGACGTTACCGACGAACAGTCCTGGAACGACGCCGTCTCCGCCACCGTGGCCCGCTTTGGCAAGCTCGACATCCTCGTCAACAACGCCGGCGTCTATATGCCCGAAACCGTCGAAAACACCACCATGGAAAACTGGGACACCACCATGTCCGTCAACGCCAAGGGCGTGTTCCTCGGCACCAAGGCCGCCATCCCCGAACTGCGACGCAACGGCGGCGGCTCCATCGTCAACATCTCCAGCGTCGCCGGACTCGTCGGCAACCACATCTCTTCCGCCTACACCGCCTCCAAGGGTGCCGTGCGTCTCTTCACCAAGTCCACCGCCATCCAGCACGCCGCCGACGGCATCCGCTGCAACTCCGTCCATCCCGGCACCATCGAAACCGACATGACCGCCGACCTCCTCGCCGCCGGCGGACGCGAAGACCGCCTCAACCGCACTCCCCTGGGCCGGCTCGGTCAGGCCGACGACATCGCCTACGGCGTCCTGTTCCTCGCCTCCGACGAAGCCTCCTTTATGACCGGCAGCGAGCTGGTCATCGACGGCGGCCGCACCGCAATGTAAATGCCCGGCAGCTTCTGACGTCCCCACCGGCAAAGCCACCCATGGGCATATTCTCCGGCAGGTTCTCCCTCCTGCAGTGCCGGCTGCCCCACCGCAGCGCCTACGTCCGCCTCCAGCACGCCGTCTTTCACGTGCTGGAGGCCGATAACGGCGGCCCGGCCCGCGTCGTGGACTTCACCATCTTCGGGGTCGTCCTGCTCAGCGCGGTCAACCTGGCCGTGGGCGACGTCCAGCTGGAGTTCTTCTTCATCAGCGTCTTCGCCGTCGAGTACATCATCCGGCTCTGGTGCATCGTCTGGCACCGGGATTACTCTGACGGCGGATTCAAGGCCCGCCTGCGCTACGCCACCACCAACGTCGCCGCCGTCATCGACTTCATCGCCATCTGGCCCACCCTCGTCGTGATGATTATCTTCGGCGAAGTGGAACTCCTCCCCATTTTCCGCCTGGTGTCCCGGCTCATTATGACCGGACGCCGCTTCCCCGCCATGCGGCTCATGGGGCGCGTCATGCTCCGCTCCGCCTCTCAGCTGGTCAGCGTCCTGGTGGCCCTCGCCGTCTTCTGGCTGGCCGCCGGCTACATGATGCACACCGCCGAAACCCGCCTCCCCGGCGGCAATCACGAACAGTTCGGCAGCATCGGCGAAGCCCTGTGGGCCTCCGTCGTCATCCTCACCACGCTGCCCTCCCTGGAGGTGGTGCCCGGAACCATCGCCGGACGCGTCGTCGCCGGATTCATCGCCCTCCTCGGCATCGGCCTCTTCGCCCTGCCCGCCGGCATCCTCACTTCCAACTTCGTGGACGCCTACCAGCAGGCCCGCGCCACCGCCGGACAGATGGTATTCAGCGCCTGCCGGGTTCAGTACGCCCGCCAGCGCCGCCAATCCCGCTGGCCCATGGCCAACTCCTGACCCGCACCACCATCCCTACCTCCCTACCTCGTCATGCCGGACTTGATCCGGCATCCAGGGGCGAGGGCGGGGCCGTAAATTCCCCCAAAACTCCTGACACTCCCCTCTTGCCACGCCGTACTACTCGCCCTAAAATAGAATATATGTCCGAATTAGCCGACATCATCGCCCAGGAAACCC
>VXTR01000055.1 GCA_009837355.1 Chloroflexota bacterium | reverse complement strand
GACATCGCTACGCTGGAAACTGCCGAATGACTACCCCGCAAAAATGGACAGAACCGTCAGTGGCGAGTGGTGAGCACTACCATGGTTCGGGTGTAACGGTCTGGCAGAGAGTAAGGTCGTTCCAGGTCACTCATGGTCACGAAGAAATCGAAGATGATGCCGAATGGCATCAGGTAAAGCATCGTTTTCAGCCCTTCGCGGATGAACATAGTTGCCCAAGTTGCGGGCGTCCCGTCCTGATTGACCACTTGAATGCCAACCAACCGCTTGCCCGGCGTCTGCCCGCGGCGCAGGACGATGCACCACCACACGATGTAGGCGACGGCCCCCACTACTAAGCCAATGAACAGAAACAGCAGCAGCGTGAGAGCGTAAAGGAATAAGTTCGACAGGTGCCGGAGCCACGCTGCGGCATTGAGCACCACGCTGGAGCCGCCGGCCGCAACCGCCTCGGCGTCGGCGTAAGGGTTGAGAGCAGTGCGGATGTTCCTGTCCAGACATTCCAGGTCGCAGATTGGCGGCGCCGGCGGCACGGCGACCGGCAGCGAGGCCCAAACGATGAACGCCACCAGCGGCCCGATGGCTAGGAAGAATGCGCAGTCTATGAGCCATCCGGCGTACCGGCGGGTGGGGGTAGCCAGTCGCCAACGGGCTGATGGATGTCCGCTATCTGAGGTCAACGAATGTCTCTGGGAGGATGATTCCCACGTCCTCGTTGAAGTCCACCAAGCGCAACTCCCGCATCGTGGCGGGGTCGTCGTATTGTCCGATGGCTCCTATCAGGTGGGCCATATGGGGCAGGCGGTTTTCACGGTCAATCCATAATGCGATGTCCACCTGAACATCCTCGGCAATGTCCAGCGGCAGCCAATCCACCGCGGAAGTGGGGACGCTCCCGGACACCCTATAGGCCGACCGGCCACCAACATCCTCGACGCCTTCCAAGCTTGGGGAGTCAATCTGGGATACGAGGTCGGCCATCACCTCGTTCAGTGCCTCTACCGGAACAATCGCCAGCTCGGGCGATTGCAGAACCCACTGGCCGGATAGAGGATCGGTGATATACAGGCCGTCCGGCACTAGAATCATCGATAAGGGAAAGTAGCTACCCGAAGTGGCTTCCACATCGCGGCCGCGGACCATGTAGGCGTCGATCACCAGAGCCAGGCCGGCTGCGTTGTCCCAAGCCCCATTGATCTCCGTGGCCTTGATGTGGGCCCCGGTGTCGTCGCGGGTGTAGATGCTGCCGCGGTGGTGAGTCAGGCGAAACTTTAGCGACTGTACATCACGCAGTGCCTCGGCGCTATCGTTCAGGAGGAGGTGCGGGTCTGGGGGCGGCGCGTAGGGTTCACTTGGAGGGTCGTACACGCAGGCGCCGGCCGCGAGCACCAAGGCGACTGCCGCTAGCAGCCACCAAAATGAGCGATATTTTATCGAATTTTGCATATTCCTTCCCGGTGGGACTCCGGGTCACTTTTTGCCCGGTTGGGGCGGATTCAGGGGTGTGGTTTCTTAAACATAGCCAGCTCGCCAGTGCTGGACTTGACACCATCATTCAGGCGGAACCGTCATGGAAAATCAGATTGTCGCCCTCGAGATCACCGTCATAGGCTTGGGCCTAATCCAGTTAGGGATCATTGTTAGCCTGGTCCTCATTCTGCTAGACGTCCAGCGAGTGAAGAAGCAAATAGAGCGAGGAAAAGAAGAAATGCCGAGCCCCCGAGACACGTGAGCCCTCCTATGATCAAGCGAGCCCTTTGCCCCTTCCAGATGATCGCTACGACGAGGAGAGTGGCCGCTGGAATCAAAAAGAGCAGACCAATTATCCTCATCCACATACTGAACCAAATCAGTCCCTCTTCCAGCATCACAGTTACTCCATGCCCTCGTCCGTCAGGGCTGTTGCACTTGTCGGCAATCGATCAGCCGGGTCTCGTTCTGGGTCGGCCCGCCAGTCCACAGGCAGACCTCCAAGCCTGGATGCGTAGCAGCAGCAGCGGCGAGCTGTACGCTCAAGCTTAGACCGTTGCCGCGAGATTGATAAGCGTTAGCCACCCAATCTGAAGCTTTGGGACCGCACGGCTCTGCTTTGTGGCGTGGTATCACCCAGCCGTAGAATGCCCCGTTGTTGTCAGAGAGCGAAACGTTGGCCGGTGTGCAGCGCGTGGGGTCTTCAAAGAACCCATCACCTCCTCCGCCTATCGACGCCCCAAGGGACAGCCAGCCCGTTTCCGATACCGTCGGCCCCCACATCCATTGCACATCCCGCGCAACTGTCGAGTTGTTCACTCGCGCACCTGCGGCTACACTCCATTGCTCGTAAACCTTCCATCGCGCGTCAGGCGGGTCTGTCGGGATGTTCGTCGCCGCATCTCTGTCCGATTCTTGTGCTACCACAGCAGCATCGGCCAAACTCGGGGATTCCGTTACTGTGGCAATCTGAGGTGGAGTTGTGGGATCAACGGCGTCTCGTGACTGCGCCTCCTGCGTTACTGCCAAAGCCACCGCTGCCTGAACCGTAGCTTCTATATCGGGCGTCGGCGCAACGACTTGGGATGGCGCATCAGCCGGTCCACTCAGCAGCCAGTAGGCTAGCAAGCCAATGCCAACGATAGCGGCCAATGGGAGCAACGTGAGTAGCAGGGGAGCGAGCAACCGCTTCGGGGTGTCGCGTGGCGGGGACGGGAGCAAATCTGAAAGCGGCTCTCCGTCGGCAAGGCCAAGAGGTGGTTGATCGAATTCAGCAGCCGTCTGCTGGTTGCTTGGCGGCATTCCTTCCCGACGCTCCTGCTCCTGTTCACGTATGTGTCGTGCTGCCTCCCTTGAAGCTGCCCGAGCTTGTCGACGCCTTTCTTCTTCCTCGCGTTCCTGTCGCGCCGATTCTAGATATTGCTCTTGAGCTCGCCTATATCGTTCTTCATTTCGGGATTGTTGAGCTTCCGTCCGTTCAGGTTCTCTTTCTTCACTCTCAGGCAGCGGAATCGCTGTTTCAAAGATATGCTCCAGGTCCTGGACCTGCTGGCGTTCCCTCTGTTCGCGTTGACGGACTTCCTCCTCGTATAGAGGAGGCAAGTCCCGCATCACCTCATATAGAGTGGAACCCGAAGGACGTGGCGCACCTCGCTCGGCGTCTTGTTCCTCTTGGCGACGCCGACGACCATTGCGCCGTCGCACGCAATCATTGCACCGACAGGAATAGTGATGTCGTCGTTCGGCCAAGATGCACCTTCACTGCTCTGTACGACTCGGTCTAGGTTCGTCCGCTACGGTCGAAGGTCCTCGAAAACATCCACAACAGCGCGGCCCTCTACCGCACCGTACCCAGGCAGGTCTCGTCCAGAACTTCCAGCAACTTTTCGCGGGTACCTGCATTGACCATCACTTTCGCAATATCCGATTGTGATGCGCCGAGCAGGAAAGCAGAGGTCATTTCTTCGCTGCCGTCGGCTACCATGCATTCGATGACTTCCGCAGCGACCATTCTTTCGATCTTCATGCGGTCGGGGATGCTGCCGTAGGGCAAGGGAATCGACTCTGCGAAAAAGAACATCACTACGTAGAAGACGATTGGGGCCATCACGCAGGAACCCAGGACTTGGTTTAGGTTTTTCATCCCTTCCCACCTCGCTTGGAGGTTCCCTTTGAGCCTGTCTCAAAAGTCGGGATGCCGGTTGGGGTGTAGACTGTGAGCA
>VXTR01000027.1 GCA_009837355.1 Chloroflexota bacterium | reverse complement strand
TCAACAATTTGCTTGACAAGTGGGTATATCCTAAAGTCGTGTCAACCCCCCGTCAAGGCTTTTTCGGCCCGCAGAATTTCAAACTGAGACACTACCGGATATGGAACGCCATCCTCGGGCTAATTCCTTCTTTGGCCGCCTACCTCGTCATCGGCATCATCGGCGACATCGCTATCGTGATTGGTGCCATCGCAGCAGGGACTTGGGTATATCGTGCGATACGCCGAGCCGCTACCCCGTGAAATGTAACAGAACCGCGCTGGCAGATTTCAACAAGGCGGTTGAATTGGACCCCGCCAGTGGCCGTTTCATCTATGGCCGCGGACTGGTCAAGCTGTTGCTGGGAGACCAGGAGGGCGCCGAGAAGGACATGCGATTGGCTCGTGAGCTGGGTTATGACGATCAAGACCCCGAATGCGAAGATCTATAGGGTCCTCACACCGCTGTTGTACGTGACCGTGAGTTACGCCAGCGGGGCAGTCGTGAATCTTGCCGTCGCCAGTTGTCCACGAAATGGGCAAGATGATCTTGTAGCGAAGCTTGACCACAGCGAATTCTCTCCCTGCGTTTGCAAGGGACACCGCGTCTTCCGAGGTGGAGGAATTGCATGACGAACCAGGATTGGCCCATGATAATACGATCATTCCCGTGTGGGGAAAAGGCTTCGCCAGGGCAGGGCCACTTGTATTTCCAAAACTTCGCCGGAACCGCGCCTTTCACCCAAGCGCTTGCAGAACCGGCTGCAACGCCCCGTTTTCCGGCGGTTTTCAAGTACAATATCGCCCCGGACTTTTGGAAATAGAAGTCCGGCCATTCTCTGTACGCGGGTATAGCATCGAATATGGCCCCAGCGGTGTCCTCGGAGGGTTGATTTCGCGGTGGGATGCGGTCCTGGCGGCGCTACGCCCGGCGCATGGTGGAGAGTGCCGATGGGGATCTGGAACGGTTGACGCACCAGTTTTTCCCATGATGACACGACCCTTCGCAACGGCGCGGAGCCGCGCCTCGTCATATCCAGGGGCGGCCTGTATTTCAGGGACCGCCACTTACAATCATTCGAGACGACTCTACTGGTCAGCCATCTCCGGTAGTAGGAGGCGGTTGACAAGGCTACGCCGACAGCGCAGTATTTGAGTAAGACCCGATAATAGGACGGGAAGATGCCGAGAACCACGAAAACCATCACCTTTTCGCTGCCGCCGGAGATGGCGGAGCGAGTGGACGCGGCCATGGCGGGACAGGGGAAGTCCCGAAGCGAGTTCCTGCGGGAGGCGGTGCTGCGCTACATCGAGGAGTGCGAGTGGCGGCAGGTGCTCCGGTACGGTGAGGAGCGGGCCCGGGAGCGGGGAGTTGGCCCCGAAGACGTGGCCTTGCTGGTGGAGGAGTACCGGGCCGAGGTCGGCCGCTCCCCAGCATGAGGGTGGTCCTGGACACCAACGTGATCATCTCGGCCCTGAACTTCCCCGGCAACGAGCGGATGGCGTTGGAGTTGGCCCTGCGGGGCAGGTTCGAGTTCATCCTGTCGCTCTTCATCCTGGAAGAGGTGGCGGGTGTGCTGACGCGCAAGTTCGGCTGGGACGAGGAACGCACGGCCCAGGCCATCCGGGTCATTGAGAACGCCGCCATCGTGATCGAGCCGCCGAGATTGGAGGAAGTGATTGAGGGCGGCCACGCGGACAACCGGGTGCTGGAGTGTGTGGTGGCCGCGAATGCCGACTACCTGGTGACCGGCGACCGGCGACACTTACTGCCCCTGGAAGAACACCGGGGCACGAGGATTGTCAACGCCCCGCGTTTCCTGTCTGCGCTGGGGCAGGTCCGGTAGATGGCAGAACGGCCGGCGATTGCTGACAGTCGCTCCTTGACAGATACCGCTAGGATGTTTCATGATACTGGATAAGACTGGATAAGACTGGATAAGACCAAGTAAAGATAGCCAAGGCAAACGAAAAGGAGCCGCACATGGAAAGAAAGCGCGAGTTTGTACCCCTGACCCCGGCGGCCCTCTACGCCCGGGTCTCCAGCGACCGCCAGGACGTGGACCTGTCCGTGGCCGCCCAGCTGAGAGCATTGAGAGACTACGCCAAGAACAACGGCTACTCCGTGGCCCGCGAGTACGTGGACGAGGCCGAGAGCGGGCGCATCGCCGACCGGCCCCAGTTCAGGGAGATGATCGAGGAGGGCAGCAGGCCGAGGGCTCCCTTCCAGGTCATTCTCGTCTGGAAATTCTCAAGATTCACTCGCAAGCGGGAGCACGCCGTGGCCTTCAAGGCCCAGTTGCGGCGCAAGGGCATCCGCGTGGTGTCCATCACCGAGCAGGCCGAGGACAACGCCACCGGCCGGCTGCTGGAGGGCATCATCGAGTCGGTGGACGAATACTACAGCGAGAATCTTGGGCAAGAAGTGACGCGGGGAATGCGGGAAGCCGCTTCCCGGGGATTCTTCTTGGGATCCAAGGCCCCCTTCGGCTACACCCGAGTCAAGGTCAGCGACGGGGTGAAGGACCGTCCCACCCTGGAGGTTGACCCAGTGGCCGCTCCGATAGTAACGGAGATTTTCGAGAGTTCCCGCCGGGGCAACGGGCTGGCGGAAATCTGCAAGGAGCTGAACGGCCGGGGCATCACCAACCGGGGAAGGCGCTGGCAGAAGAACGTGGTCCACTACCTGCTGACCAACGAAGCCTACACCGGAACGGCGGTGTGGGGAGTCAAGAGCAAGGACGAGAAGGCAGGGGAGCCGGTAAGGGTGGAGAACGCCTGGCCCGGGTTGGTGTCAAGGGAGTTGTTTGATGCGGTGCAGCAGGGACTCCACCAGCGGGCGCCCTCGGTGCAGCGGCCCGCGCGGGTGGGCAGCCAGTACCTGCTGAGCGGCCTGCTCCGCTGCGGGGTGTGCGGCAGGTCCTACTCCGCCCAGGGAGCCAAGAGCGGCCAGTTCGCCTACTACGTCTGCTCCAGCCTGTTCCGGGAGGGAGCGGGAGCGTGCACCGCCCGCTACCTGAACTCCAGCAAGGTGGAGGACCTGGTGATCGAGAAGGTCCGGGAGCGGATTCTCACCGAGGAGACCATCACCGAGTTGGTGACCCTGGTGGCCGAGGAGATCGACAACCTGGCTGGCGAGGTCAACGGTCGGCTCACCGCCATCAACAGCGAGCTGTCCGACGTGGAGACCCGGCTGGAGAACCTCTACCAGGCGTTGGAGACCAAGCAGTTGCCCATCGAGGTCCTGTCGCCCCGCATCCTGTCCCTGAAGAGCCGACAGGACCAGCTTGTGGCGGCGCGGGAGGAGGCCGAGTTCCAGTTGGAGCAGCGGCGGGCGGAGTTGCCCACCAGCAAGGAGATCAAGGGGTACGTGGCGGACTTCCGCGCACTCTTCCAGGATGGCACTTTCCCGGAGCGGAAGGCTCTGATCCGCAACTTCGTGCAGGGCATCGAGATCGTGGAGGACGAAGCGGTTCTGACGTACACTATCCCCATGCCCCAGGACGGGGTAACGTCGGAATCGGCCTCGGTTCTTGATTTCGTCCAGTCCAGCCCACCAGACTTGACCGTAGACAGTACCGGGGAGTGCAAGGCCATCTCCTCGGCGTCATTTCCCTCTATGGGACTATCTTCGGGCATCGGTATTGTGTAGCGCACCAACGCGCCGCCGGGTTCCACCGCGATCTCCCTCACGAAGGACTCGATGAAGGCCCGCCGCTCGGTCAGTTCGCTCTCCCGCAGGTACCCGCTCAGATCCTCGCAGTAGGCGGTGATGGTCTCCACGTCGTCCAGCACCACCCGCCGCTGGGACAGCATGACCCGGGCATCCTCCGCCGTTTCCTCCAGCTTCTGCTGCCGCTCCCGGTGTTCCCGGATGCGGGGCATGAAGTCGTCCACGTCCAGGTCGGTGGTCTCGGCCAGGTTGTAGAGCCGGTCCAGCCTGCGCTTCACGTCGGCCAGTTCCGCCTCAGCGGTCTCCAGCCGTTGCCGGTGTTCCCGGGCGATGCCGTCCATCTCCTCGTCCACCAGCTTCACCAACTCGCGGATGTTGGACTCGGTGAGGATGTTGTCGCGGATGCGGTCAACCACCATCTCCTCGAAGCGGCGGGCGTTCAGCCGGGGACAGTCGCAGGCGCCGCTGCCCCGCTTCATCAACGACTGGCAGACGTAGTAGGCGAACTGGCCGCTCTTGGAGTCCTGGCCGGACATGGCCCGGCAACACGCCTTGCACTTGACCAACCCGCTGAGCAGGTAGGAACTGGCCACCCTACGGGGATGGGCCTGCCTGGGAGCGCGGGCGCGCAGTTGCTTGTTCACCTTGCGGAACTGGGTCCTGGACACGATGGCGGGAAATGCCTTCTCCACCCGGACCGGCTCCCCCTTGTGCTTCGCCGAAGTCCCCCAGGTTAGAGTACCGGTATAGGTCTCGTTGCGGAGGATGATGTGGACGCCGTTTTTGGACCAGGGCCGGCCGGTGGGGTTGGCGATGCCCTCGTCGTTGAGGGTGCGGGTGATGTCCAGGATGCCGCGTCCGGCCTCGGCCAGGTTGAAGATGCGCTGGACCACCGGCGCGGTGTCCGGGTCCAGCTCCAGGGTGGGCCGCTTCTTGGTGCCGTCCTGGACCATCAGCTTGCGGTAGCCGTAGGGAACTCTGCTGGCGACCCAGAAACCCCGGGAGGCGGCTTCGCGCATACCCCGGTAAACTTCTTCGGCAAGATTCTCGCTGTAGAATTCATCGACGGATTCGATGATGGCTTCCATGAGCTTGCCGGTGGGGGAGTCGTCGGCGTGCTCGGTGATGGAGACGACGCGGATGCCCTTGCGCCGGAGCATGGACTTGAAGGCGACGGCGTGTTCCCGCTTGCGGGTGAACCTGCTGAATTTCCAGACCAGGATTTCCCGGAAGGGGGAGTTGGGCTTGTTGGCTTCATCCAGCATCTTCCGGAACTGGGGCCGGTCGGCGATTCTGCCGCTCTCGGCCTCGTCCACGTACTCGCGGGCTACGGAGTAGCCGTTGCGTTCGGCATAGTCGCGGAGGGCGCGGAGTTGAGCGGCGACGGAGAGGTCCACGTCCTGTCGGTCGCTGGAGACCCGGGCGTAGAGGGCCGCCGGGGTCAAATCGGTGGTCTTACTCATTGTTGTGTCCTCCTTGATCACCTTCGCGGTCAGCCTGTCGAGGGCGCAGCCGTTCCCGGCGCTGCTCACGGCGCAACTCTCTATCCTCCATGTAGAGCCGCAGGGCTTCGCGCACCAGTTCGCTCATGTCGCGGCCCTCCTCTTCCTTGACCCGCTGCACGTCTTCGTACATCTCCGGGGGCAAAGAGAAAGTAATGGTCCGTGATATGCGTCGTGGCGGCATGGTCTCTCGCATTGGCGGTTGATATACTAGATTGTCTTACTATCCATCATCCCACGTCCGGCTGGCCCGGTCAAGGCCCGATGGCCATCGCCCCGTCGCCAGAGCCGCCACCGGGAATAGCCACGGTCCTGCGCTGCCCGCAATTCACCGGCAAGGTCGGCGTTGCGCTGTCGCTCGCACTCCAACTGTTCTCGGAGAATTGCCACCTGCCCTTCCAGTCCGCGTATCCGCTCCTGGGCCACGGCCAGCGCCGTGTCGTCGGAGCCATCGTTGCTGGCGTTGCCCGGCGGATCGTCGTCCAGCATCACGTACACCCGGTGGCGGCGGCCGTGCGGTTCGCGCTTGGCCTTCAAGTCCCCGGCGGCGATCCTCCGGTCCAGCGTCGACAGGGACATCCCCAACTCCCGGCAGGCCTCCGCCTTGGTCAACATTCTCATGCTCGTCCTCCTTATTGGTGTTCCGATTACCGGAACGGTCTTTCGCGTCATCACGAGTCAGAATTGAAGCGTCATACGCTTCAGCAGGTTGTTGGCGTCGGTCTGTTGGTTGGTTTGGCATTGCTATACGCCCGGCGGTTCTGCAACAGGATGCCGCTCTGCCGGGCTTTTGGGGCCTGACAAAGTAGGTGACGCTGCAATCACGTTGGTTTGCCCGCCCCCTACCGGATGTCCTGGGCACGGGTTCAGTTCCATAACTGCAATTTGTCCAGGCCGTGAATGGTCAGCCTCTGGCAGGCGTCCGGGTGCGGCGGACGCCATACTTCACCCAACACGCCACGCTCCTGGAACAGCTCCAGGTCGGAGGTGCAGATGGGCAGGTTGTGGTTACCGGCGGCGGACGCGAAGGCTGCCTCGATCTCGGGGGTCTCGAAGATAAACAGCGCCAGGGGAGAGGCGCCGCCGTGGTCCCGCACGGCCCAGTTGGAAGCGAAGTAACGGCGGTAGTTGCGCAGGCGTTCCCGCACGCGCTTGGGGGTGACGGCCCGGCGTTCCACCTCGATGAAGTAGGGACGCCAATCGCCTCGGTAAGCCAGCCAGAAGGTGGCGTCGGGGTGTACCACGTAGTGTTGTCCCTGGAAGTAGTAGCCGATGGAGGATCGGTGAGTGGGCAGCATCTCCAGCAGTTGGTAGTCCCGGGACCGTGTGACCTCGGCGGTGAAGCGGGCGGCGGTGGCGGCGACGGCGTCCTGGTGTTCCTGCTGGGTTGCCAGGGAGCGCAGGGCGGTTCCGGAGTGGACGGGCGGCCCGCCCCGGCTGCGGCGGCGCCTGCGGGCGCTCCAGCGGCCCAGGGCCATTCGCACTGCCAGCCGGTCCCGGCGGGCCAGGCAGCGCAGCCCGTCGTCGGTGAGGACGTGGCGGCCCTGTTCCTCTCGAACCAGGGACAGGTCGGCGAGGGACCGGAGCGCCCGCCGGGCCCAGCGGCGCGAGACGCCGCCCATCAGCCCGGCGAACTGTTCGGTGGTGCAGAGGGGCCAGGCGGCCAGCAGGTCCATGGCCTGCTTCTGGGCGATGGTGAGGCGAACGGCCAGGCAGTTCTTGACCTGCTCCCCTGGGTCGGGCATCAGTGTGCGCAGGTGGTCGGAGTAGAGCGTGTCCGGGTCGGGCTTGGGCTGGCGCTCTTCCGGTGGGGTCCGGTCGCGGGATTCCACGGCGCGAACGTCCAGGTAGCTCCCGACCTCCGCCAGGACGTCGGACAGGGACCGGTGGGGGCTGATGGTCGGCACGGCGGCCATGCCGTGGCCGCATTGCTGCCAGGCCATGGCGTTGTGGTCTCCGGCCAGTTGCTCCTCCTCGGTGGCGACGAAGTGGAAGCGGTGCTCCATGGGATGGCCCAATGTGCGCACCGCCCGGCGATTGGCCTGGTCGGAGCAGGCCAGGACCAGGGTGGCCCGGGGAACCTGTCGCCAGGGCAGGCTCTCGGCGCTTCTCAGGCGGTAGCGCAGGTTGGGCGACGGCAGCATGGGTCCCTGGCGGACGATCCCCAGGGTGCGGCCCTGGGAGAGGGTGACCAGGGCGTCGTAGGGCCCCTGGCGGTAGTGGTCCACCCGGACGGGCTGGCCGCTCTGGTCGGCGTCGGCCAACAGCGCGGCCACGTGGTAGATTACGGCCACGGCGTCCAGGCGTTCGGTGAGGATGCGGAACCACTGCCGGGACACCGGGTACTCGGCGAGGAAACGCTGGACGCCGTGTTCGGCCCGGGCGCCGGCCAGGATGCCCTGATCCGTGGGGAAGTAGCGGCGTTGGGGGCGCGGCCCCAGGCTGTTCAAGCGGTGGGACACCCAGTCCACCAGGCCCTTGGCCGCCAGCCGGTCCAGTCGCTCTCTCAGGGTGGACTCCGGAACCCGGCCGAAGCGGGCCAGTTCCTTCACGGTGGCCAGGGGCGCGGAGCACAGCAGCCGGAGGGCGTCCTCCTGGCTCTCGGAGAGTCTGTGCTTGGCGGAGCCGCGTTTCTCCAACCGGGCCAGGGCGTCGTCCATCTTCCGCAGCAGCTTCCGTTCACGCCGGGCGGTGGCGACCAACTCTTCGGTGGCCGCGACGATGGCCTGGGGGTCGTCGCCCACGGCCTTGACCACCGCGCGAGGCAGTGAGCGGCCCAGGTGTCCCCGTTCCAGGAAGCGCCAGAGGGTTTGGCGGGAGACGCCGAAGCGCTGGGCGGCCTGGGGTCTCCCGTGCCATAGGGCATAGGTGCGCACGTGGTCGCGGATAACGTCGTCGAGGGTTGGCTCATCTGCGGCGGCGTGCTGGGCCGGCGCCGGCGAATCCGGCGGTTCGGTTTTCAAGCTGAGCGTCTCCAGAAATAGGGTCCAATGTTCTATTATGGCGGAGAAACTCCCTGAAAGTAATGCCCGGAGCGTCACTATGTTGCAAGCAATTTTGTGGCGTGGGCGGGCGCGGCGAGATGCGGTCTCCGTCTGTTCCGTCTGTATGGGTATGGACATCAGCCGGACGGTTGACGGGGAAAGGGCGTAGAATGTTCGGGGGCGGGATTGCGTGGAATAGTATGAGCAAGTTTCGTGGGTCATGGGGAGGGACGGAGAGTTGCAGACAGGGTTCAAGAAACTGCTCGGCGCCTACCTGATGGGCACGGCCGCCTTCGTGGTGGTGTGGTTCGTCGTCAACCCGTTTTTCGACGCGCATGGCGTGTGGGACGTGGCCAACTACCTGATGGCCGTGGCACTGGTCGCGGCTCTGGTGTTCAACACCCGCCGAATGTTTGAGGACAGTGGGGGGCGAACGCGGCGACTGTGACAAGCTGCGGCTCCGGGTGGTCACGCCTTGGGTGGTATATCTGTTTGAATATCATGAGGCGGCGACTTCTCGTTGCTTGAAGGATCCACGCTTGCGTGGCTTGGACATCTGCCCCGATGTAGCTCAAACCCGGCTGATACAATAAAGACGACCGCGCCAGTGTGAGCTTACTGATGTGGTCAACTTCAATGCCCCTAACCGGGGCTGGTATCACGCCATTGGCGTCCGTTTAATGTCTGATCGCCTGCGTTTGTAAGCTCCGGTTGGGTACTCCAATTGGAAGTTACGTTATGGCCGAATTTATGGTTTTTCTGTTTGGCGTGGCTGCGCTGGCTGGGTCCGGATTCGGAGCAGTGCTTTTTATCGCCGCTATCTTGACAGGCGATTAGGTCTGATGCCCTACACGCACTTTCACAACTGGTCGGTGCATACCCACCGTCGCCGGCCGAAAGGCGGCAATCATTGGCAGGCAATTCGCCGCCGCCAACGTCCTTGGCGTCTTGGCGCTTGGTTCGTAGCCATCGGCCTGGTCATCTACGCTGGATTTTCTCTGATTCCAGGGTTGGATGTTCCTAACTTCGCTGAGTTTCAAGCTGACCGTCAGGAAGCAAAGGCTAAGCGCGCGGTTGAAACTCTGTCAGAAGTGGAGCGACTTACCCACGAAGAAATCAATAAGCGCCGAGCCACCAATGGAAGTTCGGCACTCTTGTGGGATGGCAGCTTGGCGGAGGTGGCGCGGGCCCACAGCGTCGATATGGCCCAGCGAGCTTACTTCTCCCATGATTCTCCTGAAGGATTGGACCCGACGGACAGATTGCACCAGGCGGGGCTCAACTGCCGTAAAAGATACCGCTACGGTATTGCCGAGAACCTTGCTATCGAAATCGCGTCTGGGAGCCCTGACCAAATTGCAGCTATGGCAGTTCACGGCTGGATGGATAGCCCAGGGCATCGCCGCAATCTATTGGACCGGCAATATGCCACTACTGGAATCGGGGCATCTTACGGCGTTTGGGAAGGGAGAAAGGCTGTGTACCTAACCCAGGTGTTTTGCTGAATCTCAGTGCACTTTTGAAGCGGTTCGGGCGACCTCCGACCACTGTTCGGGTGTCAAGGCCTCCGTCCTGGCTTGGCCTCCCTGTTTGTCACCTTTGACCATATTCGGCGTGGGAGTGGGCTGCTATACGTACTTTTCCTCAATATCCCGCAGTGATGCAACCCGCAATTTCCCCGGCAGTGAAGGGTCAGATGGACGTCTCTTTACGTCCGTTTTGTTGCGGTGCGATGGTAGCCGACCCGGGGGAAGGGTGGCGATTCGCAAGGCCAATACGCAAAATTCAAATGGATACACTACCCACTACCTGTCAGTCATTCCTCTTGACATTTTGACACTCAAGACGGCTGCTATCGGAGTTAGACACCGTTCACCAGAGATACTTTGCATCGCGCACTCCTAACGCGCATCCTTCCGCCTGAGACTGGGTTAGCGACGCTGTCGTCCTTACGATTCAACTCAACCCAATCCGGCAAATCCCGATTCCGACCAGCCATTACTTTGCAAAGGTCCGTCTCACGCCTCAGGTGACGGTTAGTCGTGATGGAGTATTTCTAGAAGATTGCGGAGATCACGCCTGTTCCTCGGCCAATTCCCCATCGTTAGGGATTGGTCTTCGCCATCTTGCGGTATTGTGAACGGCAACTTGATTCTGATTGCGTTAGGCTCCTTGGGTGTCACCGATTCGCCCCTCAGAAAGCAAAGCGCCGGAATATGGCACTGCGGCGTAATCACCTCAGTAATCTGGCTGTTCTGGTTTCTGGGCGGCGTCGGATATTTACACTGCCAGCAAATTGCAGCCATGCAGTTTGCCTTATGTGTTGGCTTCGGCTCTTTACAATGAGGGCATTCTGCCGGCAATGGGTCGAATTCCGTGATTAGCATAACCCGATACAGGTACAGTTCGGCGTAATCGGATAGGTTGTACGCAACCGCACCGTACTTGCACTGATGTGGGTGTTTGCCAATAGCAATTTCCGCGGTCCGGCGCAATCTCGCAACGACGTAGTTGTCGATTAGGTTCTTGTGCTCCCGAGGGGCGTATGTCCATCGCGATGGATCTTTGACCATACTCCAAGTATTTAGAAACAACTCGAAAATTACGTGATCAAATCGTTCGTAAAGAACGCCATCAGGCCCTCGTGGGCCTGCGTGCTGCGTTTCATCAACCACTTCGTGGAGGCGTCTCCTGAGTCTGCGTTCTATCGCTCGGCGGTCGCGCTCTATCGGCTCACCATCGAGTCGTGCGAATACCCAAATCACGATGCCAATCACGAATATGATGATCACCAAAACCACGCCGCCCATCAGAGCAGCTACCAACGTCGTCCAGTCCCCATCGGACGCGTCCATTAGCCAGTACCAGCTGCCGGCCGTAGCAACCCCGGTACCAATTACCACTACAGCGTCTCGCCATTCCGGGCGTCTCACAGGCATAAACCAAACTACAACTATGGCTCCTCCGATGAATGTCAAGACGGGTGCTTTCTCCCCATAGCTGACATCCTGAGCAAAAGCCGCCAGGGCTGCCGCCCATAATATAGCCACGAAGAACAATCGTGCCGCTATGATCCGATTCATGCTCGTGCCCCTTTGTCACCCCACGCTCCGCGACCGTCGTCGCCAGTTCCTCACCAACTCCGTTATTCCAGCATACACCATTCCCCTTGAGCTGGAGTTCAGGGGAAACGACGGTAGGTTTCTCCTTGTGGCGAGAACCGCCGGCACACGGTCGTCTCCCCGTCCAGGCTGAACAGCGTCAGTCGGACGTTCTCCTGCGGGCGAGGCGACTGCTGGAACCTGGTCGGCTGGTAAAGAGACATCCGGCGGGAATCGCGCAAATTCACCAACGGCATCGGGCGCCAGCCAGGGACTGTTTCGCTTCCCTTTTGCGGTTCAGGCATTCCCGTCGCGCCGAACCCCGTACGATTAGGGGGCTGGCTTTGCTACAGCATCAAGGAACGTCGGCAACAGCAAGACGTTCCTCAACACCGGCATCTTCTGGACGCCGGCGAAAGCCAGCATGATCGTTTTGCCGGTTTGGACGGATAAGCGCATGGTCCTGGGCTCCTCAATAACCAAGCCGACGGTTACACTAGCGGTGATGATTCGGGGTTCCTGACGATCTCGACAATAGCTCTCGCATGGCCGGTCAGTGCCCGCCCAAATTCGCTCCGACGGCCCCGACGTGTCAAACTGCAATCCTGTTGGGCGGTTTCTCGCAGTGGGCACCCTGTAAGGAGAAAAGAAAAGATTGTAGAATACAATCCAGGGGTATTTCATACGGGGAACGGGGCGTTTGAGGCGGCATTTGGGGGATTTCCGGCCAGTGAATTTACTGCGGCTCTATAATCACTTTATTGCAGAGATTGCAGTGCGGAGATTGTAGTTTTATCCATGGTGAAAACCTTGAACGACGATGACGACTCCACCCTGGGGGCGGACTGCGACCCCGGGATTGAGCAGGACGCGCCCCTATTGGACCTGCTGGACGCCATGGTGGATGAACGGGGCCGGGCCCCGGCCGCTGGGGTCCTGGGGGTGAACTACCGCACCCTGGCCCTCTGCTGCGACTCCCGGCAGGTGTCCCGGCGGATGCGGCGGGCATTGGTGGACTTCCGGGACCGGGGAGTTGACGGCGGTGGTGAAACGGACCTGGCCGACGACGGTTCACTGGACGAAGGCGTGGCGGTTCTGCGTCAGCGGGTGGCGGAACTGGAGGACGAAAACGCCGAGCTGCGGAAATTGGCGGATGATCAGGCTCTCCAACTGGAGGAACTTACCCGCAGGCTTGCCGCGCTGGAAGACGGCCGGCAATCGGAGGACGCTGACGAACTTGTTGACGCTGACGCTGATGATAAGCGAGGCAATGACCAGAGCGAAAATGCGGCACAGGACTGGAGACCGCCCCGGCGTAAACCCGGAATGCCCGGTGCCGGGGTGGTTACCTTGGAAGAACAGCCCGACGAGGCACTCGCCTTCGGACCGGCGACGGCGCTGGTGGCCGAGTGGCGGCAGTTGCGCACCGGCGGCGGGCAAGTCGCCAGCCGCGTTGACCGGGCCCAGGCCGCCGTGCGCCGGTGGGAACTGGAAGCCGCAATGATTGGCGAGTACCGCCTGACCCTGCCGCCGGACACCTACCCCTTGGATGATGGACGCCGTGCCGATCACGTGCGCTGGCGACGGGATGCCCTGGCGGAAGCCCAGAGGGAACTGCGTAAGGCCAAACGAGCGCGGTTGCTGCGGAGGTTCTTGACCATGGGGATGTCAAGAAAGTAGGCATCAAAAGACCGTTGGTATACGGTGTCTGTATGCTATGTCGGTCGAATGTCGAGCGAAAATTGACTGGACGATGCGCGTTGGGTATTCTCGAATAAAGTTCGACGTCGTGAGGGAACACTGAATGCCACACGACGGATGTGCCGCCACGTTTGGTATTGCTGAAGAGCTATGGGAGTCTTGCCGAACTCTGCTCCCCCAAAGACGAGGACACGGACTTCCGTGGTGGTCCTAATCGTGGTATCCGCCCTTATCATTGGGGGTGTGGCCGCTGGCGCCGGAGCTTTCTGGTCATACGGTAACCGGACCGGTCCAGCAACCACATCCGACTCCAACGGGGACGTGGTTGCCACCGCCGGAAACTCGTCGATCAGCGCACGGGAATTGCAAGAAGCAGTGATGCATCTTCAACACATGAAGCAGATGGCGGAGAGAGAGTTGCAGGGATTGGGCGAAGACATGGGCCAGCCGACCGACTACCTGGAATCCCGGCACAACCTGGTCCTCAAATGGGGTGATGATAACGCCGCCCTGGCGGGCCTGATACATGAGCGCATCATGTATCAGAAAGCCGTGGAACTCGGCTACGACGCAACCGAGGAGGAACTGGCGGAGAACATAGAATGGGCGCGAGAATCCTACGAACGCGGCCAGTGGGACTCCTACAATCAAGGATACGTTGAGTCGGTAGGAGAAGAGCACTACTGGGAAAGCATTTATCCCGTATTGCTGGCCCGGTCAATGGCTATCCAGAAGCTTTATGAGGGCTTGGCCAAAGAGGTAGGGACTCGGTACTACGACGGGGAGTCGCCCCTCCGGTACACCTTCGAGGAAGCTGTGCTCGCCGAAGCCGACATCACCGTGCTGGAGAGTGAGGAACATTCGGCGACGCTGGACGGGATTGTGGGCTTCATGGAGGATGTGAGGGAGACCAACATAGCCCACCTCCGACGACTCGACTAGAGTCCCTATTACGGAGCCTCTTGCGTTCAAACGGGTTAGGGCGGGTGCGCTTGGAGCGCCGAAGGGACCCGACAAGTAGCATAACGCCGACACCAAGCCCCTGAAGTGCAAGAGTCAAGACCACATCTGATGCTCCCCGTATTGTCTCTGTCGGGGACATTTGATCACAATCCTTACCGGGTGTCAGATTGAACCTTAACTATTGCATCTATTGAGTGTTCCTCATCAGGAGTTGGTGTTCTTGACTAATGACCATAGTCCCTCCTTCAGCTTAATAGTCTGTCGCGCTCCCAAGTCAACCCTAATGCTCAACCCTTCGGGGGATTCGGGATTAGCAATCCATCCTCGCATGAGTTTTTGCTCTCGCTGGGTTTCCGTCCTTCCGCCCGCCTCTTTGCTTTGTTTTTCCGTTTGCAAGTACGGCACTGACGTCTACCGCTGAGCGTCAAGTAGGTGTTTTGCACATCATAGGTATGACCTTGCGGGCAATGAGTTCTTTTCCCGGACGGTGGCCTTCGTCCTTTGGCAAGGCTTTGCTCGTGACGATAATTCTCTCTACATTTTCGACAGTATCGGTATTGCCTGGCAGTATTCTTGTAAGCAAAACCGGTGTTCTCATCGTCATAGATATGTCCCTGCGGACAGTGTGTACGTTCACTTGGGGAAACTGGGGTATAGCCCTTCCTTCGAGCATTCCTATCACGCACGTAGCGGTTATTGCACTGTCTGCAAACCCATGTGCCACCTTGAACGCGAACGTTGTCCTGCATCGCCTCATGCCCGCACTTAAACACGCACGGATGATGGTCCAACCTACGATGCTGATTTTGCGAAGGGGTAACCGGTTCCAAATGAGAGGGGTTAACGCAGGAGCGATTTCGGCAAAGGTGATCAAGGTACATTCCTTCAGGAATATCGCCTACGGTAAGTTGCCACGCGACCCTGTGAACAGGCTCAGGGTTCCGGTGAGTCCCCCACCAGAACACGGCATACCCTGCCGAATTAACGTATCCTTTCCATGTCCAACAGGCAAATAACCCCCCTGATCTATCCACCTTTTCCCAAAATCTATTCTGAACCGACTTTGCCTTGGGTTTGGCATATCTCACTTTTGGCACAGAAGGGAGCGACCATCGTAGCGTTGAGTTCTCGTTGACTGTAACCAGGCGCAAATGGTTAGGATTAACACATGGCGGGTTCTGGCACACGTGATGTACGGCCATCCCATCAGGAATTTCACCATGTGTCAGAATGAACGATGTTCTATGCGCCCCCATTTTTTGTTTTGGACCGAATGAGAACTGGCCATATCCTTTCACGTTCTTGGACGCTAGCCATATCCAGCAATCGTCCGGTCCGCCGGATTGGTCCACCTTTTCCCAGAACCGCTGCTCCGTTGACCTACCTAATGGTCGATATTCGTACCCGCTAAGTACCATTTCCATCTCTCCGTTAATTTCAGTCCGCCGAATATTATATACTGCGGTGGCTGGCCCCAGAACGCATCGGGGAGGCCCAGGGAGAGGTGGGACTGGATCAGTACGAGGTACGCTGGTGGCAGCTGAAGGCTGAGATGCTTGGCGAGTATTACCTGACCCTGCCGCCGGACGCCTACCCCTTGGATGATGGACGCCGTGCCGATCACGTCCGCTGGCGGTGGGAGGCTTTGGCCGAAGCCAGAAGGAACTGCGCCAGGCAAAATGGGAACGATTGTAGCGGCGGGTGTTCACGCTGGGGTTGTGGCGCAGGTAGTCGTCGCTTTTCCGACGGGCGCAGTGGCATGAGTTTCCACGGGCGGATTGACCCGATGCAGCCAGAGGCATATCCTTGAACGGCATCCAAGAACATAAGGGAGCGAGGCGGATGGAATCCGGTATGTTGTCAAGCAAGCGGCTGCTGCCCACGGGGGAATGCTGGTGTGGCTGCGGCGCGGAAACCTCCATTGGTTCCTTCTTCCTCCCCGGCCACGACAAGGTCGCCGAGGCTGCGGTCATCTCGGTGGAGTACGGCGGCGCTCCCCGGTTCCTGGTGCAGCACGGGTACGGCCCGGAGGGCAAGAACCCCAGGCAGGAGATGGCGAAGTTGCGCCCCGATGGCAGGCGGGGGAGGAGGTCCCGATGACCACCGCAAGGGGAAGGCGGAAAGCCTCCGGGCCAGGGGGCGCCGCAACAAACGCGGACACGGTTGCGGACTACCGCGCCGAGCTTTGGCGCATGGCTGACGCTCTGCGGGGCAGCATGGACGCCGCCGAGTACAAGCACGTGGTCCTGGGGCTGATCTTCCTGAAGTACATCTCCGACGCCTTTGGGGAAACCTACGCCAGGCTGGATGCCGAGCGGGGTCAGGGCGCCGACCCGGAGGACCCGGACGAATACCGCGCCCAGAGCATATTCTGGGTGCCGCCCGAAGCCCGGTGGCCTGTGCTGCAAGCCCAGGCCCGCCAGCCCGCCATCGGCCGCCTGGTGGACGACGCCATGACCGCCATCGAGCGGGACAACCCAGCGTTGAAGGACGTGCTGCCCAAGGAATACGGAAGGGACGCCCTGGACAAGCAGCGCCTGGGCCAGGTGGTGGATCTGGTGAGCAACATCAAGGTCGGCGGAGCCGAAGCCCAGGCCAACGACGTGCTGGGGCAGGTGTACGAATACTTCCTGGAGCAGTTCGCGCTGGCCGAAGGGCGCAAGGGCGGCGAGTTCTACACGCCCCGCTCGGTGGTGCGGCTGCTGGTGGAGATGCTGGAACCGTACCAGGGCCGGGTCTATGATCCATGCTGCGGTTCCTCGGGGATGTTCATCCAGTCGGTGGACTTCATCCGCGCCCACGCCACGGGCAACGTCAACGGCGGCCGGGCCAGGAGCGACATCTCCATCTACGGCCAGGAGTCCAACTACACCACCTGGCGGCTGGCACGGATGAACCTGGCCATCCGGGGCATCGAGGGTCAGATTGCCCAAGGAGACAGCTTCCACAACGACCGGCACCCTGACCTGCGAGCCGACTACATCCTGGCCAACCCGCCGTTCAACGTTTCTGATTGGGGAGGGGACCGGCTGCGGGACGATAAGCGGTGGGAGTATGGAGCGCCGCCGGTGGGCAACGCCAACTTCGCCTGGGTGCAGCATTTCCTCTACCACCTGGCGCCCCGGGGAGTGGCCGGGTTCGTGCTGGCCAACGGCTCCATGTCGTCCAACCAGTCGGGTGAAGGGGAAATCCGCAAGAACATAGTCGAGTCCGGTCTGGTGGATTGCATCATCGCTCTGCCGGGGCAGTTGTTCCGCTCCACTCAGATACCGGCCTGCCTGTGGTTCCTGCGCAAGGGACGCGGCGCCAGGGAACCACGTCCCGGCGGGACGCTGTTCATTGACGCGCGCAAGCTGGGACACATGGTGGACCGCACCCACCGGGACCTGTCCGACGAGGACATCGCCCGCATCGCCGGCGCCTACCATGCCTGGCGAAGCGACGCAGAAGAAGGCGACTATGCCGACGTGCCCGGCTTCTGCAAGAGCGCATCGCTGGAGGACATCGGCAAGCACGGTCACGTGCTCACGCCGGGCCGCTACGTGGGAGCGAAGCCGCAGGCTGACGACGGCGAACCCTTCCAGGAGAAGATGGTCCGCCTCGCTGCCCAATGGCGCGAGCAGCAGGCCGATGCTCGGCGGCTGGACACGGCCATTGCGGAGAACCTGGAACGGCTTGGGTTCGGTGTGCGGGGGTGAAAGATGCCAATCAACACGGATTTCCTCGTCGTTACATCGACACCCTGGAGTCGGCCTTTGACCAACTTCGGCAGCGTGAGACTGACGACCCCCTGTACGACATCTTCCGCGCAGCTGCGGTCAAGGAGTTCGAACTGGTGCTGGAGCAATCCGGCAACCTGTTGAAGCGCCGGCTCAGACCATTTTCGCCAGCAACCGGCGGGCGGACCGGATGACTTTCAAAGACTCCTTCCGACATGCCGCCAAGCACGGTCTGATTTCGGTGGAAGCCTGTGAGCGCTGGTTCGCCTACAGGGACAACCGGAACGACACCGCCCACGACTATGGGGCGGACTTCGCAGAGACGACGCTGAAACTGCTGCCTACCTTCATAGTTGACGCCAGGGAGTTGGCAAGGGTGATCGTGGAGGGGGACGATGAGTGACCGCCTGCACCTTCTGCCCCACCACAGGACAGAGTTGGAAGCGCTGCTGCGTGAGCACGTGCCCGACGCCGATGTATGGGCCTACGGCAACCGGGTCAACGGCCTGTGCCACGAAGCCAGCAACCTGGACCTGGCGCTGCGCAGCCCAAACTTGGAGCCTTTGGGGAGCGAATACTCTGATCTGCTGGAGGCGCTGGAGCAATCCAACATCCCCATCCTGGTACAGGCCCACGACTGGGCCCGGCTGCCGGAGAGTTTCCATCGGGAGATTGAGCGGGACCACGTGGTGGTGCAACAAGGCGCAGATAGGAGTGAATGGCGATCTATGCCGTTCAGCGAGGCTGTACTCGTCAACCCACCCGTCCAGTTGCAACGTGGTACGGAATATACCTTTGTTGACATGGCCGCCGTGAATCCCGGCATTAGATGGGTATGGGCTGAAAGTCAGCGCAAGCATTCCGGCGGCGGATCAAGATTTCAGGATGGCGATACGTTGATGGCGCGGATTACGCCTTGCCTGGAGAATGGAAAAATTGCCCGCTATCGCGCGTTGAGTAGGATGGCCCTTGCCCACGGCTCTACCGAGTTCATCGTGATCCGCGGGCGTCCTGGCGTTACCGATAACGAATTTGCTTACTATCTCACGCAATCGTCGGCGGTGCGGGATTACTCAGTCAGCCAGATGACTGGTACGTCGGGTCGTCAGCGAGTGCCGACTGCCGCGTTGGATCATATTGACGTGGCAATACCTCCCCTGCCTGAACAGCGGCGCATAGCCGCCATCCTCGGCGCGCTGGACGACAAGATTGAGTTGAACCGGCGGATGAACGAGACACTGGAGGCGATGGCCCGGGCCATCTTCCGGGACTGGTTCGTGGACTTCGGCCCGGTCCGCGCCAAGCTGGAGGGCCGGGAACCCTACCTGCCGCCGAAGCTGTGGGACCTGTTCCCGGACCGCCTGGTGGACTCGGAGCTGGGGGAGATACCGGAAGGATGGGAGGTGAAGGCGCTGGGGGAGGTTATTGATGTCGTTGGAGGAACAACGCCAAGTACCAAGAGAGCAGATTATTGGGAAGGCGGAACGCACTGCTGGGCTACCCCCAAAGACCTTTCTGTTTTGCGTTCGCCTGTCATTCTTGACACTGAGCGGAAGGTAACGGATGCTGGATTAGCAAAGATTCCCTCTGGGCTTTTACCGGCAGGCACGTTGTTACTGTCATCTCGGGCTCCCATCGGTTATTTGGCAATGTGTCAGGTGCCGGTGGCGATCAATCAGGGTTTTATCGCGGTTCCGCCCGGGAAGGCCGTCTCCAACCATTTTATGCTGCACTGGAGCCAAGCATTCCACAACGAAATTGTGAACCACGCCAATGGCTCTACTTTCCTTGAAATCAACAAGAGCAACTTCCGGAAAATCGGGTTTGTCATGCCACACGAACCAGTGCTGGCACAATTCGACGCACAAGTTCATTCGCTTCATAAGAGAATCGTGACCAATGAACGCGAATCCCTCGCTCTCGCCGCCCAGCGGGATGCGTTGCTTCCGAAGCTGATTTCGGGGGAGTTGCGGGTGAGGGAGTTACAAGCAACATGAGCCATTCGCCTGATACCTTCCCAGGGTTGAACCTATCAAACATTCCCAACGGAGGGCCGCTCCTCCAGAGGTATGTTATGTGGTTCGAGCGGTACCCACAATGCGCAAGTGCGTCTCTAAGGCAGAGACTGACAAATAGGAAAGGTGCGCAGGGGGCATGGTTTGAGCTTCTTTTGCATGAGACATTGCTGAGACTTGGCTGCGATGTACGTGTCACAGATACTGACAATACGGACAAGACACCCGATTTTCTCGCTGGCCATGGAGATCAAAATTGCCACATTGAAGCCACAACCATTGATCCCGCCGATAATCCGTCTGCGGAAGACCGCAACCTGGAGGATGCTGTAGCCAAAATCAAGACGTTGGATTCCTCCGACTTTCAGCTTCGATTGATTGTCGAAGGTCGGATTTCCAGAACCCTGAGCAAAAATGAACTGGAAGATAAATTCGGGAAACTGCTCGTCGGAAACGATCCAGACGAAGTAAGGAGGGGAATTCGAGAAATGGGCGACGAATCCGCGCCCTACGCCGAAATCAGGGGGAGGAATTGGTGTCTGAGAGGTGAACTTCAACCAATTTCAGATGCACAGAAGGTCGAAGGCGGGTCCAGGGAGTTGCTGATAGGCCCCATGGGTTCTTACAGCGGTGACGCTTCACGCGAGGTCCGGGAAGGGGTATTGAAGAAGGCCAAGAAGTACGACCGACTGGATGCGCCGCTCATCGTGGCGGTGAATGTGCTGGATATTCGTTTCGACCGGGAGACTGAAAATTCGGCGCTCTTTGGAAAGGAGCAGGTTCGGTATTCCCCTAATCATCCTGAAATCCCTGCCCAGCTAGTCAGGAAGCCTGATGGGGTATTCATTCAAGGGGGACACAAACCACGGTATACACGGTTGGCGGGGGTGATCTTCTTCGATGGTTTTGTACCGCATAACCCACGGGGTTCTGTATGTCTTTACGTTAATCCTTTCGGCTACAACACGGCCTTGCCTCAACCTCTCTATGAGTTACCTCACGCCAAAGGAGTAGACGGACGACTAAACCGGGTTGAAGGCGTAGATGTTGGATTCCTATTGGATGCCAAGTCGCCGTTCAAGAACTCTGGTCAACCATGACCACCCAAACCGAAGCGACGTTGAGCAGGCGGACTTGGAGTGTCGCCAGTAATACCTGCTTGCGGACTAGTCACGGCCTTGTCATTGTTCCAATCCTTCAATTGGCCGTACTTTAACATTTCAATCGGACGCCATGAAACCTTGCAATTGGACGCATTATAGAGCTACAATTGGACGATGCAGACAACATCGCTCTACCCGCGCTACGCCGAAAAGCCTTTGACCGAAGCATTGTCCGATTCTCCCGCCGTACTGGTACACGGACCGCGCCAGTGCGGCAAAACCACCCTGGCTCGGCTGGTCGGCGACTCCTTGGGGTACGACTACATCAGCTTCGATGATGACGTGGCCCGCACCGCCGCCGCCGCGGACCCGGCGGGGTTTGTCGCCGGGCTGCCGGAGCGGTCAATCCTCGATGAGGTACAGCGGGTTCCCTCCCTGTTCACCGCACTGAAACAGGAGATAGACCGTCGCCGAGTTCCCGGACGTTTCCTGCTCACCGGCTCTTCCCAGGTTCTCCTATTGCCATCGCTGTCGGACTCCCTGGCTGGGCGGATGGAAGTCCTGCGGCTGCACCCGCTCTCCCAGAACGAAATACATGGAGGCGTGCCCAATTTCCTGGACGACCTGTTCAGGGGAAGGTTTCAGACTGCCAGTACCAACCGCCTTGGTGATGATCTGGCGGAACGCATAGTTGCCGGCGGGTATCCGGCGGCGTTGGAACGTCCCACGGCCCGTCGACGCGCCAATTGGTACCGGAACTTCGTGGAGACGCAACTGCAACGGGACGCGCGGGACATGTCCAGGATCAGTGCCCTGGACGCGCTGCCGCGATTGCTCAGCGCTGCCGCTTCGCAAACGGCCCGCTTGTACAATCTTTCGGACCTGGCGGCTCCTTTCCAGCTCAGCCGTCCGACCATCGGCGGCTACGTAGAACTACTGGAGCGCCTGTTCCTCGTTGAACGGCTCCCGCCGTGGCACAGCAACCGCCTGAACCGCCTGGTCAAGACTCCGAAACTCCACATCGGGGATACTGGCCTGGGATGCGCCTTGTTGGGGACCGGTCCGCCCGCGTTGGCTCAAGACCGTACCTTCTTCGGGCAGTTGCTCGAGACTTTCGTGTTCCAGGAGTTGAAGCGCCAGTCCATCTGCCAGGAGCAGCCTTTGTCGTTTTTCCACTATCGGGACAAAGACCAGGTTGAGGTCGATGTTGTCATTGAGCGAGGAGCTTTGGCGGTGGCTGGCGTCGAGGTGAAAGCCTCAGCGACGGTAACGACTTCTGATTTTAGAGGACTGCACAAGCTGAAGAAAACCACCGGGGATCGTTTTGCCTCCGGTGTGGTGCTCTACGACGGCGAGATAGCATCCAGTTTCGGGGATGGGATGTTCGCCGTGCCCATACGCTCGCTTTGCGAAGGACGGGCCGTTGGACTGGGGTCCTTCGTCTTGAGCCTGTCTCAAAAGTCGGGATGCCGGTTGGGGTGTAGACTGTGAGCAAG
>VXTR01000029.1 GCA_009837355.1 Chloroflexota bacterium | reverse complement strand
GCCCCCTGATCAGGGCGGCCCCGCTTAGCACGGCGGCGACGAGGGCGCCGCCCCGGGCTCTGTTGCCCTTGGGCGTTGGCCCGCCGGCGGGCCCGCAGGGGCCGTCGGCGCCGGGGGGACCCGGGGGTCCGGGAGGTCCGGCGACGCCCTGGGCGCCCTGGGCGCCGTCGGCGCCGGCGGGGCCAGCAGGGCCGGTGGAGCCGGCGGGGCCGGCAGGCCCCATGGCGCCGTCCATGCCGTCAGCGCCGGCGGGACCGGGGATGCCCGGAGGGCCGCCGGGGCCGGCGGGGCCGGGTTCGGCAGCCGTCATCATGGCTTCGAGGTTGGCTTCCAGCATGAGGATTTCCCGTCCGCCGGACATCCAGTCGTACATGTACTCGGACATCCGGTCGCCGACCATGAAGGAGACCATGTTGTCCCCGGCGGGGGGCTGCATGAGTTCCAGCTGGAACTTGCCGCCTTCCATAGCCATGGTTGAGTCGAGTTTCATACTTCCGGCCATGGCCACAATCATGGTGCCTTCGGGCACGGGGATGCCGTCGGCGGTGGCGGTGCCGAAGATAAACGCGGGCGGCACGTTGGGCGATGAGCCCCCGTCCTGGGCTGCGACCAGCCCCAGGGGCAGCGCCAACAGCAGGGCGATCAGAGCCGCCGCCGCTACCATTCCGTATCTCTTCATGTCAATGTGCTCCTGTGGTGGTTCCCCCGCCCCGCCGCCGGTTGACGGCGGGGCGGGAGGTTGGCTCGCGCTGTGGGCGTGGGATTGGATTGGCCCTAAGGCTTACCAGATCACCAGGTTCCAGCAGTCGCCGCCGGCGCAGGTGAGGCTGCGGCTCTTGTTGTTGAGCACCACGTCGTCAACGTCGTGATCGATGAGCACCCAGTAGGCTTCGCCGTTGACCAGGTCGGTCAGGGTGTTCAGGTCGGCAAACTCGGGACGCGGGTCGTAGAAGGACCAGGTCTTGCTGACGTTGTCGAAGTAGAAGGCGGCTTCCAGGTGGTCGTCCAGGGGAGCGAGTCCCTCGGAGACCGGGACGGCGGTTCCGATGGCGCCCTCGGAGAGGACTTCCAGGGAGCCGATGGCCACGGTGTCGTCAACGTCCAGGAGGACGCTGTAGACACCGGGGTCGAGGCCGGGGATGATCACGCCGCTGACGGTGACGGAGCCATTGCGGTTGGTGCTGAAGTTGCCCACAGGGAGCACGTCGCGGCCGGCGATCTGGACCCGGTCGACGGAGGAGTAGACGGGCATCTTGTCCACGGAGAGTGAGACGACGTCGCCAGGCTGTCCTTCGCCGGGGGCGACCATGATGATGGCCGCGGGGACCTCGAAGGTGGCCAGCTTGACCACTTCGCTGCCGAAGGTGGCGGTGACGCGGTTGGTGGAGGGGATGGCCACGTTGGTGGCGACCCGGTGTTCCACGAAGAAGCGTCCCGCGCTGTCGGGGAAGACGCTGTAGGTGCGCTGACGGTTGCCGTCGTCCACGGTAATGGAGACGTGGTCGATGGCGTCGCCCTCCAGGTTGTCGATGGGCCAGTTTTCACCGGCGACGGTGACGATGTCCCGGGGTCCGGCGACGCCAGGGGTCACCATGATGGTGGCCTCGGGGATGGTCACCGTTACGGTGCCGGAGTACTGCCGGTTGTCCACGACCTTGATGGTGTGGGTGCCGGCGGTGAGTGTGGGGTTGGAGGTGCTGCCGCCCGCCGGCCACAGCACGACGGTGGCGACGAACTGACCGGAACTGGACACGTCAACTGCGCTGATGCTGTTGCCGTTGTTGTCGTTGACCCGGATCAGGGATTCGTCGTGAACCTGCAGCGGCACGCCGTCGATGGTGATCTGGCTGGCTGGCACGAAGTTGTTGGGGTGGGTGCCGAAGCCGTCGCCGGTGATGGTCAGCAGTTCGTTGGCCAGGGCCTGGGACTTGCTGATGTTCAGGGTGGAGCCGATGACGGTGAGCTTGGTGTTGGCTTCCTCGTCGCCCCAGTCGGCGTCGAGACGCAGGGTGCCCTCGGCCCAGCCGGGGACCACGAAGGTGGCGGTGGCGGAGCCGTCCTGGGCGATCAGGGTGGCGGAGGATGCGGTCACGCCGCGCTCCGCTTGCTGACCGGCCAGCCGCAGGCGGCTGAGGGTAGCGCCGACGGTGGCGAAGTCCTGGGCGAAGACGGTGACGGTATCGCCGACGGTGGCGGTCTTGGGAGAGACGCTGATGGAGGGATCCAGGTGGAAGTCCTCAACGTCCATGTCGGACATGCGTCCTTCGCCGTCGACCATGCAGATGTAGTTGTTGCCGCCGGGCATGAAGGTGGGGACGGTGACTTCGAAGGTGATGGCCACCTTGTCGTCGCTGCCCACGGAGCCGGCGCCGGCCCGGGCGCCCATCCGGATAATATCCGCACAGGAGGGCTTCATGGCGCTGTTGTACACGTAGGCGGCGGCGGAGGTGCCGTTGTTGAAGCCGGAACCGGTTACGGTGAGCTCGTCGCCGCGGGAGCCGTCCACGGAGGACAGGCCGATCTTGGCGTAGGTCTTGAAGTCCACCTTGTCCATCCCGCGGATGGCAGTGGCGCCCTGGAGGTCGTCGGCGGGACCCAGCACGTCAACGTAGGTGCTGTGGCTGCCGGCTTCGCTGGGGTTCTTGATGCCCGCAGCGCTGGTGATCTTCATGGTGAGACTCTGACCGCTCTCCAGGCCGCAGGAGGCGCCGTCGGTGCAGAAGTTGGGCAGGAGCACGCGAATGGCGTAGTCCTTCTTGTCGGCGGTGACGTAGGCGCCGGTCTTCACGGTGGGAGAGATGACGGCCGGCACAGCGCCGTAGGTGAAGCCCGAGGCGGCCCGGCTGTGGCTCCCGGTGGCGACGAAGTACACCGAGCTGGCGGAGATGGCGCTGGGGACGACGTAGTCGTCTTCCAGGTACACCACCACGGAGCTGCCCGGGGGCAGGTGCCGGGTGAGGTCGTTGACCGCAACGGTGATGTTCACGCCGGCGTTGGCGGAGGTGCTGTCCACGGCGGTGACCATGTTGTTGGTCGTCATCCCGCCGCCGTTGCCGCCGTTGCCGGGGTCGGTGGAGGCGCCGGGGTTCGCACAGTTGTGGGCGGTCCCGTCGGGATTGGTATCGCTATTGGTGCGGGCGAACGCGTCGTGGGCGACCCGCCCGGCGAGGTCTTCGACGGTCGACCCGGTGGGACAGGCAGAGCTGTGGTCCGTGCCCGGGTCGTGAGCCGCGGCGGGGCCGGGGCTCGTCGCCAGCAGGGTGAACGCGGCCAGGGCGGCGACGAGGGCGAATGCCATCACCGCCGACACCGGCCAGACGTATTTTCTGGTTGATTTACTCATTTCGTGAAATCTCCTTTGACTGAGACTGAGTTCACGTTCAGTGTTGGGCGTCGCTGTGGTGGTCCTACTGGCTGGTCACGATGTTGGTGCCATCGTAGCCGTACTCCCACTCCAGGTTGTCGCCGCTGCCCTTGACCGCGATCACCAGTCCCAGGTACTGGGACCCGGGGGTCAGCCCGGTGACGTTGCCCGAACGGGCCGCGCCGTCGGTCACGGTGGACAGTTGGATCTGCCCAGTGGCGATGTCGTAGGCCACCAGGACGTAGAGGTCGGCGTTCTCGCCGCCTTCCCAGGTGAGGTCCAGTTGGCGGGGGGCGGAGGACGATGCGCTGACGCCGCTGGGGGCCCTCAGCGTGGTGTCCATCACCGCCGTCGTCATCGCACTGGTGTCAGGGGAGGGGCTGCCGGTAGCTTCGGAATTAATCGCCGATACCCGGTAGGTGTACTTGGTGGTGGCCATGCGGCCGGTGTGGGAGTACATGGTGGCCCGGGAACCGGAGTCGGCCATGGCGTCCATCCAGGTGGTCCCGTCGTCATCCGAGTACTCGATCCGGTAGCCCGTGATGGGAGCGCCGTCCGGGTCGCCCGGGGTCAGCCAGTACAGGTCGACCCGTGAGCTGCCCTTGGCGATGGCCACCAGCCCGGTGGGTATCCCCAGGAACGGAGCGGCAGACGTTGCAGCGCTCTGGATGGCAGACGCGTTTCCGGTACCGCCCGCGGTCATCGCCCGCACCCGGTAGTAGTACGTGGTGTCCGGCGACAGCCCCTTGTCCATGTAGGTGACAGCGTCATCGTCGGTTTCAGCGGCCGTCTCCCAATCGATTCGGTCCATCGACCGCTCGACTTTGTAGCCGGTGATGCTGGAGCCGTAGAGCATGGCGGCCACCGGCGCCGTCCAGCTCAAGTCAATCTGACTCGCGCTCTTGGCGGCATTAGCAGCAACATTGGCCGCCTCTAAAGTGGGCGCGCCCGGCGCTCGCGCCGCTCGGGTGGTCGCGTACGCTATGGGAGACCACTGGTGCGTCCCATCAGCAATGACACGGTATTGCCACGACTGGCCAGGCTTTAGACCGGTGTGGCTATAGGTCGTTGTGGAAACGGAACCGTCGATTTCGTTCCACACTAGACCGTCGGAGGAGGCCCGCACCGAATAGGTTGAAGGGGATCCTGCTGAGGGGGCGCTCCAGGACAGGTCGATTTGGGTCTGGCTCGCCGGAAGCGCTCGAACAGCTCGTACGCCGGGTTGAGTTGCCGGGTCCGGAGCGGAGAAAGTCGCAGCCGTACTATATGGGCCCGTGCCCACACTGTTCACAGCCGCTACGCGAAAGTCCCAAGCTACATCGGCGGCGCCGCTATCTTGGAAGCCAGTGAGGCCTCTACCAACCTGGCGTACGGTGCCCTTACCTGTAGTAGTGAGCAGTTCCCATTGCGAATCGGCCGATTCGTCAACGTCGGCGGTTGCAGGATTGTCGGCGCTTGCTTTGCGCTGAATTTTGTAACCGGTGATCGGGGCTCCAGGCTGGTCGTCGACAGCATCCCAGTGCAGTATCGCATTGCTGTTAGTGCCCTGGCTGGTAATGCCGGTAGGAGCAATGGGAGGCACTCCGTCAGCGGTGGTGCCGCTAATAGGGTCGGAAGGCAGGCCGGTTCCGGCCTTGTTGACCGACGAAACACGGTAACGCCACGCAGTGCCTTCCAGCAGTTTGTCGTGGTCGTACTCTATGGTGGTGTCATCGGTGGTGTCATCGTCGCCGTCGAATGCTTCCTCCAGGGTCTGCCAGGCGCCGCCGGCTCTCGACCCTTCGATCTTGTAACCGGTGATGGCTGACCCTCCGGTGGCAACGCCGGCCGGCGGCGTCCAGGTCAAGCGTATCGTTTCGGCATCAGTGCTACCAGACACCGTGGCCAATCCCGTGGGAGGGGCCGGCGCTATTGCGGGGAGGGTAGTGGCCATGACCGGCGCGGCCGGCTCGCCTTCACCACCGCTCGCAAAAATGGCGTACACCCGGTAGTAGTGGGTGGTTCCGGCCGTCAGTCCGGTATGCACGTACCGGCCGGTGCTGTTCTGCACCACAACGGAACTGGTGCCGGGACCGGTGCCAGCGCTGGACACCAACTCTTCCCACACGTCGCCGTCGTCGGACATGTCGATGCGGTAGGTGTTGACCAGTCCGGCGGGGGCGCTCCAGTTGAGTGTGATTTGGGTTTGACTGTTAGCAGTCGCCGTAACTCCCGTAGGCGGCCCCATGGTGGCATCCTGAGCCAGGGCTCCATTGGGAGAAAGCGACGCAAAAGCGGCCAGCGCGACGGCGACGGCTAACACCGCCACCAGGGGCGCTGACCAAATCAGCTTTCTGGTTTTTCTGCTCATTTGACAGCATCTCCTTGTGGAACTGTCGGCTGCCCTGCACCAACGAAACGGGAGGCGGCGCGCAGAGCTCATACGCCGCTCCCAGATGGGGAGTGTTCGTGAATGGCACCTCCAAAGGCAGGGTCCCAAATGGCCACGCCACGCTGTACGCCGAGGAATCGGCGTTGCGTTGCTAGTAACGTAATGATACTCTAAACCGTAAATCGTTACGCAAGTATTGCCGCTTCGCCTTTAGCAGAATTTGCAGCGGCGTGTAAAGGTGGCTGATAGGTGCTCTAAACCGTGTTGCGTTACGTGATAATTACGGCTTTGTTACTCTGGCTTGGTTACGGCCATGCGTGAAAACCGGGGCCTGACCGGCAACCTGCTGCATACGGAGTGGGAGAGTGAGTGAGCGGTGCATCTGCTGGAAGACGCCGTGCTGCGAGTCCTGCATCAGCTGGCCCTGGAGGAAGAAACCTACGTGCGCACCGCGGTAATCGCCGGCCGGCTGGGGCTGTTGAAGCAGTTGACGGACCCAGGGAACAGCACCTACGCGTCGACCGTGGTCCTGGCCATTTGCCGTGGGCTGCGCCATAGGGTTCTGGTGCGGATGGGCGGGCCGGAGGTGGTAGTGCGACACTGGGACCAGACGACGGGCTGGATGACTGGAGCCGGCGAGTGCTAACGCCGCCAAGCGCCCATAGGCCAAAAACAAGAAACCGCAAGAAACCAGTGCCACCGAATGTCCCGCTTCGGAGAAGCGGCAGCCTTGAAGGCGGATGGCGGCCGGCACCATAGCCATGGGTGCCCACCTTTGAAGTCAAGATTAGGGAGTTTCACGATGATCAAGCCATGTTTGTGGTTGGGTGCGATATCGCTGATGGTTTTGGTTATGGGTTGCCAGTCCGAGCCCGACGCGGATGTGGACGCCACTGTTGAGGCCCGTCTCGCCGAGGCCGCCAGGGCAGAGGATTTGGCTGAGAAAGACGCGACCATTGCAGCCTTGGAAGCACAAGTTCAGCAACCTACACCAGTTGCATCAGTGGTGGAGCCTGACCTCTCTGCCACCATCGCAGTCCTGGAAGGGCGGCTTCAAAAGATAGCCGCAAATGCTTCCCAAAGTGCCAACAGCCAGCCGGGTCAAGGCCAAACGGCCGTACCTCAGCAAACTCCGCAGTCTCCGGCCACGGTGCCCACCAGGCTGCCCGGCGCACAGAATGCCGGCGGGGATCCAATACTCCACGACCCGGTCTGGAGAGGGAACAGCGAAGCGGTGAGGGCCTTATTGCAGGCCGGCGCAGACCCGAACGCACGCAATTCGGGCGGCAACCCGGTGATTCACGAGGCGGTGTGGCGCGACCACGCCAACATCGTGCGACTATTGGTTAACGCCGGCGCCGACGCCAACGCGTTGGACGCGGACGGCGTGCCAATCTTGATTGAAGCCAGCTGGCGGGGACACGCTGACGTGGTCAGGATATTGGTGGCAGCCGGCGCGGACCCGCTACTGACGGATCCCGACGGACGGTCAGCGGTCAGCGAAGCGTCGTGGCGCGGGCACACCGAGATACTGGAAATACTGACCTCGGGAGGAAACTGAGCAGTTGCGCAATCCATCCCGTTGCCTACTTCATCGCCACCACAGGAGTTCTCCCATGCACCATTATTTGCGCTTTAACGTTGTGGCCCTCGCCGCGCTGATGTTGGTCGTCACAGCGGCGGCATTGGTTCCGCAGCGAGCGGAGACTGCCGGCGACCCTGCCTGTCCCAGTTCCTGGCCGTCGGAAGCTCAGGGCGGAACCGTGGCGGACTATGGCCATGGGGTCATTGAATACTCGGACTTCTTTACCGATTCAAACGAGGAAAGTTGGTTCGTCATCCGCAGCTCCGACAGCAACGGCTACACGATAGTCCGGGCCTACCCGGCCAATGTCGACGGCGATGGGTACGTTGAAAGCGCTTCCCATGAGACTTGCCATCTGCTGGTGCGCCGGCCCGGCGACGCGGAGGACGACGCCGAACCGCAGCAGATTACTTTCCGCATCGACAACGAGGAACCCACGGGAGGAACGAGCCTGCATTGCACTCAGCTGGACTACTCCATTGGCCGGCCGGGTGGAACCCTCACCTATGCCACCACGGAGGGGCCGCAGACTTTCAACCTTGCTCTCGCCAATGATGGCCCATCCGTCGGCTTCTTGTCCTACCTCTTTGAGGGGCTGACCACGATATCGTCGTGCACCGGCCAAGTGGAGCCGGCCCTGGCGCAATGGTGGCAAAGCTCGGGCGACGGATTGACCTGGACGTTCCACCTGCGCAGTGATGTGCAATGGCACGACGGAACGCCCTTCACCGCCCACGACGTAGTGTTCACTTTTGACCACATCATCAAAAACTACGACCCATTGTTCCCAGGTATCAGGGTCGCCGCGCTGGACGACTACCGGGTCCGGTTTGTACTGTCCGGACCTTCGCCAACTTTCCTGCGGAACATGGGCACTGCAATCTATCCCAGGCACATCCTGCAACCTTATGTGAGCGCCGGAACGTTCGCCTCGACCTGGGGTGTCAACACCAACCCGTCGGAAGTGATTGGCACCGGGCCTTTCACCATACAGAGCTATGTTCCCGGCGTCAGCCTGACGCTGACGCGCAACCCGAACTATTGGCTCAAGGACGATGAGGGGAACTCCCTCCCCTACCTGGACGGCATCCGCTTCATTTTCGTGAGCAATTTTGCCGCCGAGCTGGCCCGGTTCCGAGCCGGCCAAACCGACATGCACGGGCTGTTACCTGAAGAGTACGACGTGCTGAAACCACTGGAGGAAGCCGAGGACTTCACCATTTACGAGTTCGGCCCCGGTTTCGGAACGTACTTCCTGGCCTTCAACATGAACCCCGGCCAAAACGCCGGCGGAGAGAAGTATGTTGCCCCGGAGCGTTTGCGGTGGTTCACCACCAGGGAATTCCGCCAGGCCGTGGCTTACAGCATGGACAAGGCCCGGATTATCAATGAGATCGAGCATGGCCGCAGCGAGCCGCAGTGGTCTTCCATCAGCCCGGCAGCCGGGGACTTCCACAATCCCAACGTGCGCCGGTATGAGTACGACACTGACCGCGCCAACGCCCTATTGGACGGACTGGGTTGGACCGACACGGACAACGACGGAATTCGCGAAGACGGCTCCGGAAACGACATCGCATTCACCCTGGCAACTACCCAAGAGTGTCTGGCGTGCCCGATCATCA
Organism: Chloroflexota bacterium; assembly: GCA_009837355.1. GTDB lineage: Bacteria > Chloroflexota > Dehalococcoidia > Lucifugimonadales > UBA3495 > Bin87. The sequence continues at coordinate 13,811 of VXTR01000029.1, read as the reverse complement.
TCGAAGGAATGGAGTCAATCGGCCTTCGGGTGAACTACCTGCCGATGACGTTCCCCCAACTGGTAACCCGTTTGTCCGCTTCCTACGATTGGGAGGCGGTGATGATCGGCCTCGGCGGTGGGCCGGACCCCGGTGGGGGTTTCGACGTGTGGCACAGCAGCGGGAGCCTGCACCTGTGGCATCCCAACCAGGTACGGCCGGCGACCCAGTGGGAGGCGAGAATCGACGACCTGTACACCAGGGCCAGCACGGAGCTGAACCGGGCCAGGCGCATTGATTACTACCACGAGGCCCAGGAGATTATCGCCGAATACCTGCCCGTCATCTACACGACGCTGGGCATCCGCACCACCGCGGTACGCAACAATCTGGGCAACGTGCGTCCGACACGCTTCGGCCTCATTGACTCACGCTACGTGTACTTTACCGACCGGTAGCGCGGCCGGCTGCTCCTCACATTGCCGTCGCATCTCCCGTTACATCCCACAGCCGCCGGACTGATGGGCCACCCGGCGGCTACGGATTCTGAAACACGCTAGTTTGCTGACAGGTTGACCATGGCCTTCCGAATGGCGGGCGGCCGCGGTTTGTTCGGACAAAATAGGCATCAGGAGGTCGCGCTCTTAGAGCGATAGCGGCCAAGATTCGATTCAGTTCTCGTAAGTAAAGCGACGCGCCCGTGGCTCATTGGTACACTCCGCTCATGCTGGCGTCCATCAAACAGTGGCTCCCCGGTCTGCTCCCGCTGGTCATCCTGGCGGCTGCGCTTGGCTGCTTCGTATTCCTTTTCAACCTCTTCGCGGTTCTCCAATCCCCTTCGGCAGCTTCCCGTACGACAACCACCAGGTCGATCTGACGGGCGTCGAACCCGCGGCTTGGATGACCGGCGCATCCAGAACCTCGACATACCCGGGCAAGACTGATACCGTTTTCCGGTGATGCTCGGTTCTGGAGTTGAACGCCGGCACCGCCCCACCCTACTGTTGAGCCCGCGGCCCCCTGGTAACCACTACCCGCTCGATCGAACCTTTGGCATTGATTCGGAGTCCCGAGTACGGCCCCACTTTCTCGTTGAAGATGTCGACGACTTCCTGCCCGCTATCGGGGTAGCCCAGCCGGAGCAGCCAGCCCGACAGCACGTGTTCCGGCACCACCACTTCGTCGATGTACCTCAGCGTGTCCTCCGTGAACGACCGAACCTTCAGGCCGGCCTGCTTGTTGCCTTCCAGGGCGACGAAGTTCTGGAACGGCGCCAGCCGCAGCGCCTCCAGCTCCGCCTTGGCGCCCTCCTCAATCATGATCTGCTGCAGGTCCGGCGGGATTTCTTCCCAAAGGTCTCTGTTGATGACGTTGGTGGTGTAACTGAAGCGAACCAGTGGCCCCGCCATGAAGTCGGCAACCTCAGACAGACGCTGGGTCAGCCCCAGCATCGCCGCAGTAGCCGCGGCGTCCACGGCTTCGGTCTGCAGGGCGGCGTACATCTCGGCGGCGCTCAGCCCCACGGGCTCGGCTCCCATGCCCCGGATGAAATCCGACATGGACGCAGAGTGAGTGCGTATCTTCCGGCCTCGGAAATCCGCCGTAGTTGGCAACGGTTCCCTGCCGAAAAACCATTGGTCGTAGCCGGCGGCCCAGTTGCGATTCAACACGTAGCCGCCCCCGCCGATGTCCCGCATCATCCGGTCAACGTCCGGGGCAATCTCAGTCAGCATGAGGTAAGAGGATTCCCAGTCGCGGGCCACACCGTACAGCGATAACAGCTCCAGGGCGGGGTAATCTCTCGACACGTAGCCGGTGAAAACCTCGGTCATGTCCAGCGACCCGTCAGCTACCTGGTCCAGCGTTTCCGAGCCGGCCAGCCCCAACTCGGACAGAGACGTGACGGACAAATGCACCTGCCCGTTGGTCCGCGCCGCCAGGTTGGGCGCCCAGTAACTCTCAATCAGCGCGCAGTTGGGCACGTTGCGATTTAGGCACACGTGCTGAATTTCAAAGCTCTCCCCGGAAGACCTGAGCTCGGTGGGATTGGCCAGGTTGGCGTGGTCGAGCAGTCCCTGGTAGTAGTCGCTCTCGTAGATGAACGTGTGCCCCGGAACTCCTCCCGGCAGGCCGTACAAGGCCGCCGCCGAAATCTGGATGTACGCGTTCTCCGGGAAATCAAGCCGCAACGACTCGTGAGGCGGCGGACCGATCAGCTGCGACGCGTCGCCGACGAAAATGGCTCCCGGACCGCCGGCGCGCTCCGCGGCGTACCCAGCCAACGCGGCCTGACGTTCGGCGACGGACCTGGTCGGCGTGGGTTCCGGCGTCGGGGTAGCCGGTTGCGGCGTTGCCGTGGGTTCCGGCGGCGCCACGGTTGGGGTCGGCGCAACTGTGCTGGGCTGTGCCATGGTCGCCGTCGGCGCCGGCGCCGCCCTGGTCTCGGCCGGAGCAACCGTTGGGATCAGCGCGATAGCGGTGGCCAGAGCTGCGGCTGCCGACGGCGCCGGCGCCGCCCTGGTTTCGGTGGGTGTAGGCGACGGGACAACCCTGGCGGTAGGCGTCGCCATAGCCGTCGGCCGCGGTTCGGGTTCGTCGCCGCCGCACGCCGTCATGCCCAGCATCAGCGCCAGGGCCAATGCTGCGGCGAAGACGGTTGCAACGTAGCGCTGTTTCACGTTGGCCGTCATCAGCTTATGGTTTCTGCTCCGTTTTCAGACCTGTAGGTCATTTGTGATACGGCTTCCCGTGCGTGGGCCAGCGCCGCGTCCATCGGGGCACCATCAGGATGGCCTCGACGCGGCATCCGGACCACTCGGCCCGCTGTGACGGCCGAATCCTGGGGCGCCACACCCGAGGGCGGTTCACCATCCTCAAACGGCGGGCGATGGGATCCCCTGGCGTCGGCGGGTAACTCCCCCGGGCCGACGCTGGCAAAATCCATGGCACGGCCATGCTCGCGTTCGCGCAGATGCTTCGAGTGCCGCCTTCGGACGAGCCTGGTCGCATACGGATTGCAGGCCGCCCTGACCGAAGGCTTCCAGCGTAGCCCGTGGAACATTCCGGCAGATAGTAGTCGTACTTCCTTCCCGAGTCAACGAACGCCTGTTGGCAGAGCTCTGGGCCGTCGTGGCCACGGTGGGAATAACCGGACCCGGGGGTGGCAGACTGTTCACCATTCGGTAGGCGATGGCGTGTAATGGTAGTTCATGGTCAGACCAGCCGGCTCCTGCTACGCATTCGGGTTTCCGCTCCCGGCCGGTGCGACTTCAAACCCACGTGCTGTTGTGCTGTGACCATGGCAGCCCGCCAGCGAAACCTCCGACCAACAGGTTCGTCGCGCTTCTCGGCCGAGCCGTTAGTCGCCACTTATCAGACCCGTCTCCATGACTACAAAGATGTGGATCAGACCGCCGGTCACGCTGCGCTGTCGGATTACGCTGACCTCTACGGGCGGGTGCGGAGGAAGCTGTTCGCCCAGGTGGCGGCGGGAGGGTCGGCAGCGTCGTTGAAGCGCCGGTACCGGAAGGGGTACGGGATACCGGCGCGGATGTTCAGCGGGGTGCGGGTGTCGCTGGAAGGGAAGGTAGCGTCGGTCAAGGAGCGGCAGAAGCTGCGCTTCGACAGCTTGAGCCGGCGGATTGCGCGGGCCGACCGACAGATCGCCGATGCATCTGGACGAGGGCGGTGGGACCGGGTTCATCAGAAACGGCGCCGCCTTGCCAATCTCCAACGCCAGCTGAAGATACTGGAAGCGGACGTTGCGGCGGACCGTGTGCGGTTGTGCTTCGGGTCCAAACGATTGTGGCGGAAGCAACGAGATCTGGGGGCCAACGGCTACACTAGCCAGGTGAATCCGGCCTTCAGCTCGGTGATTGGCCGGGTGAAGTTCAGGTAGCGCCGATTGGGACTTTGCTGGCGACCGCCCCCCGCGTGTTCTGACCCCGTGCAAGGTTGGATGCCCTGAAGAGCGTTCAACATTGCCGGATGTTAAACGCAAAGAGGGCCCATACATGGGCAAGATAGGGTGAAGGACGCCGTTGACCGACGTCCTTCACCCTGCGCTGGGCCCGGCGCTCGCGGGATGGGGGACCGGACGAGACCGATCCCTTAGAACAGCCTGAGCGTTTCCGGCTGTGGCTGTTCCTCCTCCGCCCCTTCCCCGGCGATTTCGGGCTGCGCCGTTCCCCGTTGGCGACGGCTCCGCTGGCGGGCCGGAGGCGCGGGCCTCTCGTATGCGGGATGCTGCGGTTCGTCCTCCCACCTGGCCCGGGCCCGGGCTACCACCGCCGGGAACAGGTCAGCCAGCCCGAACAGGTCCGGGTCGTCGAAGGACTCGATGTGGGGGTCCGCCGCGGACCGTTGCACTCCGATGGTGGCTCGGCCGGCCCGTATGGACAGGACTACCTTCAGTTCGTCCGGGGTTTCCGCCTCGGCGGGAGTATCGGGCTCGCCGGAGGCGTCGGCAACGTCGGATTCCTCAGCGGCCTCCGTGTCGGCATCCCGAGCTTCGGCGGTTGCCAAGTCTCCCGCGTCGTCCGCTGCGTTTGCGGCGGGATACTGGCCGTCAGCCTCGGTCGGGTTATCGCCGCCCGCGTCGCCGAAGAGGAACTCCTCGGCGCTCAGGCCATCGGGGGAGTGGGTTTCCGAGCTGGTTTCATCAGTCGCGGTTTCTCCTTGGTTGGTCACTTCGCGTTCCAGTGAGTCATCTCGAGACCCGCCCTTGATCTCGCCCAGGGTTCTGGGTTCCCAGTAGAGGTCCCGCTCCACGGCGGGAACGCCCCCGGCGACCGTGGTCTCGGCCAGCTCGGTGAGGTTGAAGTAGCCCATTTCCGTGTCCAACCCCGCCACCAGGCCGAAGCACTGCCCGGCTTCCGGGTCGTACTCGGCGATGTACCAGGTCCAGCCGGAGTAGGGGCTGAACAGCTTGGCGTGGGCGATGATGTCGTCGCAGTCGACGACGTCGGCGTTGGCTCCCAGGGCGGGGATGGCGGCGGCCAGCTTTTCGGTCATCAGCTGGTGTCCCCGCTTCCCGCTGTGGTGGTCCCGCCACATGGTGGCGGCGGTTTCGTTTTCGTGAGTCATGGTGGTTCATCTCCTTGTGAGTTTCCGAATGGGTTGGTTTTGCGCCGTTCAGGCGGCGTCGGTCGGATCCACCAGCCGGGCCACCGCCTGCGGGGTGACGTAGCCGGGGTTGACCGTGCCCTGGTCCAGGTCCAGGTAGAGGCCCAGGAAGGGGCAAGCGCCGGCCACCATGCGGCGCACCACCTGCAGGACCAGGGAGGCCATCATCTGGTTGATGGTGGGGTCCTGGTCGGTGAGGTCCAGGGCCGCCGCGCAATCCACATCGGGGGGCCTGGCGGACACCGCCGTCAGCAGGTCGGGTCGCTGGAGGGTGGGCGCCGGGGCCAGGTGGCAGGTATCGCCGGAGAAGGGCGGTTCTTCCAAGACCACCCGGTGGGCGATGTTGCCCACCAGCACCTGGCCCCAGTTGGTGTCGTTGCCGGCGTCGATGAGCCAGCGGCAGGGGTCTCCGGGCAGGCAGTCGGCCATGGCCCGCCGGGCGGCGGCATTGTCGGCGCAGCCGATGATGAGGCTGCCGCCGTGGTAGGAGAGGCCGGGATAGCGGCTTCCCTCGGGCCGAGACTCCTCCCGGAAGGGATACACCGAGTAGCCGACGGCCCGGTTGTAGCTTTGAGACAAACGGTCGGCCAGGGCCTGGCTCTTGAACTTGCCGATGTCGTCCCGGTAGAAATTCTGCCGGAGCAGGTTGTGGGGTTCCACCCGGTCGTGGTCCACCAGGACGATGGTGGCGTCCCGGCCCTGGAAGAGGCGGCAGAGGCCCTCGGCGACGAAGCCGCCGGTGCCGCCGCAGCCCACCACGGTGATCCAGGGGTTCTCCAGCAGGAAGGTATTGTCCAGATAGTAGGGCATGATTCCCTTACCTCCTTGTGTGCAGGTTGGTCAGTGTTGTCGCGGTCCCCGGGCCGCTCAGCCGGAGGGCCGGCGAGGGCGGCCCGTCGAAGACCTGGGCCCACCTGAGCGGCGCGAAGTGGCCGTAGACGCCGAGGCGCAGGGCCAACTCCGGCCGGGGGTCGCGGAGGCGTCCCACGACGCCGTAGATGCGGAACCCCTGCTCGTCCCGGTCGTCGGTGACCGAGAAGAAGGCAGCGTGTTTGCCGTGGGAGTGAAACTCGGCGACCACGCGGCCCGGCGACCGGTAGGTGAGGGAGGTGGCCGTGCCGGCCTGTGGCGGCACCACCAGCCGGTAGGCGTTGCCGTCCCAGCCCACGGCGAAGAACCGCTCGGTGTCCGGGTCGGACCGCATCCAGCTCAGTCCCAGCTCGAAGACGTGGGCCGGTATGGGGCCGTGATGCAGGGTCACTTTCTCCGTGACGGGGGCCAGGCCCCGCACCGCGGCGGGAGCCGCCGGTATGCGCGCCGTCAGGTGGGCGCTCTCGGACTGGACGTAGAGGCCGCCCGAGCCGAGCACGTAGTCGTAGCCGATTCCCTGGGAGCCGGCGAGACCGCCGGGCAGGTTGACCAGGTGGCCCACCGGCGGGAGCGCCGGGTCAGTAGTAGCCCCGTCGTCCTTCGCCGGCGGCCATGGCCTGGCCCACGGTGCACTGGGGAACCAGGTCTTCAAGCGGGTAGTCAGTCCGTCCATCGAGTTCCTCCCATAGGGCTTGCAGGTTGTCGGGGTGCTTCCGGGACCGGTCCCTGGTGTCTCCGGTGAGGGAGAAGAAGGACTGGAAGAAGGATTCGGGTATCTTTCCCACGTCTTCGGGGAAGCGGTGGCTGCCGGGGCAGGTCCGGCCGTCCCGGAAGACGTTGAAGGCGGGGGCGCGGTAGAGTGGTTGCCCGGGGTCCGTGGGCCGCTGCGTGGCGGCGTAGACCCAGGGAGCCCGGGCCGGCGAGCAGACGAAGACCAGCCCCGGCATGGGCAGCCGGAGCCGGGCGGGGGGCTGGAAGGCCTCCCGTTGCAGGGCCACCGGCCACACCCGGGCCGGCCGCCACAGGGCCACCACCTGGCCGGTCTCTCCCTGGTTCCACCAGAGGGCGTCCTCGGGCAGGAGCCCCGAGGCGAACCCCAGGTGCCGGGTGAACGCGTTGGCGATCTCGTCGGCCGAGACGGTCCGGACCCAGGCGCGGTCGCCCTCGAAGCCCCGCAGCAGGATGGTCTCGCCGTACACCTCCAGCTGGGCCTGGAGTTCGTCCCGGGGCAGGTCATCGGGTCCCGGCGGGGACCAGCGGGTGGTGTCCGTTGCATTGGTCGTCATGGTTTTCCTCCTGTGGTGTCGTTGGTTCGGGAAGGCGGGGCAGGATGTGGTCCAGCAGTTCGGCGAACCTGGCGGGCAGGTCTCCCTCCAGCCAGTCGGCCAGCCGGAGCACCGAGTCCATGAGCCGGTCGGCCGCGCGCCAGGCCTCGGTTGCCTCAGCGATGACTGCCTCCTCCCAGGGGTCGGAGAAGCCGTCGTAGTCGCCGTCCTCGTAGCAGTGATCGAGGAAGAAGTTGCCGGTCTCGGCCCGCACCCAGGCGGCGGCCTGGGCCGCGCCCTGGTAGTCGGTGTCCCCCACCGCTGTGGTGAGGACGTCCAGGGGTATTCCGCCCCGGGGGATCCGCTCCAGCGTCCCCTGGGGGATGTGCCGGGCGGCGGACTCCAGCCAGGCCGTGCGCAGGCCGTCGGGTTCGTCGAAGCAGTCGTCCGGGGATTTGGCCAGGAGGGCCAGGGCCGAGAGGCCCTCCCGGTAGCCGTCCCACATCTCGTGGAGGCCGTCGTAGCCGAAGCCCATCAGCTGGAAGGGGATGCCCCGCCGGAGCCAACTCCAGGGCGGGTCCTCCCCGTCTTCCAGGCAGAACTCCAAATACGGCGAGTAGAGGGGGAAGTGGCGTTCCTGGAACAGCCGGGCGAAGTTCCCCACCCGGGCGCCCACGTTGGGGGCCGCCAGCGCCGCCTCCGCCTCCTCGGGGAAGAGGCGGCGCGCCAGGGCGGTGAACCAAGCGTAGTCCTCGGCGTAGCCCACCAGGACCGCCAGCTCCCGCAGCGACGGCGGACGCCGCAGGAGCCTTTCGGAGAGGCCGCTCAGGAGCGGCGGGGGCGCAATTGCCATCGCAGGGCCTCCAGGAGCCGGCGGGTGGCGGCGGCGTAGTCCTGGGCCTGGGCGCAGGCCAGCTCTACCTCGGGCTGCCGGGCCGCCGCCGCGTCCAGGTCCAGGCCACCGTCGGGTAAGGTGAGCTCCGCCGCCAGTTCGATGATGCTGAGGTCTGCCGGCGGCGTTGCCGCCAGCAGGCCGGCCAGGGTTGGGGTGTCCATTTGATTGCCTCCTCAGCTGCGGGCGGGGGCGTCGGCGCCCTTGGTGCCCACCCGCCGCTGGAACTCGTAGATGCTTTCCTCGCCCCGCTGGGTCTCCTTGACCGAGGCGTTGGCGATCTCCCCGTAGAAGTCCGCCAGCGTCGCCTTCACCTGGTCGACGCTCATTTCAGGGTCCGGGTCGGGAAATTCGCGGTCGTCGTAGACAAAGATGCGTGCCATGATTTTTCTCCTTTAAGTTGGTTGTGGTTGGCTTGGCGCGGCGTACCCCTGGGGCACGCCGTAGCTGCGAAGAGGGGACGCCGCAGCGCGCGGCGTCCCCTCCCGTCGGTGGTCCAGTGGCGGTCGGGACCTAGCGGCCCGCGCCCACCAGTTCCTGCTCCCGTTCCTGTTCCTGGTCCAGCGCCCACTGGAACAGTGACGCGGCGGCCGGCTTGGGCTTGCCGTGCCGGCCCCGGGGCCGGGCCGGTTCCTCGGCCAGGAACTCGGCCCAACTGAACAGCGACTGCTGCGCTTCGGTGGTTTCGGGCTGGTGGGTGTTCCCGTTTCCGTTAGAGGTCAGACCGTTGGTTTGGTGGCCGTTGCTGACCGTCGCCGCCTCAACCGTAGACGGTATGGCGACGGTGGGGTGATGCCCGGTGGCGGTGGAACCCAACGGCAACGGCTCGAACTCCGGTTCCACCACCGCCGCCTGCCAACCGTCGTCCACCAGGTACTCCTCGGCGGCGGCCTCGGCGTGCCGGGCCTGGGCGAAGACCCCTTCCAGGGTCTCGGTATCCTCCCGGGCGTCCCCGCCGACGATCTGGCGGGCCAGGGCCATCATCAGGTCGTCGCCGTCGTCGCCGTAGGCGGCCAGCCCCTCCTCGGGCAGTTCGCCCTCCACCGCCAATGACGATTGCAGCTTCTTGGCCACCAGCTTGAGAGCGTCGGCCTGGAGGGTTCCCCGGTAGGCCATGTAGATGACCTTCACCGGGTGCCGCTGGCCGATGCGCCAGGAGCGCCGGGAAGCCTGGCGCATGGTGTACACGCTGTAATCCGTCTCGAACCAACAAAGGGTTGGAAAGTCGATGAGGTCCAGGCCGGTCTGCACCAGCCGGGGGTGGCAGATGACCACGTCTACCCCCGCCTTGACCCGGTCGGCGACCCAGGCCTCCCGGCGGTCGGGCGCCACGGCGTCCGCCTTCATCACCGCCACCTTGAACCCGTGGCGGGTCAGGATGTCGTCCATCCGCCCGGTGATGTCCCGGGTTCCGGTGTGGGTGGCGTACACCAGCACCCGGCGGCCGGCCAGCCGTTCCGCCGCCACCAGGTCCACCAGGGCCTGTTCCTTGGGATAGATCTTCTCCTCGGACAGGGGCGGCACCTGGACGATGAGCTTGCCGCTGGTGGGGTCGAAGACCGTCTCCCCGTGGGTGCAGCCGTCGGGGTAGGCCAGCAGGGTCTGGAGATACGTCGCCAGCAGCCGCTTGGACCCCTTCTTCAACGCCTTGACCAGGGCCTCGTGCAACTCGGCGAAGACGTGGTTGTAGGCGCCGCGCTGGGAGTAGCCGGTGTGGTCCGCCTCGGAGTCCATTCCCGACAGCAGCACCTGTTCGTCGTAGGGCGGCAGGGCGGAGGCCACGTCGGCCAGCTTGAGGAAGACCGAGTTGCCGATGATGTGGAACAGCGCCGCCGGCACCAGGCCGGGCTTTTCCCGCACGGTCTTGCGGAACCCCTTGCGCCGACTGGTGCGCCCGTCCTCGAAATCGTCGTCGCCCGCGTAACTCCGGGTCTCTTCCAGGAAGCCGTAGCGGTCGATCCAGCGGCCCTCCTCGGAGTGGCCGAACTCGGTGCGCAGCTCCGGGCTGAACCGGTAGAGCAGGTGGAAGAGGGTGCTGGAATATCCGCCCATCAGGGTCCCGCTGAGGCTCAGGGACTTGCCGATGACGTCGGCCAGGACGCCGGCGGCGATGCCCTGGGCCGAACCGCGACCCTTGTGTAGGGTAGGCCGCCGGCGAGTTACTCCGGTTGCCCGAAGCACTTTTCCGTCGGCCCCCCTCCGAACCGGACGTGCGGCTTTCACCGCATCCGGCTCTCCGGTGATTCATGTCCGCGTTGGCGGATTGCTTCGCCCGTGGTGAATGTCCAGGTGGCACGTCCGGCAAACCACGAGGGTCTTCCGTTGCCGCGCCGCCATGATTTGTACCCACCAGGGCTTTTCGCCTTGGCCTTTCACGTTCAGGTCGCGCAGGGCGCGGATGTGATGGACTTCAACATCCACCGATGATCCGCACGTTTCGCATTCGTCCGCTAGGAGCCGTTTGATCAGCTCGGTGCGGTCCGCCCTGTACCGCTGGGGCTGTTGGTCGTTGAGGACAGCCTGCCTTCGCCGTTTCAGGGGTATGCCACCGAACTGCGCCACGAGGGGGCGCTTGCCGTTGTCCCGCTGCCGGACGACCTTCAGGCAGACCCGCGGCCCGTGCTCGGTCTCAACGACGCCCTTGTAGAGGCGGCGCATCTTCCGAGCGGTGGACTTGTGCTTTGCTGCCAGGGTTCTTGCCAGCGACATCTCCATGACCCGATGCAGCCGTCCGAAGTGGTGGACGTTGTAGGCCAGGAGGTAGTACTGGACGACGCCCCGGTATTCCGACTGGTATCTCACCACGATGCCGTAGTCGTCATCGTGAATGAGGGAATTGCGGTGTGCCGGCTTGCCGTTGCGCATGTAGGCTCGGCAATGTTGCTCGATGACCTCGGCGGGAACTCGCAACCCGATTCGGCCGTTGACCTTGCGCCGACCGCGATGGTCGAACTGGTCGTTGGCCTGCTGGTTCACGAGTTCGTAGCCGAGAAACCGCGCCGCCTGGCTGGTGGCGTGGGTTATCAGGGTTTTCTCCCTGGATAGCTCCAGCTTGAGTTTGTCGCGCAGGAACCTCTCCAGGGACTCCTTCACCTGTTGGGCTTCGGCCTTTGGTCCGATGAAGCCCAGCACGAAGTCGTCCGCGTAGCGCACGTACCGTAACCGGCGATAGCCGGGGTCGTTGGGATCGCGGGACGGCAGTTGTTGCAATTCCTTGCGTAGGTCTGCCGCCAGGCTGTGGTGTCCCACCTTCTTGTGGTAGTGCATACGGTTTAGCAACCGTGTGTACTCGCGGTTGTCTCTCCGGTCTGTGCCTCGGGTGTTTGCTGGTATCAGCACGTTCTCGACAAACTTGTCCAACCGGTCTAGGTAGATGTTGGAGAGGATTGGGCTGACCACGCCCCCTTGCGGCGTTCCGCTCAGGGTGCGGCCATATTTCCAGTCCTCCATGTAGCCCGCTTTCAGTAGGTACTTCAGCAGGCGCAGAAAGCGGTTGTCGTGGAGCTTTTCGCCGAGCACCGACAACAGGACCTCGTGGTCGATGTTGTCGAAGCACCCTTTGATGTCGCCCTCGACGAACCAGCGGACACCGGTCCATTGGGTTACCACTTCGCTCAGGGCGGTGTGGCAGCCCCGACCGGGCCGGAAGCCGTGGGAGCGGTCGGAAAACTGCGGCTCGTAGTAGGCTTCCAGAATCATCCGGATGACCTCTTGCAGCAGCTTGTCCGTCCACGTGGGTAGGCCCAATGGACGGGTTCCCCCCTTTGGCTTGGGAAGGTTGACCCGCCTGACCGGCGTCCATCGGAACCTTTCGTAACGCAGCGCGTCAATCAGGTCGTCGATTTTCGCCAGGGACATACCGTCCACGGTCTCTGCGGTGGTTCCCTTGGTCATCGCTCCCTGGTTTGAGTAGAGACGACCGTAGGCCCGCAGGTACAGGTTCCGGTTGTAAAGCAGCCGATAGATGTTCTCCAGCGGCAATCCTCGTTCTCCGCGTTCGCGTAAGACGTTTAGTACAGTTGCGGCTTCTTGCATTGTGCATACCTCTCTGTCGTATTCCGTCAGAACCACCTGTCCTCCTTCGCCATGTACCGGGCTTTCCCCGGCTCAGACTACTACGAGGACTCCGTGACCATAGGGGTCTCCCCCCGTAGGCCATCCCGCGTTCCGTTGACATAGGACGTTCTAGCGCGACTTAGGTGCCCCGTTCGTCCCCTTGAATGACCACATCGGCCATTGTCCGCTCATCGAAGGTGCCTCGGCCACGAGTACCAGCCAAGGCAATGGGCGGCGCCGGGTTACAAGCGTTCTACCGGCGGGTGAAGTGCGACACCGACTGGGAACTGGGGTTCAGGCAATCAAGCTTTCACCATATCGCGCGGGCCTTGCGGAACCAGCCCTACAACGCTTTCAGGCTGTAGCCGCGTTACCGACATGCTGTTGTCCCCCTAGGCTTTCGCTTCGAGGTGGGTCGGTTGGCCCAGAGATTTCCTCCGAATCTCTCCCGACTGAGCCGGGTATCCTATGCCGCGTTACGCGGCGCACACTCGTGCACCTCGTCCCCGATGAGCAGGTCGAAGAAGCCCCGCATCCGGTTCTTCACGTAGTCGGCCAGGGGGTAGCGTCGGGGGCCGGCGCCGTCCGCCTGCCACAGGGGAGCGCCGCAGCCGGCGCAGTTGCGCTTGCGCCGACGCAGCTCGCCGTCGGTGAGGGGCACCCCGTCCTTGTCCGTGACCTGGCCGTAGCAGCTGGCGCAGCAGGGAACTCGAAAGGGCTCCCCGGTTTCGTCGTCCCGCACCAACCGTCCGTTTTCCGTGGCCCACCTTCGCACCACCGACGGCTGCCAGCGGTAGGACAGCTTGGCCCGCTCCCGGCTCATCACCGCGAAGAGGGGACCGGAGCCGGCCAAGAGGCGCAGCCGTTCCAGGTCGGTGATGGAGGCCACGATGGCGGACCGGGCCAGGGGAACCGTCTGCTCCACCTCCCGCTGCCACTTCTTGGTCAGGTGGGGCGGGCAGAGGATCAATACCCGCCGGAATCCGGCGGCGTGGGCCGCCGCCGCGCCGATGAAGGACTTGCCGGTGCCCATCTCGCCCACCACCGTGGTGCCCCGGTGGGCTTGCAGGGACAGGGCCGCGCCCCGGATGGCGTCGGCCTGCGCCCCCAAGGGAGTGCGCAGCAGCTGGGGCAGCCTGGCCTCGTTTTCCGAGGGCCGGTACCGGGGCGGATAGGACTCCACCACCCTTCGGGCGATGGCGTCCTTGAAGGTGTCGATGAACTCTCCCAGGTTCATGGGTAGTCTCCTTTTGTTGGGATTGCTCGGTTGGAAAAAGCGAGGCCCCGCCGGTTTCTTTCGGGGCGGGGCTTCGTGTGGCGGCCGTGATGGCGGCCGTCTATTCGGTTTGGCTGACGGGCTGCCCGTGGCCGGCGTCGCCGGGGCAGCCGCCGTCCAGGTGGTAGGCCCGCGGCGGCGAGGCCACCACCCGGCCGCCGATGACGTCCACCGAGGCGGTGTGCCTGGCCGGCTGTCCGGGGCGGATGGGCTGCCCGCACCGGGCGCAGGCTTCCAGGGTCATGGTCATCTGCATGGGAACCTTCCTTCAGCGATGAGTGTCGGTGCGTCTTGCCAAAGGAGCCTGTCCCAGAAAACCCGTGTACGACCCGCAAGGAGTGGTGAATGC
>VXTR01000084.1:6964-23217 GCA_009837355.1 Chloroflexota bacterium | reverse complement strand
GTCCGTCCCGGGTTTCCTGGGCGATGATGTCGGCTAATTCGGACATATATTCTATGTTAGGCACCATCGCGGCGGGCGTCAACGGCGGGTTGTCAGTGATTTGGGGGAATACTGGCCCCACCCGCGCCCCTGGATGCCGGATCAAGTCCGGCATGACGAGTAGGGGCGGGCAGGGTTTGGTTGCGCTGGGATGTCGGTCTGCTATAATGCGTACAGCCCGATAAACTTTACCGGCTGCGGCGCATTCGTCTAGCGGCCCAGGACACCGCCCTCTCAAGGCGGAGATCAGGGGTTCGAATCCCCTATGCGCCACCATTGACTAATTCGCCGACGCGACCCACTGTGCGCGTCGGCGGTTTCTTATTCGCCGGCCGGAGGCAGGCCGCCGTGCTGGACTCAACCACACTCCTGGCTTTGCTGCTGGTTTTGGCATCGGCGGCAGCCCACGCCACCTGGAACCTGCTGCTGAAGAAGGCACGTCAGCAGGAAGTGTTTGCCTGGTGGCTGTCGGCATTCGCAGTACTGGGAGCTTTGCCCATCGCGTTGCCGCTGGCGTTCCTCACTTCCTTTGACCGGGTGGGAGTTTGGTATGTCATAGCCACCAGCCTGGTGCACATCTGCTACTTCCTGTTCCTGGGACGCAGCCTGGCCCGCAGCGACCTGTCGCTGGTGTATCCCATCGCGCGAGGCTTTGGCCCCGGCGTGGTTCCGATTCTGGCGGTTCTCCTCCTGGGCGAGACAGTCGGGGTTTTGGGGTGGGTTGGCATAGCCGCGATCATATTGGGCATCTATACCACCGCCTGGTGGGGGCAGCTGCGAAGGTTCACCACGTGGGCCACGCTGTCGACCAACCTGCCGGGATTGGGCTACGCTCTCCTGACGGGCCTTTGCATCGCGCTGTACACAATCATAGACAAGCAGGGAGTGTCCCACGTCAGCCCGTTCCTTTACCTGTACCTGATGACCTGCGGCGTTACGCTGGGATGGGCGCCTTACATAATCCACAACTACGGAGGCAGCGGCATAATCAATGAGTGGCGCAACGGGTGGGTGAGCGTCATCGCGGCGTCGGCGTTGCTGTTCCTGGCCTATGGACTGGTGTTGACGGCGATGAGCATCACGGACGTGAGTTTCGTAGCGCCGGTGCGAGAGGTGGGATCGCTGTTCGCCCTGGCGCTGGGAGCCGTGGTGCTGAAAGAATGGGTTACCCGCGGCCGGGTTCTGGGCGCGGTTCTGATTATCTCCGGCGTCGTGCTGATTACGTTGTCCCGGTGAGCCGGGCGCTGCCGCTGTGGTTATAATGCCCACGACCGCATTGGAGTGAATATGCCTGAGCCTACTATCAAGATAGACAACGCGCGCTACATCGTCACGATGGACCCGGAACGGCGTATCATCGCCGACGGTTCGGTGGTCATCAGCGGGAGTCGCATCACCCACGTGGGGAAAGCGGCCGAGCTGGCCGGCGTTGACGCCGACACCGTGATTGACGGCAGCGGCATGGTGGCGACGCCCGGCTTTATCAACGGGCACATGCACATCAGCTACGCCCACACCGTGCGGGGCCTGTTTCCCGACGACCTGGGGGCGGAATATCTCCCCAACGTATTTCGCCTGCAGGCGGCCATGACCGCCGAGGACGAATACGCAACCTCGCTGCTGGCAATTACGGAGTTGCTGAAATACGGAACGACTACCTTCATAGACCCGGGGACAACGACGCATCTGGACGTGTGCCTGGAGGCGTACCGTCTGTCGGGTTGCCGCATCATCGTGGGGCGCAACGTGCAGGACCGACCCAATCCGCTGAACCTGCCGGTGTACGACACCGACGACGCCATCCGGGAGACGCAGGAGGCGATTGACCGCTACCACGGGGCCAACGACGGGTTGGTTTCGGCGTGGGCGATGCCTTTCACGCCGGAGTTCTGTTCCGCAGAGTTGCTAGCGGCGGCTCAAACCATCGCCGAATCGGCGGGAACGCGTTCCACGCTGCATTTCAACAACGGAGGCCGCTGGATCCAGCACTGCCGGCAAGAGCACGACTGCACGCCGACAGAATACCTGGAGCGTTGCGGCGTGTTGACTCCAAGCATGACCCTGGCCCACTGCCTGGGCATAGGCGACGACGAAGCCCGGTTGATTGCGCAGCAAGGCGCCGCCGTGGTGATGTGTCCCACGGCAGCAGTCAAGGGCGGAGCCGGCACGGCACAACGGGGGCTGCTGCCCGAACTGCTCAACTATGGCGCGACGGTGGGTCTGGGCACCGACGCGGGCAACAACTCGAATCTGCTGGAAACGCTGCGGTCGGTGTATCTGGCGGCGGTGCTGTACAAGGACGGCCGGCAGGACGTGGGCATGATACCGGCGGAAACGGCACTGGAACTGGGCACCATCCGGGGCGCCGAGGCACTGGGATTGGGCGACATAACGGGCTCCATCGAGCCGGGCAAGGCCGCCGACATCGTGATGTTCGACACGCGACGGTCGGAGTGGGCCGCGCTGCACAATCCGGTGAACTCACTGGTGTATAACGCCGACGGGCGGAGCGTGCATACCGTGCTGGTGAACGGGCGCGTGGTGGTGGAGAATCACCAGGCTTTGTTTGTGGACGAACCGGCGCTGGTGGCGGACGTGCAGCAAAAGGGCGACGCACTCATTGAGCGCGCCGCCGTGTCGTTTCCTTCTCGGTGGCCGGTGGTGTAAGCCGGCTAGGGTTCGCCGTCGGGTTCGCCGATGTCGCGCAGGATGTTTTCCAGGGCCTGGTCAAGGGCAGGGTCCAAGTCCACGGGCTCGACATAAGGCGTGTACTGGTAGTCCAACCGCACCTGGTCGATAATCTGGCGGGCTTCGTTGTTGGTGCGGCCCAACCGTTCCAGGTTGTCAAGCAGTTCCTGGGACTCGCGGTTGCCCATTTGCTCCAGCTCGGAGAGGTCCATATCGATTTTGAACAGGGAGCGCAAGCGGCGCAGGATGTCGTAGTAGGCGCGGTGGTCCTGGGTGATGCCCAACTGGTTGTTGTTGCTGGTCATAAAGGGATACATGGGAGCCATGGCACCCATGCGGAACATCTGAACGTCGGGATACTCATAGTGGGCGACGGAGACGAGGGCCATGCCGATGGTGGGTCCCTGGCGTCCGCGGCTGCCGTAGCTGGAGAACTGGACGCCGTGGCGTTCCAGCTGCTCGCGCATTTCGGGTTGGGAATAGACGCAGGTGATGCGGCGTTCCAGGTCGGGGGGCGCCGGGCCGTTGACGCCTTCCACCGCTACGGTCTGCTGGATGCCCAGCTCCTTGACGGCGGTGAAGAAGGCTTCGGAGTAGATGTCCAGGCGATACCAGGGTTCTTCGCCGAGGAACACGAGGAGGCCGCTGCCGATTTCGTAGAAGGCGTTCTGGCGGGACATGGCCGAACTAGGCAGCCCTTCGTGGAAGGCCGCCGCCGGGCGGAAGGCGTCGTGGGTGCCGGCGACCTGGAAGGGGTAGCACATACGGTTGACGTGCTCGGTGAGCTGGCCGATTTGGCGTCCGTCGTTCTTCTCGATGAGATAGCGAGGCAGGCCGCTGGAGATGCGACCGCCGTTAGACCACTGACGCCGCCAGCCGGCGATGAGGTACTGGGCGTCGGGTTTGTCGGTTAGGGTGAAAAGTTCTTCGGGCATGGTGTAGCGGCTCCCAGCTTTGACGCTGAGGGTACGAGGCTAATATACCACATTCGCAGCAAGGGGCACGGTGGCGGTCAGTTACGGGAGAAGCCGAGGCCGGCGCCGTGGCCGCCGGTCTGCTCGTTGACGAGGAAGGTGGCGGTGTCGCGTCCGTGGGCGGTTTCCAGATCGACGTCGAAACGTTGGCCGCCGAATTCGCCGAGCATCTCGAAGCGGCGTTCGGTGTACACGCGGCCCTCGAAGCCGACGCTCTCCACGTCGCGTTCGTCCTCGCCGGCGAGGTACATTTCCACGGCGGCGGTCATGAGTCGCTCGCGGTCTTCGCCGCCGAGGAAATTGGGGGCGCGGAGGAAGACATAACCCCACCTAATGCCCTGGTGCTCCATCATCGTCCGGTACCAGGATCAGCGCCGCCACTGGGCGATGTTCCACAGCTCGCTGTCCCAATCGTTGAGGCGGACGCCGAGCAGGGTTTTGGAGTGCGCGGAAACGACGCCACGGCTGACCAACGGGATCTGGTAATAATTCTGGACCAAGATGTCGTTGAGTCGCTTGACCAGGGTCTCCCGCTGCGCGTTATCGGTGGTTTGAGCGAGCTGGGCGAAGAGCTGGTCGTACTGAGGATTGCAGGCGCGGACGTTGTTCTCGGTGGCCCAGTTATTTTCCGGCGTCATTATCTCGGTGCAGAGCTGGCCGCGCAGGTGGCTCTGGGGCTCGATGCCGGGGCCGGTGGCGTACATCTGGACGTCGGCGAAGAAGCGGCGATAGGTGGCTCCGCCATCGGCGACGGGGTCGCCGCCGAAGAATACGCTGGCGTCGTGCTGGACCAGCTCGGTTTCGATGCCGATTTGACGCCACCAATCCTGAATCAGGGATTGGGTTTCCTCGCGGACGGCGTTGGCGGTGGTCTGGTAGGTGACGCGCAGGGGGATGCCGTTGTATTCGCGGATGCCGTCGCCGTCGGTATCGTCCACTCCGTTGTCGTCCAGCAGTTGGTTGGCGGCGGCTAGGTTCTGGGTGAGGCATTCGTCGTTGGCGGTTGAGACGTAGCGGGGAGGGCCGGCAATGAGGTTGCAGGTGGGGCGGCCGGCGAAGCCGTAGAGCTGCTCGGATAGAGCGACGCGGTCGATAGCCAGGGACATGGCCTGGGGAATGGGCGTGAAGGTGAGGAACGGGTGAGGGTTGTCGCCGTCCAGGTACTCGGAGCGGTTTGCGCCGAGAGCCGGGTCGGGGTTGGTCTGGTTGACCAAGATGCGCTCGACGGTGCTGGCGAAGGCGGAGGCGACGGTTCCCATGCCGGACGCCTCCATATCGGCCAGTTGCTGGGGTTCGAGCTGGAGGTTCCAGGCGAAATCGGCGTCGCCGGTTACGAGGACGGCGCGGGCGGCGGTGGCTGCGTCGCCGCCGCCTTTGAGGATGACGCGGTCGAAATAGGGGGTTTCGCCGCGGTAGTGCGGGTTGCGTTCGTAGGCGGCCTGCTCGCTGGGCGTGAACTGGACGATGCGGTAGGGGCCGCTGCCGAGGGGATTGGAGCTCTGTTCGGTGCAGTCGTTCGCTGCCGGGCCTACGCAGTCGGCAAACTGGGCCTGGCTGATGACGGGGGAGCCGGCGCCGACGAAGGCGGTGTAAGGAAATGCCTTAGGCTCGGTGAAAATAATTTGGACGGTCAGCTCGTCCACCACTTCCACGGCGGCGATGTCGGCGAATGCGCCGCTATTAAGGCAGCCGGTTTCAGGGTGGGCGCAGTACTGCCAGGTGAAGGCGACGTCGCGGGTGGTGAGAGGGCTGCCGTCGGACCACTTCAGGTCATCATGCAGTCGCCAGGTGATAGACATAAAGTCGGGGGAAACGCCGCCGTTCTCTACGGTGGGAATGGCTTCGGCCAGGGCGGGAACCAGTTGACCTTCGGGGTCGAATTTGGCGAGGGGTTCCAAGGTGATTGCGCCGGCGTCGCGGTCTTTGTAGCCGGCGGCGAGGTAGGGGAAGGGGAGAGACGGGGCCTGCCAGTAGAGGAGGGTGAGCTCTTTATCTTCGCCGTCGGATTGGGGGTTGATGCAGGCGACGAGGAGGAGTAGGGGCAGGAGGATGAGGAGACAGGGTTTTAGGAGGGGGTTCATGGGTTCACTGTGGGAGGTGGGGAGTCTGGGAAGATATGGTGGTGAAGAGTGAGGGACTCGCCCCCCGGCCTTCTGCAAAACGTGGCATCAGGCCATGCGCGATAGTCAGCCAGGGTGGGCAACTCTAGCGGACATCACTGTGGTAATGGTTCCAGAAAGTTTCGCGAATGAGACGGTCGCTAGTCTGGAGGCGAACGACTGAGTTGGTGGTCTTTTCCTTCAGTACCAAGTAGTTCTCGTGGGCTTGCTCGAGTCGGTATTCTATGTCGTTTTCGAAGGTCTTCCTCAATAATTGCACAACCTCAGTCGTCGAAGTCGCAACCATGGCTCCGATTGCAACTCCTGTCTTGAAATCGATCAACCGCGACAGAGGATGAACGTCTCTATAGAACTGACTGCGAAACGCTTCATCAGAATGAATGATAACTGGCTTCCCCAAACTAAGGGCCATCGCCGCTTCTGCATCCTTTCCAAAGCTGTCCCTGCTTCCTGCGTACAGCACGAGCGCTTTGGCGCGTCTGACCATCAGACACTCCAAAAGGCCTTTATCCTCGTGATGCTCGGCGGCACTCAGCGTAGGATCAAAATAGCGCAGATTCAGGTCCTTGAGATCCGGGTCCTCAAATACCTTCTCGCAGAAATCAGCCATTTCCCGAAAATCATCTCTGCTACGCATCGAGGTAGCGACATAAACATCGAGATCGCCCACCATAGACAGGTAGGTTTGTGTGTTGTTCAGGGCAATTTTTCTCGCTGCGACGTAGGCCCGATGCACCGCTTGGATCTTGTTCATCAGGTCATTCTCGTCAATTATCGGAAGATCCAAGAAGTCATCGGCGGTGAGAAACAACCTTGGCTGAATGTCTTTTAGTGTTCCTCGGCGCTCCGCACCTTTCAGCAGATCTCCCGCGGTAATTTGGTTTTCGCAATGCCGTCGGTATAACTCAATAGCTGCATCCTTGACTTGCTCTATCCTAGATTCCAAGCTTTCTAAATCATCTATCATCCCTTCGAGCGAATCGTCATTTTCCAATAGCTGGCCAACAGAGATAGCACCGACGGCATGGTTCCGGTACAAATCCAACAAATTGGTAGCAAGCTCCGAATCTGAGAAGGTTTCCGCCTCTAAGGACTTGCAAGCCATTTCCGAGATCAGATAACGCTCTCCTTTATCGATTTTCTGAGGGGCAACTGGAACGCCGCGGTTGAGCATTTCTCGTGTGTTAAAACGGTGCCCTATGAAAAATGTGGATAGCTCCTCCTCAGTTAGCGACCGTAGGCGCTGAAAAGCCGTTCGGACGTTGCCAAAGAAAAGAAGCGCATCCACGTAGAATCGGTACAGACCCCAATACAACTGGTCTAGGGACGTGATGCTATTCAAGATGTCGCTACAAAACCGTCCATCAAAGCCGGGAATTTTGCCAACATCGTAAGGATGTTGCTTTGATGCGCTAAGCCAATAGTAGCGGAAGAATGCATCGGATACTGGCGCTTCGTTTGAAAGCGTTAGCAGTTGGTTCAGGCGTGCACGGGTTAAGGGCCGATTTTCCAAATCGGCCAAAGCATCAAAAACCGCGGGTGGCGTATCTTCATCCAACCAACTGTCGAGACCTCCGGTTCCACCTTGAAAGAGCTCGAACTTCTTCAGAATTTCAACGCGTGTCGTTACCATAAAGAGGCCTCATATTGAATATCGCCTGACCGCTGTGCTGGTGGGCGGTGAGGGACTCGAACCCCCGGCCTTCTGCGTGTAAAGCAGACGCTCTAACCATCTGAGCTAACCGCCCTGGTGGGGACGTGGATTCCGGCTTTCGCCGGAATGACGGAGGGTATGCGGGATTGACGAAGTGGGATGCTATGCGTCAACAGGCAAAGAAATGGCGCGCTTGGCGAGATTCGAACTCACGACCTCTGCCTCCGCAGGGCAGCGCTCTATCCACTGAGCTACAAGCGCGCGATGGAAAAAAATGGATGGTGCCGAGGGAGGGATTTGAACCCACACGTCCATAATGGACACTGCGCCCTGAACGCAGCGCGTCTGCCGTTTCGCCACCTCGGCGTGGTCTTGCGTATTTTAATGGGTCGTTGGCTGGGGAACGGAGTGGTGGGCGATGGAGGATTTGAACCTCCGACCTCCTCGGTGTGAACGAGGCGCTCTAACCGCTGAGCTAACCGCCCCAGCGCGACTGCCAGTGTTTATTATAGCCCTGGGAGGCTGATACGGCAACTGAGTTTCGCCGTTTGAAGTGGGATGCCCCTCACCCCATATCAAGTGCGGGGCAGGCTCCAACCCTTTCCCGCCAGGGGAGAGGGAGTCTTGGTGGTTCGGGTATTGCGGTACGTTATGTCAAAAGGGGTGGAAATGGCGGTTGGGTTGAACATAACGCATCTTGTGCGAACCAACATCGGGGCAAGGAAAGGCCCGAGGTCGTGAGACTCCGGGCCTTTCGTATGGATTCCGGCTTTCGCCGGAATGACTGTGAAGAGTGCTGGAGTTAGTGGGCGCCGACGCCCGTGATTTCTTTGCCGGGTTCGCCGACGGCTCCGGATTCGAGGAGCTTGGCGAACTCCTGGGAGTCATAGCCCAGCTCGGCCAGGACTTCCTCGTTGTGCTCGCCCAGGGCCGGCGGGGCCCTTCGGAGTTCGGCGGGCGTACCGCGCAACTTGATGGGGGAGTTGGGCACCCGGAGGTCGGGCACCTTGGGGTGGTTGATTTCCAGGAACATTTCCCTGGCCTTGACCTGCTCGTCGGCCACCACGTCGGAGGTCTTGTTGATGGGGCCGACGGGGACGCCGGCCTCGTCGATGACCTTGACCCAGTGGGCGATGGTGTTGTCGGCGAAGATGCTGTTGAGATGGTCCACCAGTTCGGCGCGGTGGGCGACCCGGTCGGGGTTGGTGGCGTATTTGGGGTCGTCTTTCAGGTCGGGGTGTCCGATGGCGTTGCAGAAGCGCTCCCAGAGGTTGGGGTTGGCGACACCGAGGATGAAAAAACCGTCGGAGGCCTGGAAGCTCTGGTAGGGAACCAGGCTGGGATGGCCGGAGCCGAGGCGATGGGGTTCGACGCCGGTGCCGATGTAGCCGGTGGCGTGATAGCTCATGGCGGCGACCTGGCCGTCGAGCAGGGCGGTGTCAATCAGTTGGCCTTCGCCGGTTTTGTCGCGGTGATAGAGGGCGGTGACGATGGAGCCGTAGGCGAGCATACCGGTGAAGAGGTCAACCAGGGAGAAGCCGACCCGCTGGGGGGCACCGTCGGGTTCGCCGGTGAGGTGCATCAGGCCGCTGTAGGCCTGGATGATGAGGTCGTAGCCGGGCTTGCTGGCCATTGGGCCGGTGCGCCCGTAGCCCGAGATGGTGCAGTACACGATGTCGGGGTTGATGGCCTTGATGTCGTCGTAGCCGAGGCCCATGCGGGCCAGGGTGCCGGCGCGGAAGCTTTCGATCATTACGTCGGCGTCTTTGGCGAGCTTTTTGACGATTTCCAGCCCCTCGGCGCTTTTGAGGTTGACGGACAGGCTGCGCTTGTTACGGTTGAAGGAGAGGAACTGAGTGCTCTCGCCGTTCCAGATGGGCGGCCACTTGCGGGTTTCGTCGCCGTCGTTTGGTTCCTCAATCTTGATGACGTCGGCGCCCATGTCGGCGAGGTTCTGGGTGCAAAAGGGGCCGGCCAGGGTACGGGTGAGGTCAACGACCTTGATGTTTTGCAGAGGCTGAGGCATCGTCCGGTCCTCGCTTGTTCAGGTTGGGCGGATTATAGCACGGGGGCAGGAGTGCGTTGACGCCGATGAAATCAGGTGTTAGCGTGAGGCGAAATCCTCGTTATGTCTTGTTGAACGACACTGATGACTGTTGCCGACGACCGCCCGCTGATTCTCTCGCTGGGTGGCATCAACATGGACCTGGTCACCTTTGCCGGCCGGTTGCCCCAGGATGGGGAAACGGTGGTGGGGGACCGGTTCGTAACCTACGCCGGCGGCAAGGGGGCGAACCAGGCGGTGGCCGTGGCGCGGATGGGCGCTCGGTCGGCGATGGTGGGCCGCGTTGGCGACGATATGTTTGGGCCGGAGCTGATTGAGCTGTTGGAGTCGGTCGGTGTTGAAACCGCTGCCGTTGGCGTCAGTGAAGGGGTCAGCTCGGGAATCGCCGTTATCAGCGTGGGCGAAGGCGGGCAGAATCGGATTGTGCAGGTTTTGGGGGCGAACGATACCTGTGGTGAGGCTGAGTATGACGGCGTGACCGCGCTGCTGCCGGCGGCGTCGGCGGTGCTGCTGCAACTGGAGGTTTCGGTTGATTTGTCCTTGCGGGTAGCGGAATTGGCGGCGTCGGAGGGGGTGACGGTGATTCTGGACCCGGGGCCGGTGCGTCCGGTTCCGGCTGATTTTTACCGGTACGTATCGGTGATCACGCCGAACGAGACCGAGGCGGAGGCGTTGGTGGGGTACACGATAACGGGCCTGGAAGACGCTGCCCGCGCCGCCGGGGAGTTGCTCAGCCGTGGCGTGGGCGCGGCGGTAATCAAGTTGGGAGCGCAGGGGGCATACTGGGCGGATGGAGAGGGCAGTGGCCACGTCCAGCCGTTTCCGGTGGAGGCGGTTGACACGGTTGCGGCCGGCGACGCCTGCAACGGCGCGCTGGCGGTTGCGTTAGCGGAAGGGAGGTCGCTGGAAGACGCGGTGCGATGGGGGTCGGCTGCCGGCGCGTTGGCGGTTACAAAGGTGGGGGCGCAGGATTCGATGCCGACGCGGGATGCAGTGTTGGCGCTGTTATGACGGATAGCGACAAGTTTTGCGCCGGGTGCGGGGCGCGGTTGGAACTGCGGGAGCACGAGGGGCAAAAGCGTCCGGTGTGTCCCGAATGCGGGCGGGTGGTGTATTACGACCCCAAGCTGGCGGCGACTTGCGTCATCGAGCGGGACGGAAAGACGCTGATGGTGCGGCGGGCGGTGCAGACGGGCTACGGGTTGTGGAGTATGCCCGGCGGTTATGTTGACCGGGGCGAGCCAGTGGAGGTGGCGGCCGCCAGGGAGGTTAGAGAGGAAACGGGGCTGCTGGTGGAGGTTGGGCAGCTGATTGGCCTGTTCTCGGACGCGGGCAATCCGGTGGTGGTGGCCGCGTACGCCGCCGACGAGACGGGGGGCGTTCTAGTGCCCGGCCCGGAGTCGCTGGAGGTGGGCTTTTTCGCGGCTGATGCGCTGCCGCCGCTGGCTTTTCCGCGGGACGAGCAGATTATTCGTCGCTGGCGGGAATTCCGCGATGGGAATGGGTAAGTGTGAGGCATGGCGCGGTTCACTCGCATTGCCCCGCTGCACAGTCTGGTAGAGCAGGCCGGACGCAGCATATTGGACGCGTTGTATCCGCTGGAGTGCGTGGGCTGCGGCGGGACGGGCAGAGTGATTTGCGACAGGTGCGCTGCCGACCTGCCGGTGTTGAGACCGCCTTTCTGTCGGGTCTGTTCCGCTCCCGGCGACTTTGCGCGCTGCCAAGCCTGCGCCGAATCCGTCCGCGAATTTGACGGCATCCGCGCTCCGTTCCGGTACGCGGGGACGATACGTCAGGCCATACTGGCGTTGAAGTATGGGGGCATCAAGGCCGCTGCGCCACAACTGGGCGACCTGCTGGCGAATTTCGTGGAGGCGAATCCGCTGCCGGGCGAAATTGTCGCTCCGGTGCCGATGCACGCGGGCCGGCAGCGGGAACGGGGCTACAATCAGGCGGAGTTGCTGGCGCGCCGGGTTGCCCGGCATTGCAATCTGCAGTACGAGGAGAAGCTGCTGTTTCGCACCAGGCAGGTGCAGCCTCAGGCGGGCATCGGGAGCGCCGCCGAGCGGGCGGTGAACGTGGCCGGCAGCATCGGGGTGTCAGCGAGTGAGCAAGTTGCCGGAGCGGGCGTCATACTGGTTGACGACGTGGCGACTACGGGGAGCACGCTGGAGACGTGCGCGGCTGCGTTGAAACAGGCCGGAGCGGCCTCGGTTTGGGGGCTGACGCTGGCGGTAGTGGGTGGGGAAGAACTTTCGGAGTAATTACGTTTGACATCCATGCGTTGGTCTGCTGAAATGGCGGCAAAGATCGGGGTAACGACAGCTACAGCAAGGAGGCAGCATCATGGCAGGGAACACTATCGTGTACGTTGGCGCGGAAGCCAGCGGACTCTATCGCAAGACGGCCGGCGACGCCCATTGGGATTTGCTGACCGACGGGCTGGCCCCGGCGACGCAGGCGCGGGCCATCGCCATCCATCCCAATAATCCCCGGACGATATTCTGCGGGACGCAGCGGGGCATCTACCGGAGCCAGGACGGCGGCGACCATTGGCAGCGCATGAACATGACCGAAGGCCGGGTGGTCTGGTCGATACGGTTCCATCCCAACGACACCAATGTTATGTTCGCCGGGACTGAGGGCGCCGAGGTGTTCAAGAGCGAGGACGGCGGGGAAAACTGGGCGCACATTGCGACGGTTTCCAATCCGGAGCAGGTGCAGATGGCATTTGCCATGCGCATCCTGGGCATCGACATTGAGGCCGGCAACCCGAACAATATGTACGCGGCGTTGGAAGTGGGCGGCGCGGCCAGCAGCACGGACGGCGGGCATACGTGGACGATTCGGAACAGCGAGTTCGCCGGCGACGTGGACCTGCTGGACTTGCACGGCGTGGCCGTGGGCGGCGCGAACTCGGACTCGGTGCTGATTTCCAACCGCACGGGCGTGTGGCGCAGCGCGGACCGGGGAGCGTCCTGGCAGGACTGCGAGTTCGGGCGGTTCTCGGACATCATGTACTCACGGGGCGTGGTGCGGGATCCGGCGGATCCGAACACTCTGTACGCCTGCGTGGGGATGAACTTCGGGAGCGAGCAGGGCGGCGTGATGCGGACGACCAACCTGGGCGAGACCTGGGAGCGGTTTGACCAAGGCATCAGCCCGGGCAGCACGACGTTTGGCGTGGCGGTGAACCGCCAGGACCCGTCGCAGGTGTATTTCTGCACGCGGCGGGGGCAGGTGTTCGGGACGCACGACGGCGGGTCGAGCTGGAGCAGCGACCAGTTGCCGGATACGGCGATGAATACGATTAGCGTGGCTTGCGCGTCGGGGTAGCGCCGGAACCGGGCAACGCCGGTTGCAACAAAAAGGGGCGGGTCGATGACCCGCCCCGACTTTTGGCTGTGGGCTTTCGGCTAGGCGTCAGCCTTGGGGAGCCAGTCTTCGTTCCAGGGGAACTCGTTGGGGGCTTGGCCGAAGGGCGGGAGGCCCTGGTCGATGCGGTCGCGGTAGGGGCTGGTGACGGGCTCGCGGTAGGGATAGATGCCGCCTTCGTACATCTGCTCGCCCTTTTTGAAGTGGGTGGCCTGTTCGAGGGTTTCCACGAAGGGCATATTGATGTCGTAGAGGTTGCCGTGCTCGCGGCGGGGGCGCGGGCCGGCCTTGGAGACGTGGCCATAAAGCTCGCGTCCGATGATGCGCTCGGCGGCCCAGACGCATTCGACGAGCTTGTCGATGTCAACGCCGGTGGGGATACCCATATCTTCCATCATGTGGAGCAGGTCTTCGGTGGGGGCCATGCCGGTGGCGCGGCCGTTGCCGCAGTAGGGGCAGCCGCCGAATCCGCCGATGGTGCCGTCGAGCTCAAGGGTATCCTCGGGGCCGAGGACGCGCATGGCGGCGTAGGCGGAGGCGATGGCCATGTTGCGGCCGTTGTGGAGGTGCAGGCGGACGTGGTTGATTTCGGGCCAGCGTTCCTTGACGCGGGAGAGGCTCTCCTCGACCTTGGCCGGCGTGCAGTGGCTCATGGGGTCGCCCATGGAGACGCTGCGAACGTTGATGCCGGCTTCTTCCCAAAGGCCGTGCTGGTATTCCAGCAGGGTCATCAGGCTGTCCACGGGGAACTCTCCGAGGAAGTTGGAGCCCCAGGAGGCGTTGCAGCCGATGCCGGCTTCGGTGATGCCCATTTCCTGGGCCTGGGCGATGATTTCGGGCCAGCGTTCCATCTCCTGCATCTGGCTGCGGTTGGTGTTGCGGCGGGCGAACACGTCGCAGAGGTGGCAGGAGAGGCGGGGGTACTTGTCGCGCTCGATGGTGAGCGGGGGCGAGTAGGCGCGGGCGCGCTCGACGCCGCGGGCGTTGAGGGCGAGGGCGGTGTAGGTTACGCCGGCCCTGGGGGTGAACTTGGTGACGATTTCGTCGATGCGCTCCATCTGGGGAGTCCACTTGGGGCTGACGAAGGAACCGACGACGATGCTGTTGAGGCCGGTTTCGGAGAGCATATCGAGGAGTTCGACCTTGTCGTCAACGCCGATGTTGGCGTCCTCAATCTGCATTCCCTCGCGCATACCTTCTTCTTTGTAGTGAACGGTAGGCCACTGGTTTGGCATGGGAAACTCCTTGCGCCTGGAGGCGTGGGGCGATGGTTCTGACGGGGTGCGCTAACGCGCAGAATGCCGGGATTGTAGGGGCGGGCAATTGGGGTTGTCAAGGAACGATGATGCTATGCTAGCCTTGAACAGTAGCGCCAGGCCACTGGCAACACTGATAGGTGCCAGGATGGCACAACGGAGGATTTGGAGAGAAGATGGCTATCAACGAAAGCCTGTGCTTCGTGCAGTTCATGCACCCTGGCCGGGAGGCCAAGCCTGAGCGAGGGGCGTCGGCAATAGGGTGGAATGACGGGCCGAGTCACGCTCGCAAGTACCTGCGCTGCCCTGGAACCTATCTGGACGGCGGCAATCCGGTCAGCGGCGAGATGGAGTTTTGGGGCGAGTGGGAACCGGAGTCGGAAGTGCTCAAAGAATGGGAGTGGCAACCCAACCACGGGCCGCAGCGGGTTTGGCGGCCTTACTACCAGCCAAGGGACAATTACGCCGGGCTGCAAAACACCGATCCATTTGTGTTCGGCAGTTTCTTGTACACCGGCTGCAAACAGTACACGCACCACGGAACGAGGGCTACGCAACTCCGCTATCTAAAACGAGGGTCCGTGTTGCTGTTCGGTTCCTGCATCGGCGGCGCATTTGCCCTCGATACGGTGTTAGTGGTGAATGACTGGGTTGACCATAACGCGGCAAACTACCGGGAGTTGTTGAAGGGACGAGTTCCGGAGGCCTATTGGGATGTGACCCTGTTTCCCTGGCATCGCGAGGGCAACGGCGGGCGCGTACCGGATGAAGGATGTCAACCGCCGGTGGTATGCGCTGCTCCTGATAGCGCGGATGCAAGCGTCCGACTGTACTTCGGGGCAACTTACGGTGACAAAGTGGAAGGGATGTTTTCGTTTGTTCCCTGTCAGCCGGCCGGCAAAACGAAGAGCGGCTTCGCGCGTCCGGCAATTGAATTGCCGGGGATTATCAAAGGAAGCAACCGACAGGCCAACAAGCTTAACCGGCAAAGCAACCTGAGCGACGTCGCTGAGCTATGGCATAAAATCAAAGCACAGGTTCAGGAAGAGGGCTTGGCGCTAGGCGTGTCAGTGGAAGTTCCGGAACGAAGAATCTAAGGTGTTGGTCGCTCGGCTATTGTGCAGGGGCGAGATGGCAGGAGTAGGCGATTAGTTTTTGGACTAGCTTGGCGGCAGTGTAGGCATTGGCGGGTGGGCCTTCGTTGGGGGCGAGTTCGCAGACGTCGAAGCCTACGATTTGGCGTTGT
This sequence comes from Chloroflexota bacterium, assembly GCA_009837355.1. Taxonomy (GTDB): domain Bacteria; phylum Chloroflexota; class Dehalococcoidia; order Lucifugimonadales; family UBA3495; genus Bin87. The sequence goes on along the minus strand of VXTR01000084.1, from coordinate 7,800 downwards.
TCGGCGACGCGACGCAGCAGGGCCGTCAGGTCGGGCCAGCGCATTCCGCCGGGTTCGGGGGTGCCTACGGCGGCCATTTCGGACGGGTCGAGGGCGTCGAGGTCAACGCTGACGTACACCTGGGGGGTTAGTGTAGCGATTATGTTATGTACGTAGTCGCTGTCGGTTGAGGGCCAGTAGCAGGTGGGGATGCCGGCGGCCTGGATGTAATCGCGTTCCTCGATGGCGAGGGTGCGGACGCCGACCAGGGTGACGGGGCAATGGTCGGCGATGCGTCGGGCGGCTGAGCCGTGTCCCCAGGCGGTACCCTGGTATTCATCGCGGAGGTCGGCGTGGGCGTCGATGTACAGGATGGAGAGGTCGGGATGGCGCTCATGCCAGGCGAGGGCGGAACCGATGGCCGCGGAATGGTCGCCGCCGATTACGCCGGTGAGCTTGTCCATGGCGGCGTAGTGGGACACGGCGGCCTGGACGCGTCGGGCCATGGCCTGAGGGTCGCCGACGTGGGGTTCCAGCGGGGGCGTTGTGTGGATGCCCAGCTCGGCAACGTCGATGCCCAGCTCCAAGTCGTAGTCTTCCAGCGCGGCTGACGCGGCAATGATGGCGGCGGGGCCGTAGCGGGCGCCGCTGCGAAAGGAGGTGGTGCTGTCGATGGGAACGGGTATGAGGACCGCGGCGGCGGAGTCCAGGGCGGCCTGCTCCGGCGGGAGGGCCAGGAAGTTGGTGGGGGTTGATGGAACCGAGATGGTAGGCAAATGAGGGTGGTGGATTCCGGCTTTCGCCGGAATGACGGGAGAGCTGCTGGAATGACGGGAGTGGGGCGAGAATGACGGGAG
>VXTR01000084.1:0-6864 GCA_009837355.1 Chloroflexota bacterium | reverse complement strand
GAATGACGGGAGAGCTGCTGGAATGACGGGAGTGGGGCGAGAATGACGGGAGTGGGGCTGGAATGATGAGTGGAGGGCGCGAGTTGAAGGGAGGATGTGTTGGGGAGGGCCGGAAGGCTAACCGCCGACGGCGGACAGTGCGGAGCGCTGGCGGCGGGTTTCGGCAGCGCCCTGTTCAGCGTTGGACCATTCCAGGCCGCGGTCCAGGAGCCAGGTTTTGACCTGTTGCAGGTTGAAGAGGGCGCGGGCGTCGGCTAGGGCGCGCTCGTGGTCGAAGGACTTGCAGGAGAAAAGGTCGATGTTGACGTAGTCGCGGTGGGGGAAAGTATGGACGCTGATGTGGCTTTCGGCGATGATAACGAAGCCGGAGATGCCGCTGTCGTTGGGGTTGGCGCCGTGATATTCCAGCACCTCGGGTTCGGTAATCCTGGTCATGCCCAGGTTGGCGGGGTATTCGTCGAGGAACCGGCGGAGTCGGTCGGTGTCCCACATCATGGCGGCATCGCCGCCGAAGCCGTCGATAATCAAGTGCATCCTGCTTGCCAGCTCCCGGAGATAAAATAAGCCCCGTCGCACGGGGCCCCGTCTTGTGCAATCGCGGCGTATAGAATATCATAGCCGTTGCGCCAGTTCAAAGGCGTATTTTCATCCAGTAACTCCCGGACGTCGGGGTTTGAAAACCGTTGCCCCGACGTTATCGTATGTCAGACAAGGGGAAGAGGCCGTCAAGGGCGCCGGGCGCAGCGTGGGCTCCCAAGGGACGGCAAACGGATCAGCAAATGGCGATTGAAAGCAACGGCCAAGCCGACGCCACCGTGGTCGAATCACCGGCGGAAGACGCGATGATCGAGGTGCAAGACCTCACGCACTACTACGGGCCGATGCCGGCGGTGGAGAACGTGAACTTCACGGTGCGGCGGGGCGAGATTCTCGGTTTCCTGGGACCGAACGGCGCGGGCAAGACGACCACCATGCGCATCCTGACGGGCTTTATGCCGCCGACCCGTGGCTCGGTGACGCTGGACGGCTACGACGTGGTGGGCCAGTCGCTGGAAGTGCGGAAGCGGGTGGGCTACCTGCCGGAATCGGTGCCGCTGCACACCGAGATGACGGTTACCAACTATCTGAAGTACATGGGAACCCTGCGTGGGATGAACGGCCGGCGGATACGGGGCCGCATTGGCGACGTGATTGACGTGTGCCGGCTGGGGGATTATCACAAGACGCTGATCGGCAAGCTTTCCAAGGGGTTCCGGCAGCGGGTGGGCATCGCGCAGGCGATCCTGCACGAACCGGAGGTCCTGGTGCTGGACGAGCCGACCATCGGGATTGACCCCATCCAGGTGGTGGAGACGCGCGGGTTGATCCAGGAGCTGGGGCGGGAGCAGACGGTGGTGTTGAGCAGCCACATCCTGCCGGAAGTGAGCATGATCTGCGAACGGGTGCTGATTATCCACGAGGGGCACATCGTGGCGGCGGACACGCCGAACAACCTGGCGCAGCACCTGCGGGGCGTGGAGCAGCTGGAGGTTGAAATCGGCGGGCCGCCGGCGGAAGTGATGGCGGCGCTGCGCGGGATTGACGGTGCGACGGAAGTAAGCCATCACCCGCGGCCGGGGATCAACGCCTACCGGGTGCAGTACCGTGAAGGGGCGGACTTGCGGGATGAGATTTCGCGGACGGTAATCAGCCGGGGCTGGAGCCTGCTGAGCATGCAGGTGAACAGCATGAGCCTGGAAGAGATTTTCCTGCGATTGACGACCACGGAGAGCGACGACGAAGGGTTGGCGTAGCTGACGATGCGAACGATACGCGCGGTGGCGCTTAAAGAGATCCAGATTTACTTCAGCAGCCCGGTGGCCTACATCGTGGCGCTTATCTTTATGGCGCTGAGCGGCTTCTTCTTCGTGCGGGATCTGGGCAACCCGTTTCCGGAGGCATCGCTGAGCAACTTTTTCCAGGGGGCCACGCTGGTGCTGACGCTCCTGGCGCCGGCGTTGACCATGCGCCTGCTGGCCGAGGAACAGAAGATGGGGACCATCGAGCTGTTGTTGACCTCGCCGGTGCGGGACTGGGAGGTCATCCTGGGGAAGTACCTGTCCAGTTTTGTTTTCCTGCTGTTTCTGCTGGCGCTGACGTCGTATTACGTCGTGCTGCTGCTGGTGTTCGCCACGCCGGACCCGGGGCCAATTTACTCGGGCTACCTGGGGCTGGTGCTGTACGGCATGGCCGCGCTATCGGTGGGGGTATTGACCTCCACGTTGACCAGCAACCAGATCATCGCAGCCGTGGTGAGCTTCGGCATCCTGGTAGCACTGTACGCTACGGCACTCATCAGCGAGGTGGTTACCGGCACCTGGGCCAGCATCTTCAACCAACTGGGTTTCACCGGCCACTTCAACGATTTTGTCAGCGGCATCATCGACTCGGCGCACATCGTGTATTTCCTGACGGTTACGGCACTGTTCCTGTTCCTTTCCATACGCGCGCTGGAATCACGGCGGTGGAGGTAGCATGAGCCAGCAACGCAGGGACGATACACCCAGAGACTGGCGCCGGCGTCGGGGGCGAGACCGCCTGGGCGACGGCACAGGACAGACGGGAGCGGAGACAGAAGCCCCGGCATTGGAGGAGCAGTCCCGGACGCTGTTCTCGTTCATTGAGCCGGCGTTCGACTTCGTCGCGATTTTCTACGCGCCCATCCTGATTGCCGGCGTGATTGGGCTGGTTACCGGTGCGGTGCTACTGGTGTTCGTCGAATCGCTGAGACTGTACGGGGGGATCGTGCTGGGGATTGGCGGCGCGCTGGCGCTGCTGGTGGCCGTTTCCTACTTTAGCCAGGTAATCGCCGCATTTTTCGGCCGCACCGGACGCTATGGGGTGAACACGGTGGTGATGACCGCCGCATTCGTTGGGCTGGTGGTGTTGGCGAATTACGTAGGGTTTGAGAATCACTTCAGGATCGACACGACGGCTACGAACCAGTTTTCGCTGGCGGAGCGCAGCCGGGATTTGCTGGACGGGCTGGACCGGCCCATCAATATCATCGCTTACTACCCTGATGAAATCCCCGACATTGAGATGCTGACGCGACGGGGCAAGGTTGAAACGATGCTGGGCGAGTTCGGCAAGCGCAGCAACAATATCAATTACCGATTCATTGATCCGCAGAAAGAAGCCGACCTGGCCCGCAGCCAAGGGGTGACGGCCTACGAAACGCTGACGGTCGCCGCTGTGGGAACCGACATCATAGATCGGGTGCAGCCTACCGACAGCGTGTACAGCCGGCTGGAGCAGGACCTGTACACGGCGTTGCTGGTGGCCACGGAAACCGAGCGGAAGAAGGTTTATTTCCTGGCGGGCCATGGCGAACGGGACATCAACGGGACCGAGGAAGACGGGTATCAGCAGATTCGCGACGGGCTGGAAGTGGACAATTACCAAGTGGAGTTGCTGGTGTGGCCTCCGACTGAGGAAGAAGTGTCGGTGCCGGATGACGCGGCACTGCTGGTAATCGCTGGGCCGACGGGTGAGCTCCCGCAGGCGCACGCCAACGCGCTGCACGCGTACATGACCGGACACAATCCTGACGGCGAACCGCGCCGGGAAGGGGCGCGGGTGATATTCCTGGCCGAGCCGGACACGCACGATACGTTCCGGGCGTTTCTGGCCTTTTGGGGCGTGATTGCCGCGGACGGTTACATCAGGGATACCCAGGGTTCGCAGCCGAACGCACCGCGGACGCTGCGGGTGGGCATCTACAATCCGCAGGCGCCGGCGGAAATCGTTGCCCCGCGAGGGCAGCCGTTGAACGTGGCATTCATGCCCGGAGCAGCGGCCCTGGAACCGATTATTGAAGAGTCTCCCGCGCGGGTTCCGGTGCCGATTGCGGCCACAACGCAGGCCGCGTACCTGATAGACGACATCGAGCGCGTTGATCCCATTGACGGCGACCCGCAGGGCGTGTATTTCCCGGCGATTTACCTGGACATCGCCGCGCCGGTGGGCGTGGCCGCGCCCACGGTAAGGCCGCCGGACAACGAAATTGCCGGCATGGCGGTGTTCGGGGACTCAGACTTCATCACGAACCGCAACGTGGAGCGTGGTTCCAGCGCGGCGTTGTTCCTGAACACGGCCAACTACCTGATGGGCGACTATTCACTGGTGTCGATTCGCGACCGGGAGTTTGTGTATCGGGAGTGGAACCTGGACGCCAACGAGTTCAATTTCGTGCGGTTCTCCACGTGGCTGCTGCTGCCGGGTCTGATGGGAATTATGGCGGTGGCGGTCTGGTGGGTGCGGCGCTAGGGTGGATTCCGGCTTTCGCCGGAATGACGAGAGTGAAACCGGAATGACGAGTGCGAGGCCGGAACGACGGAGCAGCATCAGGCGACGGAGTAGTGTCAGGGTATGAATATCCGGTTGACGATTCTGCTGGTTTTCGTGCTGGTGATTTTCGGGGCGCTGGCGTTGTATTTCAGGCCGTGGGACCGGCCGGAGCCGTCTGACGAACCGCCGTGGGCCTGGCGCATCGACGACGACGCCATCGTGAGCGTGGAGATTACTCACCGGGGACAGGCGGGGGATTTCATCGAATGTTCGGATGACAACATCCGGGTTACGGGCGAGGAGCTGTCCATCGCCTACGACAAGGACCTGGGGCGGGGAAAGTGGTATATCGTCCAGGGCGATGAACGCACGCAGGTATTTCAGGACAAATGGGCCGGCACGCCGTTGATACTGAGCGGGCCAAAGCCGAACCGGGTGCTGGGCGAGACGAGTGAAAATCAGGCGCAGTACGGACTGGGCCCGCCGGAAAGCGTCATCAAGATAACTGAGGAAACAGGGCTGTCGCATGAGTTCTGGCTGGGGAACAAGACGCCGGACGAAGAGTACAGCTACATGAGAGTGGAGGGATCCACGGAGCTGTTCACAGTGCCGGAGATTTGGGCCAGGGTAGTGAAGTGCCTGGCAGTCAACCCGCCGTTCTACCCGCCGCCGCTGGATCTGGGGTATTTCTACGACGTGGATTTCCGCGACATTCAGGAACTGGAGGTTACCCATAAGGGAGAAACGGTTACCTATACGCCCAATCCTACCGAGCGCACCTGGTACGCGAACGTTGACGGCGAACAGGTGCGGGTGAGAGCGCCGGGATGGTGGTCTTTGCAACTGCCGTGGTACGCACAGCCCAGCAAGCCGGGAGGGCCGGAAACGCCGGGGGGCTGGCACGTTGACGAAGATGGAATCGACGACCCCAAGTATGGCCTGACGCCGCCGGAAACCGTCGTTCGCGTCTCTACCCACGAAGAGACCCACGAGTTCTATATCGGCGGGGAGCACACTGAAGTTGACCGGGAGGGGAATCCGATACTGGACAGCGCCGGCAATACGCAGGTACTGGTGCGCTACGCCGGGCTGCCGGACGATCCGATAGTTTATGTAATCAACGCGGTTCGGGCTGAGCGCACCATTTGCCTGGCGACGAATCCGCCCGTTGAGTTGCCCTACGACTGTCCGTAGGCAAGGGCAAGGAGGCTGTTTGTGAACGCAGAGATTATTTCCATCGGCACGGAGTTGTTGATGGGCGAGTTGACCGACACCAACGCCAGCTGGATTGCCTCCCGTTTGCCGGCCCTGGGCATTCGATTGCAGCAAGTCAGCATCATCGACGACGACCTGCCCAAGCTTACGGACGCGTTCCGGCGCGGCTTGGAACGCTCGGACATGATTTTTACCACCGGCGGGCTGGGGCCGACGCAGGACGACCTGACGCGGGAAGCGGTGGCGGCGGCGCTGGACGAAACGCCGACGGTGCAGGAGGAGGAGCTGGAGAACCTGCGCCAGTGGTTCCGCAACCGGGGCCAGGATATGCCGGCGCACAACGTGAAGCAGGCGCACCTGATACCGTCGGCGCAGTTCATCACGAACCGCAACGGCACGGCTCCAGGCTGGTGGGCGGAAAAGGGCGGCAAGCACATCATCATCATGCCGGGGCCGCCGGGTGAGAACCGGGCCATGTGGCAGGAAGAAATCGACGCCAGGCTGAAGACGCTGATTGACACCGAGGTAACCATCACCCGCAACATCAAGACGCTGGGACTGGGTGAGGCGTCGGTGGACGAAATCGTGTCGGAGTATTTCGGGCTGGAGAACCCGTACCTGGGGATTTACTCCAAGGCCGACGGCATACACCTGCGCATCATCGCCAGAGCCGGAGACGAAGGGGCAGCGCGGGAGATGATTGCGCCGGTGGAGAATGCCATCCACGAGCGACTGGGGCCGTACATCTGGGGCTACGACGACGAGACGCCGGAGCTGTCGGTGGGGGCGGCGCTGACGGCGCGGGGGATGACGCTGGCGACGATGGAATCAGTGAGCGGCGGGTTTCTGGCCAACACCATCACCGAGGCTGCGGACAGCAACCGCTGGTATCGCGGGGGCAGCGTGGCTTATACGGCGGACGCCATCATAGCGGGCGGCGTGGGCGCCGGCGTGCTGGAGAAGCACGGCGTGGTGAGTCAGGCGACGGCCAACGCAATGGCGCTGGCAGCGCAGCGGTCGGCCGGTTCCGACTTCGGCATCGGGGTTACCGGAGTGCTGGGGCCGGAGGAGTTTGAGGGGCAGCGGCCGGGGACGATTCACATCGCCATCAGCCACGGGGGCGACGTGCACGAGTTTCCGCTGCGCACGCCGCCGCGGCGGCTGGTGATCAAGCGTCGGTCGTGCAACACGGCGCTGACGGAGCTGCGGAAGCTGATAACGGCAGTGGGGGAGTAGGCCACCCCCTTCCTGCCCCTGGATTCCGGCTTTCGCCGGAATGACGGTATAGGTGCCGGAATGACGGGTGGGGGCCGGAAAGAC
>VXTR01000038.1 GCA_009837355.1 Chloroflexota bacterium | reverse complement strand
TTGCGTTATTTGGCTGGGATTCTACCACGATACCCCGCAATAATCAACAGAACCCATCGCCGCGCTGGTTTACGTCAACGGGGTTGCGCCGGCCGACGGCGAGGCGATGGTTGACCAACTGGAAGCGGTGCGCGGCCCCGATTTTGTCGCGCGCATCCGGGGGTACATTGCCGACGGCGTTCCCTTCATGCCGGCGCCCACGACGGCCGAGGAAATCGCCGCGCGCTGGGCAATCACGGACCCGGAGGACCAAGCCTTTATGCTCCCCCGGCTGTCGCCTCAGCCGACGTTGACCTTTTCGCAGCCGGTGAGAACGGGACGGCCCGAAGCCGCCGAACTGCGCCGGGAGTTTGTGTTGTGCAGCGAGTCGGGGTTTGAGTCGGTGGCGGAACGGGCGGCAGCGTCGGGTTGGGGTGTTCACCACATTGACACGGGGCATGACCCGATGATCACTGCGCCGGGGGAATTGGCGGAGATTCTGCTGGGGATAGCCGACTCGCGCACCGCTTAGGCAGTGGATTCCGGCTTTCGCCGGAATGACGCAGGGGAGTGTGGGTATGACGGTATAGAGTGCAGGAGGATGTGCTAGGATAGCGGCGGCAAACGAAATGCACTGCTGAGGCAAGGAGATTTTTGACCATGGCGGACTCTGCTTTGGGCCTGGACGTTCGGGCCTGCATCTTTGACGTTTTCGGCACCGTAGTTGACTGGCGTTCCAGCATCATCGAGCAATGCGCCAACATGGGCCGCATCAAGGGCATCGAGCGGGACTGGGGCGCATTCGCCGACGCCTGGCGGGGCAAGTACCGTCCGTACATGGACAAGGTGCGCAACGGCGACCTGCCGTGGACGAACCTGGACGCACTGCATCGGATGTCCCTGGACGACGTGCTGGACGAGTTCGAAATCAGCGGGTTCAGCGATGACGAAAAGATGGAGGTAACCTACTTCTGGCACAACCTGCGGCCCTGGGCCGACAGCGTGCCGGGCCTCTATCGTCTGAAGAACAGGTTCATCATATCGCCCATGTCCAACGGCAACATCGCGCTGATGACCAACATGGCCAAGAACGGCGGGATGCCCTGGGACTGCATCCTGGGGGCGGAGGTAGCGCAGCACTACAAGCCCGACCCGGAGAGCTACGGCACCGCCGTTAAACTGTTGGGCCTGAAGGCGGAGCAGGTAATGATGGTGGCGGCGCACCAGGGCGACCTGCTGGCGTCGGCAAAGGTGGGGTTGCGGACTGCTTTCGTGCCGCGACCGCGGGAGCATGGGCCAGACCGCACGCCGGATCCGACGCCGGACCCGTCTTTCAACGTGGTGGTGGAGAATTTCGTTGACCTAGCCGGCAAGCTGGGCGCCTAGAGGGGTTCCAGGCCGCAGGCTTCGGCGACCAACTCGTAGGAGCGCACGCGGTCTTCGTAGTGGTAGCAGATGGTTACCACGCTCAAATCGGTGGTCTGGTAGCCCTCGGCCACCTTTTCCAGGCCGGCTTTCACCTGCTCGGGAGCGCCGTCAACGCAGTTGCGCTGGTACTGCTGAATGAACTGCCACTCGTTGGCCAGATACTTGTAGCTGGCTGACACCTCAGGTGACGGTATGCCGTTGGCCCGGCCGGTAACGGAGCGCAGGCGGCCCAGGTTGCGGCTGGAGGCGATGCGCCGGGCGTCCTCCTCGGTGTCGGCGCAGAGCACCTGGACGCCCACGTTGACCAGGGGCTCGGGCAGATACTCCGACGGCTCGAAGTTCTGGCGGTAGGACTCCACGATTTGCGGCCCGTCGGTGGCGCCCATACCGAAGAAGTGGGCGTAGGCGAAGGGGAGGCCCATCCTGGCGGCCATGAAGGCCGATTCGTAGCGTGAGCCCAGCAGCCAGACCCGGGGCGCCGTTGCAGACTCGTTGGGCGCGGCCGCCACCTCGTTGAACGGGTGGTCGTCGGGCAGCGTGTCGCCCAGGTAGTTGATTACGTCGCGGACCTGCTGAGGAAAATGGCGGACGTCCTTGGGCATACTGGGATAGGCGAGGGCGGCGGCGGCAACCTGGTCGCTGCCGGGGGCCCGGCCGATGCCGAGGTCGATGCGGTCGGGATAGAGGGAATCCAAGATGCGGAAGGTTTCCGCAACCTTGAGGGCGCTGTAGTGGGGCAGCATGACGCCGCCGGAACCAACGCGGATTCGCTGGGTGTGGGCAGCAATCTGCCCAATCATCACTTCCGGGGCGGTGCCGGCAAAGTTGGGCAGGTTGTGGTGCTCGGCGACCCAATAACGCTGGTAGCCGAGGCGCTCCACGGCCTGGGCCAATTGGATGGTTTCCCGCAACGCCACGCCGGCGCTGCTGCCCTCGCGCATGGGCGACTGGTCAACCACGCTCAGTTGCAGTTTCTGACTCAACTCATTCCCTCGCTAGCGCCGCCGGACGCGCACAGCGATCCTGGCGAATATCAAGCGGCGTCATTTGATTTATCCGAAAATTACGGGTTGCCGAAAATGGCCGGCCGCCCTTATTATAATTATGCCTTAAGGCAAACGCAGCGGCCATTGCAGAACCTAACCCGCCGACCAAACCGGCGAACCGAAGGTGAACCGCGTTGGTTTTCGACAAGATACTCGGCTTCAAACCGGGAGCCGATGCCCCGCCCGCAGCTGGCAAGACTCTTGCCGCCAGCGGCAGTAAGTACCTACTTGAACGCATTGTCAAGTGGGTGCTTTTTCTTTTGGCTACGATTTCCATCCTGACCACCGTGGGCATCGTCTCGGTGCTGATGTTTGAGGGCGTTCGGTTCTTCACATCCGATTTCTACCAAGAGAAGCACAGCGAGCTGGAAGTTACCAGCGAGGCCCAGGGTCTGACGGGTTCCGAATCTGCGGCGACGACGCTGGCGCCGGGCATGATCCCGCGCGTACACGTGCGGGCCACCACGGACTCCGTGATTTACGTGAGCTGGGACCGGCCCAGCGTGGGCGCGCCGCCAACCGACTACCAGGTGTCCGTGCTGCCCAGCCTCAATGCCGACCTGTCGGACTGTGAGAACCTGGGGCCGGAAGGCGCGTCCTGCATTATCGCCAACGCTGCGCCGGGCCGTTCTCACAAGGTAACGGTGGCTGCGATTGCGGGCGCCGAAATGGGAGCGCCGTTGGAAACCGAGTCATTCGCGGTCCCCGAAAAGGTGAGGTGGCATCGCTACTTCACTGATACCAAATGGCGCACCCTGCTGGTGCCCCGTTCTTATGGCATATGGCCTTTGCTGGTGGGCACGTTGATGATTGCCGCGCTGGCCATGCTGGTTGCCGTGCCGCTGGGCCTGTTGAGCGCGATTTTCCTCAGCGAGTATGCCCACCCCAAGCTGCGGGCGATTACCAAGCCGGTTTTGGAAGTGCTGGCCGGCATTCCTACGGTGGTGTACGGGTTCTTTGCGCTGTTCTTCATCACGCCGTTGCTGCGCACCGTCAGCGACGACGTGGGCATCTTCAACGCGCTTTCGGCGGCCGTTGTGATGGGGGTAATGATTATCCCGATGGTGTCCAGCCTGAGCGAAGACGCGATGCGAGCGGTGCCGGTGGCGCTGCGCGAGGGGGCTTACGCGCTGGGGGCGACGAAGGTTGAGGTTGCCACCAAGGTGGTGGTGCCGGCCGCGCTCTCCGGCATTGTGGCCGCGTTCATCCTCGGCATGTCCCGGGCCGTGGGCGAGACGATGATCGTGTTCATCGCGGCCGGGCAAAACGAGAAGCTTACGTTCAATCCGCTGGACCCGGTGAACACCATGACCGGGTTCATGGCCACCACCAACTTCAGCGACAACGCCATTCCGGGGACTGCGCAGTTCCAGGCGCTGTTTGCCGTGGGCATCACGCTGTTTATCCTCACGCTGCTGATGAACCTGGCCAGCCAGTTTATCGTCGCCAAGTTCCGCGAGGTGTACGAATAATGGCAACCGTAACCGAACAGAACTATCATCGCCGGCTGGCTTCTCGTAAGCGGAACGCGGCCGTCTTCTACGGCGTGTGCATCGCGGCGGTAGCCATCGCGCTGATAATGCTGGTTCTGCTGCTGTACAGCGTGATTTCGGAAGCGCTGGCCTGGTACGGGCTGGAAGGCACGTCGCTGAGCACGCTGTTCACGGAAGCGCCCTCCAGCAAAGCCATCAAGTCGGGCCTCTTTCCGGCCATCATCGGCACGCTTTGGGTGATGGCGATCTGCGTGTTCGTGTCGTTCACCGTGGGGGTTTCGGCGGCGATTTACCTGGAAGAGTACGCAGGCGGGAGCCGCATTGCGGAGCTGATCCAGGTGAACATCCAGAACCTGGCGGCAGTGCCGTCCATCGTGTACGGCATCCTGGGTTTGAGCATATTCGTAGCGCTGTTTGCGCTGGGCAAGAGCACGTTGTCGGCCGGGTTGACGCTGGCTCTGCTGATCATGCCGGTGGTCATCGTGTCGTCCCAGGAAGCCATCAGGGCGGTTCCGTCGTCAATACGGGAAGGCGGGTACGCGCTGGGCGGAACCAAGTGGCAGGTAGTGTGGCGACTGGTGCTGCCACAGGCCATGCCCGGCATCCTGACCGGCATCATCCTGGCGGTGAGCCGGGCCATGGGAGAGGCGGCGCCGTTGGTCATTATGGGCGCGCTGTCGTTCGTGCCCTTTGCGCCGGCCCATCCGCTGGACCGTTTCACCGTCCTGCCCATCCAGATATACGTGTGGATTTCCAAGCCGCAGGAGGAGTTTCACCAGCTGGCCGCGGCCGGCATCATCGTGCTGCTGGTAATGCTGCTGGGGATGAACGCCTTTGCGATCTTCCTGCGCAACCGCCTGCAGAAGAACCAAAGGGGGTAAGTCAGCATGGCTGCAACGGCAGTGGCGACCCGTCCGGCCATACGGGCCATTGACGTGGGCGTTTATTACGGCTCCAACAAGGTCATCGAAGGGGTGACCATGGATATTCCGGAGAACGAAATCACGGCCATTATTGGCCCCAGCGGAGCCGGCAAGAGCACGCTGCTGAGGTGCATCAACCGGATGAACGACCTCATCGAGATCTTCCGGATGGAAGGGGAGATGTGGTTCGGCGATTTCAACCTGTATGCCCCGGAGTCGGACCCGACGCAGATACGCTATCACATCGGGATGGTGTTCCAGCGTCCCAACCCGTTTCCCAAGTCGATTTATGACAACATTGCCTTCGGCCCGCGCATCAACGGGTTCAGCGGCAGCATGGATGAAATCGTGGAGGAATCGCTGCGGGGCGCGGCGCTTTGGGATGAAGTGAAAGACCGGCTGAAGGAATCTGCGCTGGCCCTGTCCGGCGGCCAGCAGCAGCGCTTGTGCATCGCCCGGGCCCTGGCCGTGGAGCCCAGCGTCATCCTGATGGACGAGCCCTGCTCATCCCTGGACCCTATCGCCACCTTGGCAATCGAGGAACTGATGCAGGAGTTGAAGCAACGCTACAGCATCGTCATCGTAACCCACAATATGCAGCAGGCCGGTCGCGTCTCAGACAAGACCGCGTTCCTGATGCCCGACGAGGACCGGGTGGCGCATCTCATCGAGTTCGGCGACACGCGAACCCTGTTCACCAATCCCACCGACGAACGCACCGAAGCCTACATCACCGGTCGGTTCGGCTAAAGCCGGCGGGTGACGAACGGCTCTGCACGGATTACGGAGGGGCCAAAATGCTACGTTCCGACTACGACCGCGACCTGACCGACCTGCAAACCAGCCTGTCCGAAATGGGCAGCCACGTTGAATCGGCGACCCGCCGGGCTCTTGATGCCCTGGAAACGCAGAACGTCGCTCTCGCGCGGCAGGTTGTTGACGATGACGACGAAATCGACCGGCTGCACGACGAACTGGAAAACAAGTGCGTGATGCTGCTGGCTACGCAACAGCCGATGGCCAGCGACCTGCGCTCGGTGATGTCCGCCGTGCACATCGGCGTGGAGCTGGAGCGCATGGGCGATTACGCCGAGGGAATCGCTAAAATCTGCATTCGCATCGGCGACCAACCGCTGTTGAAGCCGCTGATCGACATTCCGCGCATGGCCGACCAGGCGCTGAAAATGCTGGAGGAGAGCCTGCAAGCGTACACGGAGCGGGACGAGCCGCTGGCTCGCAAGGTCTGCACCGCCGACGACGCCATTGACGACCTTTACAACCAGATTTACCGGGAGCTGCTAACGTATATGCTGTCGGATCCCGGCACCATCGAGCGGGCAACGTACCTGTTGTGGGTGGCCCACAACCTGGAAAGAATCGCCGACCGGGCTACCAACATCGCGGAGCGGGTGCTGTGGCTGATTTCCGGCCATACGGTGGGCACCCGGGAGTTGAAGGACTCGCTGCGGTAGGTGGCGAAAATCCGGTTGACGGCCTGTTGACAATTCCCGACCCCGGCGGTATAGTTTTCGCAAATGCAAAGTACCTGCAAAACCACTTGCCTGTGCAGCTGTTCTTGTCCCCACAAATCGGGGGCAGGCTTAACCTGATTTAACATCACAGGCATTACCTGCGCCCACCGATATTGCCGATTGGCACGGTGGGTTTTTTCGTGCCGCAATTCGGAGGAGGACACGGTGACGACCCAAGCACAGAATCTCAGCCAGGACGAAATTCACGAGGCCAGCATGGGGCTGGCCACTGACGCGCCGGGGATCATTCCCTTTATGGAGGAAGAAATCCAGCGCTTTGACGCCGAGGTGGACCGCTTCCGCTCCGGCGAGTTGGACAACACCGTGTTCACTCCGTTCCGGCTGCGGCAAGGGGTGTACGGACAGCGTCAGGCCGACGTGCAGATGATTCGGGTCAAGCTCCCCGGCGGCATCATTTCTTCCGAGCAGCTGGACTGCTTCGGCGACGTGGCGGAACGGTACGCGCCCCTGCAGAAGGGGCACATCACCACGCGGGAAAACATCCAGCTGCACCACATTCCCCTGGAACAGACGTCAGAAGTGCTGCGACTCCTGGGGAACGTGGGTCTGTCCACCCGTGAGGCCTGCGGCAATACCGTGCGCAACGTGGTAGGCCCGGCCACGGCGGGAGTCAGCCCCGAGGAGGTTTTTGACCCCACGCCGTACCTCACCGCGTACGTCCGTTTTGGCGTACGGCACCCCATCACCCAGAGCTTCCCCCGCAAGTTCAAGTCGGCCTTCACCGGCAACGACCAACGGGATGAAGTGGCGGCGGCCATCCAAGACTTGACGTTCGTGTCGCAGTACAAGGAGATTGACGGCGAGCAACGCAAGGGGTTCAAGGTCTATTGCGGCGGCGGCACGTCCATCATGCCCCGGCTGGCCAAGCCGCTGTACGAGTGGGTATCCGAGGATGATTATCTGCGAGTTGCCCTGGCGGTGTGGACGGTGTTCAACAACGCCGACATCCTGCGCAAGAACCGAATGATGGCCCGGCTGAAGGTGCTCATTGACAAGATTGGACTGGACGAGTTCCGCAGCATGGTGGACGCCGAGCTGGAAAACATTGGCCCCATTGACTTCCGCCCGCTGATGACCGCCGAGGAAATCCAACGGGAAACGCAGCCGGAACCGCCGGCCGTCACCGACGATAGCGACCACGGCCCCGAATACCAAGCCTGGCTCGACTCGAACGTGGAAGGGCAACGGCAGGACGGCTACCATGTCGTGCACATCAAGACGGTGCGCGGCGACCTGGACCCGGCGCAATTTCGCGGCCTGGCGAACATTGTCCGCAATTACACGGGCGGCAAGGCCCGCACCACGCAGGAGCAGAACATCGTGCTGCGCTGGGTGCCCACCGGCTACCTGCACGACGTATGGCAGGCGCTGGGGGAGCTGGACCTGGCCGAGGCCGGCCACAACCACATCAGCAACGTGGTCTCCTGCCCCGGCACCGACAGCTGCAAGCTGGGTATCACCGCGTCGATGGGGCTGGCCAAGGCGCTGCGCGAGGAGATGTCGGGCTGGAACGGGCTGGCGGAGGACGCCGGCGTGGGGGACATCCGCATCAAGATGAGCGGCTGCCCCAACGGTTGCGGCTTGCACCACATCGCCAACATCGGCTTCCACGGCGCGGCGGTCAAGGGGTCGGAAGGCCAGCAGATACCGGCCTATGAGCTGTTCCTGGGCGGCAACTATGGAGACAATCAGGTTGAAGACTCTCGCATCGGAACCCGCGTGCCACGGGTCAAGGTGCCGGCCAAGCTGGTTCCCTCGGTGCTGAAAGACATCGTGAGCTACTACAAGGACAACCGAGCCGCTGAATCCGAAGGTTTCAACGCCTTCCTGGACCGGGTGGGTCTGGAAGAGATGACTTCGGTGGCGGCGCGCGCGCAGGAAGTCGGGCATGAAGCCGAGGGCGGCGGCGATATGTACTTCGACTGGGAGCGCACCAACCAGTACGTGCTGGAGCGGGGCGAAGGCGAGTGCGCCGTTTAACGTCGGGTTCGCGTCGCCGGGGTTCGCAGCGCCATGACCAAGGCATCTCTGAATGGGCGAGTGCTGGCCTTTGTTGAGGCGCGGATGCCTGACGAGATGGCGGGCCTCATCCGGCGCCACGGCGGCGTTCCGCTGGCCGCTCCGGTGATGCAGGAACATTACCGGCAGGACAGCCCGGAGGTGCAGCAGGCCGTTGCCGACGTGTGCGACGGGCGGGTGGAAGTCGCCATTTTTCTCACCGGCGTCGGGGCCAACGCGATGATGGGCATTGCCGAGGGGATGGGAAGGCTGCCGGAGTTTGAGGACGCGCTGCGGGAAATTACAGTGGTAGCGCGCAGTCCCAAGCCCGGTCGCATCCTGCGTCGGCACAAAATCCCCATCGCCATCATGCCGCCGGAGCCGTACACGTCGTCGGACTTGACGGCGGCCATGGCCGGCCTATCGCTGAGCGACAAGCGGGTGATTTTCCAACGCTACGGCGGCCCCGACTCCGAGCTGCCCACCTACCTGCGGGAGCAGGGCGCGGACTACAGGGAACTGACGTTATACGATTGGGGCCTGCCCGACGACAGCGGCCCGGTGCTGGGGCTCATCGACCGCATGGAGCAGGGCGAGGTTGACGCGCTGGCCTTCACCAGCCGGCCGCAGGTGCCGAACCTGCTGGAAATCGCCGCCGGAGCCGGGCGCGAGGACGCGCTGCGGGATTGCCTGGCCGGTTCCGTCGCCGTGGCGTCAGTGGGGCCGGTTTGCAGCCGCAAGCTGCGGGAGTGCGGCATCGGCGTGGACGTTGAACCGGGCCACCCGCACATGGGCAACCTGGTGCTGGCGGTGGCCGACTACTTTGGCGACGGCGGCTAGTATTTGAACTCCTCGCGCACCGGGCTGAAGATGTCCAGCGCGACGGCTTTGGTGTCCTGCCCCTGGGCGTAGTGTTCGACGTTGCCGGGGATGATGTACATATCGCCGGGCTTGAGGAGACGCACTTCGCCGCCGATGCCCATTTCCAGTTCGCCCTGGACGATGATGCCGCCCTGCTCGTGGGGATGGGTGTGCAGCGGCACAAGGGCGCCGGCGTCCACCTCCACCAATGAGAACAGCATCTGCTCTCCCCAGAAGGTGCGGGTGCGGGCGCCTTCGGCCAGTTCCTTGTAGCCGCGGCCGTCGGGTTGGAGGAAATAGTTGGTCATGTTGTTGGCTCCCTTCGGGATGTGTGATGGTTTGTGCGGTCGTGGATTCCGGCTTTCGCCGGAATGACAGTAGTGACAGCCGGAATGACGGCAAGCGGATTATGTTCAGTCGAAGCCCAGACCTTTTTCTTTCAGGCTGGTGAAACGGCCGGCCTGGCCGATGACAAGATGATCCAGGAGTTCGATGTCCATCAGTTTGCCGGCGGCGACCAAGTCGCGGGTGATGGCCACGTCTTCCGGGCTGGGAGTCGGATCGCCGGACGGGTGGTTGTGAACCATGATAATGGACGGGGCGTTTTCCCGGATGGCGGGACGCAGCACCTCAGCAGGGCGGACCGCGCTGCTGTTCACCGTGCCGATGTAGATGGTGCGCCTGGCCACGACCTGATTGCGGGTATTCAGCAACAGCACGACCAGGCGCTCCTGGGCCAGCAACTCCATTTCGGCGGAGACCAAGTTAGCGGCGTCCTGGGGACAGGAGATTTGAGCGCGCTCCTCCGGGGCCAGGGACGCGATGCGCCGGCCCAGCTCCAGGGCGGCCATAATCTCGCAGGTTTTGGCATCGCTGAGGCCGCGCTGGTCGCACAGCTCGGCGTATCCAGCGCGGGCCAGGCCGCCCAGTCCTTCAAACTCGGCGATGATGCGGGTGGCGAGGCTGATGGCGTTTTCGCCGGCTATGCCGGTTCGCAGCAGGATGGCCACCAACTCAGCGTTGTTGAGGTAGCGGGGGCCGTGTTCGCGCAGGCGTTCCCGGGGTCTCTCGTTGGCCGGCAGCTGGCGGATGGTGGGTTGGTATAAAGGGCGCTCCGCGGGACGACAAGACGGTTTGGCGCCGACATCAGGGCAGTCGGCCGGTTCGGGGTCGGGCACTGACTCGGCATCGTCAAGCTCTTCCAAGGCTTTCACCGATGCTCCGGCCAGAATCTCGTCGAGATAGGCTCGGAAGTCGTCGAGCGCGGCGGTTTCGGCGGGCGACGCGGCAATTACCATCATTATCTCCGGCATGGTGCAATGTTGCCGGCCAGTTTAAACGGGGGACTGGCGATTGCGCTACGGGTCGCTGTCACTATTTGCGTCGCACTGCCCTGGTGGTCCGGTAGGCGGCGGAATAGAAAGCGGCCGAGAGATTGGCGAAACTGAATGAACGGCGGCGGACGGGCAGGAATTCGGCGACGTCCAAGTCTGCCATGGCGGTCAGAGTACGGCTGAGGAACACTTCGGCGAGCTGCTGGCTGCGCTGGCTGCTGAAGTCGAACTGGCCGCAGGCAATGACCGGGGTGAGGAAACAGGCCAGCGCGCTGCGTCGATAGCCGCGCCAGCATTCCTCAAAGGTGTAGCCCTCCGCTCCCATCCTGCTGATGATGTCGTGGTATTCCGCTACCAGTTCGCGCTCCAGCTTCCGGCGAATCTCGGTGGAGACGCTGGAGGACAGGAAGTAGGCAACATCGGACAGACCGCTGGAGATGCCGCAGACCTGCCAATCAACGACGGCGAAGTCTCCGCTGTCGTCGGGGCCGAAGAACATATTGTCCAGCCGGTAGTCGCCGTGGCCAAAGGTAATGGGGCCGGCTGCGGAAACTTCAATGTACTCGATAAAGCCCTTGCCGAACTCTTCAGCCAAGCGCCGCATTGGAGCGGGAAAGCCATCACCGAACCTGTCGAAGGTCCGATGCAGGTTGGCCTGGTACACGGCCTTGACCATAGGTACCCGTTTCCGCCGGGTGGGGTCCTGTAGGAACGATGGCGGCAGCAGGTCAATCTGGTTCCAGTAGTGTCCGTGCAGTTTGGCAATGGCTCGGACGGCGGTTTTGGCCTGCTCTACGTCAGCGCCGACAACCTGGTCGGGGGCGGCCATAGCCTTGAGGTCTTCCAGAACCAGGACGAAGTGATGGCTGCGGTCGTCGAAGTCGGCATAGTACAAAGCCGGCGAACGGATGGGGGCGTGAGGGGCGACGTGACGGTAATAGTCGTACTCGCGACGGTAGAGATCCAGGCGTTTTGCGATGCGCAGGGTGTCCCGGTCAGTGCTGGGCAGCTTGACGATGACGGTTTCGAGGCCGCCGGGCGTGTCATCGTCGTAAGTGAGATGGCAGCGCAGGATTTTACCCGCCAGGCCGACGCCGACGCCGATTTGCTCGACAGCGATGTTACGAATTGCCGGGAAATCTGCGTTGCCGCCGGCCTCGATTGCCTCGTGCAACCAGGCGGCAGTTATGTCATTTGCCGTTTCGGGCAGGGCCGGTTGGATCGCCATGTGGCTTGCCTATGCTCGGCCTTTGGATTCCGGCTTCCGCCGGAATGACGGGAAATGTAGGCAGCCGCTAGTCGAAGCGGAACTTGGAGAAGGTGCCTTCTTCCTTGGTGATGAACTCCAGCAGGGCGGGGCGCCCGTCGGCATTGGCCTGCATGGCGCGTTGCATGGCCGGCTTGATTTCCTCGGGGGTGTGAATCTGCTCGGCGTAGGCGCCCAGGGCCAAGGCGACCTGATAGAAGTCGCCGCTGAGGTCCTTGAGGCCGTAGCGTTCGACGGCGGTGGGGATGCGGCTGTCGGGGTAGATGGCCATGGTGGAGTTGTTCATCACCACGGTGGTGATGGGGATGTTGGCGCGGACGGCGGTTTCCACGTCCAGGCCGACCATGCCGAAGGCGGCGTCGCCCATGAAGTTGATGACCGTTTTCTCCGGCGCGGCCATTTTCGCGCCCATGGCGAGGCCGAGGCTGTAGCCCAGCTGGGTGGACTTGCCCCAGCCGATGAAGCTGCGCGGCGCGCGGGCTTCCCAGAAGGGTGAGACCTGCTCGCGGGGGCTGCCGGATTCGTGGGTTACGATGGTGTTGTCCAGGTCAACGGTGTGCATGATGTCCCAGACCACGCGGTAGGGGTTCAGGGGGACTTCGTCGCTGGTGAGCCGGGGCATCCATTCGGCCAGCCAAGCTTCGCGGCTGGCGGCGATTTCGCCGGCCAGTTCCTGGTTGGGGGCGCGCTGCTGAGCGCCCTGGGCTTTCAGCTCATCGATGAACTGGCGGAGGGCCAACTTGGCGTCGCCCAGGATGGGGTACTCGGTACGATGGTCCTTGTTGATGTCGCCCTCGCCGTTGGTGAGGTGAATCAGCGTCTTGCCGGAGGGAATGGGCACGGTGAAGCTGCTCTTGGTGAAGCTGACCCCGGCACCGAAGATAACGTCGCAGTTGGACAGGAAGCGATGCACCGGCCCGGTCTGGCTGGAACCGCCGATGCCCAGGGACAGGGGGTGATTCTCAGGGAAAGCGCTCTTGCCCTCCAAGGTGGTGAGCACCGGGATTTGCAGGAACTCGGCCAGCTCCAGCAATTCGTCGGTGGCTTCGGCGTAGAGCACGCCCTGGCCGGCCATGATTACCGGACGCTGAGCAGACAGAAAGCCGCGGGCGGCGCGGGTAACGGCGGCCGGGTCGGCGGCGACGCGCATGGGCTGCGGCGGGATATAGTCGAAGTCTTCTTCACTGATTTGGTCTGACGACAGGTCGGAAGGGATTTCCAACAGGACCGGGCCAGGCTTGCCGGAGCGCAGCTTGGTGAAGGCCTGGCGCATCAACTCCGGCACCCGGTCGGCGAAGTTGACGTGGGCGGCCCACTTGGTGATGGACTCGTAGGCACGGACGGGGTGGAAGTTGGGTTCCACGCCGATGCGATTGCGGGCGACGCCGGCCGGCAGCACCAGGATGGGCACGGAGTCGGCGTAAGCCTGGGCGACGCCGCCGAAAGCGTTTTCGGCGCCGGGGCCGTTCTGGGCCAGGAAGATGCCGGTCTTCTTTCCGTTCATGACGCGGGAGAACCCGTCGGCCATGTGAACCCCAGTGCGCTCCTGGCGGCAGACCACCGGGCGGATGCCGGCGATGGCAGCGGCCTCAATGAGCGGGTTGGAAGG
This sequence comes from Chloroflexota bacterium, assembly GCA_009837355.1. GTDB lineage: Bacteria > Chloroflexota > Dehalococcoidia > Lucifugimonadales > UBA3495 > Bin87. The sequence goes on along the minus strand of VXTR01000038.1, from coordinate 10,547 downwards.
CATGACGCCAATCCATTCCACGCCTTCCATTTTCAAAACGTTGGCTACAGCGGTAACTCCGTCCACGGTGAGGTTCCTCCAAGTTGGGTTTTGCGGGGGTGTACAGATAGGGTGTCAGCCAATTTCGGCCAGGAAGGCGTCGATGGCGGCGTTGACTTCGGCCGGTTTTTCGACCATGGGGAAGTGGCCGGCCTGGGTCATTTTGATGAGCTTTGAGCCGGGAACGGCGCGGTGGATTTCCTCCTCGTAGTCGCCGGTGGCCAAGGGGTCGTCCACGCCTTGAATCAGCAGCAGGGGAGATTTCAGGGTGTGGATGCGGTCGCGGACGTCGAAGCGGTCGATGACGACCAGGTCGCGGTATTGGGCCATGGGGCCGACTTCGCGATGCCGCTGGAGCAGACTGGCGCGCAGTTCCGGCTCGATGAAGTGCATAACACTGTCCATCATGCCCAGCCACTTCTCGTAAGTTTCGGCGTCCTCAGCGGCGTCCAGGCGAAACTGCAAGTGCTGTGGCTGGCGGCGCTTGGGTCGCATGGCGATGGTCATGAGAGCCAGGCCCTTGACTTCATCGGGGTAGTCCAGGGCGTACTGCAAGGCGATGCAGGCGCCGAGGGTGAAACCGCTGAGCACCAGGTCCCGGTTGATGCCCTGGGCGTGGAGCCATCCCCGCAGCCAGTCGGTGTAGCGTTCGACGTTGCTGCACGGCGCGCCGTCCAGGTGTCCGGGCAGATGGGGAGCGAGGCTGCCGGGGTAGTGGGACAGCTGGTTCACGTAGGAATCGGCGCAGCCGCCGGCGCCCGGGCCGTGAATGAATACCAGTTGGGTCATTTAATGGGAACCTCGCCTAGCGAGAACTTTGTCTAGCGGGAATGGCGGCTGAAACTGCGGGCATTCTAGGGGCGACGGCTTGACGGGTCAACCTCCGGTCCACCCGGTGACGCGCTCCGGCGCGATTTTGATTACCGGGTTGTCGTCCAAATCCATGTCCCGGTACTGGGGGTACTTGGCGCGAAGGAGGGCGATGGCGGCGGTCTGCTCATCGCACGGCTCCAACAGCTCAGCCCGGCCATGCACCAACAGATACCAGAGCTTTGACCAGTCGGCTTCGTAGTGGTCGATTACCAGGGACACCTGGGGATTGGTGAGGATGTTGCGGACGCGGCGCAAGCTGCGCAGGCTGCCGCTCTTGGGCTTGGCGTCCAGCACCGAGTAGATGCGCTGGCCGTCGCAGGCGAAGCACACGGGAATGACGTGGGGCCGGCCGCTGCCGTCCGCCGTGGCGAGGTGGCCGATGGGGGTTTGGTTCAGCAGGGCGGCCTGGCGTTCGGTAAGCGCGGGCATGAGATTCTCCCGTTCAATCACCGGCGCAGGTCAGCAATGACAGTTGGCAGATGCGGCAAGAGGTCGCTGGCAACCACACCGGCGTCGCCGGTGGCGGCACGAATTTCGTCGGCGGCCGTGCCGTGGAGGAAGCCGCCCAACCGGGCAGCGTCGTAGGACGGCAGTCCCTGGGCCAGCAGTCCGCCGATGATGCCGGTAAGCACGTCGCCGGTGCCGCCGGCGGCCAGGGCCGGGTTGGCGAAGGGCAGGATGCATTGCCGGCCGTCGGGGGAGGCCACGATGCTGTGAGCGCCTTTGAGCAGCACGGTTTGGTTCCATTGAGCTGCCGAATCGGCGGCAACCGTCAAGCGGCCGGCTTGTATGTCGGGTGTGGCCTGTCCGGTCAGCGTTGCCATTTCGCCGGGGTGCGGTGTCAGCACAGTGTTGGCGGGCAGGCGAGCCGGCCAGTTCTCGCAGCGGGAAAGGTTGTTGAGGCCGTCGGCGTCGATGACTATCGGTAGGGATGGATTCCGGCTTTCGCCGGAATGACGGGAGGAGGATTGGAAATGACGATTACCGTTAAGCAGCAGGAGGTCAATGAACTTGGTCGTGCCGGCGGACAGGCCCGTGCCGCAACCTACCGCCAACGCGGAATAACTGTCGATGCGCTCGTTGATTATGTCGGCAGCCGAGGGGTCGATGCGGCCTTCGGGATCTTCGGGCAAGGGGAGGTGGATGGTTTCGGTGAGCCTGGCGGCCACTAATGGGTAAACCGACTCGGGTGTCGCCAGGGTTACCAGGCCGGCGCCGACCCGGTGGGCGGCCAGGGCGGCCAGTGCTGCTGCGCCGACGAAGTGGCGGCTGCCGGCGACAATCAGCAGATGGCCGTAAGTGCCTTTATGTGAATCGAGGGGGCGGTGGGGCAGCAGGTCTGCGGAGGCAGCGCGGGTCATCCATTGGGTCGGCAAGTCGGCGGCGGCAACTACCGACTCGGGTAGGCCGATGTCCACGACGGTGATGCGGCCGGCATAGCCGGCGCCGGGAAAGTTGGCGATGCCGAACTTGGGGAAGCACAGGGCCAGGGTTGCGTCGGCCTGGATGCCGGCGGCGTTTGCTGCGCCGGTATCGGGATTGACACCGGTGGGGAGGTCGATGGCGACGACGGACAGGGCGGCGCGCTGATGGCGGCGCCGGTTGACCAGACCGATTACGTCGGCGACGATGCCATCGGGCGGGCGATAGCGTCCGGCGCCGAGAATGGCGTCGATTACCAGGTCGGAACGAGAGAGCCGGGAAGCGAGGGTGTGTAAATCCGGGTCATCGTCGGAGTTGACGACGGTTACGTCGGCGGCCAGGGCGTCGGTCATTTTGGGGTCAACATTGGGACGCCCGCGGACTATGCAGCCGACGACTTCGGCGCCCCAACGACGGAGGTGGCGGGCGATTACCAGGCCGTCGGCGCCGTTGTTGCCGGGGCCGACCAGCACTGCTACACGCCGGCCGGCGCAGCCTCCGAGACGCTCACGGACGTATTGGGCGCAGGCGAGGCCGGCGTTCTCCATCAGCGTATCCTTGCTGACGCCGGCCCGTTCGGACGCGTCTTCCAGGGCCTGCATCTGGGCTACGGTTGCGACGTTGATGGTCATGGGGCTAACCGGAGCGTGGAGCGGTGTCGTCGCCCCACAAAGTGGCCGCCGCTGCTTCGCGGGATTCGTCGGTATCGGGGCGGGAGGCTACGGCGACGACCATGGCAAAGTCCCGGGAGTGGGACAGGCTGATGGCGATTTCGGTTACACCCAGGCGTTCGGCGCGTCGGCGGGCCCGTCCGTGGAGGCGGGGGCTGGGCGCGCCGCTGGGGGCCCGGACCACTTCCACATCCCGCCAGCCGACGCCGCGAAAGCCGGTGCCCAAGGATTTCATCACCGCCTCCTTGGCGGCGAAACGGGCGGCCAGGTTGGGGGCGCGTCCGCGGCAGTAGGCGATTTCGCCGGGCGTGAAAACGCGGCGCAGGAAGCGGTCGCCGTAGCGTTGCAGGACGCTGGCGATGCGGTCAATCTCTACGAAGTCCACTCCGGTGGTGAGCATATCTTTACCAGGGATGGACGGGAGCGCTACTTGCCGTTGTGGCCGTTGATGTTCAAGGATTCCAGGATGTGGGAAACGGAGTAGCGGCGGTTGAGTACGTAGAAGTGGATGCCGGGGACGCCGTTGGCCCAGAGGTCTTCGGCCTGGCGGGTGGCGTGTTCGATGCCGATTTCGCGCACGGCGCGGTTGTCGTCGGCGTAACGTTCCAGCCGCACGTCCAGTTCCGTGGGTATGGTTGCGCCGCACAGGGAGGTGAAGCGGCGAATTTGGGGAGTGCTGAGAATAGGCAGAACGCCGGGGATGATGGGAATGTTGATGCCGGCGGCGGCGGCGCGGTCCAGCAGGTCGTAGAAGTAGGCGTTGTCGTAGAACAGCTGGGTAATCAGAAAGTCGGCGCCCAGATCCTGTTTCATGCGGGCGTAAGCGATGTCGGTGTCCAGGCTTTCGGATTCGGTGTGCCCTTCGGGGTAGCAGGCGCCGGCGATACCGAAGTCGAAGTTGTCGCGGATGTGGGTGATCAGGTCGGTGGCGTGGGGGAACTCGTCGGGCCCCGGCTCAGCGTCGGCCAAATCCGGCGGGCGGTCGCCACGCAGGGCGATGACGTTTTCGATGCCGGCCGTTTGCAGTCGTTGCAGGACGCCGTGGACATCGGCCCGGTTCTGGGCGACGCAGGTGAGGTGCGCCATGACGTCAAGGTCGGTTTCGGCCTTCAGACGCATGGTGATTTCCTCGGTGAAAGCGCGGGTGCCGCCGCCGGCGCCGTAGGTGACGGACACGAAGTCGGGGTTGAATCGCTGCAAGTCCTTGACGACGTCGATGACGCCGGGGACGCCGTCTGCCTCCCGAGGCGGGAAGAACTCGAAGGATATGGTGCGTTGTTGATTAAGAATTTTCCTGATTTTCAAACCGTGGTCCTATTTTTTATAGTGGTATCTCAAAATTCCGGCTGGCGTTTCTCCTTGAAAGCCTGGATTCCTTCGCGTGGGTGAGGCGAAGTGGCGAACAGGTGCGTAAAGGTTGCACCTTCCAGGGCCACGCCGTCGCGCAGGGGCACGTCCTGGCTGGCTCGGGCCAGGGATTTCATCAAGGCCAAGCCGGTGCGGCTCTTGGTTCGGAGGCCGGCCAGGAGCGACTCCAGTTCGGATTCCAGAAGCTCGGCGGGAGGGGCGCGCAAGGCCAGGCCCCATTCGACTGCTTCGGCGCCGGAGAGCCAGCGGCCAGTGGCAAGCAACTCCATGGCCCGGGGCATTCCGACACGACGGGGCAGGCGCTGGGTTGAGCCGCCGCCGGGAATCAGGCCGAAGTTGGCGTGCTGGTCGCCGATGCGGGCGTCCTCGGCGACGACGGCCATATCGCAGGCCATCATCAATTCCAGGCCGCCGGCCAGGGCGTAACCATGGACCAGGGCTATGGTGGGCACGGGCAGGTCCTCCAGTGCGAACAGCGCGTTGTTCAAGTCGCGCACGTAGTCGGGCAGGAGGGATAGGTCGTCGAATACCTGGTCAAAGTATAGCAGGTCGGCGCCGGCGCAGAAGCCGCGGCCCTCGCCGCGCACCACCAGCGCCTTGACGTTCTGGTCTGCGGCCATGGCGGCGGTGGCGTGGGAGAATTCGTGCAGCAGCTCCGGGCTGAGCGCGTTGAGGGCGTCGGGGCGGTTGAGCCTGATGGTGGCTACCCGGTCGCTCACGGAAAGTGTAATATTGCTATACTCCATTCGCTCTCCACTGGGCCGACCCGGGCGGCCCAAGCTGTGGGCATACTATACCAGACCGATTATTGACTGCGGATTGGGAGCGTCCCCATGCAAGACAGCTTTCGCAACTTCAGCTGGATTCTACACGGCTCGCTGGCCGGGGCCATGGGGCCGACGGAGAGGCGGCATCTGATTCACTTTGAGCTGCAGGACATCACCGCAGTAGTGCGCATGGAGGAAAACACCATCTCTGCGGAGCCGTGGGGGTTCACGGAGCTTTTCGATCCGGTGCCTGATTTTGAGGCTCCTTCCATGGAGCAAATTGACCGCATCGTCAACTTTGTGGAGCAGCAGATTGAGACCTGGGAGCGGCCCACGGTGGTTACCTGCGCGGCGGGCATCGGGCGCACGGGAACCATCCTAGCGTCGTACCTGGTGAACACCGGCTATGACCCGGACGAGGCCATCGCGTACATCAGGCAGCTGCGGCCGGGTTCGATCCAAACCGCCGCGCAGGAAGAGGCGGTGCGCCAGTATGCGGAGTATGTGAAGGAACGGAACGCAAACCGTCCCCGACGATACCGTTAGCGACAAAGCAAAGGGGCTGACGGCGTGGCCGCCAACCCCAAAGCATCGCGCCGGCCTAGTGGAATCAGGCGGCTTCAAGGGTTTTAACCTGGGGGCTTAACGGCGTTGCGGCGGGCGCGTGATGGACCGGCATAGCCAGGGCGTCGGGCTGGAGTTCCCGGCTGCACTGGAGGCACTGCAGGTAGGCGCCGTAGAGGTCCCGATTCAGGCGCACGTCGCCGCCGCAGTGGGGGCAAGCCCGCATTGCGACCCGCCGGCGGCGCGCGCCCCGGGCAGACAGTTCGATATTGACCTTGTTCTCCATCATCGTTGCTCCTGTTTGACGGTGGCTCCGGGTTCGATGGTGGCTCCGGGTTCGATGGTGGTTGCCGAAATCGTCGGGTGTGATGGCTGAGTGTCGCTAATCGTCTGGGTTGGTTGATTTGCGGGTCAGGTCGGTGTCGGTTAAAAAGGAAAACGGCCTCGGACAAGTCCGAGGCCGCTGCCTGCGGGTGTCCGTTTTGGGTTGGCGGTCAGGCCACCATAACCTCGTTATGTTCGGTGGCGCTGGCCGGGGAGTTGATGGAGGCAGGGGTGGATGTAGCGGTTGGGATGGAAACGGCCGGCTGTCGGCGGAATTCACGTCCGCACTGGGCGCACTGGTGATAAACTCCGAAGGTGTCTCGCATCCGGCAGACATCGCCGCCGCAGCGGGGGCACGCTTTCCGCATCAGGGACTTGCGGGTAACGGTCTTGGTTTGCATATCCTCATCCTGGCCGGGTGGCCGTCGTGGTGGCTTGCTTGTCGTAAGTAGCGATTTCAGTTTAGCGTCATCGCATTACCGGAGTATTACGCTAAATCCGGCAAAGGCGATGGAAACAGCATATCAGGTTACGAAATACGTAACAAGGGGTTTGAAGGGGTTTGAATGACAAATTTCACAAATTCGCTGCGCATCCCACCGGCCATCCTGGAATCGGTGTACCGGGAGGCCAGGGCCGCCTATCCCGCCGAGTGCTGCGGCTGGCTCACCGGGCCGGCCGGGGGCGACGTGGTGGACGTGGTACGTCCGGCGGTGAACGCGCAGGACGAAGATGCCCTGATTCCGGTAGAAGGCAGAACCAGCGAACGGGCCTATTCTTTCAATTTCGATGACATTCGAGCCCTGGATGAAAGCTTTGCATCCGCAACGCCGGCTAGAATCATCTACCATTCGCATCCTAACGGCCAAGCATATTTTTCGGAAACCGACCGGGAAGTGGCTACGCAACCGCCAGGGTGGGGTGAGGGCCCGGTATTCCCGGTGCAGCAGTTGGTGGTGGGCATTGACGCGGAGCGGGTGGTAGAGGCGGCGCTGTTCGGTTGGGACGATGACGCCGGAGGGTTCGTGGAGCTGGCGCGCTACGAGGGAGCGGATGTCTAGTGGGAAGGCGCTCCCAGCAGGGCGACCCAGACGGAGCCGGCGACGGTAATCAGCAGCATGAGGGACAACCCGGCCAGTATCGCCGATTGGGGCAAGCGGTTCCGGCCCCACAGCAGCAGGCCGCCCATTACGATCAGGCCCAAGGCGATTATGCCGGCGATGTAGTGCTCCAGTTCGGCGGTGTTGACCACTACGCCCTTGCGGTAGAAGAAGTCGGCGTAGGCGAGGATGGTGATGTTGAAGACGCAGCTGCCGTACACTCCGGCGAAGCCCAGGTCGGCGGCGCCGAGGCGGGCCGCGGCGAAGGTCGCCGAGATTTCCGGCATACTGGTTACCAGGGCCACCGCCAGGATGCCGAGAACTCCGGAGGATATGCCGGTCTCGTGGGCAATCTGGTCCATGCTCTGGGCCAGGAGGATGCCGGAGATAATTACGCCGACGGAGACTAGGGAAAACATCACCCAGGCGCGGCGGAGGGTTATGCCGGTTTCCTCATCCGCGTCTTCGTCGGAGGCGGCCGGCCGGCGCTCATAAACAATCCACATGCCGACCAGGTACACCACCAGCACGATGATGGACGACAGGCCGACCTGCCACACGGTGACTCCGCTCTTGAAGAGGGAGAAAATCACCGCCAAGCCGGTGAGGGCGGCGGCCAGCACAATCAGGTAGCCCTGTTCGGGGGCGACGCGCTGGATGAACCGCTTACCTCCAAAAATCAGCGCGACGACCGCCAGGATCAATATGTTGAACATATTGGAGCCGAGAACGTCACCCAGGGCCAGCTGGGGGTTGTCGATGCGCACGGCGGTGATGTTGTTGGATACCTCGGGCAGCGAGGTAGCCAGGGCGACCAGGATGCTGCCGACGAACAGCCGGCCCAAACCGGTGAGGGAGGCCAGGGCGTCGCCGTACCTGGCCAGGTAGGTGCCGAGGAAGACCACCGCGACGGCGCTGGCCAGGAAAACGACGATGGCGACGGGCAGGCCGACGCCGGACAGAAGGTTGAGCACTGGGCAGAACCGCCTTATCCGATAGCAGCGACGATGAGGTCGCCCATGGCCGTGGTGCCGGTGGCGGTGTCGCCGGTCGTGGCGATGTCGGCGGTGCGGTAGCCCTGCTGCAGGGTGGTTTGCACGGCGCGGTCGATGGCGGCTGCTTCCTCGGTGAGGCCCAGGGAGTAGCGCAGCATCATGGCGGCGCTTAGGATGGAACCGCAGGGGTTGGCGATGCCCTGTCCGGCGATGTCGGGCGCGGTGCCGTGGATGGGCTCGTAGAATCCGGGAGTGCGGGCGCCGTCCTGGGGGACGCCGGAGAGGCTGGCCGAGGGGAGCAGGCCCATGGACGCGGCCAGGATGGCGGCCTCGTCGGTGAGGATGTCGCCGAAGGTGTTTTCGGCGACGATAACGTCGTAGGAGGCCGGGCGGAGGACAATCTGCATGGCGCAGGCGTCAACGAGGGCGTGTTCCAGTTCGACATCGGGGTAGTCGGCGGCCAGGCGGGTGGCGGTGGCGCGCCAGAGTCGGGAGGTTTCCAGCACGTTGGCCTTGTCCACGGAGGTGAGCTTCTGGCGGCGGCCCCGGGCCAGCTCGAAGCCAACGCGCAGAACGCGCTCGATTTCGGACTCGGAGTAACGCATGGTGTCCACTCCGACGATGCCCTGGGGGGTTTCGGTGCGGCCCTTGGGCTGGGCGTAGTAGAGGCCGCCGGTGAGTTCGCGGACCACGACCATGTCCACACCCTCCAGGACGTGGGGCTTGAGGACGCTGGAGCCGGTGAGTTCGGGATAGACCTTGACCGGACGGATGTTGGCGAAGACGTTGAGCTGGGCGCGCAGGGCGAGGAGGCCGTCTTCGGGCCGGGTTGGCGCCGAGGGGTCGTCCCACTTGGGGCCGCCGACGGCGCCGAAGAGCACGGCGTCGGCGGAGGTAGCCTTATCGCGCACCTCGTCGGTTAGAGGTGTGCCGTGCCGGTCGATGGAGATTCCGCCAACGTCGCCGTAGTCCAGGTTGAAGTTGTGGCCAAAGGCGCGGCCCACGGCCTGCAGGGTCTTGACGCCCTCCGCCGTAACCTCGGGGCCGATGCCGTCGCCGCTGAGGACGGCGATGTTGAAATCCATAGCAGTAAGCTCCTGTGGGATGGCCGTCCCCGGTATTGGGAAGGGGAGCAGGGGCGGGCCGTCGGGTAGTATAGCCTACGGGTTGGCGGGTATCAAACGGTGGGGATGGTGGTTGGGTTCGTGGTGTTCGTTGGGGTTGGCCTCCTGTGGGTTGTTGGTTGGGTAGCCTGCGAGAGGTCGGTTTCCGGAATTTCACGCTGGTCGTTGTCAGTCCCACGGCCGGGGGGTGGTACGCAAGGAACGATTAGCCACCGTTGAGTTCGCACGGGTCATCTGTTAGCCGTACACGCCGCAGTGGGTAGCGCGCTGGAATAAACTCCGTTGGTCGAAGTCTTGCGATTTGGAGATGCTGACTGGTTGTTGGCCGTTGACGACCGTAGTGATGATGACCTCGTTGGCAGGCTGGGATGGGTTACCGATTTGCGCTAGCGATGAGGTTATTATGAACTTATGTTCTGGCAGTTGTCAAGCGGTGGGCGTCAGCGGTTGTCAGAATCGGCGGGTAGTGGTAGCGTAGGGTTAGTGAAACGGGAGGCAGCACTATGTGGGATCGGATCTTCCTGACATCATTGGTGGTGTTTTTCATAGGCTTGCTGGCGGTGCTGGCCGGTGAGATTGTAATTACTGGATCGTCGTCGTTCACGTTGGTAGTCGTCGGCGGCTCGGTCGCAGGACTGGCAGGACTTATTTGGTCGGTATCTGCCCTGGTGCTGATTTTCACCACGGACTTCAGCGCCTGACCAATGCTGCTTTTCTCAGCGGTCGGCAAAGCGATACTGGCAACCGCAGTCCTGGTCATAACGGCATTGTCGCTAGCCTTGTTGGCAGTGATAGCCGCCCGCGTTCTCGCCCAATTCGGCGGCAACCCACTCACTATACTGTACGTGCTGGCGGCTGCAATCACAGTCAGCAGCGCCAGCATATCACTGGTTAGACGGCTGATATGGCGGCGGCAGAGGCGGCGGTCGCGGGAATCCCGAAACTCAACCGACCTGCCGGAGACCTGCGATGACCGCTGAGCAGCGAATTATCGTCGCTAACGGGATGAAGACGGCCGACGGTGGATGTTTGGCGGCCTCAGTTCGGCGGCGCCAATCGTGGGATGATTGCCACGCTGAAGGGCGGCATGGAACGGGAAAAGGCGGAAATCGGGGTTGTTCATCACGCTGAACGAACCGACGCGTCCAGTGTTGCGGGAGGCGGCGTAGGCCGGCTTCTACACGCCGCAGCACTATCCCAACCATCAGTATCCGCGTTTGCAAATCCTGACGGTGGCCGAGCTGCTCGACGAGGTGGAGGCGCAGCATCCGCGGGTAGCGCCGGCGGCGACGTTCCGGCG
>VXTR01000052.1 GCA_009837355.1 Chloroflexota bacterium | reverse complement strand
GGGTGGGGGTTATTCCGTTCGGTGCCTGGTTCGGCGGCCTGAGAAATTGGTAGGCAAGGTTGAGGATGGCACGGAGGTGGTTCAGGGGGATTTGCTGGACCGGGGTTCGTTGGAGCGGGCGATGGCGGGTGTTGAGGTTGCGTATTACCTGGTGCATTCGCTGGGGTCATCGGGAGACTTTGAGGCTGAGGAGCAGGCCGGGGCGCAGAACTTTGCCGACGCCGCCCGCGCTGCTGGCGTATCACGCATCATCTACCTGGGCGGGCTGGGCGCTGCTGACGACGAAATGTCGCCGCACCTGCGGAGTCGGTGGCGCGTGGGTGAGATACTGCGGACTTCCGGAGCGGAGGTTATTGAGTTTCGCGCGTCCATCGTCATCGGTTCCGGCAGCGTGTCCTTTGAGATGGTGCGCGCCCTGGTGGAACGGCTGCCGGTGATGATTACGCCCCGCTGGGTGTCCGTGCCGGCGCAGCCCATTGCGGTCAACGACCTGTTGGGGTATCTGCGAGCGGCCCTGACCATACCCGCTGACGACAGCATGATATTAGAAATCGGTGGCGCCGACGTGGTGTCCTATGGCGGCTTGATGCGGGAGTACGCTCACCAACGGGGCCTGCGCCGTCGGATGATTGCGGTTCCGGTGCTCACACCGCGGCTATCCAGCCTGTGGTTGGGGGTGGTTACGCCGGTGTATGCCCGTATTGGTCGCAAGCTGATTGACAGCCTGCGCCACGCCAGCGTGGTCGTCAATCAGCTGCCGGCGGACGTGTTTGACGTTCAGCCCATGGGCATCGCCGACGCCATCACCACGGCGATGCGCAACGAAGACCGGGACTATGCCGCTACTCGATGGTCCGACGCGCTGTCGTCCTCGGGACGCTCTGACAGTCGCGCCGCGGTTCGTTTCGGCGCGCGTTTGGTGGACACGAGGACGGCGACGGTAACGGCGACGCCGGATGTCGCCTTTGAGCCAATCCGCAGGATCGGCGGCGAAAGGGGCTGGTATTTCGGCAATGCGCTGTGGCGATTGCGAGGCTTTCTGGACCTGCTGGCCGGGGGCGTCGGCGTGCGTCGGGGCCGCCGGCATCCGCGAGACCTGGCCGTGGGCGACACCGTGGACTGGTGGCGGGTGGAAAGCTATGAACCGGGCCGGCGGGTCAAGTTCTACGCCGAAATGCGGTTGCCCGGCCGGGCCTGGCTGGAATTTGAGGTGATTGCCGACGGCGAGGGTTGCATCATACGGCAGACAGCAGAATACGATCCCCTGGGTCTGGCCGGGCTAATATACTGGTATGCTCTGTGGCCGGCGCACGCCTGCGTGTTCCGAGGAATGATTCGCGGGATTGCGCGGGCGGCGGAGAAAGGCCGCGAGGGTTAGAGCACTCAATCAGATTCCCATAGAGGCGAGACAAATGAAATACGGCGTTACCCTCCTTCCCACCTCATACGATTCCTTTCGGCGGCACGTGCGGCTGGCTGAGTCTGTTGGCTTCGACTACATTGGCGTGGCGGATTCGCAGTCGTTGTTCCGCGAGCTGTTCGTTTCGCTGACGGTGGCAGCTATGGAGACTGAGCGAGTCCACCTGGGCCCGTCGGTTACGAATCCGCTGACCAGGCATCCGGCGGTGATGGCGTCGGCCATCGCATCGCTGCACGAGCTGTCCGGCGGGCGGGCATTCCTGGGGATCGGCACCGACGACTCGGCCATCCTGAACCTGGGGCTGCGGCCGGCACGGCTGGCTGCGTTGCGCGAGTACGTCGGCGCCGTGCGGGCGATGCTGGCCGGGGAAAGTGTGGACTACATGGGTCGGGAGGGGCACGTCCGTTGGAGTCAAGAGCCGGCGCCGATTATGATGTCAGCCGAGGGGCCGCGCACATTGCGCATCGCCGGCGAAATCGCCGACCGGGTGATGATTCACACCGGATTGACACCGGAGATACTGGAGGATACGGTGGCCCACGTGCGGGCCGGAGAGTGGCACGTGGGCAAGCCGCTGGGTTCCGCCGAGGTATGGGCCTTTGCCAAGTGCAACATCGCCGACGACCACGATGCCGCCATCGACGAAATCAAGATGGCATTGGCCGCCAGCGCGCACCACGCCTTCCGCTTCACGCTGGAGGGCAAGCACGTGCCCGAAGAACTGCACGAGGCGATGATGGCGATACAGGGCGAGTACGTGCCCGCTGAGCACGAGCAGGTTGGCGAGACGCGCAACGCGGCCATCACCGACGAGTTTGGCGTAACCGACTATCTGGCCGAGCGGTTCTCGGTAGCGGGCACGCCGGAAGAGTGTCGAGCCAAGGTGCGGCAGATTGGGGAGTCGGGCGTGGACGTGCTGCAAATCACGGCCATCAGCCATGACCCCGGCGATATTATTCGCAGGTTCGGCGAGGACGTTATCGCCAAAATGTAGGGGCGAATAGTCATTCGCCCCTGAGTTGCTACGTTATGTCGCCAGGCTTTACGGGAACAGGATTTCGCCGGTTTCGGCGTCCTCAACGGTGATGGCCGTTACCGGGCAGTTCTCGGCGGCCTCGATGATGGTCTCTTCCGGGTCGCCGGCCGGGTCTTTCACGTAAGATTGGCGGTCGTCGTTGAGGCCGAAGGTGTTTTCGGCGAAGGTCTCGCACATTGCGTTGCCGACGCAGACGTTATAGTCCACGGTGATTTTCAGCTGTCGAGCCATTGGGGTAACCTCCTCATTGTTTGCAGAAAATGTGATGAGCGGTAGGGAACGGTCAGCGGCGGCTATTTCAGGCTGACCGGCAGGTTCAACAGGGTGCGCTGCCCCACGCTGGGCAGGTATTCCAATTCCTCGGGCGCGGTTTCCGGCTCGAACCCTTCAAAGCGTCGGGCCAACTCGGCAAAGGCTTCCTGGCCTTCGAGCCGGGCCAGGGTGGCGCCCAGGCAGTGATGCACGCCGCTGCCGAAGGCCACGTGGGGATTCGGGTTGCGGGTGATGTTCAGGTTGTCGGGGTTGTCGAACACTTCCGGGTCGCGGTTGGCGGATGAGATGACCCAGCGCACCCGGTCGTCCTTGGCAACCGTCTGGCCGTCGCCCATGTCAACGTCCTGGGTGGCGATGCGCTGGATGGATTTCAGCGGGGAGTCGTAGCGCAACACTTCTTCGACGGCGTTGACGACGTGGGTGTCCGGGTCGGTTCGCAGCAGGTCGAACTGGTTCGAATGTTGCGCGAAAGCCAGGACGCCGTTGGCGATGAGGTCGTTGGTGGTTTCGTGTCCGGCGACCAGGAGCAGCAGAGCGTTGGCCAGCACTTCGTCGCGGGTGTAGGCTCCCATGATTTCACCCTTGCAGATGACGGACAGCAGGTCGTCGCCGGGGTCGCGGACGCGCTCGGCGACGATGGGCGCCAGGTAGTCGGTAACGGCCTGGACACCAGCGGCGAAATCGCGGACGCGGTTGGGATCGTTGCCGTCAAAGCCGCACATACTGCTGCACAGTTCTTTGACGAAGTTCCGGTCGCTGGGCGGGATGTCCATCAGGGCGGCGATGATGCTGTAGGTCAGCGGCGTGGCGAAGTCGTGCATCACGTCCATGCGCCCCGCGCCCTGCAAGTCGTCCAGCAGATCGTTGACGGTTTGGCGCACCAGTGGACGCCAGGTTTCCATGGCCTTGGGAGTGAAGTAGCCGTGGATTACCTTGCGTTTTTCCTTGTGCTTCGCGCCGTCGTTCTGGGTGAAACGGGCGGCCAGCCAGTTGCGCACCGCGCCGAAGAGTTCCATGTCCTCTTCGGGAATCGTCGGCGACGGCGGACGGTTGTCGCGCAGTGCCACCTCGGAAGAGAAGTATTCGGGGTTCCTGGCCGTCCATACCAGCCGCTCGTAGCCGGTCACGACCCATATTTGATACTGCTCATTCCAGTGCACCGGGGCCGAGTCCCGCAGCGCTCCGAAGTAGCCGTAGGGGTCACGGATGGCGTCGGGCGCAAAGAGGTCGTCGTGAATGGCGTCGGGCATAATCGAAACGTTCCGGCGAGGGGTCAAGTGGCGGTAAAATTATCACAGGCGATGTCATAATTCAAACGGAAAGCCGGCGGCTGCAATATGCAACCGCCGGCCTTGCTCTTACCTCAATGAGACGAGGGGAAGCCAGCTACTTCACGCTGGTTACCGCTACGGGCAAGCTTTCCACGGCGCGGAAGGTGAGCACGCGGTCGTATTGAATGTCCTCCACCGGAATCTCCAACTCGACCTTGTCGAAGCGGTTGGCCAGGTTGCGGAAAATCTCCTGACCCTCCAGCCGCGCCAGGGTTGCGCCCAGGCAGTGATGGATGCCGCTGCCAAAGGCCACGTGCTGGTTCGGGTAGCGCTCGATGTCGAAGTCGTCGGCCCGGTCAAACACTTTGGGGTCGCGGTTGGCGCCGGGGATGAACCAGCGCACGCGGTCGTTCTTGCTGATTTGCTGGCCGTTCAGCTCGATGTCGTCCATGGCGATGCGCTGGATGGAACGCACGGGGGAGTCGTAGCGCAGGCATTCCTCAGTGGCGCGCACCGTCTTGCCCTCCGGGTCGGACTTGAGGTTGGCCCACTGGTCGGGATGCTGGGTGAATGCCAGCGTGCCGTTGCAGATGAGGTTGATGGTAGTTTCGTGGCCGGCGGACAGCAGCAGCATGATGTTGTTGATGGTCATGTCTCGGTTGAAGACGCCCTTGCGCTCGCCCTCACACACCACCGACATCAGGTCGAGGGAGTCGAACTTTTCGGGATTGGCAACGCGGTCCTCCACCAAGGGCGCGATGAAGTCCTGCAGGTTCTGCACCGCCTGGCTCAGCGGCTTCATCCGGTCAGGGCCGTCGCGGTTCAGGAAGCGGAGGTCCTTGGCCAACTCCCGCAGGTGGGGTCGCTCAGTGTCAGGTATGCCCAGCATCCGGGCGATGACCAGCAGGGGCAGCGGCGTGGCCAGGTCGGCCATCACGTCCATCCGGCCTTTCTCTTCCACCGCGTCCAGCAGTTCGTCGATGGCGGACTGTACGAGGGGGCGCCACATCTCGATGGACTTGGGGGTGAAGTAGCCGTGCATCACCCGGCGCATATCAACGTGGTCGGACCCACTAATTTCGGGACTGTACCGGCGCTGGTCGTGCTGGATGAACCGGGTAACCTGCCACTTCTTGATGAAGTTGTAGAGTTCCAGGTCGTCTTCGTCAATGGCCGGGTTCGGCGGACGCACGTCGCGGGCGTACACGCTGGATGAAAAGGCCTCTGGGTGGCGGGCGACCCACACCAGGTGCTCCCACGAGGTAATCATCCAGACTTCAAATTCTTCGTTGTAATAGACGGGCTGATGCTCGCGCAACCGGTTGTAGAAGTCATAGGGCTTGTAAATGGCTTCCAGGGAAAAGGGGTTGTCGTTGAAGGTGCTGACCATTGGTAAAAACCTCCGGTGTGTCCAGTGTGCAACTTTACGCCGAGCGTCTATAAGCCGACGCATTCAATCAATGTCGGAATTATAGCGGAACGCAAATCGTTGCACAATCAGGCCCGGGGAGTATATTACGGCAGGGGCGGGTTGTTCACTCGCCCCTGCCGGTTGCGTTCCGTATGCCGCTTTCGCTTTACGACAGGTTCACTGGCAGCCGTTCCAGCGTGCGGAAGGTGATGCTGGAGGTATAGGTGAGGCTGTCGGGGTCGCAGTCCATGTTGAGGTTGGGGAACCGCTCGGCGATGGCCTTGAACGCCTCCTGTCCTTCCAGCCGGGCCAGCGTGGCGCCCAAGCAGTGGTGGATGCCGCTACCGAAGGCCACGTGGGGATTCGGGTAGCGCTCGATGTCGAAGTCATCCGGCCGGTCGAACACCTCAGGGTCGCGGTTGGCGGAGGTTACGAACCAACGCATCCGCTCGTCCTTCTGGATGAGCTTGCCGCCCAGTTCCACGTCCTCGCCGGCGATGCGGGTGATAGACTTGACCGGCGCGTCGTAGCGCAGGCACTCCTCGGTGGCGCGAATCATCCTGGCGGCCGGGTCGGTCTTGAACAGTTCCCACTGGTCGGGATGGGTCATAAATGCGCGGGTGCCGTTGCAGATGAGGTTGATGGTGGTCTCGTGACCGGCCAGGAGCAACAGGATGGCGTTAGCCACCACCTGTTCCTCGTCCATAATCTGCTTGCCGGCGGCGTTGGTCATGCGGGCGGCGTCGGTCATCTTGTCCAACAGGTCGCCGTTGGAGTTCTTCAGCCGTTCCTTGACCATGGGGCGCAGGTATTCCTGCAGCTCGGTGATGCCTTCGGCCAAGGGCTGCATCCGGTCGGCGTTGCCGCGTCCGATGAACAGCAGCTTTTCGGCCAGCGAGCGGATGAACTGCCGGTCGTAGGTCTCGATGCCCATCATGGCGGCGATGACCAGCAGCGGCAGCGGCGTGGCGTAGTCGCGCATCACGTCCATGCTGCCCCGTTCCTCGGCTTCGTCCAGCAATTGCTTGATGGCCGACTGAACCAGGGGACGCCAAAGCTCCATCGCCTTGGGCGTGAAGTAGCCGTGAATGACCTTCCGCATATCGGTGTGGTCGGGGCCGCCGTGCTCGGCGATGTCCTTGTGGGCGCTGACGGCGCGGCGGTCGGTCTGGATGAACCACTGGCTGAAGAAGTTCCGCACGTCCTCGTAGAGGCCCATGTCGGACTCGTCGATGGAGGGGTAGGGAGGCAGCGGGTCCCGATGGAACACCTCAGAAGAGAACGCTTCGGGCCGGCGGGTAACCCAAACCAGGTCCTTGTACTTGGTGATGACCCACAGCTTGTAGGGGTCGTTCCAGTGGACGGGGTCTTCATCCCGCATCCGCCCGAAGTAGGAGTAAGGGTCCTGGACGACTTCAGGTGAAAACAGGTCTTCGTTGAACGTAGTAACCATATAGCCCCTCCCGTTGACTTTTCATGGCAGACTTACAGGGCCAGCGCTGGCTGACGCTGGCGGCTTACCTAGCGACTTTCCCGAATTGTAGCAATACCGATTTGTGCGGTCAATCACGCCAGAAGGCATACTATGTCCGTCGCGGAATTGACAAACGGAATATCGCAACGGAATCCGTAACCGGAGGCGCTTATGCCGGGCGCTCAACTCCCAACTCGGCCTGCATATCGGCCACGGCCTGGTTGCGGGTCTTGCGCTGCCATTGCGGTCGGGCGTTGATGGGTTCGTTGATGATTTCGGGGTCGATTTTGAGGGCGACGAACACCGGGCCCGGCTGGCCCAGGATTTCCTCAATCTGGCTGGCGAAATCCTCCAGGTTGTCGATGGCGTAGGTGGCCGGATAGCCGCAGCCCTGGGCCACCACGTCGTACTCCATCTGCTCGGCGTTGGGCACCGGCTGGCCGCCGGTGGTGGCGTACACGCCGTTGTCCAGCATGAAGTGGTAGAGGTTGGCCGGCGCTTTCTCGGCGATAGTCGGCAGCGCGCCCATACCCATCAGCACGTCGCCCTCGGAGTCGAACAGCACGACCCGCTGGTCGGGCAGGGCCAGGGCCAGGCCCAGAGCAAAGGAGGCATGGCCACCCATGGCCGGGTCGCCCAGGGGCAAATCGCGGTCGGGCTGGTCGCTGAGCTCTACCCAGAAGCGTCCGCCGCGTCCGGGTATGACCACGGCGTCGCCGCGATGTTTGTTGAAGATATCCAGCATTTCAGCCGTTTTCATCATGGCGCTTTCTCCTCTTAACGGCTGACGTTGAAGCCGTGGTATTCGTCGCCGACCAGGACGGCCACCGGGCGCTTCTCCCGTTCGGCCTCGGCGAAGGCGATGGAGATGCGGTCAGCGTCCTCGTCGGACTCCACCAAGTAGTAGTTGATGTTGAAGGCGTGGAGGAACCGCTCGGTGTAGAAGGCGGCGGTATCGTTGATGATGCCGTGGCGGGTCCAGCCGCGATAGCCGACCATCATCACCACGGGGACGTTCATGCCCAGGCCCCAGCCGCGCAGGGAGTCGCCGGACTCCATCATGCCGGTGTTCTGGATGAGGATGACGGGCTTTTTGCCGCCGGCGGCGAGGCCGGCCGCGGTGGAGAAGGCATGGCCCTCGCGGCTGACGGGCACCAGGTCCAGGCTGGGTTCCTCGCTCATCAGGACGTAGAGGAAGTTGGTCTCGCTGTCGGGCAGCCAGACCACGTGGGTGGCGCCGTTCTTTTTCAGTTCAGCCAGCACAGTTGCCGGACTCAGTTCGGCCATGGGGTTATCCTCCTGGGACGTTTAGTCAACACGGATGCCGACGCACAGGGATGATAAACAGGATGGAGCAAAGTGGCAACCGATATGCCTGGCGGGCGGGGGCGGGGCAGCCGTTCCGACGATGGGTCAGCCGGCCCTGTGCTATACTCGCTGAAATTCGGCAGCCCATACTTGCCCTGTGAGGTACTGATTATGCAGTGGGCATCCGCCATATCACAACAGAACACGCTGCGGGCCGCGCTGTCCGAGTGCGTGGCGTCGGTGCGAGCCAGCCTGGACGACACCGCCGCCGACCTGGCCGTGGTCTTCGCCTCCTCGGAGTACGCATCGGACTATGCCGGCCTGCCCGAACTGGTCGGCGAAATGCTGGGCGAGCAGGTGATGACGCTGGGCTGCTCCGGCGGCGGCATCATCGGCGGCGGCAGCGAAGTGGAGCAGGAGCCGGCGGTGTCGCTGACGGTGGCCGGCCTGCCCGGCGTCAACATCCACCCCCTTCGGATGGAGGCCGACAACCTGCCCAGCCTGGACGCCGGCCCGGACGAGTGGCACGAGGCCATCGGGGTCAGTCCCGGCGACGAGCCGCAGTTTGTGCTGCTGGCCGACCCCATGTCCTTCCCGGCGCAGAACCTGCTGCTGGGCATGGACTACGCCTATCCCGCCGCCGCCAAGATTGGCGGTCTGGCCAGCGCCGCCCAGGGCGCGCGGCAGAACGGGCTGTTCCTGGGACGGGACTACCACGACTCCGGCGCGGTGGGCGTGGCGCTGTCCGGCAACATCGTCGTGGAGACGGTGGTTGCCCAGGGCTGCCGACCGATTGGCCAGCCGATGCGCATCACCCGCAGCGACCGCAACTTCCTGGTGGAGCTGGACGGCGAGCAGCCCATCGACGTGCTGCGGGGCCTGTTCCAGCAGTCCGGCCAGCGCGACCGGGACCTGATGCAGCATTCCCTGTTCCTGGGCGTGGTGATGGATGCCCTCATCGACCAGCCGCAGCAAGGCGACTTCCTCATTCGCAACGTGATGGGGATGGACCAGCGCAGCGGCGTGCTGGCCATCGGCGAGATGCTCAAGGAAGGCCAGTTGGTGCAGTTCCACCTGCGCGACGCCGACACCTCGGCCGAAGACCTGTCCGCCGTGCTGGAACGCTACGCCATCGACAACCGGGAGAATCCCGCCCACGGGGCGCTGATATTCTCCTGCCTGGGACGGGGCAAGTATCTCTACGGACGGCCCAACCACGACACCGAGGTGTTCCACGACAAGGTGGGCGCGTCGGTGCCCCTGGGCGGGTTCTTCTGCAACGGCGAGATCGGGCCGGTGAGCGGGACGACGTTCCTGCACGGCTACACCAGCAGCTTCGGGATTTTCCGTCCGCGTTTGTAGTCCGATGATCAAAGCCGGGATCCCCGTTTCCCTCACCGGGCAGTTTGCGACCCAGGGGCTGCAGGCGTTGGCCGGATTGACCGCCTGGGTGGAGTATTTCAACGCCCGCGGCGGCCTGACCCTGGACGGCCAATCTCACCAGCTGACCCTTACCCACTACGATGATGTCAGCCTGACCGAGGGCGTGCAGCGGGCTACGGAGCGTCTCATCAAGCAGGATGAGGTTGACCTGCTGTTCGGTCCGTATTCCGCCGGCCTGACCACTGCCGCCGCCGAAGTCGCCGAGTCGCAGGGCAAACTGATGTGGAATCACGGCGGCGCTGGCGATGCCCTGTATGCCCGAGGTTACCGCAACGTCATCGGCGTCCTCACACCGGCTGACCAGTATCTGGTCGGCGCGCCGGCCCTGGCCCGGCAGGCCAACCCGGAGGCCAGCAAGCTGGTCATCCTGCGCATCGACACCGGCGCCTTCGCTCGACTCGTCGCCCGGGGCGTGGAGTCAACGGCCCATGCCATGGGCTTCACCACGGAGCTGGACCTGCGCTACCGTCCCTCTCAAACCCGCTTCACGGAGATTGCCCGGGCCGTCGCCGAGTTACAACCGGATTTGGTGGTCTGCGTGGGCCGCATCCGCCACGACGTTGCCACGGCGCGGGCGCTGGTCAGCCTGCCCAACCGGAGCAGCATCGGCCTGGCGGTGGTCGTCGCCGCGCCCATCGCCGTGTTCGCCGACCAGCTCGGTTCCGACGCCGACGGTTTCATCGGGCCCACCCAGTGGGAGCCGGCCGTGAGCGTGCCCCAACCCGACGTTGGCCCGGACGCTGGCGCTGCGCTGCGCATCCTGGAGATTGCTGGCGCAGCGTCCGGCCTGGCCGTGGACTATCCCATGGCGCAGGCGTTTGCGGCCGGGATAATTGCCGAGCGTTGCGCTCAGGAAGCTGGGAGCGTCGAGGGGGACGACCTGCGCGAGGCGGCGACTTCCCTGGACTTCACCACCTTCTACGGACGCTTCCGCATTGACGAAACGGGCCGGCAGGTGGGCCGCTCGGTGGCGCTGGTGCAGCGTCAGGAAGGGCGCAAGGTCGTGGTGTGGCCGGCGGAGCAGGCGGAGGGGCCCGTCCGCTGGCCGTTCTGATCGCTAGGCCTCCAGCTTGACCGGGTTGCGGAGGACGCCGATGCCGCTGATGTCGATTTCGCAGACGGCGCCGTCGGCCATGTCGGAAGTAGTTCCGGGAGTGCCGGTGAAGATACAGTCGCCCGCCTCCAGGGTTACGTAGCGGGTGATGAATTCGATCATCGTCGGCACGTCGAAAATCAGGTGGGCCGTGGTTTCGTTCTGCTCTTCGTTGCCGTTGACGCGGGTGCGCAGGTGCTGGGCGTGGGGGTCAACATCGGTCTCAATCCAGGGGCCCATGGGTGAGAAGGTGTCGGCGGACTTGGCGCGCCACCAGTCGGAGTTGTTCTCCCTTCGGTCCCTCTGCTGCCAGTCGCGGGCGGACACGTCGTTGCCGCAGGTGTAGCCGAGGACGTGGTTCAACGCGTCCGCCTTGGAGACGTTGCGGCAGGTGTCCTTGATGACCACGACCATCTCGCCCTCGGCGTCAAAGCGCTGCACCTCTTTGGGGCGGACGATGGAGTCCTCGGGGCCGATGACGCTGGTGGGGGTCTTGTGGAAAATCATGGGATATTCGGGCGCCGGGCGGTCTCCGATGTGGCTGGTGTAGTTGAGGCCCATGGCCAGGATTTTCCCCGGCATCACGGGGGACAGCAGCTTGACGTCGGAAAGGGTGTGGACGTGATCGGTCAGCGTGATGTTGTCGTCGAAGATGCTGCCGTCGATGGCGGTAACGTTGTCGCCGTCAACGACGCCGTAGTGCTCGGAGCCGTGGGCAAGGTAGCGGGCAATTCTCATAGCAGGGTTTCCTCCCGGTGCGCTGTTTTGACCATTTTGGCGGGGTTATTGTATCACCTGGCACGGGTGGGTTAGTGCTCAATCACCAGCTTGCCGAAAAAGTCCCGGTCGTGCATCACCTGGTGAGCCTCGCCCACGCCGTCCAGCGGGAAGGTGCGGCCGACGATGCCACGCAGCGCGCCCTGCTGCACCATCTTCATGGCGTCGGCCATGGTGCGCCGGCTGCGCCCGCCGCTGCCCATCAGGTGCAGGGGCCGACCGTGCAGGATGGACAGGTCCATGGGCGTTTGGCTGCCGGAGGTTACGCCGGTGATCACCAGGCGGCCCTCTTGCTTCAGGCAGAGCATATTTTCGTGCCACACGTCTGCCCCCACGCAGTCGAACACCACGTCCACGCCCTGCCCGTCGGTCAACTCCCGCACCGTGTCGCTGAGGCTGTCCACCTCGCGGTAGTTAATGACTTCGTCCGCGCCCCACTTTTTGGCTTCGTCGAGCTTCCAGTTGCTGCCGGCGGTGGTGATGACCCGGCAGCCCATCATCTTGGCAATCTGGATGCCCATGCTGCCGACGCCGGAACCGGCCGCCTGCACCAGCACGTCGTCCCAGGGCTGGAGCTTGGCCTGGGTGATGAGGCAGTGCCAGGACGTATGCAGTGCGATGGGCAGGGCTGCCGCCTCGGTGAACTGCATTTCGTCGGGCACGGCGTAGCAGTTGATGGCCGGCGCGACGACGTACTCGGCGTGGCCGCCGTCCAGGTCAACACCGATGCGCTGCTGGCGGGCGCACCATTGGTCATGGCCGGCGGCGCAGTGCTGGCAGAGGTTATGTCCGCCGCACTTGACCCGGTTGTCCACCAGTACGCGGTCGCCGACTTGCAGGTCGGTTCCAGCGTCGGGGCTGATTTGCACCACCTCGCCGGCGAAGTCGCAGCCGAGGATATGGGGGAAACGACGGGCGCTGCCGGCGCGCAGGTTCAGGTCCAGGTGGTTCAGGGCGCTGGCTCCGACGCGCAGCAGCACCTCGCCGGGGGCGATTTCGGGATCGGGGCGGTCGCCGTAGATGAGCGCGTCGGTGCCGCCGGTTTCGTTGATGTACACTGCCTTCATTGGGTTCCCTCCGCATTGGCAAGAATGACGCTGGCAGTTTATCGGCGCAGCTGCGGGCCGGCAAATGGGCTATAATGCAAGTTACACAAGGAGCAACAAAAATGTCCAAGCCGCCGTTTATACACCGTGTCAAACTGCGGAACTACAAGAGCATCGCCCGGTGCGACGTTCAGTTGGGGCCGCTCACCATTCTTGTCGGTCCCAACGGCTCAGGCAAGAGCAATTTTTTGGACGCCCTTTCGCTGACCCGACAAGCACTGGACGTCACTCTGGACCACGCCCTGCGAGAACGGGGTGGTATCAACGAAGTGCGACGCCGGTCGGGAGGTCATCCGTCCAATTTTGCCATAGAATTGCATTTCACACTGCCGGGTGGAATGAAGCAGGGTAAATATGGTTTTGAAGTGACATCGCAAAGCAATGGCGGTTTTTCCGTTCTCAACGAGACCTGCGAGATAGGAAGCGCCGATGCCTTGGGCACTCCGATGCGCTTTGTAGTTAAGGAAGGCAAGATAGCTGATACTAATATTGAGGTGCAGTTGCCACGACCGGCCTTAGACCGCCTATTCCTCGTCAGCGCCAGCAACATTGACGAGTTTCGGCCAGTGTACGACGCGCTAACCGACATGGCCTTTTACAGTTTTTCACCGGACGTCATGCGCTCCCCACAATCTCCCGACCCAGGGTACATATTGGAATCGGACGGGCATAATCTCGCCGGCGTCCTGGCCGCGCTGGAAAAGCGAAATGCGCCCAGCCATCAACTCATCCAGAAATATCTTCGTCAGGTAACCCCCGGCGTTCAGAGTGTGGAACGTATTGCGATTGGCAACCTGGAAACTCTCCAATTCCGGCAGCAAGTCGCCGGACAGAAATCCCCCTGGAGGTTTCCAGCCATCAATATGTCAGATGGGACCTTGCGTGCCTTGGCAGTGCTCACTGCCCTGCTGCAAGGTGATGGCGATTCGCCATCGCTGATCGGCATAGAAGAGCCGGAAATCGCCCTGCATCCAGCGGCAGCGGGCATTTTGTGGGATGCGCTGATGGATGGACAAGACAGGGCGCAGGTGCTTGTAACTACCCATGGCCCAGACCTGCTTGACCGCAAGGACATTCCCATCAACTCAATTTTGGCGACCGACAGTGATGCCGGCCGGACTGAAATCGGGCCGGTTATTGAAAGTAGCCGCCAACTCATACGTGAGCGATTAGCGACGCCGGGGGAGTTGCTGCGCCAGAAAAGACTGACGCCAACTGAGAAGTCACTAGAATCCTTAGCAGATTTCACTGGCCGGCTGGTATGACGATATGCCAGTTGTTATCGCATCCATAGTTGAAGGTCACGGAGAGGAGGTCGCCCTCCGTGTTTTGCTCTCTACAATACTATCTGCTATAGGGTCGGGAATTTACCCGGTGATTTCTAAGCCATTCCGGGTT
Source organism: Chloroflexota bacterium (assembly GCA_009837355.1). Lineage (GTDB taxonomy): Bacteria > Chloroflexota > Dehalococcoidia > Lucifugimonadales > UBA3495 > Bin87. Next base: position 71,534 of record VXTR01000052.1, on the reverse strand, counting down.
CCTTGGGGTATGTTGGTAAATGCGCCCGGGGAACTCGAGCGTTATTCTGAAATGGCGATCAAAGAAGGTGGACCAACTGCGAAGTTAATGGTCGTCTTGGATGCCGACGATAGCTGTCCTGCCGAACTCGGAACGCAGTTGTTGCAAAGAATTCAATCCCGATTCCCAGATAATCCCTCTTCAGTCATTGTGGCCAATAGGGAGTATGAAACCTGGTTCATAGCGAGTTCTGAATCAATTGCCCACCACGTCGGATCTGACGCCGCTTTTCAGATACCGTCGAACATTGAGGAAATCAGAAACCCCAAGGAATGGCTAGAGCGAAACGTGCTTAACAGGAGATACAAAGAAACAGACGATCAAGCTGCATTTTCCAGTGCCATTGACGTTTCCCTCGCCCGTAGCCGTTCCCATTCTTTCAACCGCTTTTGTCGTGAGGTGGAACGACTACTGACAGACTAACGGGCGCCCCACCGGGTTTGCAATTTCCTGCTACAATCCCCTCCATCTTGTCAATCCATGCTGATACGCCCAACGGAGGCTCTCCCATGCCCGTTTTTGCTCCTGAATATCTGCACAAGGCCGCGTCCGCTATTTATCAAGCAAAGGGCACGCCGGCCGACGAAGCCGAAATCGTTGCCGCGCACCAGGTCAAGGCGAACCTGGTGGGTCACGACTCTCACGGCTGCATCCACATTCCCGAGTACTGCGAGCGCATCGACCGCGGCCATATCGTGCCCGGCGCGCCTTTTGAGGTACTGAGTGAGACGCCGACTACCGCCGTAGTTGACGGCCATTGGGGGTTCGGGTTCGTGGTGACCGAAAAGGCCACCCGCATGGCCATCGCCAAGGCCAAGGAGAACGGCGTCGCCGCCTTCACCATCCGCCGGCAGAGCCACATCGGGCGGCTGGGCGACTACCCTACGATTTGCGCCCAGGAAGGAATGATTGCGCTGCTCACCGCCGACTCCGGCGCCGGCCCCAAGGCGGTGGCCCCCTTCGGCGGACGCGCGCGTCGTTTGGGCACCAACCCCATCTGCATCGGGGTGCCCAGCAACCTGCCCGGCCAGGTGCTGCTGGACATGGCGACTTCAGCCGTGGCCGCCGGCAAAATCAGCCTGGCGCGCAACCGGGGCGAGCAGGTGCCCACCGGCTGGATTGTGGACAAGGACGGCAATCCCACCAACGACCCAAACGACTACGCTGCCGGCGGCGCGATTCTGCCCGTGGGAGCCGACCAGGGACACAAGGGCTTCGGCCTGTCGTTCATGGTGGAGATGTTCTCCGGCCTGCTCACCGGGCTGGGGTTCGGCATTGACCCGCAGGCTCGGCACAACGACGGCTGCTTCCTGGCCGTGTTCGACGTGTCCAAGTTCCGTCCGCTGGATGACTTTAAGCGGGAGATGACCGAGTTCGCCGAGTTCGTCAAGACTTCGCCGCCGGCCCCCGGCGTCAGCGAAGTGTTCTACCCGGGCGAAATCGAGTTCCGCACCGAGCAGGACCGCCGCGCCAACGGCATTTTCATCGAGGATGAGACGTGGCGGCAAATTTCCGAGTTGATGGAAGAGGTCGGCGTCGCAGAGGCGGTGGGGCAACCCTGACCGGCAATCTTTCCGGCATAGCGCCGGGTCGGATGGGGAGGTGCGCCGATGCTTCTCTCTGACTTCGGATTGCCGTCAGACCTGGCGGTCTGGCTGGGCGCGCTGCTGCTGGCGCTGTCCCTCTTCATCGGGTTGCTCGGTGGACTGATTGGCCTGTCCTTGGGCACCATGCGGCTGCCGGCAATGCTGATGCTGGGCGTACCGCTGCCAGTGGCCGCCAGCGCCAATATATTTGTCAGCAGCGTGGTCGGCATCACCGGCAGTTATCGACACTTCCGGGACGGCCGGGTCAAGCTGCTGTTGGTTGCCATCATTGGCGTGCCGGCATTTGTCGCCGGGTTCCTGGGCGGATACTTCAGCAATCAAGCGCCGACCAACCTACTCATTGCGCTGGCCGGCGTCCTCATCTTGTGGCAGGGCGTAGAGTTGGCGTTGTTGGCATACCGGAGACGCAGGGATGCCCGCTCAGATCGGCCGGGAGAGGACCAACTGGAAGGTTCGGCAGGGCAATTCACTATTGCGCGAACCGTCGGGGGCGCTGGCGCGAGCTTCGGGATCGGGTTGCTGGCCGGGGCGATTGGGCTGGTGTTGGGTTCCATCAGGCTCCCGCTGATCATCAGGGTGCTGCGGGTTGACCCGCGAATTGCCGCCGGCAGCAACCTGTTTATCGGCATGACAATGGGAGCGCTGGGCTGGCTGGGCCATGTACTGCACACTCGTCCGGACTTGCCGCTCTTGATAATATTGCTGGCGCCGGCAGTGGTGGGCAGTTACATGGGCGCCAAATATACGGGCAGGATCAGCGTCAACCTGCTGCTGCTGGTCATGGGCACCCTGCTCACTGCATCCGGCTGCATGATGATGTGGAGAGCAGCAAGCGTCCTGTTCTAAGGCGTGAGATGGAAGAACTAGCTGCAAACCCTGAGCCTGCCCCCTCGCTGGGCCGCCGGCTGGCCGAGGTCGCCTGGGCCTTCCTGCCGCTGGGCTGGATTGCCTTCGGGGGGCCGCAAGCGCACATCTCCCTGTTGCAGGAGCGTTTCGTGGCGAGGCGGCGCTGGCTGGACGAACAGCGCTTCGTGGAACTTCTGGGTCTGGGACAGGGATTGCCCGGCCCGACCTCAACCCAGATGGTGGTGGCCGTGGGTACGGCCCGGGCCGGGCCGCTGGGCGGGTTGCTGGCTTTTCTGCTCTTCCTGTATCCGGCGGCGACGATAATGGCCCTGGCCGGCCTGGGCGTAGCCACTTTTCTGGACGAAGGTGGACGCCCGCAGTGGCTGGACGGAGTACAGCCGGCCACGGTAGCCCTGGTGGCAGTGGCGGCCTGGCGGCTGGGCACGGCAGTGGTCAACACCAAGCTGACCATGGGCCTGATGCTGTTGGGGGCAGTGGTAACCATACTGGTGCGCCAACCCTGGGCCTTTCCGGCTACCCTGGCCCTGGGCGGGATGGTAACGGCGGTGGCCCTGCGCTCCCAGCGACACGATGCGGTTGACCGGTCGGGCAGCACCCCCCTGGACAACCTGGGAATCTCGCGGGTGGCCGGCGCCCTGCTGCTGCTAGTGTTCTTCGGGTTGCTGGGCGGGCTGATCCTGGCGCGGCTGGCGCTGGACTGGTCGTGGCTACAAGTCCTGGAGTCCTTTTACCGCACCGGTTCGCTGATTTTCGGCGGCGGGCAGGTGGTATTGCCCATGCTAAGCGCCGAGGTGGTGGAACCCGGCTGGGTAACGGAGCAGCAGTTCCTAGACGGGTTGGCCCTGATGCTGGCGCTGCCCGGCCCGCTGTTCAGCTTCAGCGCTTACCTGGGGGCGGTAGCCGGCGGCGTTACCGGGCTGCTGCTGGCCTTTGTGGGCTTGTTCCTACCGGGCGTGCTGATAATCTTCGGGGTGTTGCCTTTCTGGGAGCAGGTGCGGCGCTATCCGTGGGTCAGGATAGCGCTGACTGGGGTCAATGCTACCGCCATCGGCCTGGTGGTAGGCGTGGTGTTCCTGCTGTGGGAGCGGGCCGACCCCAGCGCCGCCGGAGCGGTGATTGCGCTGCTGGCCTTCGGGTCGGTGATGTTTTTCCGAGCGCCGGCGCCGCTGGTGATTATCGGCGCCGGCGTCCTGGGTTGGATTTTCGGTTGGGCGGGATTGTTGTAAATCTATCCTATCCCGCTCACCTCTCCACGCTGTACCGTCAGACCAGAGCGAGCAAGGTGCGCACCGCGCTCTCGACCTCCTGAGCTTCGGGCCCGCCGAGAATCGACCATTGAATGACGACGATGATCACCCACGGGATGAAGCCGATGACTGCGGAAAGCAGCACCACCCCGATGGCCCGGCCAGTGGACTCGAAATCCATCGCCTGGCGCACCGCTACTACCACTGCCGATACTTGCCAGACAAATGCCACCAGCCCGAATAGTCCGCCTATGGCTGGGACAAAAGTGAACAGCGACAACACACCGGGCGTATAGGCGAAACCCACGACGCGTCCCACTTCAGACCAACTGGTTTCGGTGTCGCTGGTGCGCAGCATCTTGCCGCCCACCAGATACATCACCGACACCCAGAGCGCCCAGCGGACGATGCCGAACACGAACCCGCCGATGATGCCCAGGAGAATGCCCAGGCCGAGGGATTCGCCTTGAATAATCCCTCCGATGACGCCGCCGACGATGCCGCACAGCGTTACCAGCAGCACCACGCCGATGGCCTGGCCCAACGCGCCCTGGTCGGCTTCGATTTCCTCGTAGGTATTGCGGTTGAAGAACGCCGCACCAATCATTCGTTGAATCATCGTCGCACCTCCAGTGCTGACGTCGCCGTGTTCCCGGTTGGGGCTGATTGTGCCAACCGGGATGTCGCAGCAATTGTAGTCGTGTTAGCCGCTGCTTGACTATTGGTGAACCTGCGTAGTTTAGCGGTTTTGCTTTATAATCTAAACTCGCCACCACAGCATAAACGCCATTTCCAACCGGCGGCGTTTGGACGCTGCCCAAGACGTGCCCATGCCTGACCAAAACGAACTTTCTCGAACCGATACTATTGATAACCTGAGTAGCCTCGAGGCAAACCTGGAGAGCCGCCGCGCCAAGTTGGAACGCATTCGGGAACGCGGCATCGACCCTTACCCGCCCCGTTTCCAGCGCGCCAGCACCGCCGCCGAGGCCATCGCCCGCTTCGAGGCCGCCGAAGCCGCGGAGCAGCCCGACGCCGCCAGCGGTTTGAACCTGGCCGGTCGCATCGTGTCCATGCGGGTGATGGGGCGCGCCGCCTTCCTGGACCTGCGGGACGCTTCCGGCGTGGTGCAGACGATGCTGCGGCAGAACGTGTTGGGCGAGGACTACGCCCTACTGTCCGATCTTGACCTAGGCGATTTTCTTGGCGTCACCGGCAACATGATACGCACGCGCACCGGCCAGGTGACCATTGAGGCCCATTCGTTGACCATCCTGGCCAAGGGGATGCGTCCCCTGCCTGAAAAATGGCACGGCCTGCGCGACGTGGAAACTCGCTACCGCCAGCGATACCTGGACCTCATCGCCAACCCGGAAGTAGCCGACACGTTTGTGCAGCGCAGCCGCATCATCAGCGGCATCCGCCGCTTTCTGGACAACCGCGGCTTCGTTGAGGTTGACACGCCCATCCTGGTGCCCATCCCGGCCGGCGCCCACGCCCGTCCGTTCACCACTCATCACAACGCGCTGGACGAGCGGCTGTACCTGCGCATCGCCACCGAGCTGTACCTGAAGCGGCTCATCGTCGGCGGCCTGGACAAGGTGTTTGAAATCGGCCGGGTATTCCGCAACGAAGGGATCGACCAGGACCACAACCCGGAGTTCACACTGCTGGAATCTTACGAAGCCTACGCCGACTACAACGTCGTTATGGAGATGGTTGAATCTCTGGTGTCCACGCTGGCGCAGGACGTGCACGGCAGTATGCAGATAGCCATGGGCGACCATCTGATTGACTTCACTCCGCCATGGGCGCGCCTTTCGCTGCGGGAGGAACTGCTACGGCGCAGCGGCATCGACATCGAGGATTACCCCGACGCCGAATCGCTGACGCGGGTGGCCCAGGACCTGGGGCTGCAGCCGGGCCCGAGAGAGGCACGGGGACGGCTGATTGACAAGATGCTGTCAGTGTACGTGGAGCCGAACCTGATTCAGCCGTCCTTCCTGCTGGACTATCCCGAGGATATGTCGCCGCTGGCCAAGGGGCACCCCGACAAGCCCGGTTATGTCGAGCGGTTTGAAGCCTTCGCCGCCGGCATGGAGATCGCCAACTCCTACACCGAGCTGAACGACCCCGAAGTGCAGCGGGCGAGGTTCGCCGCCCAGGAACACCAGCGGGACGCCTACGGCAATGAGGAGGCCGACCGCACCGACGCCGACTTCCTCACCGCCCTGGAGTACGGAATGCCACCGACGGGCGGGTTGGGCATCGGCATCGACCGGCTGGTGATGCTGCTCACGGGGCAGTCCACCATCCGCGATGTGCTACTATTCCCGCAGATGCGTTCCCTGTCCGGCGAGGCCGGAAACGCTGGCACACCCGACGATAACGACGGGTGATCGCTACAGCGACGAATCCCTGATACTGACGAGCAGCAGTTTTTTATGCTTTCCATTGAACAGATTCGCAGCGATCCCGACACCGTGCGCGCCGCCCTGGTCAGACGGGCCGAGGACGAGGACTGCCTGGACGACATACTCGCGATGGACGCCCGGCGTCGCGTCGCCGTAACCGAGGGCGACGAACTCCGCGCGCGGCGCAACCAGGTGTCACGGGAAATCGGGCAGGCGCGGTCGCAGGGGCAACAGCCTCCGGACGATGTGGTGGCCCAGATGCGCGACGTTGGCCGCCGCATCAGCGAGCTTGAGGACGAAGTACGCTCGCTGGACGCGCAAATCAACGACGCCATGATGGCCCTGCCCAACCTGCCCGACGCCAGCACCCCCGACGGCATCGACGAGACCGCCAACGTCGTGTTGCGCCACTGGGGCGAGCCGACCCAGCTGGATTTTGAGGCGCAGCCCCACTGGGACATCGCCGAGCGGCTGGGCATCATCGACTTCCAGCGGGGGGTCAAGCTGTCGGGGAGCCGGTTCTACACTTTCAACGGCTACGGGGCGCGCTTGGAGCGGGCGATCATCTCGTGGATGCTGGACCTGCACGGCCGGGAGCACGGCTACACTGAAATGGCCCTGCCCATCCTGGTGCGCCGGGAGACCATGGAAGGCTCGGGCAACCTGCCGCTGTTCGCCGACAACCTGTACCACGACGACGAGGATGACCTCTGGCTGATACCCACCGCCGAGGTGCCGGTTACCAACCTGCACCGGGACGAAATCCTGTCCGCCGACGAGCTGCCCCGGTACTACGTGGCGCAGACGCCCTGCTTCCGGCGGGAGAAAGCGGCGGCCGGCCGGGACACCCGGGGCATCAAGCGGGTGCATCAGTTCAACAAGGTGGAGATGTACAAGTTCGTCGCGCCGGAGACCTCCTTCGACGAGCTGGAGTCGCTGCTGGGCAACGCCGAAGCCGTGTGCCAGCGGCTGAACCTGCCCTACCGCATCCTGCAGCTGTGCGCCGGCGACATCTCGTTCCCCTCGACCAAGTCCTACGACATCGAGGTGTGGGCAGCCGGTTCGCAGGAGTGGCTGGAAGTGTCGTCGTGCTCCAACTGCACCGACTTCCAGGCGCGGCGGGCCAACATCCGCTACCGTCCGGCGGCGGGGGAGCGGCCCCGCTTCGTGCACACGCTGAACGGCTCCGGCCTGGCGCTGCCGCGGGTCATCATCGCCATCCTGGAGAACAACCAGCAGCCCGACGGGTCGGTGGTGATACCGGAAGCGCTGCGGCCCTATACGGGGTTTGACGTGATACCGGCGGGGTAGGCGTAGAGGCGCCGACCAACAAAGAGGTTTGCAATGTCCGACATCTGGCCTGACGACATCCGCTGCATCGCCCTAATACCTCCTATGTGATACCATCCTGCTGAGCGGAGGGGAAGCATAATGACGTCCAATGCCTCCAATTTGGCCGATGCCGACCACGTAACCCGGGCCGGCAAAGGTCAGGAGTACGAAGTATTGCTGGTTACACATCCAGAAGACGAGGGCTATGCCGTGCTATGCCCCTCGCTAGGTTGCGCCAGCCAGGGCGACACTCGCGAGGAAGCGCTGGAGATGATTGCCGACGCAATCTCGATTTTGCTGGACAGCTACGCCGAAGACGGCGTGGAACCGCTCTTTACCCCTAACGCCATGGCGGCTACCGTCGCTGAATACCGGACCGAGGGTTACGGCATCGAAATAACCACTGTCCTTCCGGCGGATTGGGATGAAATAGTATCCAACTGCACCGCCGCCATTGAACGCAATCCCAATGATGTCAAAGCCTACATAGAACGGGCCGGCGCTTATCTCAACAAGGGAGAGTATGGCCAAGTCATTGACGATTGCTCCACCGCCATATCCCTTGCCCCCGACAACGCCGAGGCTTATTGCCGGCGAGGCGACGCGCACTTCAACAGCGGGCAGTATGACTTGGCTATCGCCGATTATGACGCTGCGCTCCGGCGCGACCCGTACTATGGCATCGCCCTTGCCAGTATCGAAGTGGCCTACGTTGCCCTGTGGGAGCAGCGCGAGCGCGTCTGATGCCGCCTCGGGTTCCCGGTTTTACCATCTCCGACGTTCTGCGGGCCTTTCGCAACGACGGGTGGACAATCAATCAGGGCCGCAAGCATACGAAGGCAATAAAGGACGGCAGGATGGTGCCCATCCCACGTCATCATGGTAAAGACATTCCCCCCAACACTATGGGCGGCATTATCGCTCAAGCCGGCTGAACCGTAGCTGAATTCCGCAACATGGTCCGCGGCCGCAATCGTTAAACACATCTGAGCACTTCTCAAGATTGGCACAACGGAGAGAATCGATATGTCCGGCATTTGGCCCGATGACATACAGTGCGTGGCGCTGATTACTTTTGACGTGGACGGCGTTTCTTCCTGGCTGCGGCGCAACGCCGACTTCGCCAACTACCCCAGCCTGCTGTCCATGGCCGAGTACGGCCCCAGCGTCGCCACGCCGCGCATCCTGGATCTGCTGGACGCCCAGGGCATTCCGGCCAGCTTCTACGTCCCCGGCCAGGTGGCCGAGACCCATACCGACCTGGTGCGGGAGATCGCCGGACGTGGCCATGAAGTCGCCCACCACGGCTACCTCCACGAGCCGCCGGCCACCATGACGCCGGCCGAGGAGGAGGAAGTGCTGGTCAAGGGCATCGGCATCCTGGGCGAGCTGACCGACACCGCGCCGGTGGGCTACCGCTCGCCCAGCTGGGAGTTGAGCGCGGTGTCGCTGGACCTGCTGGCCAAGCACGGCTTCTGCTACGACAGCAGCCTGATGGGCGACGACGCGCCGTATTTCGTGTCCGGCGGCGACCCGCCCCGGCAGATGGTGGAGCTGCCCATCCATTGGCTGCTGGACGACGCGCCCCACTTCGCCTACGCGCCGTCGGCCAACCGCCTGGGGCCCATGCGCAACCCCGACGAGGTGTTCGTGAGCTGGGCGGAGGAGTTCCGCGGCATCTACCGCTACGGACGCTGCTACAATCTGACCATGCACCCGCAGTACATCGGGCGGCCGGGGCGGCTGCTGATGCTGGAACGGCTGATTGAGTACATCAAGACCTTCCCCGGCGTCCGGTTCATGCGCGCCGACGCCCTCGCCGAGATGTGGGAGAAAGGAGCGTAACAGTATGCCCGCAGCACACGACCGGGGCGGCTGGCCCGACGACACGCCCATCGACCGCACCGAGCACGAATACAGCGACTGGGAGCGTCGGGTTGACGCCGTGCACCAGGTGCTGGCCGCGCAGGGCATCCGCACCACCGACGAGATGCGGCGGGCCATCGAGAGCCTGCCACCGGAGCAGTACGAATCGCTGTCCTACTACGAAAAATGGACGGCGGCCTTGGAAATCCTGCTGATTGAAAAGGGCATCCTGACGGCGGCGGAGATCGACGCCAAGGCCGCCGAGCTGCGGCAGCGGGGGCTGTGATGACTGTTACGGAGACTGGTATGTGGGATGCATTAGGACTACCGCGTGAGACCCGCGTAAACGGTCAATCTTGGAATCCGAACGGGATTTCAACTTTCTTCCATCAATTGAAGTTCCAAGATTACCTATATTGGGACGCTATCTACTGGCGTACGGGCTACTTGGACCGCCAGGCAGGTGAGTATCGTGACCGATTTGTCACGGAACTTGATCAGCGGTTCCATGTGGAAACCTTTGCAGACCGTGACGAACGGGCGCGCATCTTAACACGGTACTCAGATCAAAAGTCACTGTGGTACCAGTGCGCACGGTTTTTTGGAATGCGGGATCACATGATCATCGTATTTGAAACTTCACGGACACGACCAATCGAATCCGTTGATTTGCGCAACAAGCATGAGATCCGCCGCAAATATCACTCATCCGACCCACGAGAGAAGATGGAGGGACAGATCGCTCTGGCATCCTGGACGCTTGGGAATGACCGGATAGGTACAGCCGATATTGAGGCCGTCATCGGACGACCATATTACGAGCTTTGGGACCTGCCAGTTTCGGAATGCAGGCCGCAGATCGATAGTTCCGTAGCTACTGCTGCTGACGACATCATTAAAGAAGCAGTTCGAATAATGAAAACCCTACATGTGCGTCCATACGCATTCTGGACGTCCGAGACTGAGCTAATGATGGCTGCAGCCAGACCGGGTATTGAGTCAGGACCATGGACGCGACGAGATCTAGAACAGCAAGCTCCGTTATTGGTGTCAGACGAAGACGGGGTAATGCGCCGAATCCCCGATAATCTGAGAGAAGAGTCGAACAGAATTCGAATGGCTTACGAGCCAGGCTACAATTGAAACAAGATCGCGGAGGCAGATGCCAAGCTGGTCCGCTGGCTGGATCGGTTCCCGGATTATCGAGATTTACTAGAATCGGAAGGATATACTGACGACGATAATGAATTACTCCACCGATTAATACGTCTCAGCCGATTTGGATACTGCTACGCCGACGCGGTGGGTGATCACTTCTAATCACGTTTCCGTGTTGACAGCGTGCATTTTATCCAACGATAATCGAGGTACAAGCATCCAAATTCGTGATCGCGTGACCTCGTACAGTAATCATGGCTACCTCAAAAAGCGACACTCCAACTGTCAACGCAGACTTCGCCGCAACCGTAATCAACCGGGCGGCGGAGATAGTTGCCGGCGCTGCTCCAACCGCATTACAGGAATGCGGCGCCTACAGCGCGCTCCTACAGGCGCGGGACGAGTTCATGGCTGCCGAAACCCAGGCGCAGAATAAAATCCGAACCTACGGGTTGCCGCATTTGCTGCCGGACTTGCGGCAATACATCACAGACCGCTATCCCGAGTATGCCGATTCATTTAGCCCAATCACCCTATGGAGCTGCGCAACTAATCCCATGGCCGTGGCCGAAACCCTCCGCGAGGCCGCGGCCGACATCAGCGTGATAGTGGAAGAGCGAACCAGGATGGCGAACAAGTTCGATGCTATGTCCGATAAGGAACTCCGAGAGTACGACCTGATGCGGAAAGCGGCCATTTTCCTTACCCAACAGGGCCTAACTGTCAACGTCGCTTGGGATCGGGAAAATCCGAACGATCCCATTGACTATCGGGCAACTATTGATGGCGTCACATGGGCCTTCGAACTCACCGAACTGCGCCTTGATCCTAAAGAAAACTACCACCGCAAGGTTGGGCATCCGAACGATAAGCGAGGCATCGCGGAGCAACTCGATTTGCTGGCAATGCCATTGCCGCAGATGCCCGACGGCCCCGACACTCTCCAAACGGCCCTCAATGACGCCATAAAGCACGGCCGCAAGCCAAGCAAACTGACAGCTCTGAACGGGGCTAAATACTGCCTCATCCTACACAATCAGCAGTTTCTGTACGCGTCCGATTGGGATGCAGCTACCATGCCGGACATCAGCGCGTTTGATGCCGTTTTGGTACTGCATCAAGAAATTTACCCGCTGGTTGAAACGTGGGAGGTCCTACGGAACGGCTTCGGCAAACCTATGCGGAGCCACAACATCAAAGACTTGGGCGACATCATAGCCTTCAAAAACTCTAACCGGACGCATCGGAGTAATCCAGAACGAGTCAAAGCGGCTTTGAGACGCATACAAGCCCTGGAACTCACCGAGGACGATATTCTCGCTGCGATAGCAGAGACCCGCGCCGAAAGAAGCGGCCAATGATAAGGGTGGTTTTGGACACCAATGCTGTGCTGATGCCAATCGCCAGGACAACCAGCAGTGACATATGGCTTCGTGAGGCGTCGGAACAACAGCATATCGTGCCGCTTATCAGTAGCGACACTAAGGCAGAGTTAATCCGAACACTGCGCAACCCCAGACTCGGAATCTCCGAGGAGCAGATCACCGACACTGCTGCTGCCTACTTTGATCACTGCGAAAGGGTTGCCATACCTGACTCGCCCCCGGAAACGCCAACCTGCCGCGATCCCAAAGACCAGATGTTCCTCGTACTCGCCTACCAAGCCGCAGCAGATTATCTGGTAACAAAGGATCCCGACCTATTGGCTCTTACCGAAGAGTCCGTAATCCCGATTATCACGCCCGCCTCATTGCGCGTTATACTGCAACGCCAACCCTGATGCTCAAGCCTGAGTGCGGATGCCATGACTACCATTTCTTCCGAAACCGTCCGCTACCCTGACGGCGCTGCTGTGCGCGTGCGCGTTGGAGCGCCGGCCCATCACTTCCGCACGCCGGCCTACATCCAGGGGCACACCGGCGTGGTGGACGCGCTGTGCGGCACGTATCCCAATCCTGAATCGCTGGCGCATGGGGGCGACGGGTTGCCGCGGCAGCCGCTGTACCGCGTCCGGCTGCGCCAGACCGACCTGTGGCCAGACTACGCCGGCAATCCAGACGATACGCTGCTGGTGGACGTGTACCAGCACTGGCTGGAACCGGCCTGATTTGTGCTATCCTGCCGGCCAGCATCGCAATTGAGAGGGACCTGAGCAATGGAGCGGCCCATATTTCAGCCATTTGGCGCCCCCGTCGAGAAACTGGACACGCCGGCCCTGGTGGTTGACCTGGGGATAATGGAGCAGAACATCGCGCGACTGCACGGCGCTATTGGCGGCGACGGCCAGGTCCTGGTGCGCCCCCACGTCTCCTGCCATGGCTGCCCTGATATCGCCCGGTACCAGCTGGACGCCGGCGGCAGCTCCGGCGGCGTGGCCGTGAGTTCGCTGGCAGAAGCCGAGGCATTTGCCGGCGACGATGCTGGCATCGACGACATACTCATCGCCGGTCGGGTGGTAACCGCCGCCAAGATTCGCCGGTTGGTCGCCCTGGCGGGACGAATTACGCTGAGCGTGGCCGTGGACGACGCCCGCAACGTCGCCGACCTCAGCGAGGCTGCGCGGGCGGCCGGTGTTACCCTGGGCGTGCTGGTGGACATCGACTCCGGCTACGGGTTTGGCGGTGTTGCACCCGGTAGGGATGCGGTTGACCTGGCCCGCGCGGTTGCGGACGCGGCCGGCTTGTCCTTCCAGGGGATAATGACCTACGAGGGCCCGCTGCCCATCGCCGACCACGCCGAGCTGGACGCCGAAACCCTTCGCCGTCTGCAGCCGGTGCTGGACACTCGCAGCGACCTAGAGCAGGCCGGCCTGGAGGTTGCCACGGTGAGCGCCGGCAGCACTTACAACTACGACGTGGTCTCGCAGCTGTCGGGCATCACCGAGGTTCAGGCGGGAGTGTATCCTCTGATGGATGCGGAGACCTTGCGGGTTCGCCCCGAACTGCAATCCGCGGCCACAGTGCTGGCGACGGTTATCAGCCATCCCGTCGCCGGCCGGGCGGTGGTGGACGCCGGCCACAAGACCACCGGCCCCGATTTCGGCGTGCCGGTTCTCCATGGATTCCCGGGCGCCGTCGCCGCCAGGTTCAGCGCCGAGCACGGCATCCTGGACTTGGACGGGCCGGCCACCGAGCAGCTGATGCCCAACGACAAGGTCCGCCTGGTTCCGTACAACCTGGCCCTGTGCGTGAACCAGTATGACTACATCCGCGCCGTTCAGGGCGGCCGGCTGGTGGGGTACTGGCCCGTCTCCGGCCGGGGACAGCTGGGATAGTTCGGCATTGCTGCAATCCGCCGGCCAAGTATCCACGGCCGGATTCAACCAGATACCAGGAAACCTCGGAGGTACTTCCATGCCGCAAGCGTATGAACCCCAACCCGGCACTCCCATGGCGGAGCTGGATACTCCATGCCTCATCCTGGATATGGACGCGCTGGACCACAACATGGATGTGATCGCCGACTACTACGAAGGACGCCACAGCAAGCTGCGCGGCCATAGCAAGAATCACAAGAGCCCGGCTTTGGCCCTCCGGCAGATTCAACGGGGCGGCACCATCGGCGGAGTGTGCGCCGCCAAGGTCGCCGAAGCTGAGGTGATGGTGCAGGGCGGCGTGGCCAGCGTATTCGTAACCAGCGAGGTGGTCGCCCAGCCCAAGATTGCCCGGCTTTGCGCTTTGGCCGACCAGGCCGAGATTCTGGTGGCCTGCGAAAACGAAACCAACGCCCGCGACCTCTCTCAGGCCGCCGCTGACCAAGGCGTGAACCTGGGCGTGGTCATCGAGCAGGAAACCGGACTGCTCCGCTGCGGCGTGCAGGAAGGAGAGGATGGAGTGGGATCCGGCGTGGCCCTGGCCCGGCTGATTGATTCGCTGCCGGGTCTTTCCCTGAAAGGCGTGATGAGCCATCAGATGATGGCCGAAGTCTCCGGCGACCTGGAAGACCGGGTCTCCGAACTTCGCCGCCTTGTCCAGCCTGTTCTGGACCTGCGGGAAGCCATGCTTGCCGACGGCCTTCCGGTGGAAATCGTATCCACGGGCGAAACCTGGAGCTACGACGTCGCCGGCGACATGCCTGAGGTTACCGAAATCCAGGGCGGCTCCTACCTGGTGATGGAAACCTCCTACGATTACATCCAGGACTTTCACCTGGCCGGCAAGGTGCTGAGCACCATCGTCAGCGTGCCTCGGCCGGGAACGGCCATCGGCGACGCCGGCGCCCGCGCGGTGTGCGGCATCAAGGGCCTGCCCCGGGTGGAAGGCCGCCCCGGCGTTGAAGCCGTTGCCATGGACACCGACCGCACTGTGTTCCAGGTGGCGGAAGGCGCTGAACTGGCCGTCGGCGACCAGGTTCTGTTGCTCCCCGGCCAGCAAGACGCTATGGTCAGCCGCTGGGACCGCTTCATCGGTATCCGCGACGGCATGGTCGAAGCGGTGTGGGATATCGAGGCGCGGGGCTGCCACAACTAGGGAGGGAAGTATGACCGCAACCCACGTTGAAGACCACGTACACGACCAGCCCATGAGCGAGGTTGCCCTGCGCTCGGTGGCAATCGAGGCGCTGCTGGCCGACAAGGGCCTGCTCACCGCCGACCAGGTGCAGCAGCAGGTGAACCTGATGGACGGGCGCACTCCCGCCGACGGCGCAAGGGTCGTCGCCCGCGCTTGGACGGACGCCGCGTTCAAGGCTCGCCTCCTGGCCGATTCCCGTTCCGCTCTGGCCGAAATGGGCATCAGCATACCTGCGGAGACACCACATCTGGCCGTCGTTGAGAACACCGACGACTTGCATCACCTGGTGGTCTGCACGCTGTGCTCCTGCTACCCCCGGATGCTGCTGGGCCGGCCGCCCGACTGGTACAAGAGCCTGGCCTACCGTGCCCGCGCCGTGAGCGACCCTCGCGGCGTGATGGCGGAATTCGGGACGACGCTACCCACGGATACCAGAGTTGATGTGCTGGACAGCACCGCCGATATGCGCTATCTCGTGCTCCCGTGCCGACCGGCCGGGACCGAGGGGATGAGCGAAGAGGAGTTGGCCGGGCTCGTTACCCGGGACAGCATGATTGGGGTTACTCGTCTATCTGATTGATGCGGCGCAGGTGCCGCCCACCCTCGAACTCGGTGGTCAGCCACGCATCCACAATCTCCCGCGCCGTTTCCCAGGACACCATCCGCTGCCCCATGGACAGCACGTTGGAGTCGTTGTGTTGCCGTCCGTAGCGGGCTGATTCCACGTTCCAGCACAGCGTGCAGCGCACGCCGGGCACGCGGTTGGCGACGATTGCCTCGCCGTTGCCGGAGCCGCCCAGCACTATGCCCCGGTCAACCTCGCCCCGGGCCACGGACTCCGCCACCGGCCGAATCCACTGCGGGTAGTCGCTGGCTTCGTCGGAGTAGGCTCCGTAGTCAACCGCCTCGTGGCCCAGGTAGGCCAGCAGCGCCAGCAACTTGCCTTTGTATTCAAACCCGGCGTGGTCGGAACCAATCCCAATCTTCATAACTCTGCCGCTCCCGGTGGCGCCTCTCGCGCCGTCAGCATAGCACAAAACCGGCGGGGCTGTGCTAGGATACCGCCATCCAGCTACGGCTGTATCACGGAGGGAAATCTATGAAAGGACGGATCGTTGTTGTCAAAGAATACGGCAAGCCATTTGAAATTGAAGAGTACGACGTGCCCGAGCCGCAACCCGGCGCCGTTCTGCTCCGCATGACCCAGGCCGGCATCTGCGGCTCCGACCTGCACACCTGGCGCGGCGACCAGACCCAGGAGCACCTGCCACTGCCCGACACCGGCCGCGTCATGGGACACGAAGGCACCGGCGTCATCGAATACCTGGGTGACGGCGTCGCTTCCGACTACTATGGCACGGAAGTCGAAGAGGGCGACCGGGTGGTGTACGCCGCCGTGTTCCCCTGCTACCACTGTCACATGTGTCTGCGGGGCAACACCAACTGGTGCGTCAACCGCCAGTATCCCGCGGCCGGCATTTGGCCCTACTTCACCGGCACCTACGGCGATTTTCTCTACCTGCCGCCGCGCCATCCCTTCTTCCGCGTCCCCGACGAGCTGCCCGACAGCATCCTGGGGCCGGTCAACTGCGCCATGGGCACCGTTACCACCGGCCTGGAACGGGCCGGCATGAGCCACGGCCAATCCGTGGTCATAATGGGCGCCGGCGGCCTGGGCATCCACGCCACCGCCATGGCCAAAGAGCGGGGCGCCGACCGAGTCATCGTGCTGGACCGCCTGGAGAACCGCCTGGCTCTGGCCGAGGAGTTCGGCGCCGACGACACCATCAACATCGAGGAGTTCAACACGCCCGAAACCCGCGTCCGCCGCGTCCGCGAGCTGACCCGGGGCCGGGGCGCTGACGTGGTGATGGAGCTGGTGGGTCGCGCCGATCTGCTGAAAGAAGGCATCGATATGCTGTCCAACGGCGGAACCTTCGTGGAAATCGGCGACATCGTGCGCGGGCAGGAAGTGTCCATCGACCCGTCCAAGCTGTTGCAAGGCAAGAACATCGTGGGCAGCCTGATGTACCGCCCGTCGCTGTTGCCCGAGCTGCTGGACTTCCTGGTGCGCAACCAGGACCGGCTGCCCTTCGACAAGCTGGTGTCCCACACTTTCCCCCTGGCCGACGTGAACGAAGCTTTTGCCGCCGCCGAGTGGAGCCAGCGGCAGACGGAGATAACGCGGGCGATGCTGGTGCCGTAGCACCAGCCGTGGGCAACTGACGCAAGCAGCTGATCTGAGGAGAAAACCTATGAAATTCGGATTGATGTACGAAATCCAGGTTCCCGAACCCCACTACCCCGGCGTTGAAGCCGAGCGTTACAAGCAGGTGATGGCCCAGGTGGAATTGGCCGACGACGTTGGCTTTGATTACTTCTGGACGGTGGAGCACCACTTCCTGCGGGAGTTTTCCCACTGCTCCGCGCCGGAGGTGCTGTATGGGGCCATCTCCCAGCGCACCAAGCGCATCCGCATCGGCCACGCCGTCGCCCTGCTGCCCGGCGCTTACAACCATCCCGTCCGTGTTGCCGAGCGCGCCGCCGTGCTGGATATCGTTAGCGATGGGCGCATGGATCTGGGCACGGGACGCTCCACCACCCTCATCGAGATGGACGGCTTTGAGGTTGACCCCGAAACGACCAAGGCCCAGTGGCGCGAGGCCATTGAGATGATTCCCCGGATGTGGACGGAAGATCCTTTCTCCCACTCCGGCGAGTTCTACAACATCCCGCCCCGTTCCGTAATCCCCAAGCCCGTGCAGAACCCGCACCCGCCCATGTGGATGGCCTGCAGCCAGCCCACTTCATTCGGCGAGGCCGGCGAGCTTGGCGTCGGTGTCCTCTGCTTTAACCTGGGCGGACACGAGCAGCTGGTGGAGCGGGTGCAGATTTACCGCGATGCCGTGAAAAACGCCCGGCCCATCGGCCGGATGGTCAACGACAACATCGCCGCCCTCTGCATGGTTCACGTCGCCGACACCGACGAGGAAGCCTACGAGTCCGCTGCCCGCGAGGGCGAGTGGTTCGTTGGCAAAGCGGAGGAACTCTACGCCCCCTGGGCCGGGCGCAACGTTCCCCAGAGCTACCAGTTCGCCGTCAACGCCGTCCAGGAGGAACGCGTCGATAAGACCGCCGACGACCACATCGCTTCCGGCGCCTTCGCCATGGGCAGCCCCGAAACCGTCATCAAGACCATCGAAAAGTACCGCGAGGCCGGCGTTGACCAGATTCTCTGCTTCATGCAGATGGGCAACCTGCCCCACAGCAAGATAATGAACAGCATCCGCCTCTTCGGAAAGTACGTCATCCCCCACTTCCTGTAAGCGGCTATCCAACGGGAAAGAGGTGAACCATGTCCAGAGCTCCCGCAACGCGCATCCAGCGAGTGCAGCCGCCGGCCACTCTGGCCGCCGGCGAAAAAGCGCGACAACTGGCCCGGCAGGGTCACGACGTAATCGACCTGGGCCAGTCAAGCCCGCACCACGTAACCCCGCAGCACATCATCGACGCCGGGGTTAAGGCCCTGAACGCAGGACTTACCAATATCAGTTCATCCCGCGGCCTGCCCGAGCTGCGCCACGCCATGTCCGCCAAACTGGCCGCCCACAATGGCCGCGCCGTTGATCCCGACGGCGACATCCTGGTAACGCCCGGCAGCAAGATGGGGCTGTATGAGGCCATCAACGCCTATGTCGAGGCCGGAGATGAGGTGCTGGTGCTGGAGCCCACGTGGGTCAGTTTCGCCCAGCAGGTTGAGATGGCCGAGGGCGTGCCGATAGCCGTGCCGCTGAGCGAGGAGGAGGAGTACCACATCAGCTACGAGCAGTTGAAGCAGTACGTTACCCCGCGCACCAAGATGATCGTCATCAACAACCCCAACAATCCCACGGGCCGGGTGTACTCCGAGGAAGAACTGGCAGCCGTAGCACGTTTGGCCCAGGAGCAGGACCTGCTGGTTCTTTGCGACGAGACCTACGAGTATTTCCTCTACGATGCCAACCGGCACGTTACCGTCGCTACTCTGGAGGGCATGGCGGAACGAACCCTGACCAGCTACACCTTCACCAAGGCGTATTCAATGTCCGGCTGGCGGTTGGGCTGCATCGTGGCTCAGTCAAACCTGCTGGAGCCGCTGCTGAAGATACAGGAGCAAACGGCCAGTTTCGTCTCTCCCTTTGTGCAGATGGCCGGAGTGGCTGCCCTGCAAGGCCCCCAAGAGCATCTAACCAAGTGGAGGGAGGAGTGCGACGAGCTGCGCGTACGCTGCGCCGACCGGTTGTCCCAGGTGGGCGGCGTACATTGCCCGCGGCCCGAAGGGGCTACTTTCCTGTTCCCCCGCTACTCGGCGGATATGTCCTCCACTGAGATGGCCGAGTTGCTGGTGGAGCGGGAAGGAGTGGTGGTAACCCCCGGCATCGGCTTTGGCGCCAGCGGGGAAGGCCACTTCCGCATTGCCCTGATGCGGTCTCCCGCCGACCGGGTTGTGGAAGGGGTGGAACGCATAGCCCGCGTCCTGGAAACACTGTAGTCCGGCTAATTCTGGGCAACGCAACAGGGGCGAGTTTGACACCCGCCCCTTTGGCACGCGCGCTATTTTGTTGCGTCACTAGTCCGACGACGGCAACTGCTTCGCCTCCTGCAGTTCCATCGGTTCGCCGTTCAGGCGCAGGTCGCACTTGCCGGCCTTGGTAATGAGCACCGAGACGCTGCCATCCGGCGACGTCAGACGCTTCCCCATGGTAACTTCCGGCGCGTCCTCCGCCGGAGCCGCTCCGCCGAAGTCCACGTTCGGCCCCTTGATTTGCAACTGTACTTCGCCGTCGGTCAACTCGCCGTCGCCGCTGGCCTTGCTGACAATCATCTCCGCCCCGCCGGGGCCTACGTAACGCTGTCCAGTTTTCAGGTTCATCGCGTGTGATACCTCACAATTTCTTAATATTCTGCGGGGATTATAGACAGCGAAATCTCGGAGCGTCAAACCGGCGCGATGGTGTGGCTCATCCCGGCTGTGCTACGCTTGCCCGAAATCCTCTCCTTCAACTATCCACTCATCACGATGTCGCACAACGTGCTTGTCATTGAAGACGACCCCGGCATCGCCCGCGTCGTTCGCCTCTATCTGGAGCAGGACGGCCACCGGGTCGCCACCGCTGGCGATGGCGTCGCCGGTCTCAAACTGGCCCGCGAGTCCGCTCCCGATCTCATCGTCCTGGACCTGATGCTGCCCCGTCTGGACGGCATGGAAATCTGCCGCGCGCTGCGCCAGGAATCCGACGTTCCCATCATTATGGTTACCGCTCGCGTCGCCGAAGCGGACCGACTGGCCGGCCTGGACCTGGGGGCCGACGACTACGTAGTCAAACCCTTCAGCCCTCGCGAGCTGGCCGCCCGCGTCCGCGCCGTACTGCGCCGCACTTCCCGGCAAGTAGCGCCTGACCGCTCTCCTCGCATCGAACACGACGGCATTACCATTGACCTCAACTCGCGCACCGTCCTGGTTGGAGAGCATAAGCCGGCCCTGACCCGCACCGAGTTCCGCCTCCTTGCGATGCTGGCCGCCGAGCCGGGGCGAACCTTCACCCGCAACCAGATTATTGACGGAGTCTTCGGCTACGACTTCGACGGGTTCGACCGCACCGTGGACGTCCACGTGGCCAACCTGCGCCGCAAAATCGAACCCGACGGCAAAAAGCACCGCTACATTCAGACCGTCCACGGCGTCGGCTACCGGTTCGGCAATGCCTGAATTTCGCTTCGGCATCCGGCTTCGCCTCATTCTGGGCTTCGCTGCGGTGTTGGCCCTGTCCATGATCGCCGCCGCCGTTTGCACCGGTTTCGCCGCCCATCGCGAGGTGTCCCATATCCAGGATGAGCAGGACCGCGTGCGAGCCGGTCGCATCCACAGCGCCCTCGCTGACTACTACGATGAAGCCGGCGACTGGGACGGACTGCAAGACTTCGTGAACCGCATCGGCTTCCAATCCGAACGTGAAATCGTGGTGCTGGACGCTGACGGGGTCGTCGTCGCCGACAACCGGCCCCTTCGGCGACGCCACGATGACCGGGGACACCGGGTTCTGTTCAACGCCGGCATCCCTCGCGGGCCCTTGCCGCCACCTCAGTATTTCACGCCCATCATGTCGGACGGCTCAGAGGTAGGAGCCGTCGCCATCGCCGCCGGTCGTCGCGGCGGCCCGGTCTATATTTTCCCAGACTCGCATTCGGACGAACCCCACGATGAGGAACCTCCCCTCACTCAATTCACCGAGCGAGTCAATCGGTCTTTGATCGTGGCCGGGTTCGTCGCCGGTGTTGTGGGAATCATCCTGGTGTTGCTGCTCTCCCGCCGTATTCTGGGCTCCATAGGCGGCCTCACCGCCGCCGCGCGCCGGCTGGGTGGCGGCGACTTGTCCAGCCGCGTTAACGTCAAGGGGAGCGACGAAATTGCCGAACTGGGCCACGCATTCAACAACATGGCCGACGCTGTGGAAGATTCCGAACGTCAGCGCCGCAGCATGGTGGCCGACGTCGCCCACGAGCTGCGCACCCCCCTGTCCAACATCCAGGGCCACATTGAGGCCATGCAGGACGGCCTGCTGCAACCCGACGCCGCCACGCTTGACACCGTGCACCGGCAAACGCTTTACCTCAACCGCCTGGTGTCCGACCTCAGCCTGTTGGCCCAAACGGAAGCCCAGGAACTGCGCCTGCAATTGGAGCACGAATCCATAGTCGACATTGCAGCGCGCGTAGTGGACTCCTTCCGCCCTCGCGCCGAAGCTCAATCCGTCCGCCTGGACACCGACCTGCCTGACGGCTTGCCCCTCCTGAACCTGGACCGTCTGCGGATTGAGCAGGCCCTGGGCAACCTGGTTGACAACGCCATCCGCCACACGCCGCCCGGCGGAAGCGTCACCATTGCTGTCGGGCCACATGGTGACGGAGTGCGCGTTGTCGTCACCGACACCGGCTCCGGCATCCCGAGCGATGCGCTGCCTCACGTGTTCGACCGCCTCTATCGCGTTGACCCGTCCCGCGAACGCGCCACCGGCGGCGCCGGCCTGGGACTCACCATCGCCCGCCGATTGGTAGAAGCTCATGGTGGAATCGTCTGGGCCGAAAGCGAGGAGCGGGTCGGCAGCCGTTTCGGTTTCGACCTGCCCGCTCACGAACATTGATAAATTCTTAACATCGCCAGTCTAGTCTGACTCCCATCGGCGCCGCCGGGAAACAAAACTTTATTCCTCCGGCGGCAAAGGGAGGAATCAATGTTCAACAGGATACGTACCATGCGGAAGCGCTGGTTCATCTTGGCCGGGGTTTCGGCTCTGCTCATCGTTGCCCTGGCGCTCGGTATCGCCGTCAAGGCCGACCACCGCTCGGATCGGATTGCTGCCAGCAAGTACTCCGGATACGGCTTTGACCATCCCCGCCACGGCTTCGAACACAGCCGCGGACCATTTGCCCGCATCGGCGGGTGGTTTGGCGTGGAACAACCCGACCCGGCGGAACAGGCCGACGCCCGGTTCACCTCCTACACCGGCCTGTTAGCCGCCAATGGGATGCTCACCCAGGAACAGGCTGACGAGGCCAACGCCTGGTTCCTGGGGCGCCCGGCGGATACCGACGGTGTGGCCGCCGCCATGGCCGGAGCGGCGAGCCCCCAACGCACTACAGCGACGCTGGCCAGGCTGGTGTCTGCCGAACGCATTACGCAGGCGCAGGCGGAATCCATCGCCGCCTGGCAAACCCAGCGTCCTGACTTCCTGGCCAATCCCGCCGGCCACGATACCGACGATTACATCGGAGGCAAGCAAGGCGGATTTCGGGGCGGACCCGGGAAGGAGCGCGGCCGCCACTGAACTCCGGCGCGCACCGAACGGCGTGTGTAGAGGTAACCGCAGTTGGGGTGGTCTTAGGGGCGCCCCACTTGCGTTTGTGGTAAATTACGGCCACCGGCATTCCTCACACTGTAATAGGGAGACTTCCGCTTATGCTTGACTATAAACCCAACATCGTCCTGTCCAATCCCGATGAGAACTATAAGGTCGTCGGGACCCGCCCCGTCCGCCACGACGGGCCGGACAAGGTGATGGGGCGCGCCCGCTACGCCGCCGACATTCACCTTCCCGGTATGCTCCACGGCAAAATCCTGCGCAGTCCCCACGCCCACGCCCGCATCCGCAGCATCGACGCCAGCCGCGCCCTGGCTCTGCCCGGCGTCCACGCGGTCGTAACGTCCGCCGACTTCCCGGACGTGTCTGCCGAGATCAAGGATCAGGAAGAAGGGGCAGCGGTGAACTACGGCTTTTACAGCCGCAACGTGATGGCCCGCGAGAAGGCCCTGTACCGTGGTCACGCAGTTGCCGCCATCGCCGCCGACTCGCCCCACCTGGCCGAGGAAGCGATGGCGCTGATTGACGTGGATTGGGAAGTCCTGCCGCCCGTGCTCACCGCCGAGGATGCCATGGCCCCGGGCGCGCCGCTGGTTCACGAGCGTCTGGTAACCCTGGCCAATCCGGCTCAACGCTCCGGCGGTTGGGCCGAGGGCGACACCGGCGACGGCTCCAACGTATCCAACCATTTCCAGGCTACGCTGGGCGACGTGGAGGCCGGATTTGCCGAAGCCGACGCCATCGTAGAACGCGAATACCGTACCAGCCAAGTGCACCAGGGCTACATCGAACCCCATTCGGCAACTGCCCGCTGGAATACCGACAGCACTGTAACTATCTGGGCCAGCAGCCAGGGCCACTTCGCCCTGCGCGACCATACCAGCCGCATCCTCGGCATATCGGTCGGCCAAGTCAACGTCGTCCCCATGGAGATCGGCGGCGGCTTCGGCGGAAAAGGTCAGGGCGGCTGCTACCTGGAGCCGGTCGTCGCTGCCCTGGCCCGCAAAACCGGCCGCCCGGTCAAAATCGCCATGAGCCGTACCGAAGTGTTCACCGGCACCGGCCCTACCTCCGGCTGCATCATCAAGGTGAAGGTCGGCGGCACTCGCGACGGACGCTTTACCGCGGCCCAGGCCAGCCTCATCTACGAAGCTGGCGCATTCCCCGGTTCGCCGGTGCCCAGCGGGTGCCGCACCATGTTCGGCCCCTACTATGTACCCAACGGCTTTGTTGAGGGTTACGACGTAGTGACCAACGTCCCCAAGGCCGCCGCTTACCGCGCACCCGGATCGCCGGCCGCTTCATTCGCTGCCGAGCAAGCCATCGACGAACTCTGCGAAAAGCTGGGCGTTGACCCGGTGGAGTTCCGCCTCAACAACGCCTCCAAAGAGGGCAGCCGCCAGATCGCCGGCCCCACTTACCGGCGTGTCGGCATGGTTGAGGTTCTGCAAGCGACCCAGGAACACCCTCATTTGGCCTCTCCGGTGCCGGAACCTTCCGCGCCCGGACGCCTCACCGGACGGGGCATCGCCGCCGGCGCTTGGTTCAACGGCACCGGCCCGGCCAGCGCCGTCGCCAGCGTGATGCCCGACGGCACCGTGAGCTTGATTGAAGGCTCACCGGACATCGGAGGCTCGCGGGCCGCCATGGCCATGCACGTCGCCGAGGTGCTGGGCCTGCCGGCCGAGCGCATCAAGCCGTCCATCGTGGACACCGACAGCATCGGCTACAGCAGCGGCGCCGGCGGCAGCGGCGTTACCTTCAAGATGGGCACCGCCGTCTATCAGGCCGGCGAGGACGTGCGCCGCCAGATGATTGAACGCGCCGCCCGCATCTGGGACGTTCCCGTCGAGGACGTGGAATACCAGGAAGACGGCAGCTTGGCCCACAAGTCCGACGACGCCCTGCGCATGACCTTTGACCAGCTGGCCCGCCGTCTCAACGGCACCGGCGGTCCCATCGTCGGGCACGGCACGGCCAATCCCGCCGGCGTGGGCAACGCCTTCGCCATCAACGTCGCCGACGTGGAGGTTGACCCCGACACCGGCAAGGTTGAGCTGCTGCGCTTCACCGCCATTCAGGACTGCGGCAAGGCCATCCATCCCAGCTACGTGGAAGGCCAGATACAGGGCGGCGCAGTGCAGGGCATCGGCTGGGCGCTCAACGAAGAGTACTTCTTCGATGGCGACGGCCAGATGCTTAACTCGTCCTTCCTGGACTACCGGATGCCCACCGCCCTCGACCTGCCCATGATCGACACGGTAATCGTGGAAGTGCCCAACCCGGGCCATCCGCTGGGCGTGCGCGGCGTCGGCGAGGTCTCCCTGGTGCCGCCCATGGCGGCCATCGGCAACGCCATCGCCAACGCCACCGGCGCGCGCCTGGAGAACCTGCCCATGAACCCCGGCGCCGTCCTGGAAGCCCTCTGGGAGCGGAACGGCGGGTAGCCTAATTTATCCGTCATTCCGGCAACGGGCGTAATCCAGGCAGTGGGCGAATGATTATTCGCCCACTGCGTTATTACAGCCACGCGCAACCTCCCGCTCTTCAACCCTTTGCTCATGCTTGGCCGGGTTGTGAGGGGAGCCAACTAACGCCGGACACCTTCACTGACAAATTGGCAGTTGTAGTTCGTCCAGGTCATTCTGCGCCACATCCTGCAAGCCTGCCGGTATGCACCCGGTCAACTCGTTTCTGATGATGTACAGCAGCACCAGTTCATTCAGATCGTCCAGTTGAGCCGGTATTTCGCCAGTCAGCCGGTTGGTGTCCAGATGCAGTTGCTCCAGCTTGGCCAGATTCCCCAACTCGGACGGTATCGCCCCGCTCAGTTGGTTGTTATCCAGGTGCAGTTCCTCCAGATTGGTCAGATCGCCCAACTCGGACGGTATCGCGCCGCTCAACCGGTTCCGGTTCAAATTCAATACCTTCAACTCGGTTAACTCGCTCAACTCCGAGGGAATTTCTCCCTCCAATTCATTCTCGAGAAGGTACAGTTCCTCCAGGTTGGACAGGTCGCTCAACTCAACCGGTATCTCGCCCGTCAGTCGATTGCTGTTCAACCGCAGATTGTTCAAGTTGGCTAACGTACTCAGCTCAGGGGGGATTGCTCCTTCCAGCCAATTGTTGGAAAGGTACAACACCTCAAGGTTTGACATGCCTCCCAGCTCCGACGGTATCTCGCCGCTCAGCTGGTTGTTGCGGAGGGTTAGCACCGTCAGATTGGACAGGTTGCCCAGCTCCGCCGGTATCTCTCCGGTCAGCTCGTTGCTGTGTATGCCCAGCCAGTTCAGTCGGGTCAGATTTCCGAACTCTGCCGGTATCTCTCCGGTGAACTGATTGTCGCTGAGCCATAGCGCCCCGAGATTGGTAAGACCTCCAAGTGCGGCCGGAAGCGATCCGGTCATCTTGTTATCATCCAGATCAAGCGTCCTCAGGCTGGTAAGGCCGACTATCTCGTCAGGAATCTCGCCGGTTAGTTCGTTGTTCCACAACTCGAGATCGGTGAGGTTGCTGAGGCGGCCCAACTCCGGTGGTATCGTCCCGCTCAGGTTGTTGTGATCGAATGACAAAACGGTCAACCGAGTAAGGTTGCCCAGTTCGGCGGGTATCTCCCCGCTGAGGCGGTTGCCGTCAAGATCCAGGGTGTCCAGCCTGGCCAGGCTGCCCAGCTCCGGCGGCAGTTGGCCGCTCAGACCATTGTTGTCCAAGTATAGAACTACCACGCATCCGTCGCCGTCGGTGGATACGCCGAACCAGTTGCCAATGGGCACAGTACGGCTGAGCCAGTTCACATTGTTCCGCCAGTTGGCGCCATCGGTAGCGTTATACAGCGCCGCCAGCGCGTCCCGGTCGCCGGCGCAGGTCTCCGGCCCTCCCGACGCTTTCACCAAGTCGGACCATAACGACCACTGCGGATTGCCATACCGCCGGTCACTGCTACCCACAATGAACCAGTACTCCGCGCCCGGAGTGGGCCGCTTAACCGTGTGGGAAGTCTGCCCTCTGTTAGCCACGCTCACGGAGGTAAACGCTTCCAGCCAGTCGCGGTTGCCAATTCTGGCAGCGTCATTATCTTCTTTGGAAATCCACCCAATTCGATAATATTTCGCTCCCTTGACGGCCTTCCACTCGACCACTACTTCGCCCGAGTTAGACCCGGCGACTACTTTGGGTTTCCCCGGAGTCTCGGTGGGAGCAGTTTGAGCTGCAACCGGCGACGCATTGGCGCCAAAGGCCGCCACCACCGCCAGGAGCAGTGTCGAAAGAGCTATGCAGGACTTCATCAGTCTCATCTTGTATCAGACCCTCCGCTGAGGTTCGCAATTCTTTCCCCAGGTTGGGGCAACTTGTATCCGGACGCAACAATCAGGTCTTCGTTGGAGCCGAGGATGTAGCCGCCTAAGTAAGGCTCAAAGAGGCAGCGGTACTCCCTGACTTGGGAGTCGATATCGTACCCGTCTTTCTGACGAACCTCCACCTCAAAAATTTGGCCTATCTCCTCCACCGCGTCCAGGTTGAAAATCGCGTTATCTTTTTCCCAAAGTTCCCGACGCTTACGGACTACAGCCCTGGTTCCGAGGGCCCTCTCCAGCACTTCCCCAACCCCAAGGTCGTTCGTTTCCCACAGTTGAAACCGGCTGGTGCGGGCGTTGCTCTCCTGTCGCTCGCAGTAATATATCAGTTCCCCTTTTCCCTTCTCGACACGGAGCTTGAGCCGGCGGTTTCCCTCGTCCGAACTACCCAGCGGCAAGTGGTAATAGCAGTCCACCTGCTCCTTGACTTCGACAAAAACCGCTCCCAAGTCTCGTATAATCTGGCGGACCGGCGCGAAATCTGCGCAGTATGCTTTCAGTTCACGGTTAAGACGAACATCCATTGTTTCTCCTCATGGCGCCAAGCGCACCAGGAAGCTCGCCTCCCCCAGCGGCATCCCGTCGAACGCTATCGCCGCCACGTGCCGGCCCAGGCGGGTTACCGGGATGCGAAAGGGCTTGATCCAACGTTGGAAGAAAATCCCTTCCTCCCATTCCACTTCCTGCGGCGGCGGACTGGACAGGCTCGCCCCCGGCGCCCGTATCGACACTTCCAGCGTGTGCCGGCCGGCGTTGGCGCCCGCGATGCAGAAAGCCAGGTGCGCGTCCACCTCGGACAGCACCCGCGGGCCATCGTCGCTGGGCGGACTCTCCGGCATCGGGATGTCCACAAGGTCAATGATGCCCTTGAAACTGAGGTTATCCCCGTCCCCTTCCTCGGTTTCCCGGCAGAACAGGGCGTATTTAAGGTACACTCCGGTACGGTCAGTAGCAGTAGTCAACGGGCGGCTCCGTTCGGCCCGCTCGCCGGCGAGCGATGCAGTACTTCGCCGCCGATTTTAGCACTGGCCGCACATAAACGGCAAAGCACATTACCAGGAGGCCCCCAATGGCGCTGTCAGCCGAAAAATTTGCCCAGGGCATGACCACCAACCAGTACATCGACATTATCAAAGTCAACAAGGACCCATTTCTCCAGATTCACTCCGGCGTGGAGATCCCGGGTAATGTGCTGGACTATTTCAACGGCCTGGCTCAGCCCGTCAACCTGGCCATTTTCACCTCCGACTGGTGCGGCGACGCCATGTCCACCACGCCGGCCATACTGCGCTTGGCCGACGCCAGCGACAACATCCGCCTGGGTGTATTCAACCGCGACGACGAGTTGGAGCTGACCAACAGTTTCCTGCCTGAACACCGGGCCGGCACCGTCCCCGTCTTCGTGGTCTTTGACGAAAACATGGGCGAGGTTGCCCGCTTCATCGAAACCGCCCGCTCCCTGGTGCCGTCCATCGACGCCATGGACGAAATGGTCGCCCAAGCCGCTGCGTCCGTCAGCGACGAAGCCGAAAGGCGGCAGCAGACCCGGGGCCGGCGCACTGCCCATCGGGTCGGCAAGGCCGCCGAGTGGGGCGCCGTCATCCTCAGTGAGTTTCAACGGACCGTCGCCGACGGTTTCGCCTTGTCAGCAAGCGACCGTCCTGCCGAAGGCGGCACCCAATGGCCCCCGCAGGAGTAAGCAATCAATGCCCGACGACGACAACATCACCATCATCACCATGGCCGATATGGCCGCCGTCTTCTCCGTAACCGACGACTTCGGCATTCATCGCGAGTCCGTCAGCGTGGAACTGGCCCGCGAAGATCCCGGCGCAGTCAGCATCACGCCGGCCGGGTCCGTCGAAATCACCCTGCCGGTCAGCCGGTCACCCGACGATTACGCCGCCACCATCCGCGCCGAGCTGGAGGCCAACGGCTACCAGCTCAACCCCGGCCAGGTGGTATCCAACGAAAGCGACACCGGCGATGACGAGGATGACGACTGGTTGGCCTAGTAACCCGGCTCCCGCCACTCAAAGGCCAGCGTGGCGTAGCGCACGAACACTGCACCGCCCGGCGCCGCCAACGGGCCGTTCATCGCCAGTATCGCGATGCTGACCTCGTCGCCGGCCTTGGGCTCGGCAGACACCACCACCCGTTGCGGCACGTTGAACCCCTGCACCGTCGCCCGCTCCCGGTCGCACTCCCCGTTGATCCAGATTTCGCCGTAGTCGTCGATGCACGACTCAAACAGGCAGCGCGCGCCCTCGATTGACCTGCCTCCCACGGTGGCCGGCAGCGTGGCCTTGATGCGATACCAGATGAAGGACACGCCCCGCCGACGCCAGGCGGCCAGATCCTCGCAAGCCTCCCAGCCGGAATCGTCGTAATCCGGCAGCCGGCATGGCGAACCCTCCGCCTCGTTCACGAAACCCTCGTTGGGTTCCCCCGGCACAAACCCGTAGGCAAATTTCCACTGTCCGCCCACTGCGGACAGGTCGCCGGCATTCTGCAAATCAAGTGTCGCTCGTGGCATCGGTGTTCCTCCTTATCACTCTATCGTTGGCTTCTACACGGGCATTAAACTCCGGTTATCCGCACCCCCGAATGTGCCCGGTGAATGCGGTTTATGTTCACCAGCAGCGGCGTAATCTGCTCCACGTATTTAGCGTTGTACAGCGCGCCGGCGTCCACGGGCCGCAGGTTGGGGATTTTGCGGGTCAGGTCAATGACGGTCTGCTTGGCTTCGGCATCATCGGCGCAAATCACCACGTCCTCGTCCAGCGTAACGTCGGGCTTCAACAGCTCCTCGGCGGACACGTTCTGAAAGGCTGCCACCACCCTGGAGTCGGGAGCCGCCGCTTGGGCTTCCTGCGCCGCCGAGCCGGCCGGCACTTCCTCGGCAATCGCGCCCACGCCGCGCTCAAACCGCATCGGCGCAATTACCGTTACCAGCGTCTTGCCCGCCAGCGCGCCGCTCACTCCGGCGATGGTCGGCGACATTCCGTTGTACGGCATGGTCAGGAACACCACGTCGGCCTGCGCCGCCGCCGCCTCGTTCACCGCGCCGGAGATGGCCTTGCCCGGCGCCAGGGCCAGCAGCTCGTCCGCCGCTTCTTGCGCCCGCCCGGCGTCCCGTGATCCTATGATCACCGACTCTCCGGCCATGGCCAAACGCAGCGCCAGTCCTTTGCCTTCCGGCCCGGTGCCTCCCAGAAATGCCAGCATCAATATCGCCTCCGTGAGTAGTTGTCGCCAATCCGCCGGATCGGGCGGCGCAAGTATATCACCGTCGGAAGGCGCCGGCCCGTTATGCTACAATCGCCGACAATCCCAACCAGGAGGCTCTCCACCATGGCATTCTCACTCAACCACGTTCACCTCAAGACCCCCGACCCCAAGTCCACCGCCGACTGGTACGTGCAGAACCTCGGCGCGACGGTAACCGCCGAGACCGCCAACGGCGGCTTCCGACTGGACCTCCACGGCCTGCCCCTCAACGTAACCGACCACATCGAGACGCAAACCCACCCGCAGAACTACGGCTTCGAGCACATCGCCATCGACACCACCGACATCGACGGCACCGTCGCCGACCTCAAAAACGGCGGCGCAACCGTCCTGGAAGAAACCACCGTAGGCGGCGGCCGCCGCGTCATGTTCTTCGAAGGACCGCAGGGCATCATCCTGGAAGTGCTGGAAGTCATCGACTGAATCGTCTAGGCGGGGCGAACAGCCATTCGCCCCGCCTTATCCTCAAAGAGCCTCGCCATGCCCGACCATCGCCTCCTCATCCTCTTCGCTCACCCCGACGACGAAGCCTTCCCCGTCGGCGGAACCATCGCCATGCACACGGCGCGGAGCGTAACTGCCCGGCTGATAACCGCCACCTCCGGCGAGCTTGGCGAAATCCGCCAGCCCGGTTCCGCTACTCGCGAAACCATCGGCGAAGTACGCCGCGCCGAGTTGGCCGAAGCCGTCCAGGAACTGGGCATCGCTTCCCATGAGGTGCTGCAATACCGCGATTCGGGCATGGCCGGCTGGGATGACAATTTTCATCCCAAAGCTTTCGTCCAGGCCGACGAGCATGAGGTGGTCGCCCGCCTGGTCTTCGAAATCCGCCGCTTCAAACCCCAGGTGATCCTGACCTTCGGGCAGGATGGACTCTACGGCCACCCCGACCACATCGCCATCTGCAACCACGCCACTACTGCCTTGCGTCTGGCCGCCGACGCAACCGCTTTCCCCCACCACATGGCCATCGGCATCCAGCCCCACCAAACCGACCGTCTCTTTTACAGCGTGCGCCCTCGCGGCTTCCGCATCCACATGGCCGAAACCCTGCGCGCCGCCGGCGTCGATTTTCCCATGCCGTCCCCCGACCGGGTCAACGACGGCGTTGACCTGGATACCATCCACATCACCGCCGACGTATCCGACGGCCTGGACGCCAAGATGGCCTGCATCAAGCGACACTTCACCCAGCTACAGCCTGACTGGCCCTACGAGCGCGTGCCTCGCGAAGTAACCGCCTCCACTTTAGGCATCGAGCACTTCATCCGCGCCCAGCCCCCGGTGGCGGCCGGCGAAGTCGTCCCCGCAGACTTCTTCGCCGGCCTCTGATTGCCGCGCGCTTTACGCCGGCCGCTGGATTATCTCCAGGCTCACCTTGTCCGGCGCTTCCACGAACATCACCTGCGACCCCGACGGCATCGTCCACGGCTCGCAGATGATATTGGCCCCGTTGGCCTTGAACCGCTCAAAGGCCCCCTGGATGTCGTCGGTCTCAAACCCGAAGTGGTCCAAGCCGAAACGCGGGTGAGTGGAACCCGGCACCGCGTTCTCGCCCTCGGCCTCGCCCGACACCGTCAGCAGCGGCTGGCCGTTCAGCTCCAGCTGGTGCGACACCGTGGTGGACAGGGGACGGGTGGACACGATCTCCGCGCCGAAGTTGTCCACGTAGAACTTGGCCGCGTTGTCCGGGTCTTCGCTGCGCAGGTGCAGGTGATTGCAAACGAATGCCATGATGTTTCCTCCGATGGCTGTGATTCAATTCTGGTGCAACTACCTGAGGTAGTCCGCAATCTGCTTGTCGTAGTCGTCCTTCCGCGTAACCTGTGCAATCAGCTCCGCCGACGCCAGCGTGTCCCGCAGGTCGCCCGGCGCAACGCCGTCCCGCAGCGCCTTCAGCGTGTCGTACACCGCCTTGATGGACGCCTGGAAGGACAGATGGCCCTGCAAGGCCACCCGCACGCCGTTCTGTCCCAGCCACGCCTTGTCCGACAGCTCGCCACCGGCGCCGCCCAGCAGCAGCGGAATGTTCAGCTCGGCGTTCACCGCCGCTACCTGTTCCTTGGTGGTCGCTCCAGCCAGGAACACCGCGTCCACGCCGGCCGCCTCGTATGCTTTCACCCGGCGGATGCACTCGTCCAGTCCCAGGCTCAGGCTGCTGGTGCGCCCGGCCACCACCAGGTTGGGATCGGTGCGGCCCGACAGCGCGGCTTTCATCTTGCCCACGCCCTCTTCCAGCGAGATGAACCCGCCGTCGCCGCCGAACACCATCGGCAGCGTGGTGTCCTCGATGGTCAGCGCCGCCACGCCGGAGGCTTCCAGCTCTTCCACCGTGCGTTTCACGTTCAAGGCGTTGCCGTAGCCGTGGTCGGCGTCCACCATCAGGCTCAGTTGGCCGGCCCGGCAGATGCGGTAAATCTGCTGGGCGAACTCGCTCAGCGTCAGCACCACGTAGTCCGGCGCGCCCAGCACCGTCCCGCTGGCAATGGAGCCGGCGAACATGCCCACCTCAAAGCCCAGGTCTTCGGCAATCCGCGCTGAAATCGGGTCAAACACCGAACCGGGATGCACGCACACGTTCCCGGCCAGGACGGCCCGGTAATTCTCTCGTCGCTTGGTATAGTCCATGAAATCTGGCTCCTTCCGTCAATCGGCAATTGCGCTAAAATCTGCTCGTCCGTATTCTAACTCAATTGCTAACCAACGCAACCCGGACGGCACGGCGATGACCACCATCATCGGCGTCGATTTCAGCGGCGCCCGCTCCGACCGCAACACCTGGCTCACCCTGGGAAATCTAACTGACGACGGCGCGCTACTGCTGGACGGAGCGCAGTCCATCCGCCGCGCCGATCTCTACGACCTGCTGCCTACTGTACCCACGCCGGCAGTAGCCGCCTTGGACTTTCCCTTTGGTGTACCATCCCAATTCGCCTGCTTCCTGTCACCCAAACATCGACCGCTTGATATGCCGACCCTCTGGCGAACCGTAGCCGGCATGAGCCAGGCGGACTTTATCGCCGCCCGCAACGCCTTCGTCGCTAACCACGGCGAACCAAAACGCGCCGGCGACCGAAAGCATCATCCTGAAAGCTACTCACCGTTGCACAACGTCAACCCCAATATGCTCCCCATGACCCACGCCGGCCTCCAATTGCTCCATCAGTGGCATCAACACCACCCGCTACGCTGGCATGTCCCGCCGCTACCCGAAACTTCTCCGCTCGAACCCGAATCCTCCCCTCCCCCACGTCATTCCGGCGAAAGCCGGAATCCATGCGTAACCCTCCTGGAGCTAATGCCCGGCGCCCTCCTCAAGTCCCTCAACCTGCCCTACAAAGGGTACAAGCGCGGACAACATTCAACCCAGCGGCGCGCGGCGATTCTCAACGGCCTCGCTCTGAACTCCGGCATCCCACTGCCCAACCTGGACACGGTGCGCGCAAACTCCCTCGCCAACGACGACTGCCTGGACTCCGTAGTCGCCGCGGTTGGAGCCGCCATGTGGGCGCAGGACTGTGTCCGCTTTCGCCGTCCCCAGCCCGACGAGCTGGCCGACGCCCGACTGGAAGGCTGGATTTACGTTCCCCTATCGTCGCCGTCCGACTAGCGCCCACACTAGCCCAATCGCCAACGCCGCCCCCACCAGCTGCATCACGATGAACACCGGCGCCGACGCCGGCTGGATCCCGGCGAACGTGTCCGAAAACATCCGCGCCACCGTTACCGCCGGGTTGGCAAAACTCGTTGACGACGTGAAAAAGTACGCCGCGCCGATGTACGCCCCCACCGCCGGCGCAACAATAATCCCGTTCCGCCGCGGTATCAGGAATATCACCATCAGCAGGCCCAGCGTGGCAATCACCTCGGCCAGCCACAAATCCGGCCCGCTCCGTACCTTCGTCGACCAGTTCACCGCCGGCAGCGCGAACATCAGGTTGGCTAGAATCGTCCCCACGATGCCGCCAATCACCTGCGCGCCGATGTAGGCGATGCCCTCCTTCACCGGACGCCCCTTGAGCGCCACGTCCGCCAGCGTAACCGCCGGGTTGAAGTGCGCCCCCGACACCGGCCCGAAAGCCCAAATCAACGCCATCAGCGCAAAGGCCGTCGCCACCGCGTTCTCAAACAGCTGCAGCCCAACGTCGCCGGGACTCAACCGCTGCGCCGCGATCCCGCTGCCCACCACCGCCATCAGCAGAAACGCCGTCCCCACCGCCTCCGCCAGCAACCTTTGCATCAACCCGTGCATAGGCACTATCCGCCCGCACATGCAAAAAGGGCGGAAAATCCGCCCTCGCGCGCTGCCCAAACCTTTGCGATGTCGCCGCAACCATTCATAGCGCAGACAGTCTAAAACCCAATCCCCCAACGGTCAACCGCCTCCCACGCCGTCATTTCCGCGCAGATGGGAATCCAGGGACCGGGCAGAGGCAGCAATCCAAATTCTTACAGTGACCTCAAACTGCTTGACAATTCATAGAACAGACGTTCATAATAGCCTCATCGCTAGCGAAATCATCGGTAACCCACAGTCTGCAACGAGGTAAATCAGAACCATCACGGTTCCGGTCGTCAACGGCCACAACCGTCAGCATCTCCAAATCGCAAGACCACGCTTGTTCCAGCGCGCTACCCACTGCGGCGTGTACGGCTAACAAATGACCCGTGCGAATCTTAACGGTGGCTACCTCTGATCTGGACGCTCTCATTAGGCTCACCCACTCGGAGGGTATAAACCCCCTTGCGTAACTCCCCCGGCCGTGGGGCTGACAACGACCACCTTACCTCTCGCAGGCTAACCTACCGAATCCCGAATCCAACCCAAAGGAGCCAACCAAAATGAAACCAGCGCCACGCAGCCAACCGCAAATCCGCCCCCCTCCCCTTTGACCCGGCACGCTCTGATTGCTACCATCGCCGGCGTAACCTTGACCCGCGGAGCTTCACCATGCCCGTAACCGCAGTGAACATCAAGCAACGTCAACCCTACGCCGGCGCCCAATCCTTTGGCGCTGCCGGCAGCTACCAACGCATCGACGGTGTGCTCACCTACGCCGTTGACCCACAGAACCCGGCCAACCAATCCATCACCGACCTGCAATACGCTCCGACCCGGCCCTCGACAGATCCCGACGCCGGCTGCGTCCGCTTTCAATCCGACTTCACCCTGGTCGCGCCCACCGACCCGTCGTGTGGCAACGGCCGGCTCATCGTCGAAGTCGTCAACCGGGGCCGGCGCCGCACCATCCCCTTCTTCAACCGCGCTCCGACGCCGCCCATCACTTCCACCGAAATACCCGAGGGCGACGGCTTTCTGCTCAAGCACGGCTACTCCGTCCTCTCCATCGGCTGGCAGTGGGACGTCTATCGCAGCGACGCCCTCCTCGGCCTCGACGCTCCCGAAATCCGCATCGACGGCCAGCCCGTAACCGGCCAGGCCTGCGTCGAGATGCGCCCCAACGTCGCCGAAACCACCCGCCTCCTCGCCAACCGCGAGCATCGCCCCTATCCCGTCGCCGACCTCAACGACCCCGACGCAACCCTCCGGGTCCGCGATTGGGAAGACGGCCCCGATACCGTAATCCCTCGCTCCCAGTGGCATTTCCCCGACCCGGAGCACATTACCCTGGAATCAGGATTCCAACCCGGCAAAATCTACTACGTCATTTACACCGCCGCCAAGCCCGTCGTCGTTGGCTGCGGCCTGCTCGCCATCCGCGACGCCGCCGCCTGGCTGCGCAACCCCTCCGACATCGCCGCCGGCTACCAGCGCATCTACGCCCACGGCGTCTCCCAGTCCGGCCGCCTCCTCCGCACCATGGCCTACCTCGGCCTCAACGTGGACGAGTCCGGCCAGCCCGTCTTCGACGGTCTGCTCCCCCACGTCGCCGGCGGACGCATGGGCGAGTTCAACCATCGTTTCGCCCAGCCTTCCTGCCAGTCCAACCCCGGTTTCGGCCATCAATTCCCCTTCGCCGACGACACCCTCACCGACACTCTAACCGAACAGACCGACGGCCTGCTCAACCGCCTGCGAAAGCTCAACGCCGTGCCCAAGATCATCTACACCGACTCCGCCGCCGAGTACTGGCGCGGCGACGCCTGCCTCACCCACGTCAGCAGCGCCGGCGACGCCGATCTGGACGCGGCCTCCGAAACCCGGCGCTATCTATTCGCCGGCGCCCAGCATCTGCCCGGAGCTCCCGACCTCATGGCCGGCCAGGGCCCCGACGGTTCCACCGGCCGGCATCCCTATAGCGCCGTTGACTACATACCGCTGCTGCGGGCCGCCCTGTTCAACCTCGACCGTTGGGCATCCGACGGCACGGAACCGCCGCCAAGCCAACACCCCAGGCTCGACGATGGCACCGCCGTAACCCAGGCCGCCTACCTCAACAACCTGCCAGCCGTCCCTGAGCAAAGTCGGCCCGACCCGGCACGCCTCTGGCGCGTCCGTGAAATCGACCTAGGCCCCGAGGGACATCGCGGCATCGCCGCCTACCCCGTCCGGGAGGGTCGCGAGTATCCTCACCTGGTGCCCGCCCCCGACGCCGACGGCAACGACCTGGCCGGCATCCGTTTGCCCGACCTCACCGTCCCCATCGGCACCCACACCGGCTGGAACCTTCGCCATCCCGACACCGGAGCGCCCGAGCAGCTGATGTCCATGCAGGGTTCAACCCACTGGTTCGCCGCCACCGAAGCCCAGCGCAGCGCCAACAGCGACCCGCGTCCGTCCCTCGCCGAACGCTACGCCAGCCGCGGCGACTACGCTGCCCAAGTCGAAGTCGCCACCACCCGGCTGGCTGATGAGGGCTACCTCCTGGCCGAGGATGTTGACCTGGTGGTGAAGTCCTGCCTGCAACGCTACGACCACGCCCTGACCCAATAGCGGCACCCGAACCCGGCTGGCCGGTATGCTATATTCGCTCCAACCGGCGACTAAACACGATACGGAGGCGCTGTTATGACGGCCACTGCAAACACCGGCGCAATCTCAGTCGTAATTCACGGCGCCACCGGACGCATGGGCGCCGAAACCGTCCGTGCTGTATCTGTCGCCGACGATATGACCCTCGTAGGCGCAACCTGCCATACTCCCCGCGGCGACATTCTCCCAACACCCGCCGGAGACGTTCCCCTGTCCACCGACCTGGCATCCCTCCTCGATTCGGCCAATCCGCAGGTAATGGTTGAATTCACTCACGCCGAAGCCTGTATGGAGGCCGTCCTACTGGCCGCCCACCGGGGCATCCACATGGTCCTCGGCGCCAGCGGCCTCAACGCCGACCAGCTGCAAACGCTGGACACCATGAGCCGCGAGCACGGCGTCGGCGTCATCGTCGCCCCCAACTTCGCCCTGGGCGCCGTCGTGCTGAAAAAGCTGGCCGAGCAGGCCGCCGCCTTTTTTGACTACGTTGACGTGGTGGAAGCCCACCACGAAATGAAAATTGATGCGCCCTCCGGCTTCTCCCTGGCCATCGCCAGGGGTATGCGCGAAGAGCGGGGCAGCGATTTCCAGCGCAACCAAACCTCCGTCCATCACCTGCCCGAAACCCGCGGCGGCGACACCGGCGGCGTGGGCATCCACAGCCTGCGGCTCCCCGGCCGCAGCGCCCACCACGAGGTGATATTCGGCGCCGCCGGCCAGACCCTCAGCATCCGCCACGACACCCTCGGCCGCGACTGCTATATGCCCGGCGTGCTCCGCTGCGTCCGCGAGGTGGTCAATCGCCCCGGCCTCACCGTCGGCCTGGAAACCGTCCTCGGCCTCTAGCGTTTCCTTTGCTCCGTTGCATCGTATGGACGGCAATCTGCATCGGGTGTAACCTGAATAGCGGTCATCAACTCCCGCAGCGCCGATTCCGGGAGTGAGCAACAGCAAAGGAGTGAAATGGACCTTCAAGGATTGAAACTCGCCATCGTCGGCGCTACCGGCGCCGTTGGTCAGGAGACCCTGCGTCTCATCGAGGCCCGCTATCCGCAGCACACCAACCTCAAGCTGCTGGCCTCCAAGCGTTCCGCCGGCCGCAAGATGGAGGTCAACAGCAAGACCTTCACCGTGGCCGAGACCACCGATGACAGTTTCGATGACGCCGACCTGGTCTTCATCTCCGCGCGCACCGAGGACTCCCGACGTTTCGGCCCGCTGGCCGCCCAAGCCGGCGCTATGGTCATCGACGACTCCAGCGCCTTCCGCATGGACCCCGACGTTCCCCTGGTCGTGCCGGAGGTCAACGGCGACGACCTGGACTGGCACAATGGCATCGTGTCCATTCCCAACTGCTCCACCACGCCGCTGGTGATGGTTGCCCATCCGCTGCGCCAGGCCAGTCCCATCCGCCGCATCGTCGCCGACACCTACCAGTCCGTTTCCGGCGCCGGCGGCGCGGCCATGAACGAACTGACCGACCAGACCCGCACCGTGATGCACGGCGGCCCCGCCGAACCGGAAGCGCAGCCCCAGCAAATAGCCTTCAACGTCATCCCCCAGATTGACGCCTTCACCGAGTCCGGCTACACCCGCGAAGAGCAGAAGATGATTGACGAAAGCCGCAAGATTCTCCACGAACCGGAGATGGCGGTCTCCGCAACCTGTGTCCGCGTCCCGGTCTTCGTATCTCACTGCGTAGCCGCCCATCTGGAGTTCGAGCAGCCGCTCTCCCCCGGCGAGGCTCGCGAGTTGCTCAGCCAGATGCCCGGCCTCGCCGTCCACGACGACCCGACGGCATCCCTCTATCCAATGCCCGTCGACGCCGCCGGCCGCGACGAGGTGTTCGTGGGCCGCATCCGCCAGGACGCTTCCCATCCCAACGGCCTCGCCATGTGGGTCGTAACCGACAACCTGGTCAAAGGCGCCGCCCTCAACGCCCTGCAAATCGCCGAGCACGCCGTCGCCCGGGGCGCCGTTCACGGCGCGCGCTCCGGAAAGTAACTGCCATCGCCCGCACTAGCCCATCCGCCGCAAAAGTGGTATCGTTCCACCAACAACCAGCCCACTACGAGCCAAACTCCAGGAGGGACAAAATGCCTCAGATTAAGCACATCGCCATCGCCACCAACGACGCCGCAAAAACCGCCAAATTCTACGCCGAAGTCTTCGGCCTCCGCCAGGTAGCCGAGCTCCAGAGCGACAACGCCAACGGCTACATGCTCAGCGACGGCAACGTCAACATGGCCATCCTGGACTTCCAGAACGACGCCGTCGCCGGCGAGCGCGGCAAGGACTGGGAAGGCATCCACCACATCGGCTTTGAGGTCGAGAGCCTGGAAGACATCGAGGCCCGCCTCGCCGCCGCCAACTCCAAGCCCATGGACGAGGTGAACCATGCCCTCCACGCCGGCATGACCGGCCCCCGCACTCAGAACGTAGAGACGAAGTACGAGGGTCCCAACGGCGAGATGATCGACGTCTCCGAAACCGGCTGGGTCGGCACCCGCGGCCTCGACTAACCAACCGACACCGCAAAATGCCCCTCTCCTCTTTACCGAGAGGGGCATCAGTATCTCCACCCCTGTTTCATGCTGATACCACCGCCAAGGAAATATCATGGACACGCAACCCCGCCAGTTGACCTGCTACATCAAGAAAACCCGCTCCAAT
The DNA here is from genome assembly GCA_009837355.1 of Chloroflexota bacterium. Lineage (GTDB taxonomy): Bacteria > Chloroflexota > Dehalococcoidia > Lucifugimonadales > UBA3495 > Bin87. The sequence continues at coordinate 31,342 of VXTR01000052.1, read as the reverse complement.
CCTGATACCTGGGAAGGGTTCTGTGTTGAAGTGGACATACCTGCCATCGGGGACACTTACGAAGAAGTAGTCGGCAAGATGCACGAGCGGCTGGAAAACTATATTGATTTCATCCACGAACGCCAGCCCGACGACGAGCAGAGCCTGATGTTCCGGCCCATGCCGGCCGCCGATGTCTGGAAGCTCCGGTTCGAGGAACGCTTCCTCCAGAGGCTCCCTTTCTCCAATCGACAGGTTCGCAAAATCCACGTCAGCGCTGAGAAGGGCATCCCCGTCCAACTTGACCCCAACTACACTGCGCTCTGCCTCACCTGCAAAAAATTCCGCAGTATCGGCGACTTTGAGGTCTTCCACGAGCCCAACAGCGCCTATGTCTGGTACGACAAAACCTGCAACTTCTGCAAGGACCCCGTCGCTGGCTAGCATCTATCGGCGCAGCCCACCGCAACAGCGTCAAGCCCGCATCGGTAACGGCCATGAATGCAAGACCGCGCAAGTTGACCTGTTACGTCAAGAAAACCCGGTCCGACCCCGACACTTGGGAAGCCTTCTGCGTTGAACTTGACGTTCCCGCCATCGGCGACACCTACGATGAAGTCGTCTCAATGCTGTATGAGACGGTGGGAAACTACATTGATTACGTGTACGCGCATCAGCCCGATGACGAGCAGAGGCTACTCTACCGTCCCATGTCCGCCGGAGACGCCTGGAAGCTGATGTTTGAAGAGCGCGTCCTGCAACGCCTTCCCTTTTCCAAGCGACAGATCCGCAAAACCCATATCCTCGCGGAAAGGGGGATCCCGGCACAACTAGACCCCGACGCCACCCAACTCTGCTTCAACTGCCGCAAATACCGCGACATAGGTTTGTTTGAGGTCGTGCACTCACCCCATTCGTCCTACGTCTGGCACGACTCTGCCTGCACCATCTGCAAGCGTTCCGGCCAAGCCTGACCTTACGCCGGCCGAAACACCAGTCCTGGCTCCTCCGGGTCAAACTCGCCCAGGTCCAGCCGGAGCGCCATCCCCGTCCGTATGTTCTGCGGATTCGCTGCGTCAACTCCGGCAATCCGCGCCGATATGCGCGGCCCTTCTTCCAGCGTGACTATCCCCGTGCAGTAGGGGTTATTCCTCCCGTATCCCTTGGCCTCCAGCGACGCCGGGGCTACCGAAATGCAAGTGAACGTGCTCAACGTCGCCCGCCCGCTCAGTTCGTGCCACTCCATGTCGCTGCTGTGGCTCACCGGGTCAATGGGCCGCGCTTCCGCGTAGATGTTGCCATTCTCCCGGCAGCGTACGCCCATAAACCTGCCCTCTTTCAGAAAGGCGTAGAACGACGCGGCGTTGAAAGGTCGGATTTCGGTTTCGCTTGCCATCGCCCTAACCTCGTTGCAGCACGTTCACCACGCAGGTGCCGCCGGTGCCCCCCACGTTGTGCGTAAGTCCAAACTCAAGGTTGGGGTTATCCAGTTGGCGCTCGCCGGCCTCGCCGCGCAACTGCTTGTACACCTCAATGACCTGCGCGACGCCGCTGGCCCCCACCGGGTGCCCTTTGGCTTTCAGGCCGCCACTGGTGTTGATGGGCCGGTCGCCCGTGCGCGCCGTTCGTCCTTCGTCCACCGCGTGTGGCCCTTCGCCGGGCGCAAAGAATCCTAAATCCTCACTGGCAACGATTTCCGCGATGGTGAAACAGTCGTGCACTTCGGCCACGCCGACCTGCTCCGGCCCGATACCCGCCATCTCATACGCTTGCGCCGATGCAATCCTGGCCGCCGACAGCGACGTCAGTTCGTCTGCGTCGTGGAGCGGACGACCGGTAGCCTGTCCGATGCCGGCGATGTTCACCGGCTTGTCAGTGAACTGCTCGGCAATTTCGCTAGCCACCAGCAATACACACGACGCTCCATCGGTGATGGGCGCGCAGTCGTACAGGCGCAGAGGCCAGGCAATCCACGGGTTCGCTCGCGCGTCGTTCAGAAAGTCCAGCTCGTCGTCCCAATCCGGAACCGGCTCGCCCCGCTGTTCCGCTCTGGCTTTGCGCCGCTCCATCATGTCACGGATGGTAACCTGGAACTGAGCCTTGGGATTGAGTTTCCCATTCTCGTGGTTCTTTACTCCAACCTTGAGCAGGTGGTTAAGGTTGGTTTCGTACCGGTCCATATGGGCTTTGGCGATGGCGCCGAAAATGCCCGGGAAAGTCAGTCCGGCCGGCACCTCATACAGCCCGTCGGCGGCGGACGCCAGCACGTCGGTTACGCCCTCGGTCGGCAGCGAGGTCATCTTCTCCACGCCCCCCACCAGCACGACGTCGTACATCCCGCTGGCAATGGCCATCACACCCTCGCGCAACGCCGACCCGCTGCTGGCGCAGGCGTTCTCCACCCGCGTGATGGGCGTAGGCGTCATCCCCAGCCAGTCCGCCATAATCGGCGCCGTGTGTCCCTGATGCTCAAACAGGTCAGCGGAGTAATTCCCCAGGTAGCCGGCCTCAATGTCCGAAGCCGTTATTCCCGTGTCGATGTTTTCCTGCAAGTCCTGAAACGCCTCCACGAACAGGTCGCGGCTGGACTTGTCGGGATACGCGCCAAACTGTGAAAGCCCGGCGCCGACGATGGAAACTTGCCGGGCCAGCCGGCGGGAACGTGTGGTAGCCATCTTTGACTGTCTCCTAACGTGCAATTAGCTGGCATCATAACACACCGAGTCCCTCCCGCATCTCCGTCGGCAACCCTTGTTATAATCTAACCCGCTCTAACTCCCGTTATTCGCCAGTGCCGGAGGCCAGTCATGAGCGCCGCCACCATCCAAACCGATGCCATCGGGATTATCCTAGCCGCCGGGGACGGCAGTCGTATGCGCTCCCGCATTCCCAAGCCCCTGCACCTGGCCGCCGGCAAGGAGCTGATCCGTTATCCGGTCGAATTGCTGGCCCAATGCGGTGTCGCTCATATTGTCGTCGTCGCTTCTCCGGCGAACCACGACTCCCTCGCCGCCGTCCTGGGCGGCGCCGTGAACTGCGCCATCCAGCCCGTCGCCAACGGCACCGCCGACGCCGTTGCCTGCGCACTGGCCGCTCTGGACGCCGCGCCCGATACCGTGGTCGTTCTGGCCGCCGATACTCCCCTGGTACGGGCCGAATCCCTGCGCCGTCTCATGGACGAACACGCCTCCGCTGCCGGACGCTGTATGACCATTCTGTCCGCCACCGATGTTTTCGCTCACGACTTAGGGCAAATTCAGCGGGCCGCCTCGGGCGACTCTTATGACGTCGGTCCGGTGTCAGCCATTGTCGAAGCCGCCGACCGGCCCGATTCGTCAACCGGTCCGGCCGAGGTCAACACCGGCGTGTACTGCTTTGACGGCAATTGGCTGACAGCCGCCATCGCCGAAGTGACGCCCTCACCGTCGGGCGAACGCTACCTAACGGCGCTGGTGCGGATCGCCGCCGACGCCGGCCGCAGCGTCGTCGCCGCGCCCATCGCCCTTCCCGACGAAGCCATGGGCGTCAACGACCGTCTCCAGCTGTCCGCGGTCGAAACCGTGCTCCGCGACCGCGTCAACTGCCGCTGGATGCGCGAGGGCGTTACCATCATCGACACCGCCACCACCTACATCGATTCTGAAGTTACCATCGCCCCCGATACGGTAATCCTGCCCAACACCATGCTAGCCGGACGAACCGTCATCGGACAGGATTGTCAAGTCGGCCCCAATTCCGTTGTCCGCGATTCCATCATCGCCGACCGTTGCCGCATCGTTGCCTCCGTGATAGAAGGAGCCACGATTCATTCGGACGTGGACATCGGCCCCTACAGCCACCTGCGTCCCGACACGGTCATCGAGACCGGCGTCCACCTAGGCAATTACGTGGAGGTGAAGAACAGCCGAATCGGCCCTGGCGTTGCTGCCGGACACTTCTGCTATCTCGGCGATTCCCACGTGGGCGCCAACGTCAACATCGGAGCCGGAACCATCACTTGCAACTACGACGGCGTCGACAAACACCAAACCACCATCGGCGACGGCGCCTTTATCGGCAGCGACACCATGCTCATCGCTCCGATCAACGTCGGGCCGGGCGCCACGACCGGAGCCGGATCCGTGGTTACTAGCGACGTGCCCCCCTCTGGACGGGTGGTCGGTGTTCCTGCTAGACTACTGCCACCTAAACCCACGCAGTAACAACTTGGATACTGACAGTAGCTTACCACCGTTATTGTTGCTGGCCGCGTCGCTGTTGCTTTTCGGCTGGGCCAGTATCGCCGTCGCTACCCGTCGGCGACGGCCAGCCCTCCTTGCGCTTCTGGACTATTCTCCGGCTCCCGGCGTAGGCATCCTGCGAGCGGCATCCGCTTCCGCCGCAGGCATTTCCGCAGTCTCCATCGGCGCCGCTTTGACTAGTCAATGGCCACCCGCTCTGTTGTTGCTTGCCGCCCTGGCCGTCACCATCGCAGTTCTGGTGCTGGTTCACTTTCTGGCTGACCGCTGGGCTGTCCACTTCCCCGGCGCCTCCCGTTGGCTCACCCGCCCACAACGGTGGTTCTCTGACTCCACTGGCGCTGCCGCCAACGGCGACCCGCCAACGGTCAACGGCGTTAACGGCTCAGACTCTGCCAACGGCGACGGCCACGCCGACATTTTACCCCTGACGCCGGCCGAAATCCTAAACCTGGACACCCACGACATCGATATGGTTCGTTCCATCAGCCGCATGGACGAACGGGATGTGCTGGACATCATGGTGCCCCGCCTCGACGTTGACGCCGTGTCCTCTACGGCGTCATTTCAGGAAGTCGTAGATACCTTTGTCACCAGCCGGCATACCCGGTTGCCGGTCTATAACGAAACCATGGACAATATCGTCGGCATACTGCACATCAGCGACGTTCTGAACGCCCTGGCGAATCATCAAACCCACGTCGATTTGCAGGGCCTGATGCGGGAACCGGAGTTCGTCGCGGAAAATATGCCAGTGGATGACCTGCTGCAACTGATGCGCGTCAATTTCCTGCAAATGGCCATCGTGGTTGACGAGTACGGCGGCGTGGAAGGTATGGTTACCCTGGAAGACGTGCTTGAAGAAATTGTCGGCGAGATTGAGGACGAGTTTGCCGACTATGAAGATGATGATGTCCCAATCCTTACTGCTGACGGTTCCTGGTCAGTCAGCGCGACCGTCCCCGTGGAATCGGTCGCCCGCTCCCTGGGAATCCAGATCGACTACTCCGACGTCAACACCATCGGCGGCTACGTGTATACCAAGCTTGGGCGGATGCCTGCCGTTGGCGATGTTATAGCCGACGACGAAGTGTCCATCGAGGTTACGGAAGTGCGAGGCCGACGCATTCACCAGCTACGCCTCACCTCCTCCACCGCTGCCGACCGGGAAACCGGAAGCCCGTCCGTCTGATCAGGTTACTTCACGCCCACCAACTCGCCGCTCAACACCAGGAAGTGGTCATACAGTCCCGCAGGAGTGGGCACCGCCAGGTGAATGGTAGCCCGGTCCGTGCTGCTCAACCGCAGGTCGTCGGCAGGTATAACGTCGGTGTGCGTGGCCCCATATAGATAAATCTGCGTGCCGCTGTTCACGTATATCAACAGGTCGTTGCCTTCGGTCAGCAGCCCAGCTGCGTCGTTCAAACCGCCGAAAGCGTCCGCGCCCTTGTCGGCCGCTCCAAACAGCCACATTGCACCGCGCTCGCCAGGATTAGCCTGAACTGCTTCATACTCCCCCGGGTCGATGCCATCCACGTCATTTACAATGGAGGCCCCGGTAAGGTTGATCTGGTTCATAGTTACATTGATGCCCAACTCCGGCACTATCACCCGCTGGGCCGGCGCCAGTGTACCCAGAGGCTTAGCATCGGATTGCTTCAGTGGAGTAAAGCCCAACTCTTCCACCGTCTCCGCGTAGGCTCCAGCCGGCAGGGCATACGCTGAGACTATCGCCCCGTTCTTCAAATCCTGGGAGGCTGTGACCTCGTTCAGTAGAGTCGCGTCCTGGCGTTGGGCAGCGTAGTTCTCTACTCCGGATCGCAGCCAGTACAGGTTTCCATAATAGGCCAGGCCAATGCCAACCAATACAATGCCAGCCACGAGCAGTCCGATACCCGTCAAGCGCAATCCATAGTGCTGCGCCCGGCTGCGCATCTGCATATAATCGAGTCCGATTTCCATTTCTCACTCCGAAAACAGCGCGGAGGGCCGGCGTGGCGTCTCCTCCGTCTAAGTGTCGGCCGGAAGCCAACGACCTGAGGCGCACCGAGTTGCCAGAAGGCGGTCCGGGCTCAGTGCCTGCCGGCGCGTATTGGTTCGTTGACGAAGATATCTCCGTTGCGGATTTTGATGTTGTACCCGCAACCGGGATTGGTACACGTCCATGCTTTATAGTGAACCGGCGCCCCCTGGGCACCGTAGTCAGACAATGGCACCAAAACGCCAATGTTGCATTGCTGACAGACCGGAAACTCCATTGCTTCCACCAGGATACCCTCCCTTACCCAGCTCGACTGGGTTCTCAGTCGGGCCAAGTATAGCCATGCCGACAGGTGGGTTGCCTACGTATCTACAAGCAGCTTTGAACATTTTCTTGAAAAAGCAACAGGGGGAATCGTAATTCCCCCTGCGGCGGCTCGCGCGGTTTGAGAACCACTATTCCAGGTAGTCGCGCAGCTTCTTGGAGCGGGAGGGATGGCGCAGCTTACGGATGGCCTTGGCCTCAATCTGCCGGATGCGCTCCCTGGTTACGCCGAACTCCCGGCCCACTTCTTCCAGGGTGCGGGTGCGCCCGTCTTCCAATCCGAAACGCAGCTTCAATACCCGGCTCTCACGATCCGTCAACGAGTTGAGCACTTCCTGCACCTGCTCCCGCAGCAACTGGGCGGAAGCCGCGTCGGCTGGCGCCAAGGTTGTCCGGTCTTCGATGAAATCACCCAGGAACGAGTCCTCCTCCTCGCCGATGGGCGTTTCCAGTGACACCGGCTCCTGGGAGATTTTTTGAATTTCCTCTACCTTCTCGGGAGTCATTTCCATAGCTTCGGCCAGTTCTTCCGTTGTCGGTTCCCGTCCCTTCTCCTGCAGCAGGCGGCGGTGGTGTCGCATCAGCTTGTTGATAGTTTCCACCATATGAACCGGAATGCGTATGGTCCGAGCCTGGTCGGCTATGGCGCGGGTGATGGCCTGGCGAATCCACCAGGTCGCATAGGTGCTGAACTTGTAACCCTTGCGATAGTCAAATTTTTCCACGGCCCTAATCAGGCCGATGTTGCCCTCCTGGATCATGTCCAGCAGCGCCATGCCACGCCCGATGTACTTCTTGGCCACGCTGACCACCAGCCTCAGGTTGGCTTCGGTCAGGTGAGTCTGGGCACGTCCACCGTTCTTCTTGGTAACGTCGAAGTGCATCGCGGCGTTGAAATTCTCTCGCTCCACCAATTCGCTCAGCTCGGGATCCCGGAGCAACTGGGATAGCAGCAACAGTGAACATCGGTCATCTTGTGCGTACAGCGGGGGAACGTCCAGCCCAAGCTCAGGGCTGTAGTTGCCTCCAACACCGTCGGGATGCAGCTCGGCCCAGTGAGGCACGTAAGCGGCCACCGCGCTGACCACCGGATATGGCAGCACCCAGGTATCCAGCGAGAGTTGCACGATTCGCCGGTAAGCCTCTTCGTCACTGATGCCCAGGTCCCTTGCTGCCTGTTCCACCATGGCCGGAGCGACTTCCGCGTCGATGGCGTCCCGCAGCCTCGGGGAGTCCTTGACTTCCGCCAGGGTCATCGAGCCGTCAATCTCCAGGTAGCGGGCCAGCGAGCGAACCAGTGGGGCCGCATTGGCGATGCGGGCCAGCAGCACCATAGCAGCCTCCCAAGCGGAGGCTTCCAACGGCACGGCTTCGGTATCGGCCAGGAATTCCACCAGTGGGTCGTCATCATCTGGCCGCTGTTTCAGTTCCTCCTCCAGGGCGACCAGATGGTTCAAGCCCTCCAACTCACGGGCTAGCCGGCGCTCGTCCGCAGATGTCAGCAAGTCAACTCGTCCGATTTCCCTCAAGTACATCCGAACCGGGTCGTCGAGCCCGTCGCCGCTGTCGGAGGTGTCAACGTCGGCCCAATCCCGTTCCTCCCGCTCGATGTCTCGGGCTGAGGGCCCCTCCAGTTCAGGGAGAACGGTGCGTACGGCGGCCGCGCGGCGAAGTTGCCACTCGTCCTCGGCGGAGTCCTGGTCATCTTCAGCAACGGCTACGACGACGCTATTCTCCTCTTCCTCATCAACCGCATCGTCTTCATCATCGGCGTCCGCGGCAGTAGCGATGGCCGCGGTGATGACGACATCATCGCCACTATCGTAGTCCTGTTCATCGTCGTCAACGATTACGTTGCGTCGGTTGCTGATTATGGTCATAGATCCTCCGTCACAAATGGGTCGGCCCAGCCGGCTTGAGCAACCGGTCGATTTCGCCGATGCGATAGGTGCTGTCCCGCAGGCGCAGGGCCAAAGGAGACTCGGAGTCTTCCAGAATCTCTTCCTCAATGCTTGACAGCTGTTTCACTTCGTTATTCAGGTACTCCTTTTCAATGGTCAGACGAATTTGCTGCCATGCTCGTTCCAGTTTCTTCTCATTGGACAACCGGAGTTCCAGGGAACGCAGGCGGCTCAGGTGGGGTTCCAGTTCCGGCGGCATCTCCAAGTCCGCAGTGCTCTCACTTGCGAATACGCTGGCATAGATTGCGCGGTTCTCTGAGCGTGTGAACCACTCGGGAGATATATCCGCGACTGCATCAGTGGTAAGTTCACTGCCGTGCTGCAGCAGCACCGCGAGCAGCGACTCTTCGATAGCGTCATGCTCCGGCGATGGAGCCGGCACGGCTTCGTCGGCAGTAGCCGGCGGGGGCTGTCCGGCGCGGGCGCTGCCCGATTGCCTCATGATTGAGGGCATAGCCGCCCGCAGCGTATCGCCGTTTATAGAAAGGCGGGCTGCCAGACGGTCAAGATACAGATCCATCCTTATCCGGTCGGGTATCTGCGCCACGAAACGCAGCATAGTTTGCGCAACCCAAGCTCGTCCGTCCGCCGATTCCATGTCGGCCCGAACCGACAGTGACACCATCAGGTAGTCGAACAGCTCCTGCGCTTGCTCCACGAAGGTTGGCCACGCTTCCGGCGATTGGCGGATGAAATCGTCCGGGTCCTGGCCAGCGGGAAGTTCGGCGACACGCAGCTCCATCGCTTCCGGCGGTTGCAACACCGATGCGCCAGTCTGCCGCACGTTGCGACGCTGGAACACACCCCACGACGATTCCAGGCTGCGCAGGGTGGCGTTGCGCCCGGCGGGGTCGCCGTCCAGGGCCATGGTTACCTGTCTGGTCAGACGCCGCACCAGGTCCACCTGCTGCTCAGTCAACGCCGTCCCCATCGACGCGACCACGTTGTCGTAGCCGTGCTGGTGGGCCATGATGGCGTCCATGTAGCCCTCAACGATGACGGCTCCTTGCTGGCGCACCGGCTCCTTGGCGATGTGCATTGCGAACAGGATGCGGGATTTATCAAACACCGGCGTGCGAGGCGTGTTGAGGTACTTCGGCGTAGCGTTGTCGTCCAGCGCCCGGCTGCCGAACCCGGCGACCCGCGCCTGCCAATCCCGTATCGGAATCATCAGCCGGCCGCGGAAAAAGTCGTAATGCCGTCCGTCGTCGGTGGCCCGAGCCAGCTCAGCCTCGGCAATCTGCTCCGGGGTATAGCCGGCGCCGGTCAAGTGAGCCAGCAGGCGGTTGCCACTGGCCGGGCTGTACCCAAACTCAAACGTCTGCAAAGACCGCTCGTTGATTCCCCGGTCTCGAAGGTAATCCCGGACAAACTCCGCTTCCGGAGTCGCCAACATATCCTGGAAGAACCGACGGGCGGCATCGTTAATTTCGAAAAGCTGCCGGGACCGGTCGCCAGAATCGCCCTGGCTGACGATGGTAATGCCGACGCGGGCCGCCAACTGATGTAGCGCATCTCGGAAGTCCACCCGGTCCGCCTTCATCACGAAGGAGAAGGCATCGCCGCCCTCGGCACAAGCTCCAAAGCAGCGCCATGACTGACGGTCGGGAAACACGTAAAACGAAGGCGTGCGTTCCTGATGGAAAGGGCAGTTGGCCTTCAGCGAGCTGCCCGACCGCTGCAAGTTCACGTAGCCGCCGATCAACTCTACGATGTCCAGCCGGCTTTTTACATCGTCAATCTGGGTCATGGCAATAGTCAATCAGTCGGTATGCAGAGAATAGGTCTATTTTATTATACCACACCAACGCGCCGGCCTCACCGACCCGCGGAGGCAAAAATGGCCGCTGCCCGTCAACACAGGCAGCGGCCTGACGCTCAGAGCGTAAGTTGCAGGCTAGTCGTCTGCAGCAACGGCCAAGTCAACGTTGGCAATCTTGGCGGAGATGACTTCTTTCATCTGCCGGACGCGGGAAAGGTCGGGGTAGATGTTCCCCTCAGCCTTCTTGTCGAAAATCTTCTCGCCGTCCAGGAACACTTCCATGATACCCTGGCCGCGCGGGGAGATAGTGATTGCGGCGTCCGCGCCGTAGGCCCGGAAAAACTCGTTCGCCATCCACGTGGCGGTAGCGTGGTGCTGTCAAGGCACGCAGTAGGTAATCTCCAGTTGAACTTTGCCTTCCATGATTTCTCCTCTCAGGGAAATTTTTTGGCTCTTGCCTCGTGCATTATATCACAAAGGCGACCCCTTTCCAAATCGCCCGCCGGCAATGCTGTTGACAAGGTTCCTGCGCCGGCACAAAATTGCGAATCCATACGTAATAGCAACGAGAGGTGCATCGTGGCGGATTTGAACGACGCCGAGGTTATGGCTCTGGCCAAAGCCTCGGGAATTACCATACCGGACGACCTGCTCCCGGAGGTTCGTGAGTCTCTCAACGGCCTGCTGGAAGCGCTGGACGCCATCACGGAGCCTGACGTAGCAGGGATCGAAGCCCTGCCCATCATCGTGTCCGCAACGGCGCGCAAACAGGAGGCATAATCATGGCGGACGAGAGCATTTGCTACCTTTCGGCCACTGAACTGGGCATGCGCATCGCCGCCGGCGAGGTGTCCTCGACGGAGGCTACGGAGGCTTACCTGGAACGCATCGCCCGACTGGACGGCAACTATGCCTCCTACATCACCGTTACACCGGAACGGGCTCGGGCCGACGCTCGCCAGGCCGATGCTGAAATCGCCGCCGGCAACCGCCGGGGGCCCCTGCATGGCGTCCCAGTAGCCGTGAAGGACCAGTTCGACACCGCCGGCATCGTAACCACCAACGGCTCGACCATCCTTGCCGAAAACGTCCCGGACGAAGACGCAACCATCATGTCGCGCCTGCGCGACGCCGGCACGGTGCTGTTGGGCAAGCTCAACATGAGCGAGTACGCCAGCGGCGACGCCTTCCGTCATCCCTACGGCCGGCCTCGCAACCCTTGGGACACCAACCGCAACCCCGGCACGTCCAGCAGTGGTTCCGGCGCGGCGACGGCGGCCTTTCTGTGCGCTACGTCGCTAGGTGAGGACACCGGCGGCAGCATCCGCGGCCCAGCGGCCTTCTGTGGCCTGGTGGGTATCCGGCCCACCCTCGGACTGGTCAGCCGCCATGGCGTGTTCGGCGCCTGCTGGTCCATGGACACGGCCGGCCCCGTTTCCCGCACCGTTACCGACTGCGCCAACACCCTGGCGGCTATCGCCGGCCACGACCCCAACGACCAGCAGACATGGGACGTGCCAGTGCCGGATTATGCCGCCGCTCTGGACGGCAACGTCAAGGGTCTGAAGCTGGGCATCGTCACCGAGCGGGTGCATACCGACGCCAACGACCCCGAGGTCCGCGACGCCGTGCTTGCCGCCACCCAGGTTCTCGCCGGTCTGGGCGCCGAAGTCAGCGAGGTCTCCCTGCCCCTCATCGTCAATTCGTCGGAAATTTCCTACGCCATCATCAGCAGCGACGCCGCAATGTTAAACTGGGACATCATATCCACGGAACAACTGCGCGAGCTTGACCACAACAACCAGGTGCGGCTGCTCATGGGCAGCGTGATACCGTCCAGGGCGTATCAGAAGGCGGCGCGCTTGCGGGATGTTCTCCGCCGGCAGATTCTGGGAGCGCTGGAAGGTGTTGACGCCTTGATAATGCCAGCCTCCTCGGTGCCGGCCACCCTGATACCTGACTCGGCCGGACTGGGCACAAAAGCAGACGTCATCACCGGCTTCAAGGGACGGCGGGGGTTCACCGCGCCGTTCAACCTGGCGAATCTGCCGGCCCTGTCCATCAATTGCGGCTTCACCGCATCGGGTCTGCCCATCGGCCTGCAAATCGCCGGCCGCGCCTTCGACGAAACGACCCTGTTCCGCCTGGCCTATGCTTACGAACAGGCAACGGACTGGGGAGAGCGGCGCCCGCCGGGAGTGTAACCGGCTCCCTAACGTTGATGAACTAGCGGAGGTGTATCTTCATGCCCAACCCCAACGAACTCACCGCGGCCCAAGCTGCCCGCGCCATCGCCCAGCGACGCCTCACCGCCACCGAACTGGCTGAGGCTTGTCTCGACCGCATCGAATCGCTGGATGAGCGGCTACAAGCCTGGGTTTATGTTGACCGGGAAACCGTGCTCGCTGACGCTGCCGGCGCCGACGCCGCCATATCCCGCGGCCGCCCCCTGGGCCCGCTGCACGGCGTGCCCATCGGCATGAAGGACATCTACTATACCGCCGGCATCCCCACCCGCGCCGGCAGCGAGGTCTATAAGGACTTTGTGCCGGACTACGACGCCGTGTCCCTGACGCTGCTCAAACGGGCCGGCGCAATCATGCTGGGCAAGGCGGTTACCACCGAGTTCGCCTGCCTGGACCCATCTCCGACGTTCAACCCCTGGAACCCGGCCCATACCCCCGGCGGCAGCAGCAGCGGCTCGGCCGTCGCCGTGGCGTCGAGGATGTGCCCGGCGGCAATGGGTTCCCAAACCGTGGGCTCGGTGCTGCGCCCGGCGGCGTACAACGGCGTGGTCGGGTTCAAGCCGACCTTCGGGCGGGTGAGCCGGCGCGGCGTTGTTCCGGTGAGTTGGAACCTCGACACCGTGGGCTGGCTGGTGCGTACGGTGGAAGACGCCGCGCTGCTCTTGCAGGTGATGGCCGGGCCTGACGCTGCCGACCCGGTATCCTCCCGGGAGCCGGTGGGAGATTATCTTTCGGCCATTGCGGACCCACCTCTCCCGCGCATCGGCCTGCTCCGCCGTTATTTCTACGAGCGAGCCGATACCGAAACCCGGCGCCATCTGGACGGTGTTGCCGAGCAGCTGGCACAGGCGGGAGCCGAGATTGAAGAACTGCCGATGCCCGACAGCATCGAAACGGCCTTCAACGACCAGTTGCTGATAATGGCGGTGGAGGCGGCATCCTTCCACGAACCGATGTATCGTAACCAGGCCGAGGACTACCAGCCCAAGCTGCGCGCAATGCTGGCCGATGGCCTGGCAACCGACGGCATCGTGTACGCCCGGGCGTTGGAGCGGCGGCGGACGTTTATCGACGATATGCAGAAACTCTCGCAGCAGTGCGACGTGTTGCTGACCCCGGCTACCCCGGCGCCGTCCCAAGCCGACCGCACCAACACCGGCGACCCGGCCTTTCAGGGGCCGTGGACATCCTGTGGCCTGCCGGCGATCGCCCTCCCGTCCGGTCTGGCGGAATCGGGCCTGCCTCTGTCGATACAGCTGATTGCGTCGCCCTTCGCGGAGAGCCGTTTATTGTCAGCGGCGGCGTGGTGCGAGCAGGCACTGGGCGTTGAGCTCACGCCGCCGGTGTGATTCATACCGGCGAGATGATCAGCCCAGGCGGAAGCGTTTGAACACTTCGGCGTATTCCACACCGATACGCTTCCCGTCCCGGCGACGCCATTCCTTCAGGTAGCGGTCCGCCGATTCCGGGTCAACCTGGCTCCGGTGGGCTTGCAGGGCGGCTACCGCGGTTTCGATGTGGTCGGTAACGTCCACCACGTGGTCAGGCTCCGTGCGCCCCATTATCCAGACCTCCCGCACCTTGTGCGGTTCCAGCCCCTCTTCGTTGAGCAGTTCAGGGAAGGTCAGCCGGTCCCGGGCCGCCGGATATACCGCGCCCAAGGCCGCGTCCCCGGACGCGAAGTGGTCAGGGTGGTCGATGTATCCGCCGCCGTCCAGGTTGCGAACGGGGTTCATGCAGACCAGCACGTCGGGACGGTGTATCCGAATCGCCCGCGAAATGTCCTTGCGCAACTGCAGCGTGGATTCCAGGTAAGCGTCGGGAAAGCCCAGGAAAAACACCTGAGACAGGCCCAGGACCCGCGCCGCCTCTCGCTGTTCCTCCTCGCGGATTGCTGCCAGTTCCGCGGAGGTCATCGCCGGATCGTCGCTGCCCTTGCTCCCGTCGGTGCAAATCACGTAGGCCACGTCCCAGCCCTCGGCGCACCAACGGGCTACTGTGCCGGAGCAGCCCCATTCGGCGTCATCGGCGTGGGCGACCACGACCATGGCACGGTTGAATCCCTTATCGAGTTGTTCGTTCATGTTCGGAGAGGATGCCAACAGAAAACGGTGTGAGCAACGCCAGCGTTATGGGCAGTGCATCATAGCATAGCAACTCCATCGCCCTTGAACCTGATACAATACCAACCGTCGGCTGAAGGCTCGGCCCCGGAGACAATCGGAAAATGGATGACGAAGTTTTCCTGGCGCGTTTGCAGGACAAGCTGGAACGCATCACCAACCGCGACGTTGAGCTGCGGGTAGTTGACGACGACCCTACCTTTCTGGAAGTTGACCTGGAAGGCGTGATTCCGCGGGTGGTGCTGGGCCGGAACGTGTACGATTACCCCGGCTTCGCCCGCATGTGCCTGGAGTACGCCGCAGCGTCAATCAACGAAGGGCGGCACATCGGCGAGCTGGAGTTTCACGTGCTGCTGGCCCGCAACTGATGTCCTCACCGCCTCCCCAACCACCCGATGCCCTCAAGCCCTGGTACTACCAGGGCTGGTTCATCGTTCCTACCTTCGTCTGGTGGCCCTGCAGCGCAATCCTGTTCATCCGCTCGCCCTGGCACAACGGCGTGGTTTCCGGCGCGCTGTCCTGGGCCTGGATAATTGTCGGCGGCGGCTGGATATTCCTGCGCACGCAATTGCGCTTCCAGAACGGGGAACCTCTGGTTGACCCAACGCTGCTGGCGCTGGCCGCACCGGGCATCTTCCTGACCATCGTCACGCAGGCGCTGTGGCTGACCCGCGACCGCCCACGCATCCGGCGCATCCGCGACACCGGAGGGTTTGCCGCCTACGCCGAACCGGACGCAGGCCTCGCCACAAGTCAAAGACACCGTGAAGAATCGCCGGAACACCCCCGCCGGTCAAACCGCGGCAGCGTCCGCAGCCGGCGCCGGCGTCGGTAGAATACCCGCACCGTCCACCAATCCCTGCACCAGATTGATGCGCTCGTCGGTGGTGGAGAAAGCCATCCCCATGGGCGTAATGGTGATGTGGTTCTCCTTGTGGGCGGATATGTCGGTGCCGTCACCCCCAGCAAGAATGGGCCGGTTGCGGGAAATCCAGTATCGACGGTGGCCGAAGGATTCCTCGGTGCGCACCGACTCGCCGTAGGCGCGTCCGCCCAAGCGGGTTATCCGCACGCCGGCGATTTTCTCGGCCGGCTCGTTGGGTACGTTGACGTTTAGGAAGTACGGCGGCGACACCTCCGGCGCGTCGGCCAGACGGCGGGCCAGAGCGGCCACTACCTGCGCCGCCAGCCCGTAGCGAGGCGACTGCACCGAACCAACGGATATGGCGATGGTGGGATAGCCACGAACGAACCCCTGTATCGCTGCGCCCACCGTCCCTGAGACGATGACGTCCCAACCCATGTTGGAACCCCGGTTAATGCCGCTGACCACCAGGTCGGGCTTCGGGTTCACCAGTTGCTCCAGCGCCAGGATGCACGAATCGGCGGGCGTGCCCTGGACGGCCCAGGCCGTGATAGGGTTGGGCAGGTCAAGGTCGGCGTTGCCGGACGGTTCCCGCACGGCGTCGGCGCTGCGGGGTGGCGTATCGTCACCGGGGGCGTGTTGCAACAGGTATTGCTCGGCCGGCACCTGGTGAGCGAACAGCGGGGCGTGCAGCGTCATCGACGCCCCGACGCCGGACTGCTCCCGGTCGGGCGCGACCACGGCCACTTCACCGACAGCGGAAAGGCTGCGGGCGGCAGCCCACAGCCCGGAAGCGTGAATGCCGTCGTCGTTGGTGAGCAAGATTTTCAAGGTATGGCCTCGCAGGTCGATGTTTCGAGCCTTAAAATGATACACCCCGCACAGAGTCAAGCAACGCACTGTGCGGGGTACAAGGTTCCGATTGGTAGCCTAGTGGTGCGCCAGCCCAATGGCGTGAAGCAGGGCGTGCTTCACCTCTACCGGGGCTACGCTGGCCCGGAAATCGGCGGAGGCATACACGTCGCCGATGATGTCCACTCCGGCAGCGCTGAGGTCGTCGCTCAGGCGCGCCGTAGCGTCGGCGATGCTGTCCATGGTCAGCGTGGTTCCGGCTAATGCTTGCTCCACCGACGGCGCTTTCACCGGGCGCGGCGTCAGACCACCGACGGCCACGGACGCCGCCGTGCAGCGATCGCCGTCCATGGTTACCACCACCGCGCCGCCCACTACGGCG
Source organism: Chloroflexota bacterium (assembly GCA_009837355.1). GTDB lineage: Bacteria > Chloroflexota > Dehalococcoidia > Lucifugimonadales > UBA3495 > Bin87. The sequence goes on along the minus strand of VXTR01000052.1, from coordinate 14,629 downwards.
TAGAAGCTGGCCGGATGGGCCATCTTGGCGTACTCCGCCCGCTGGTTGGCGGCCAGGGTCGGCACGGAAACCGTGGCAATCAGCTCATTTTCGGCCAGCGCGGTTGCGAAGGCGTCCTCAATGAGGTCGGCCACCGCGATGGTGCGGCTGCCCGATGGTCCCTGTGCCGACACCGTTGCGCCCAGCGCGGTCAGCACGGTAGCCCAGTCTGACGCAGGGTCGGCGTGGGCCAGGTTGCCACCGATGGTTCCCCGGTTGCGCACTGCCGGGTCGCCGATGCCGCCGGCCGCCTCTGCCAGCAATCCGTTGGCCTGCTGCACTTCGGCAGACGCGGCGATTTCGGCGTGAGTAGTCAGCGCTCCGATGTTGATGGTATCGCCGCTGACGGTGATGCCCCGCAGGTTGGCGATGCCGCCGATGTCGATGAGCAACTCCGGGCGGGCCAGGCGGAACCGCATCAACGGAATCAGGCTGTGGCCGCCGGCCAGCAGCTTGGCGTCCGGGTTGTCGGCCAGCAACTGTACCGCTTCCGCGATGGAGCCGGCCTTGCGGTATTCAAACTCTGCTGCAAACATTGCAATCAGTCCTCCTTTTCCGTGGCCGGTCAGTGCTGGTGTCCATGGCCATGGTCGTGGCCGTGGTTATGGCTGTGTCCGTTGCCGGTGTAGCCGCTCTCCTGAATGGCGCGCCAGACCCGCTCGGGAGTCAGCGGCATATCCAGGCTGCCGATTCCCATGGGCTTCAAGGCGTCCATCACTGCGCTGTAGATGGCGGCGGTGGAGGCGATGGTGCCGGTTTCGCCGATGCCTTTCACGCCCAGCGGGTTGTGCGGCGACGGCGTTACGGTGGAATGCACCTCTATGTCCGGCACCATGTGGGCCCGCGGGATGGCATAGTCCATCATGGAGCCGGTGAGCAGCTGACCGTTGTCGTCATAGACGGCGCCCTCCCAGAGAGCCTGGCCGGCACCTTGCACCACGCCGCCGTGAACCTGTCCTTCGACCACCATGGGGTTGATTTGCGGGCCACAGTCGTCAACGGCGACATAGCGGTCCAGCGTGATGTGCCCGTTGTCCGGGTCAATGCTGACTATGGCCGCGTGCGCCCCAAAGGGATAGCTGAAGTTGGGCGGGTCGTAGTAGGTGCTGGCTTCCATACCCGGCTCGATGCCTTCCGGCAGGTTCCAGGCCACGTTGGCCTGTAACGCAACGTCCTGGATGCTCTGGGCCCGGTCGGGCGCGCCCCGCACGAAGAACTGTCCGTCGGCGTACTCAATGTCTGCCTCGTCCGCCTCCAGCAGGTGGGCGGCGATAACCTTGGCCTTGTCACGGAGCTTGCGCATGGTCAGGGCGACGGCGGCGCCACCGACGACGGTGGTCCGGCTGCCGTAGGTGCCCCAGCCCATGGGCGTGGTGTCCGTGTCGCCGTGCACCACTTCCACGTCGTCCACGTCAACGCCGATTTCGTCGGCGACGATTTGGGCGAAGGTGGTTTCCTCACCCTGGCCGTGGGGCGACGTGCCGATGAACACGTTGACCTTGCCGGTAGCGTAAATCCGCACCGTAGCGGATTCCCACAACCCGCCTCCGAATCCAACGGCGCCGGCCACCTGGGAGGGGCCAAGCCCGCAGATTTCGCAGTAGCAGGCGACCCCGATGCCCCGGAAAGTTCCATGATCGCGCTCGTGGGCCTGGTCGTTGCGGAACTGGTCGTAGCCGACGTGTCCCAACAACTGGTCCAGCGCGTTGGAGTAATTGCCGCTGTCGTAGGTGATGCCGATGGCGACGTCGCGGTTGTTGTCAAAGGGTTCGATTAGGTTGCGGCGGCGTACTTCCACCGAGTCGATGCCCACGGCGTCGCCCACCTTGTCCATCAGCCTCTCCAGCAGGAACGTCGCTTCCGGACGGCCGGCGCCGCGGTACGCCTCAACGGGCGTGGAGTTGGTGAAGACGCCGTACACGTCGGCCTTGATGTTGGCGATGTCGTAGGGTCCGGAGTACATCAGGCCGTGCAGAATCGTCGGGATGCCCGGCGCGGCGGTGGACAGGTAAGCGCCCATACCGGCATAGACCACGCTACGCACGGCGGTTACCTTGCCGTCGGCGTTGGCGGCCATCTCTACGTATTCAACGTGGTCGCGCCCGTGGGTGGTGGCCATGTAGTTCTCGGTGCGGGTTTCCGTCCACTTGACGGGGACCCCCAACTGCATGGAGCAGAAGGCGGTAATCATTTCCCAGGGATAGACAGCAATCTTGGCGCCGAACCCGCCGCCCACTTCCGGCGCAATCACGCGGATTTTGTGCTCTGCAACGCCGGTAACCAAGCAGGTTACGAAACGGGCAATGTGCGGGTTCTGCGTGGTGTTCCAGATGGTGAGCTCGCCCATTGCCGGCGACCAGGAAGCGATGGCGGAGCGGGTCTCCATCGGGTTTGGGATAAGTTTCTGTTGGTTGATGGTCTCGCTGACGGTTATGGCGGCATCGGCGAAGGCGGCGTCGGTGTCGCCGCCGGCGGCCACCCAGTGGAACGCCTGGTTGTTGGGCGCGTCCTCTTGTTTTTTTTTTGATACGGCGTCCAGGGATTTCTCGGGATTGATAACCGTCGGCAGCGGCGAGTAGTCAACCTCGATAAGTTCCAGAGCGTCCTCAGCCTGGTAGCGATTTTCCGCCACCACGACCGCCACGGCGTCGCCGACGTAGCGAACGGTGTCGCTGGCGATGGCCGGATAGGCGACGGCTTTGAGGTCGGAGTCGGGAATGGCCCAGGCGCAGGGTATGGGGTTCAGCACTCCCTCGATGTCCGCGCCGGTATAGACGGCCAGCACGCCGGGGGCGGCTTTAGCAGCGTCGGTGTTGATGCCGGTGATGCGGGCGTGAGCATGGGGGCTGCGCAGGATGGCAGCGTGTACCATTCCGGTCAACTTGATGTCGTCGGTATAGGCGGCCTGACCGGTAATCAGGCGGGGGTCCTCCCGCCGCCGAATGCCGGAACCGAAAATACGGGTAGTCATCGCTTAACCTCCTTGCCCGGCAGCAGCGGCGGCCAGGGCGGCCTTGACGATGTTGTTGTAGCCGGTGCAACGGCACATATTCCCTTCCAAACCGGCGCGCACTTCTTCCGGAGAAGGGTTGGGGTTGCGCTCTATGATTTCGGTAACCGAGATAATCATGCCGGCGGTGCAGTAGCCGCACTGCAGGCCGTGATTATTCCAGAAGGCTTCCTGCACGGCGGTAAGGTTGCCGTTCTGGGCCAGCCCCTCAATGGTAACGACCTCCGCCCCGTCGGCCTGGACGGCGAATGCGGTGCAGGATTTGACGGTAACGCCGTTCAGCTTGACGACACAGGCGCCGCACTGGCTGGTGTCGCAGCCGATTTTGGTGCCGGTCAGGTTGAGAGTCTCACGTAGGAAGTGGACCAGCAGGGTGCGAGGTTCGACTTCGGCGGAATGGGAGCGGCCATTCACGTTGATCGTGATGGGTACTTTGTTGGGCAAGATAACACCTCCTCGATACGTTAGCGCCGTCGCCGTGAAGCGGTGAGCGGCCGGGAATGAGGTAGCGGCCGGGCCGGCCGGAAAAGAATAGTGGTCGGCGGCCAACCCGCCGGCAGTATAGACGGCAGCCGGCAGAGGGTCAAATGCCGCGCCACAGCAGCAGATTGCCCTGCGCCGTCGGTAGTTTATAATGGCCTCTCCAACCATCGGAGCATCACGATACGAGAGGAAACCTCATCATGGTACTGGAATCCGGCAGAATCACCCCGGAAGGACTTGACCGCCTCCGCAGCCGCCTCGGGATGTTCAACCGACCCCGGCAGTATGGCGTCGGCCTGTTTAACGAGGAAGCCTCCCGCAGCGCCATCCGCCACTTCTGCCAGGGCATCGGCGACACCAACCCCCTGTACTGGGACCGTTCCTACGCCCAGACCAGCAAATACGGGAACATCATCGCGCCGCCCTGTTTCCTGTACAGCGTCTATTGGTGTTCCGGGCGCACCGGCGGACTGCCCGGAGTTCACGGCTTTCACGCCGGCAACGATTGGGAGTGGTATCGTCCCATTTACCTGGACGACCAAATCAGCGTCCAGGAGCAGTTCACCGGCTTGGAGGAAAAGGAGAGCGAGTTCGCCGGCCGCATCGTCATCCAGTCCAGCGTTACCCGCTACTACAACCAGCGTGGCGAGGCGATCGCAAAAACCAAGGGCTGGCAGGTGCGCGCCGAGCGCAGCGCCGCCCGCGAACGCCAGAAATACACCTTCGAACCCTACCAGTATTCCCGCGAGGAGCTGGAAACCATCCACCAGGCCATCCTCAACGAGGAAATTCGGGGCAACAACCCCCGCTGGTTCGAGGACGTCAGCGTGGGTGACGAGCTAACCCCTGTAGTCAAAGGGCCGCTGAGCCACGGCGACATCACCGCTTTCGTCGCCGGCTGCATCGGCGGCATCAGCCACGGCATCCAGCTGCGGGAGATGCTGCGCCATCCCTCGTGGGGCTTCACCGACCCCAACACCGGCGCGCAGGAAGCCATCATCCGCGTGCACGACATCCAGGAGGCCGCCGAGTCGGCCGGTCTGCCCGGCGCCTACGACTACGGTTGCCAGCGCTGCTGCTGGATGGGCCACCTGCTCACCAACTGGATGGGCGACGACGGCTTCCTGAAAGCCATGCACGTGGAACTGCGCCGTTTCAACGTCGTCGGCGACACCACTTGGTGCAAGGGCAAAATTATCGGCAAGCGCGTGGAGGACGGCGAGCACCTGGTGGATATGGAGATTTGGGGCGAGAACCAGCGCCAGCAGGTTACCACGCGAGGCAACGCTATGGTCCGCCTTCCCTCCCGGAAATCCGACGCCAACTGGCCCTAACTCAGGTACTGCTCCGCAGCCCGCGAGAATCCGTCCATCGCTCCCTCCAGCACCCTATCCTCCAGGCAGTAGGAGATGCGGAAGTGGCCGGGCGTGCCGAAGCCTTTGCCCGGCACCACTAGCACGTTGTACTCCTGCAACGCCGCCACGAAGGCCTCGTCGTCGTCCAGTGGCGAACGGGGGAACAGGTAGAACGCGCCCTGCGGCTTCACCACCGAGTATCCCATCCCGGTCAGCCGGTCGTATAGAAAGTCTCGCTTGCGCTGGTACTCGCCCACGTCCACGGATGCGTCCTGAACCGCGCGGACGACGTGCTGCATCAGCGCCGGCGCGTTGACGAATCCAAGCACCCGGTTGCAGAACACCAACCCATCCATTAGTTCCCCTTTGCCGGAATAATCGGGGTGCACGGCGATGTGCCCGATGCGCTCTCCGGGCAGGCCTAAATCCTTGGCGTGGGAGTTCACAACGATAGTGCGCTCGTAGTGAGGGAACACCTGAGGGTACACCAGCCCGTCGTAGATTATGCGCCGGTAGGGTTCGTCGCTGATTATGAAAATCTCCGAGCCGAACCGGGCTTCGGCCTGGGTCAGCGCCTCTGCCAGAGCGACCACATCCTCCGCTGGATAGACCACCCCGGATGGGTTGTTGGGTGAGTTGAGCATCACTGCCCGCGTTCGGGAGGTGATAGCGGCAGCGATGGCATCAATATCCAGCCCGAACTCGGCGTTGGTGGGCACAATCACCGGCGTTCCCTGGTGGTTCTGGATGTAGTATGTGTACTCTCCAAAGAACGGCGACAGGATGATTACCTCGTCGCCCGGATTCAGTATTGCCCGCAGCACTACGTTGGCCGCTCCCGCCGCGCCGCACGTCATCACGATGTCGCCCACGCCGAACGCCAACCCGGTCTCCGACGACAGCGTTTCGGCCACCGCCTGCCGCGTTTCGGGATAGCCGGCGTTGGGCATATAACGGTGCATCCCGGGCGTCGGGGCTTGCGCGATTCGAAGCAGCTCAGCGTGGAACTCGTCCGGCGGCTCCATAATCGGGTTGCCCAAAGACAGGTCAAAAACGCTGTCCTCGCCGTACTGCGCTTTGAGAGCGATGCCAACCTCGAACATGCGGCGAATCCAGCCGCCCTCTTCCATAGCGCGGCTCACGTATTGCGAAATGGGCATACTGGCATTCTCCGGGGGCGCTTGGGCGCGGATTGGCTTCGCAATTATAGCGCAGCCTTCTATTGAAAAAACCCTGCTGCCCGTTCCCCAATCATCACCGCCGTCGCGTTCGTGTTCGCTCGCACCACGTCCGGGCAGATGGACAGGTCAACCACCCGCAGATTCTCCACGCCATGCACCCGGCAATGCTGGTCAACTACCGCCATCGGGTCGTTGGCCGGCCCCATCTTGCAAGACCCCGACGTGTGATACGTGGTGAACACGCTGCGCAGCAGCCAGTCGTCCAAAGCGTCGTCCGAGTCAAATTCGCTGGCCGAAGGCGACACTGAATCACCTACTATCGGCGCAAATGCCGGCTGCGCCAGTATCCGCCGACACAAGCGTACTGCCTCCCGCAACCGCCTACGGTCGTTTTCGCTCCGCAGATACCGATAGTCAATCAGCGGCTCGTCCTGCGGGTCTGCCGACGCCAGCCGCAGTTCTCCGGCGCTTTCCGCCAGCTGCAGGATGCACGTCATCCGCAGAGTCCCGTCTGAGACGCCCGGCCCGCTGCCCAGCGGACTTGGCCCGGAGGCCACGTTGTTCACGTACACCCGCATATCGTTGCGCGCCGCCGAGCCCGGGACGGTATAGCGCAGCATGGTCTGAATCCGCGAGAAGACACCATTGGGAGCAACGTAATCCGGGTTCAACGCCGTATCCACGTACACCAGGGGATGGTCGCGCAGGTTCTGTCCTACGCCCGGTAAGTCCATCACCGCTGGGATGCCAAACTCTTTCAAGTGCTGCGCCGGCCCTACGCCTGATAGCATCAGCAGGTGCGGCGACGCTATCCCACTGCAACAGATGACGATTTCGTCCCCGAAAACCCGGAACGTCTCGTTGGCGCTTTCCGCTTCCACCCCAATCGCTCGCGGTGCGCCCGTCGAACCATCCTCAAACAGCACTCGCCGGACGGTAACGCTGCCGCGTATGGTCAGGTTGAGCCGATGACGCGCCGCCGTCAGGTACGCCAGGGCGCAGTTCATGCGGATACCGGCCGGGTTGTTCATCGGAGCAGCGCCAACCCCGCCGGACGCCGGGTGGTTCATGTCGGCATCTTCCGGGAATCCTAAACCGGTGCATGCCTGCACAAAGGATTCCTGATAGGGGTGCCAGGCCTCTCGCGACGCCCGCACCACCGGCACCGGCCCGTCGCCGCCGTGAAAATCATCCCGCACGTCCGCGTCCGATTCTAACTGGCGAAAGTACGGCAGCACGCCCTCGAAAGCCCACAGGTCGTTGCCCTGCGCTGCCCAGGCGTCGTAGTCTTCGGGGAGGCCCCGCAGGAACACCTGGCCGTTCACCGAGCCGGAGCCGCCGATAACCCGGCCCCGGGCAATCTGCATCGGCGTCGGCCTGCGCTCCGTTGCAACCGCCTGATACGACCAGTTAAAGGGCGCGCCGGGCGCCGACGCATCTTGTCGCGAACCGTCCCGCAATTCGGCCGGCCATTGCTCAAAGTCCGTGAAGTCCGGCCCCGCTTCCAGGAGCAGAACCGAGCGGTTGGCGTCCTCCGACAGGCGGGTAGCCAGCGCGCAACCCGCCGAACCGCCGCCCACGACTATCACGTCGTACCGCATACCGGCTACCACTTCGGTTCCAGCCCGAACTGCGCGCAGAATACGCTGGCGACAACCTCCGCTACAGCGTCCAACGACGGCCCCGGTTCCAGCTCGACAGCTAGGGACGTAACGCTACGGTCAGCAATTCCGCAGGGGACTATACCTTCAAACATCCGTAAGTTAGGATGTACGTTAATTGCAAACCCGTGATAGGCGACCCCGCCGGCAATCTTTACCCCAATCGCCGCAATCTTGCGCTGGCCGTCCGCAGTCCAAACTCCGGTCAGCCCATCAACGGTCGCTGCCGGCAGCCCGAACTCCACTAAGCTTTGGATGACGACCTGCTCTAAGGTTCGCACGTACCAGTGCGGCCCGCCGCGGCCACGCAACCCAATGATGGGATACGCCACCAACTGACCAGGCCCGTGATAGGTAATCAGCCCGCCCCGGTCGGTTTCAACAACCTCAATCCCCTGCGCGGTCAGCGTGCTTTCGTCCAGCAAGAGGTCGCTGTCCGGCGAGAGTCGGCCCCGGGTGTAGGTATGCGGATGTTCCAGCAGCAGGAGTGTTTCCGGAGCGGAACCCTCGCGCACTCGGTCGGCTAAGTCAACCTGCCATCGCCAAGCTTCACGGTATGACACGGCTCCGCTCTTGATGACACGACAAACCCGCTCAGTAGATTGCAGTGTCGCCATCGAACGCCTCAAGGAGACGTTTCACCGATTGCAGAAATGCCCCGGCTTCGGCTCCGTCGTTGATGCGGTGGTCAAAGGACAGGCAAAGGTTCATCATCCAGCGGATGGCAATGGCGTCGTTGATGACTACCGGCCGCTGCTGCACCGCTTCGGTGGTGAGGATCCCGGCCTGCGGATGGTTGATAATCGGCCCGCCCAGCACGCTGCCCAGGGCGCCGGTGTTGTTCACCGTGAACGTTCCACCCTGCACGTCTTCCAGGCGCAGGCTGCCGGCCCGCGCGCGCTGGGACAAGTCGGCCACGGCGTGGGCCAGTCCGGCGATGCTCAAACGGTCCGCGTCGTGAATCACCGGCACCACCAACCCGTTGGGAGCGGCCACTGCGATACCGAGGTTGATGCGCCGTTTCAACGAAATGTAGTCGTCGCCCCAGGACGCGTTCAGCGTCGGATTCTCCTTCAAAGCGCCGGCAACGGCCTTCAGCGCAAAGGGCAAGTAGGTGAGATTGACACCTTCCTGGCTGCGGAACCGGTCCCGCTCCCGGTTGCGCAGCGACACCAGGTCGTTTATGTCCACCTCCACCATGCTCCACGCGTGGGGTATCTCCCGCACCGACCGCATCATGGCCTCGGCAATCATGCGGCGCACCGGAGTGAGTGGGAGCCGTTCCTCGTCTGACGTTGTGGAGGGCTGAGCAGGAACCGACGCGGCGGGAGCGCTGGCCGGCGCGGCTTCCAAGTAACGTAGCACGTCGTTGCGGGTGACGCGTCCGCCGATGCCGGTGCCGGCGATTCTGCTGACGTCGATGTTGTGTTCCCGCGCCAGCCGGCGAACTGCCGGCGACAGCCGGTTGGGTGGTTTGGATACGTCAGGCTGCACAACGGACGCGCCAGAGTCTCGCTCCGAAACAACGGCGGCAGACGGCGCGGCAGTGTCGATTGCCGTTTCCGCCCGCGCCTCCAATGCCGAGCCGCCCGTGGGCCCAACCGGCTGCGCGTCAATCAGGTAGGCAACCGGAACCGCCGGCGCGGGTTCCGCCGGCATCGGCGTGGACGCAGCAGCCGGAGATGGGGCAGTCGCAACCGTATCGGTCGCTGGCGCGGCCGCCGGCGCGCTATCCCCCGTATCCACCTCCGCTATCGGCGCGCCCATGGGGATCGTTTCGCCTTCCTGGGCGATAATCCGCAGCAACTCGCCGGCCACCGGCGACGGAACCTCCATCGTAACCTTGTCGGTTACGACTTCCACCAACGGGTCGTATCGCTCCACCCGGTCGCCCGGCTGCTTCAGCCACTTGCCAATGGTGCCCTCAACGACGCTCTCGCCGACGTGGGGCAGTTCAATCAACTGTGCCACGGGTTACTTTCCTGTTATGTTATGCGGGACTAGTAGGCCGCCAGTCGGAGGACTTCGGCGGCAATAGTCTCCGGGCTGGGCATATAGGCGTCTTCCAGAGTTTGCGCAAAGGGCATCGTGGGCACGTCCGGCCCGCACAGTCGCGCGATGGGAGCGTCCAGGTAGTCAAAAGCCTCGTTGGCCGCCAGCGCCGCAATCTCCGCGCCGATGCCCCCGCTGACGTTGTCCTCGTGCACCACCAGCAGCTTGCCCGTCTTGCGCACCGATTGCAGGATGGTCGCGGTGTCCAGCGGCTTCAGCGTGCGCAGGTCAACCACTTCGGCGCTGATGCCGTCCTCCGCCACCGTCGCCGCTGCCGCCAGGCAGTAGTGCATCGCCAGCCCGTAGCTCACCACGGTAACGTCGGAGCCGGCTCGCTTGATGTCGGCCGGACCGATGGGCAGGGTGTACTCTTCGTCCGGCACTTCCCCGCGCACCAGCCGGTAGGTTTTCTTGTGTTCCAGGAAAATCACCGGGTTGTCGTCGCGGATGGCGGACTTCAACAGGCCCTTGGCCTCATATGGCGTGGACGGCGTAACCACCATCAGCCCCGGGGTGTGGAAAAACAGCGCCTCCACGTTCTGAGAGTGATACAGGCCGCCGCGGATGCCGCCGCCGTAGGGAATCCGCACCGTCATGGGCACCTTCAGCGCGCCGTTGGTTCCGTAGTGAACGCGGGCCGCCTCACCAATCAGCTGGTTCACGCTGGGCCAGACGAAATCGGAGAACTGCACCTCGGGAATCGGGCGCATCCCACGGAATGCCGCGCCCAGGGCGATGCCCATGATAGACGCTTCGGCCAGCGGCGTATCCATCACCCGCTGCGGTCCGAAGTCCTCGATGAATCCCTGCGTCGCCAGGAACACGCCGCCGCGCTGGCCCACGTCCTCGCCCATCACGAAGACGCGATCGTCCCGCTCCATCTCCTCCCGCAGCGCCGAACGCACCGCCTCGATTACCGTCATTTCTGCCATTATGCGCCTTCCCCAACGTACAGGTGGTCGTAAATCGTAGCGGCGTCCGGCGGCGCGGCGGCGTCGGCAAAGTCGGTGGCGTCATTGACCTGCTGCTGCGCCTCCTCCCGGAAGGCGTCAACCTCCTCCGGCGTAACGATGCCGCGCTCCACCAGCTGCGCCGGAAACACGGACACCGGGTCGTAGTGCCGCGCCGCATCAAGGGCGTCCCGGTCCCGGTAACGCCGGTCGTCGTCGTCGGTGGTGTGAGGCATAAACCGCTCCACCTTCATCTCGATCAGCGCCGGCCCCGCCTTGCGCGCGTGCTCTATTCCTTGTCGGGTAGCCTCGTAGCAGGCGATGGTATCCAGGCCGTCAATTACGAACCCGGGGAACCCGTAGCCCTCGGCCCGGGCGGCCACGTCGCTGACCACCATCTGCGACTCCTGGGGCGTGGAGATGGCGTACTTGTTGTTTTCGCAGATGAACAACACCGGCAGCTTGTGGATGGCGGCAAAGTTCATCGCCTCGTGGGTCTCCCCCTGGCTGGTCGCCCCGTCGCCGAAGTAGCAGAGGGTAACGGTGGCGTCGCCGGCCATCTTGCAGCCCAGCGCGTAGCCCACGCTCTGGGTCAGTCCGGCGGCGACCACGTTGGAAATCTGGATGATGCGCCGGGGCAGGTCCGCGCCCTGCAAGGGGAATTGCCGCGCGCCCGAGTACGGCTCGCCCTCTTTGCCCATGAACGACAGCATCACCTGGCGCGGGGTCAGGCCGGCGGCCATCTTGATGGCCAGGTCGCGGTAGTAGGGGAACAGGAAACAGTCGCCGTCCTTCTGCGCCGCCAGCAGCGAGCCCAGCTGCGAGGCCTCGTGTCCCTGGCACGACGCGGCGATGGGAACCTTGCCCTGCCGATTCATCATCCAGATGCGCTCGTCCATGGCGCGCACCAGGATCATCTGCCGGCATACTTCCACCAGGTCGGCAGCGACCAGTCCCTCCGGCAGCGGCGGGCCATCTTTAATGCCGGCAATCGCAATACCGGGCTCCGCGTCGGTAACGTTGGCTTGGGCTTGCGTCATCGGGCTGAGTATCTCCTGAGCGCCGCAGAGGGCAAGTCAGCGACCGCAGCCGCCTGACTTAATGATAGCCCAACCGGGCAGCGAGTGGCAAACGGCTACCGGCGGCTCCGGTCGAGGGTTACATCGCCCCCATCCGAACCAAGTCGTCAAAAAACCGCGCCACGTCCCGCAGCAACTGCATATCTTCGTTGGAAAGGCCGTCCGGGTTGAAGTGCATGATGCTGTTGCGTATCTCCCGCACTCTGTTCAAATGCTTCACGAATTCCCTTCGGTCAATGTTCAGATTCAGACGTTCCCAATGTTCGGGCCTGCCCAGCAATTGCTTGTAATCGCCCAAGGTCAGGTCTGACGATCCCTGGATTTCGGTTCCTATTGCGGCCACACTTAGCTCTTCCAGGGTGAACTTTCGGTGTATCAGATTGCGCAAATATCCTTCTATCTCCCCGATACGCAGGAAAGGCTCGGCAAGTAGTGCGAACTGGTTTGACAGGTCGGTAGCCGTCACGATTCCGCTGATGGTATTGCCAGCTTCCCGGTCCCTCACCAGCACATAACCTTGCTCCGCAACGATGTTGATAGCTTCAAAAAGAGGCGCTTCTTTGGGAATCTCCACCTTGGGCATTTCTCTTGATGGTTCCATGCACTGGCGCACGTATTTGCACTCGCACCCCAACGACAACCGAGCACCGATTGATTGCCAACTGATTACACCTTTCACCTCATGGGCATCGTCCATCACAGGCAACTGGGAGTAATCATGCATCAGCATTAGTGAAGTGGCAACGTTGAGTTCATCGCCACGCTTTACACACGTTGGACTATTATGCGCTGCGTTAAGCGAATCAACGCGACGGGTAGGATCAGGCCGCTTTGTATCAGACGATGCCTCGGCAGTTTCTTCGTCCATCTCGATCGAAATCGAAGCACCCTGCCATGTAACTGTGAAGTCGGGTACGGAGCGAAGCTTCAACTCCTCCAATCGATTTTGAATACGGCTGTTAATCCAAGAGCCACGCAGCACATATCCGTATTTGCCGACAAGCTCCCTAGCCGTTAGCCGCTCCGGAGTAGGGACGTTCCCATCCTCAAATTCTTTCTTCATCCGCTCGGCCACGCCGACCAGCCATTCGTCGCCGCTCATTGTGCATCCTCACCATCTCGGTGCAGTCGAAACGACTTCCGTCATGCGGACGGAAGATCGTTCATGGCGATTGCCCAGCTACGTAGGTATTCCTGAACCGATACAGCGTGAACTCCGGCTCCACCGGCGCCACGGGCATATACTCGGCTTCCTCAATCTTGGCCACGATGAACCACGGCCCCGGCTCCCGCATCGCCCGCCCGAACGCGTCCTCCAGCGTCTCCAGGTCGCTGACGGTGGCGGTCTTGGCGATGCCGCAGGATTGAGCCACCTGCTCCAGGTCGGTGTTGGTGGACGTATGGCTGGGCTGCCCGCCGGTCTGCCCCCAGGCTTCGTTGTCCCACACGACCACCACCAGGTTGGACGGCTTTTCCCGCCCGATGGTGGCGATGGCGCCCAGGTTCATCAGCAACGAACCGTCGCCGTCCAGCGAAATGACCTTGTCGTCCGTGGACACGGCCATGCCCAGGGCGATGGACGAGCACAGGCCCATGTTGCCGTAGGTGTAGAAGTTCCGGTCCCGGTGGCCGGCGTGATATAGCTCGTCGCTGGTGGGGCCGAGGTTGCCCACGATGGGCGAGTCCCCGGCGTGGCGCAGGACCATTTGGGTGGCGTCGAACCTAAGCAATTTTGCCTCCGTGCAGCATGGGCGTCATGCAGATGGCGACCGGATTGCGGTGGGCGTGGCACAGCTTCATCACGCCGTCCAGCAACGTATCCATCCGGTCTTCGCTTTCAATGGTATAGTGGGCGATGCCGAACAGGTCCAGTATCGGCTTGGTGTTGCGGCCCATGGCCACCTGGGCGATGTTGAACTCGCCCACCTGCCCGCGCAGGTTCATGAAGATGGGAATAGGCGTCCGGGCCGGCAGGCACAGGCTGGCGATGCCGTTGATGCTGTTGCCGAACCCGCTGGACTGCATGAACACGGCGGCGTTGCGCCCCACGGCATAGCTGCCCACGGCCACACCGACGGCTTCCTCCTCACGGGTGCAGGACACCAGGTGAAAGAACGGGTCGGCCTCGATGATGCTGGTAACCCGGTCGATGGATATGTCGGGCACGTAGGCAATCAGCGACGTGTCCCACTTCTTCAGCGTTTCAACGATGGTCTCTGCCCAGGGCATGAAAAACTCCTCGCGCGTCAAAATCGCCGCCTAGTATAGCGCATCCCGCAACACCGCCCCTACAAGAACCCGTCCCGCCCGTCATCCAGAAACGCCAGCATCAAAGCGTCCGCCTTGTCCGGCGACGTCAGACCCCGGCTGCGCATCTTCCCCTTGCTCTCCATCAGCATCCGACCCCGGCTGTCGTACTTGTAGCGCAGCCTGGACAGCTCCTGTATCAGCTCCACGTCCCGCGGTATCCGTATCCGCCGCTCGCTGAACCGTCGCTCCAGCATCCGGTAGCCTTCCGCCCGCCGGTTCGCGCACGTCAGGTCTCGCTCCGGTTTTCCGCTGCCCGACATCCCCCGCACCATATATCCCTGCTCCCTCAGTCGGTCCACCACTCCTGCCCCCACGCCCACCTCGTCCACGTTCACCTGCGCCGGCCCGTACTCCCGCAGCGCCCCAATCACCTGTCCGACGCCCGCCATCGTGTTTATTCCCTTGAGCGCCCGCACCGCCTCCACCACGTCCCCCCGCCTCACCACCAGCGCCGTCCGGCTCCTCCCGTACCGCGCCACGTCCATCCCAATGACCACCGGCCCCGCCGC
>VXTR01000006.1 GCA_009837355.1 Chloroflexota bacterium | reverse complement strand
CCCCCTGAATCTCCCCCGCTCATCCTGGGCCCGTCGCCCGAGCCCGTCTAAAGAAGGAGGCCATCCCCAACGAAAACCACGCTGCCAACCCCAAATCCCAATCCAGTCGCCGCCGGTTGCCCGGCCTGATACAATCCCCACACTATGGCAACTACCATCCGACAACTGGCCGATATGAAGCGCGCCGGGGACAAAATCCCCATGGTCACCGCTTACGACTACACCGCCGCCCGCATCGCCGACGCCGCCGGCATCCCCATCATCCTGGTGGGCGACAGCCTCGGCATGGTCGTCCTCGGCCACGATTCCACCATCCCCGTCACCATGGACGACATGGTGCGCCACACCCAAATGGTCCGCCGCGGCGCGTCCAACGCCCTCGTCGTCGCCGACCTGCCCTTCATGGCCTATCAGGTTGACGCCGACGACGCCATGCGCAACGCCGGCCGCCTCATGCAGGAGGGCGGCGCCCACACCGTCAAGCTCGAGGGCGGCCTCCCCGTCGCCGACACCGTCCGCCGCATCGTGGACGCCGGCGTGCCCGTCATGGGTCACATCGGCCTCACTCCCCAGTCCGTCCACGCCCTGGGCGGCTACCGCGTGCAGGGACGCACCAGGGCCGCCGCCCGCCGTCTCCTCGACGACGCCCTGGCCCTGGAGGACGCCGGCGCCTACTCCGTGGTGCTGGAATGCGTCCCCAGCCCGTTGGCTAGCGTCATCACGGAGCGGCTGTCCATCCCCACCATCGGCATCGGCGCCGGCCCCCACTGCGACGGACAGGTCCAGGTTTTCCACGATATGCTGGGCCTCTTCTCTGACTTCCTGCCCAAGCACGCCCGCCGCTACGCCACCCTGGCCGACCAAATCGCCGCCGCCTTCCGCCACTACGCCGACGATGTCCGCTCCGGCGATTTCCCCGCCGAGTCCGAAAGCTTCACCATGAACGAAAGCCTGCTGTCCGACCTGCTGGACGGGTAGCCTGACCTGAAATTGCTATAATCGTCATTGCCGCCGCCGCCTTAACCGTCGGCGTCGCATCCCCAATCGCATTCGGAATCAAGGAAACGCAAATATGCCCAAACTGGAAGGAAAAACCGCCATCGTCACCGGCGCCAGCCGCGGCATCGGCGCTGAAATCAGCCGCCTCTTCGCCGCCGAGGGCGCTCGCGTCATCTGCGCCGCTCGCACCGTCAACGAAGGCGACCATCCCCTGGAAGGCTCCCTGGCCAAAACCATCGCCGACATCAAGGACGCCGGCGGCGAGGCCACTCCCGTCGCCGCCAACATCTCCCTGCCCGAAGACTGTGAGATGTTGGTATCCGAGGCCCGCCGCATCTACGGGCCCGTGGACGTGCTGGTCAACAACGCCGCCCTCACCTACTACCTCCCCATCAAGGACTTTCCCGTCAACCGCTGGATGCGCTCTTGGGCCGTCAACTTCCACGCCCCTTTCATCCTGAGCCAACTGGTCTTGACCGACATGATGGAACGCCGCTCCGGCAGCATCGTCAACATATCCTCCGGCTCCGCCGTCGGACCCGGTCGCGGCCCATACACCACACCGTCCAACAACGGCACCTGCTACGGCGCCGAAAAAGCCGCCCTGGAACGCTTCTCCCAGGGGCTGGCCCAGGAAGTGTACGAGTACGGCATCTCCGTAACGGCGGTGGCCCCGTCCCTGGTCGTCCCCACGCCGGGCACCGTGTTCCACCACCTGGTCGAGGGCATGGACGACCCTCGGGGCGAGCCGCCCGAACTGCTGGCCCAGGCCACGCTGCTCCTCGCCTCCGAACCCGTGGACAAAGTCACCGGCCGCGTCTGCTACAGCCAGCAAATCCTGCTGGAGTTCGGCTGGATCGACCAGGGACGCGGCTGGGGCGTTGACGACACCCGTGGCCCCGGCAGCGGCTACAGCCAAATGTAACTCCCGCCGTGATAAGATAGCCGAACTTCACCTACCCGGAACAACCAATGAAACGCCTGCTAACGATTGTCGCCGCGCTAGTCGCAATCATCGCTTTGCTGTCCTGTCAACCGCAGCCGCACCAGCCGCAGAGCATTGGCGCACAAGCCGCTGCTGCAATGCTCGGGCCGGATGGAGCCAGCATGGGAACGGTTGCGCTGACCCAGACACCTCACGGCGTCCTGATCGCGGCCGACATACGCGGTTTGACTCCGGGCGGCCACGGCTTCCATATCCACGCCGTTGGCGCTTGTACGCCGGACTTTTCCGCCGCCGGCGACCATTTCAATCCTGAAGGCATCGGCCATGGGCTTAACCACCCCGACGGGGTGCATCCCGGCGATATGCCTAACATTTACGCCGGCGCCGACGGCAACGTCCGCGCGGATTATTTCACCGACACCATAACTCTGGACGCCGACGTCAGCCACACCCTGTTTGACGCTGACGGTTCCGCCATCATCATCCACGAAAAGCCCGATTCCTATGGCGCAGACCCCGGCGCCGGCGCCCGAGTCGCTTGCGGCATCATCCAGCGCAACTGATGCGACCTTCCTACGTCCCCTAAAGTCAACGCCGATAGCATCGGTTCCCGCGACTGTCATCACAGGAGATCACCATCATGGAGTTCCAATTCAGCACCGAGGACGCCGCTTTCCAGAGCGACCTCCGGCAGTTCATCTCCGAAGAGTACGTTCCCGAATGGGAGCTGGGCGAACGGGGTGCCGGCGAAGATAACTGGCAGCGTACCCTGGACGTGCGCCGCAAGCTGGCCGACCGGGGCTGGCTCACCATGCACTGGCCCGAAGAGTACGGCGGACAGAAGGCGTCGCCAGTACGCACCGCCATCTTCAACGAGGCCATGACCTACCACCGCGCGCCCGGCCGCGACAACTTCGGCGTCCGCATGATGGGCGCCACCCTGATGATTCACGGCACCGACGAGCAGAAGGCCGAACACCTGCCCCCGGTGGCCAAGGGCGAAGTCCAGTGGTGCCAGGGCTACAGCGAACCCGAATCCGGCTCCGACCTGGCCTCCCTCAGCACCCGCGCCATCCGCGACGGCGACGAGTTCGTCATCAACGGCAGCAAAATCTGGACCTCCATGGGACACCGCGGCGACTGGATTATGCTGCTCACCCGCACCGACACCGACGCCCCCAAGCACCGGGGCATCAGCTTCTTCCTGGTGGACATGAAAACACCCGGCATTGAAGTGCGCCCCATCATCAACATGGGCGGCCGTCACGAGTTCAACCAGATTATTTTTGACAACGTTCGCGTTCCCGCCCGCAACATCGTCGGCGAAGAGAACCGCGGCTGGTACGTCGCCGTAACCCTGCTGGACTTCGAGCGTTCCGGCATCGACTACTCGGCGGCGTCCTTCCGCCACCTGGACGACACCCGTAAGTGGGCCGACGGCATCTCCCGCAACGGCCAGCCTCTCAGCCAGGAACCCTGGGTTCGCAACCTGCTGGCCGACCGCTACATCGAGTGCGAGGTCGCCCGTCTCATTGCCTACAACGTGGCCTGGATGCAGGGCGAGGGCCTGGTGCCCAACAAGGAAGCGTCCATGTCCAAGGTCTTCGGCAGCGAAACCGTCCAGCGCACCACCGCCTCCTGCCTGGAAATTATGGGCATGTACGGCGGCCTCCGCGACGACAAGTGGACCCCCATGGCCGCCGATATGCAGGAGCACTGGCTGCGAGCCTTCTCCCACACCATCGCCGCCGGCACCAGCGAAGTCCAGCGCAACATCATCGCCAGCCGGGGGTTGGGCCTGCCCCGCGGCTAGGCGCGCTTTTCGCACTCTAAACACTCATTGAAATAGGAGGTCGAAAATGTACCGTCCAGTAGGTAGCATCAGGAACGTGCTGAGCAGCATTGAAAGAAATGAAATTGTACTGCCAGCGATTCAACGGGAATTCGTTTGGAGTCCCGATCAGATTTGCACCTTGTTCGATAGCGTGATGCAAGGGTATCCGTTTGGTGAATTTCTGCTCTGGAAAATCAATCCCGAAAATTCCGCACAATATAGTTATTACGATTTCGTTAGGCGGTACCACGAGCGCGACGCACCGCATTGCCCCGAGCTAGATCCGATTGACAATCGACAAGTAATAGCAGTGCTAGACGGCCAACAGCGCCTGACGGCATTCGGTTCTGTTGATTATTGCGGGGTATCATCCTCGGTCATAGTGGCAACTTCCAACC
>VXTR01000073.1 GCA_009837355.1 Chloroflexota bacterium | reverse complement strand
TTCACCACTCCTTGCGGGTCGTACACGGGTTTTCTGGGACAGGCTCTTTTGGGAACTGACGCCAATTCCCGTACACGGGTATCACAACGTATCCGGCCCTAACGTAGCCCCGGGCGGGTGATTTGGTGGCGGAATGCGAACCTGTCGTGGTTGCGACCCGGCGTCCGGTCGAAGGCGCCGGCGGCGATAGGAAACGGATGACGGGTCAGGTTTGACCCGTGACGACATGACCATTGACCACAGGTTGGAATGCTGGACGCTGGCATTTATGGCCACTATTCGTTCCAGGTCAATTCCGTTGCTTTGCTCTTGGCGCGTTGGGTTTACAATCGGCATCGGGCATCCCCGGCAACCGAGATGGTGGAGAGGATGAAATTGACACCGGCGGGCGGCGATAAGATGACGACAATCACCAATTGGGTCAGGGGGAAATTCCTGGCCCATCGCGTGTCGCTGATGATTCTGGTTCCCCTGGCTACGGCGTTGGTCGCCGTCCTGGTGTGGTATCTCCCGCTCTGGCAATTGAGCTTTGACCCCTCTCCCCTGGTTGATGACGGAGGGCCGAGGGAGTTCTATCCCACGGCGGAGGAATTGCAGGCCGGCGCGGAGATCCTGAGGGCATCGGGGATCGTGGAACGAATCAATGGCGGGCAGGAATGGGAGCCGGTGCATCGCGTTTCCGGCTATACGGGCCAGAGGGGTGCCCGCAAACTCTCGGTGGAGGCCAAATGGGCAGCGCCGGTAGAGCATTCAGGGCCGTGGTCATGGACCGCATGTGACGAACCCCGCAAGGTGGTGACCCACCAGCGATACAGCAACATCACGCTGCTGGAAGCGCGGGTCGACCTGGATGAAGGCCGGGTCCTGGAATACGGTCCCAGCGTGTGGGGAGATGATGATGAGCAACCCGTCCGTGGCGGCTCCAATCCCTTCGGGCTGGTGCGGGTGTATGATGCCAGTACGGGTCGACATTTGATCACCGGCCCGAAAATCCTGATCCTGCACAGACCGATTCTCTGCACGCCGGGGCGATATTATCGGGACTGACCGGTTCATCAAGCCGGACGGAGCAAGGACCTCCGTGATTGGGTTCGTATTGGAACGATGGCGCAGTGGCTGTTGGTGCAGCCACTTTGGGACTGGGCCGTCATGGGACATAGCGCTGACGTTCCGGGAGCTGGCCTGGCAACGGATCGTGATACCATTGGCGGCGGATTCGCCACCCCCGCAACCATCGGAGCCTGGTATGCCGTCCATTTCAGTAACCATCAGCATTGAGGGAGACCCGGAGGGGTCCATCGCTGCCCTGCGGCGCATCGCCGGAGTACAGAGCGCGCCGCCGTCAACCGCCGTCGTTGCTGCGCCGCAAGTTGCATCAGCCGAGCCGGCGACGGAGCCGGCCGCGCTTGCGCCCTCGGGGACACCTGCGCAGATGCCGTCCCGCTACCAGAGCATGTGGGAGAACGGCGCCAGCGGAACGGCGCGTCGCCAGCCGGCCCCTGAACCGCCGCCCACTCCGGCCCAGTGGGACAGCCACCTGTGCAACGAACTGGTGAGCAACATGACCGACGCCGCGCGGCGCCTGGTGGCGGTGCTGGCAGCGTCGGGAGCGGACGGCGTAACCCGCGAATCGCTGACGGCCCAGCTAGGCATAGCGGTGGGCGCGATACGAACCACTCAGGTCAGCATCGGCCACGCCTTGCGCCGGGTGCAGCGGGACAACGGCAACATCAGCCTGCCGCGCCCGGTGGAGTTCCACAAGGCCATCAACACCTATATGCTGAACCCTGACTTCCGGGCCGCGATTCAGGGTAGGGTGTAGCAGGCTCACAGGAGCAGAAGTCATACACGCAGTCCGTCTACGTCCTGAGACCTCGCCCGTCCCAACACCAGTTCCGATGCCGGCAAGTCCGGGTCAAGGTGTGAGAGTCCCAGGCGATCGAGACCTGTCAGCACCATGCCGGACCTCTTGCCATTGCTTCAAGATAATGTCCGCAGGAATTGCCCGGTGAGAATGTCCTTCGGGGCCGCTCGAGGATCACGATCTCTGTACTGCCGGCGTGGGCACTCCTCGGATGCCTTCGCCGTTATGCTATTTGTGGCGTGAGTCATCAGGCGCCGTTCAGGGCCGGTAGATAGCCGACGTTCCGCCCGGCAATTGCACTTCCGGCGCCTCGGGTGAAAATGCTGCCCGGATTGATGCCGAAGGCACTTTGCGCCAGCGTCATCAAAGACTTGCCGGTGCGCCTCCGGCTGGTCCGAGCAACTTTGGAATCGGAGTCAACGATGAATAACGCCGAAGAATACGTGTGCGTCAG
This sequence comes from Chloroflexota bacterium, assembly GCA_009837355.1. Classification (GTDB taxonomy): domain Bacteria; phylum Chloroflexota; class Dehalococcoidia; order Lucifugimonadales; family UBA3495; genus Bin87. Next base: position 1,889 of record VXTR01000073.1, on the reverse strand, counting down.
CTGTTTCACGGATCCCGGCCTGGCCGAGTTCGTCGAGCAGAACGCGGTCGCGCTGTCATGCTCGTTCTGCGGGTCGGCAGGTGAAACGGCAATCGCCGCGCCCGTCGAGGAAGTATCGGAACATTTTCTGAGTTGTCTATTCCGGGAGTACGACCTGGCAGTGAATCAGCTCGGTTGGGAAGGAGGCTATTGGCGTCCGCATTGGGATGCGTTCGATCTGGCTACTGAGGTGCTTGAATTGGAATTCCCGCAAGCCAACGAATGGTCCTTGCTCGAGGCCTTATTTGGAGAATATTTCGACCAGGAATGGTGCCCGGAGAACGCCTACGGCTTGGATGACCTCGAACGCCCCCGCTACAGCTGGGAGTACTTCAGGAAAGTCGTGATGCACCAGAGGCGGTACTTTTTCATGGACAATCAGGGAGACCCGGACGATGCTGACGTGTTCAGTCCAGCCGAGATTCTCCAGACCATCTTCGAATACGCGGTCAACATGGGTTTATTCCACGAATTCCCGGTCGGTTCCCGTCTAGTGCGCGCCAGAAAGGAAGGAGGCGGCAAACAGTACGACTCTCCGGGAGAACTGGGACCGCCGCCCTATCCGGTGGCTACAAGGGCGAATCGGATGAGCCCGGCGGGCATTCCCATGTTTTACGGCTGCGACGATGACGACACCGCCCTCTTGGAAGTCGCTGAAGGCCCGGGTTACTACGGTCTCGGCGATTTCGAGACCCTGCGTCCAGCCGTCCTGCTTGACCTTACCAACATTCCTGAAGTGCCTGGCCTGTTCGAGTCCGTGCCCGATTTTCAAGAGGTTGATCCGCGACGAGCGCTGAGATTCTTGCATCACATCTCTCGGGAGATTTCCAGGCGCGTCAAAAAGGACGACCGTGTCCACATCAAATACGTGCCAACGCAGGTTGTTACCGAGTTCATCAGAGCCAGAGTGACTTGGGGAGGGTCCAGGGTGGATGGGATCAGGTACAACAGCACGGTTAATGAAGGATATGCTTCCTACGTCCTGTTCGCCGATCAAACGAACGTAGAGGAGGGGACGGAGGCGTCGGGTCTGGAGGAGGACCGCTGGCTCAGACTCGTGGGAGTGAGGCGGAGGTGGTTTGACCCGGACCAATGACCGGATTAGAGGGGTGGATCGTCCCCAGTCGAAAACCTGTGCCCGGTCAGTGTGAAGGTGCAAGGGCCGGTGAAATGCATTGGCGAATATAGGCTATGGATATGAGTCCGGAACAGGCTGCGGAATACAACCGCATGAGGGGTGAATACCTGGGCTTGATGGCCTCGCTCGAGCTGAATTTGACCTGGCTCTTGACGGAGTGGTTGGATGTCGGGAATCATCGGGAGGAATTCCGCCGTTGGTTTAGCGAAGCGCCGATTCCGCTCCGGTCTAAGCTGCGGCTCTACGAAGCGGTCACCGAAAATAGTCTCATGACCGAGCAGTTCGGCGACCTCCCTGGCCAGATCCGGGAATGCTACGATTTCCGCAACACGTTGGCCCATTCTTTCGTGTAGTTCGGCAGCGTTACGACTTCAAGGGGCGCCGAGGTGCCGGCAGAGCGAGTTTCCCTCGAAGCACTGGAGGACAAGCTCAAGGCGCTGTCGCAGCTGGACAATCTGATTTTGAACCTACTGGTATCCCAGTGGGAGGGAGCCCCGGAACGGGTTTTCACCGACGACTACGCCGATTGGCCATATGGGTTGTTTCTCCCCTGACTGTTTGGGCCTGTCAGCAGTGCTTGGCAAGTCCTCGCCGGGGATAAGGTTGACAAGGTGGCGTCGGTGGCCCACTATCTTAGTAAGACTGGATAACAAGGATGCATCATGCCCAGAACAACCAAGACCATCACCTTGTATCTTGGCATTGGCGTGTA
>VXTR01000067.1 GCA_009837355.1 Chloroflexota bacterium | reverse complement strand
GGCTTGCTCACAGTCTACACCCCAACCGGCATCCCGACTTTTGAGACAGGCTCGAAAGGGAAGTCATCCAAACTTCTGTACACGGGTATGGCATCGAATCAGGACCTGGCAGGGTTCCCGTAGGGGTGATTCTAGCCGCGACGGGAGATTGTTGGGGTTGTGGTCCTGCGTCTAGCTGAAGGCGTCAGTGGGCAGGTGAAGCGATTGACGCGCCAAGCTTGATGGGAAACGCACGCCGAATATCCAACCTTCGGTTTTTGCCCGAGGCTTCTGTTTCCCGGGTACGCGCGGATGGAAGTACTCCGCAAGAGGGTCGTTTTCATCATGATCCCGTTCCGACATCCAACGGGCAATCATGTAAGCATCTCGCTGATCGCTGTTCATGTGTTTGGTCTCTTTCTTGTACGTCTTTTTCCAGATCGCCGGGTACACTTCGACTACGACCGAATGGTCGCCACAAACGGACCACCCGTCGAAAGGCCAGAAGTGAACTCCGGCTTTTGGTCCTCCTGACTCTTGGCGAACTTGCCGCAACCATGGAAGCCCGGCGTGTGAAGAGAAGGCCACAGTGCGCGGCCCGGCCATGAAATCGAACACCGGCGCCGGGGTCACGGTAGCGCACTTCTCCGTTAAGCGTTGCCAATAGGGAAATCCGAACCGGTATTCGCCTGGCACTTGGCCCATCATGCGCCTGATCTGCTTGTAATACATTTCGCGAACGGTGACTCGGCCTTGGTCGGTCGGCCAACTATTTTGAAAATCGTCCAAGAACTTTTCCCAGTCGTTTGCAGGTACCATGTAGTGCTGCCGGAAGTACTTGATTGGGAACGAAAAAGCATGGTCAATGCCTACTAAAGTCTTGGGACACTCCCGGAGTTCCCTTGCTAACCAGTGGGCGAGCTCGGCCCGCGTCCAGTTCTTTGCGCCTTGTGCGTACGTACACTTGCGCTTGGGCTCGCCATCGCCCTCTGCTAGCTGGACAGCCAGTTTACCCGACCTTTCGTTTGAGGTTCCCGCACCGGAATAGTCGATGCCGATGTAGCGATCAAACATCCCATTCTCCCCAGATTAACCCCACGTTTATTTCAACGTGGGGAAGAGGTTCTATTTTCGTCATTATATAGGAGTATCGGTAAGCCTGTTGCTTTCTTGGCCACGCTGGCTCCGCATGATATGGCAGCCTCTCTCGCCATTGCCGCCGACGCTGAGGAGGCTAGTTCTGGAGCCCTTTACATCATCTGCTCTCGAACGCTCTGGCTCACACCACCCCAAAATGCGTAAAGTCCAGCATTGAACGGGCCGACGTTGAAGCCGTGCAATCCCGCCGGGCACGACACGCAGGTGTCCCTCAAGGCACCCGTCACCAGCGTATCGGCAGGTTGCCCATCGGGTCGGCCCGCCTTGGCGCAACTCACAAAACAATTTGGTTGCCGACCAGTTCGCCCGGCAATGAGATGCCTGCCAAGATGACCAGCAAGCGCAGCCCTCCAACAGCCGCCGGAGGGGACATTCGAGGACGGCAAGAGTACGGCGGCCGAGGTCGAGTGGTAGGATATTTTGGGAGGGGATTCTTTTCAGGTCGGTTTCGCTTGCTACAAAGCCAATATGTCAACATTCAGAAACACGCCAGCGCTTTGCTGTCTTTCCAACTAGCCCCGACGCCCATTTGTTCGGTGAATTGGGGAAATTTCTCAGCGGGCCGCGTTTTGTCCGCAAAACTGGGGTTGACCGCGCGTGAAGCCGAGCCTACGATGGTCACCAGTACACGTCCGTCCAGTCACGGAACATCGTGAGGTCGATATGAACGCCGCAACGCAAATACCATCAGTAAACTTCCACCTTTGGAAGCCCTGCAACATGAAATGCAGGTTCTGTTTCGCTACTTTTCAGGACATTGGGCAGGAGGTCCTGCCCAAGGGACACCTGCCGCGCGAGGGTTGCCTGGCCGTGGTGGATGCGCTGGCCGGCGCCGGGTTCGGTAAAATCAACTTCGCTGGCGGGGAACGCACCCTGTGCCCCTGGCTCCCGGACCTGATACGGCGAGCCAAGGAAATGTCGCTCACCACGTCCATCGTCACGAACGGCAGCCGGATCACGACGGAGTGGCTGGGCCGCGTGGGGAACAGCCTTGATTGGGCCGCGGTGAGATAGACACGGTGGACCCGGAGAAGCTGGAATCGTCGGGACGCGCGACCCGGGACGGCCCGCTCAGCGAGGCCGATTACTTTGTTGTGATTGAATTGCTGAAACGGCAGGGCATCCGTCTGAAGATCAACACCGTGGTGTCGCGCAGCAATTGCGATGAGGACCTGACCTGCTTCATTGCCAGGGTGCTGCCGGAGCGGTGGAAGCTCTTCCAGGTGCTTCCGATCAGCGGCCAGAACGACGGTCTGGTTGACGACCAGTTGGTAACTCCAGACGAGTTCGCCGGGTATGTGGCCCGCAACCGTTGCGTGGAGGACCTGGGAGTGGCGGTGGTGCCGGAGGACAACTCATTGATGACCGGGAGTTACGTGATGGTCGATCCGGCGGGCCGGTTTTTCGACAACACGGCCGGCGTCCATGCGTACAGCCAACCCATCAACGAGATCGGCGTAGACGCCGCCCTCCGGGAGGTGTCGGTTGACGTTGACAGGTTTCTTTTGCGGGATGGCCGGTATGATTGGTGAAGAATGCGAGGCAAATATGACGGAACGTGAAACGAGGCCCCATCTGCCCACCAGCGGACAGATAATCGGATCTCTGGTTACGAGGCTGGGCCTCAGGCACCCCGTCCTCCAGCATAGGAACGCGCGCCGGTATTTCGCCGCTGACCCGGAGCGCCTGGTGAAAGATGCCACCCGGGCCGAAATCATCGATGCCATAGCGGAGGTGTTGACCGGCGCCGGCTTCGTCTCGTCGCCGCAAAAGAGGGAGAACGGCTGCCAGTCGCCGCCCACGCTGTCCGCCGTGTTGCGGTGGCACGCCGATAATTGGGACCTGTTCCGGTCGTTTGTCCGCCGCCGGACGGCTAGCGTCCTGCCCAGCCATCTGCCGAAGAGCGGTTGCGCTGGACCCCAACTGGATAGTCCCCTGGACCGAGATCGGCGCGACCCTGTATCACACTGGCCGGCCGGCGGAGGCGGTAGCACATCTCCGGAGCGCAAAGCCGGAGTGCGGACCGCTGGACGCCCATTACCATTGCACGTTGGGCACTGCGGAGTGGAGGTTGGGAGAGTTGGCCCGAGCCCTGGCAGCGTTCGAGGCGGCGCTCGAACTGGACCCGGAGGAAACGTCTACTTTGCTGGCGGCCTCGGAGCTCGCCCTGTTGACGGGAGACGGCAAGAAGCACCGGCGATACCTCAGGAGGGCCCGGCATTTCGGAGCCGAGGAGGACACGCTGAGGTTCTGGGAAATGCTCCGGGAATTCGGTCAAGAAGCCCGTGAGAATGCCGGCCCGGATGAACACGACCGGAAGATTGCCGTCATGGACGCCGTGATCAGGCTCAGTCCTGATGACGACCATGCCCACGTCACCAGGGGCCTCGCCCATTTCGCCAAGGGCAACGATGACCTGGCCATCGCGGACATGGAAGCCGTCTTGCAGTTGGACCCGGACCATGCGGCAGCATATATGCTACGGGGCATCCTGTTCGGCAATCGGAGGCAGTGGGATCGGATGGCTGGCGACATGACCGAACTCATCCGGCTCCGTCCTGATGATGCCCAGGCCTATTACCAGCGGGGAGTGGCCCATGGTGAACAGGACCTTTTGGAGGAAGCGTTGGCCGACTTATACGACGCCATACGCCTGGACCCCGACCACGCCGATGCCCACCGAGTCCGGGGCGATTGCTTCCGCTACAGAGGGAATTACGACGCAGCAATCGCGGATTTTGGGACCGCATTGGAGTTGGATTCTGGGAACGCGGCGGCCCACCTGGGCAGGGGAGCGGCATACCGCATGAAAGGCGATCTGGCACGGGCCATTGCCGATTACGACAATGCGGCGCGTCTCAAACCCGCTGACCCGCTGACATATCGGTTCCGAGGGGACGCGCGTGTCGCCACAGGCGATTATGACCTAGCGACCACGGACTGCGACAGGGCATTGCAACTCAGTCCCCACGACTCGATTGCTCACTTCACGCGCGGCAATGCTCACTTATTCAGCGAGCATTTGGAACCAGCGCTGGCGGTTCTGTTACATTTGGTAGTGTCTCAGTTTGAAATTGCGGATTTGCGAGGGCCGTAGGGTCCGCGCTTT
>VXTR01000013.1 GCA_009837355.1 Chloroflexota bacterium | reverse complement strand
ACCGCCGGACACCCCTCCCCCCCCTGGGCGCATTGTCGCGCCGCCCGTGGCCCGCCCCTCGATGCCAGCGACACGTGGCCGCGGCAGCCGCGAACCGGCCGACGTGGAGCGCAATCAGCGTCGGGCTGGCGACCGACCGGACTTTGACGACGTGACCACCATCAAGGCCCCGGACGGTGAGTATCCCCGGGTGATCCAGTACGACCAGATGGTGCGCGTCAAATACGACATTGACACCGGCGCGGAACGCGTCGAATCCATCGCGCCGATTGAGAACGTGGCCATCGTCGAAACCGACCTGACCCCGCCGGTTCCGCAGCAGCGTTACGCTGGCCAGGCGAAGATTGTGCCTGTGGGAGACGGCGAGGCAGTGAAGACGCAAACCGTGTCGGAACGACAAAAGCTCGCCAGCCGCTTCCGCCATCCCCTGCTGACCCAGGGAAACGAAAGCGCCGCGCCGGTTCCAATGGTCATGATTGACGCTCCGGTTGTCGCCCCGCCTACTGCGGTTGGCCGTGGCAGCCAGCGGCAGCCCGGCCAACGCCAGCCCCGGCCGACTTACGGTCCGCCGCCGAAGCAGGGCAAGGGCAAGGCCAAGGCCGGAGGCCATCCCTTTTTGTCGAAGCGTGAGCTGCGGGGCGGCAGATGATGAAACAGGGAACGGAGGCGTTGAATATGGTACAGAGATGCAAAGATGGCTGTTGCCCGAACAGCAAGCCTTATCCAGTCCCCGTGACGATACTGGCGGGGGTCGGGTTTTTGTTGATGGTTCTTTCGCTAATATGGTTAGCGATTGGCATTGCTTTGTTTATGTGGGGAGTGCCTGGCCTCATTGGGCTGGGGGTGGGGTCCCTTGCAATGGTGGTCGTCATGAACCGGGTTAACAACCGATGAGCGGGCATACTTGGTATTTCCTCGGTGCGGACGATTCCTATGTCCAGGAGCCGGTTGAAACTTGCACCTGGGCCACGGTGCGGCTGATGGGCGGCCACACTTGGCGGGGCATCGGCGTTGACCTTTTCTATGTCCAGGAGCCGGTTGAGACCTGCACCTGGGCCACGCAACGGCTGCTGATAGTGTGGGGGCCGGGGTCTCCCGTTCCGGCTCCCATGCAGATTGCCCCAGAACCTCCGCTGTGGGGGCTGGAGGATGCTTTCCCGTCGTTCTGGACGCAGCCGACCGAGCCGGAGGACGGGGCGACCGCCTGGGAGTGTTAGCCATGGTGATGCGCGGCGTTGGGCATGGGGTTTTCGCCTTGTGGGTTATCGCGATCACGTCCGTTTTGCTGGCAATAGAGTTGCTGGTGCTTGGGCTGGTAGAGTGGGCCCATTACTGCTAAATTGTTAGTTACGTGTCGGGAGGAAGCGCCGGCAGCGTGATGGCTATTGTTTGGGCATGGCGGCGTTGCCGTTCGGCCTTGAAAAGGCTTGATTTGAGGAGGGGCCATGTCTGGCATATTCGGTTTAGGTAGTTTGGCCACCTGGGCGCTGCTTCACGTCATTGTGCTGCTGTTTGCCTGGGGCTATTCCGGGCTGGGCGACGCTCCAAAGGAGTGCGTAACGGAAGCGACCGCTTCGTGGGCCTGCGGTACTCCCTTTGAGGCGGCCGCAATAGCCGAGCCTCAAGAGACCAACTTTTTCGCCAAGGCGGCAGGCGTTTTGGGAGGCGTGTTCAAGACGCTTTTCGGCTTCTTGACATTCGATTACCCTATTCTTGCGCAAGAGGGTGTAATGGGGGTGATCGGGACGGGGGTTCGGATATTCAGCTGGATGGCCTTGCTCTCCGTTTCGGTATCCTTGGGGCTGCGGTTGTTTGGACGCGGTTAGGGCGGCGGAATCCGTATTGCCCCACGAGCGTTCGTTGACACTTTTCCCGGGAAAAGTCGGGGCCGTTCCTGGCCAGCGCAATCCGTCGCGGCCGTTGACGAAATCCGCCGCTCCTGCGCGACGAAACCCGTTCACCGCGGCCGCCGATCGCCAGCTGATAAACGACGGAATCCGTAACCGGCCGGGGCGAAAACCCGCTGACGAAAAGCGCAATCGGCGCGCCGGCGGGAATCCCCGCACAAACGGATTTACGTAACCCCCGTTGTGCGAACCGGGCCATGGGCTTATGCGGCTCAGGCCAGGAATCGGACGGCGGCGGTAACGGCGGCGGCAACGGCGACCATCAAACCGCCCAGCCGTAACAGCAGCCGGGTTTCCATCCGGGCTATTTCGCTACGCAGCTCGGCAATGTCCGCTTTGGTGGCCACGTGCTCGTAGCCGCCCTCCAGTCGCGCCAAGCGTTCTTCTACGGTCGTTGCCATGCCTACCCCCCGCTCAACCCGTTTATTTCGCAACCGGGGGCTGGCCAGGTCCGGCGGCGCTCCGGTTGGCTCGTTGGCGGCAAGTGCCACCGCAATATCGGCTGGACTGGCGGGCGGCCTTGTATTCCTGACCGCACTCGTCGCAAATACGGCGGTATCGGTAAGCCTGGCGTTTGAGCCGAACGGAATTGCCGAAGTTGTAGCCTGGCATAGCGCAATCTCCCTGTAACGCCATAATCTGATCAGATTATGGCGTTACAATGCCCTGGCGTCAAGTAACGCTATAAAAGCTTTGGCCGCCGCCGGCCTCCTTGACCGCTTGTCGTCAGTCGCCAGCCTGACGATAGAGATGCAAACCCTGCATCCCTAACCGCATTGCCAGCCCCGGCCGCCCCTGCTAGAATGCGCGCCGTCCGGCCACAACCGGACGGCGCTAACAGCGCAAACCTCATCACCAGGCCAACGCTGCTATGGGAAAGCATACCACCGCCCGCACCTACCAGGTAAAGGCCCAGCTCACCCGCGAGGGACACCGCCGACTTGACGCCGTGCTGCGAATGTCGGCCAGGCTGTACAACGCCGCCCTCCAGGAGCGTCGCGACGCCTACCGGATGGCCGGCGTCAGCATCAGCAAGTACGACCAGACCAAGCAGTTCACCCTGGTTCGCGGCGACGATCCCGCCTGGGCCGCCCTGGACGTGCAAGTTGGCCGAAGCGCGCTGTTTCGGGTTGACCGGGCGTATCAGGCGTTCTTTCGGCGCATCAAGGCCGGCGACAAGCCCGGCTTCCCCCGCTTCCGTTCATCCCGCCGCTACCGGAGCATCGAGCTGACCGACGCCGGCAGCCGCAGTTGGCTGACCGTCAACGGAGACCGGGCGCAGATCCGGGTCAAGGGGCTGCCCACGCTTCGGTTGCGCCCGCACCGGCCCCTGCCCGCTGGCCAGCCCCAGGCCGTCCGCATCACCCGCAAGGCGCGGGGCGTGTACGTTGACCTGGTGTATGGCCACGACGACCCGCCCACGTCCGGCGCCCTGCCCGCGAACCCCATAGGCATCGATATGGGAGTGGCCAAGCGCGTCAGCCTGTCCGACGGCCAGACCGTCGCCGGCGTAGAGATTGACCGTCGCCGCTTGCGCCGCCTGCAGCGTCGGGTGTCCAGGGCCAAGCGTGGCAGCAACGGACGCGGGCGCAAGGTGGCGGCCCTGGCCAGGGAATGGCAGCGCGTGGCCGACGCCGAACGGGGCAAGGCTCACCAGCTCACCGCCGCATTGGTGCAGCAGTATGACTTCTTCGCCGTGGAAGACCTCCAGATACCGAATATGACGCGCTCGGCTGCCGGAACGCCGGAGGAGCCGGGCCAGAACGTCGCCGCCAAGAGCGGGCTGAATCGCAGCATCCTGGCCCAATCGTGGGGCCGGGTACTTTCACAACTGGAATACAAGGCTGCAAGCGCCGGTGTTCCGTTGGTGCGGGTGAACCCGGCCTATACGAGCCAGGGCTGCGCCGCCTGCGGCGTGGTGGACGGCGAATCAAGAGACGGCCAGTCGTTCCGGTGCGGGCATTGCGGTTACGCCGCCGATGCCGACGTGAACGCGGCCATCAACATCTTGCGCCGGGGGCTGGATGCAGCCTTCGGGCCGGCGGGTTCCATGCCGGCGCGCGCCGCAGGGTGTCAACAACCGCGCCCATTGGGGCCGGTGCGCGCATAATGCTTCTCCAGGCAAGGGGCGGCCCCGCCTGGGGAGGAGGACCCACACAATGAGAGTGAGAGTGATTGCCTGGGCGCTCACCGAGTACGACGACTTCGAAGCCGACGTCAACCAGGCGTTGCGCGATGGCTGGTACCTGCGGGACACCCACACCCCACAGACGGAAACCGGCCTGCCGATGCTGGTGGCCATCCTGGTTGACGACGTCGAACCCCGCGAGGTTCGCATCATCGAGGCCGACTAATGCAGCCCCTCGACCGCAAGGGTTACGGCGAACACCAGGGGCGACGCCAGGCGGAGGCGTCAAACGACGCCGGCCGACGTGGGCGCCGGTGGCCGGAGAACTGCGACGTGTGCGGCCAGCAGCTGCCGAGCCACATCGCCCGCGTTGGTGCTACCCTGCATCCGGCCTGCCGGCGGGCTGCATCCCGTCCTGGGGTTCTGTCCATTTTTGCGGGGTAGTCATTCGGCAGTTTCCAGCGTAGCGATG
>VXTR01000049.1 GCA_009837355.1 Chloroflexota bacterium | reverse complement strand
TTTGCGTTTTATGTGCCAGCGATTATATCATACCCCGCAGAAATTGGACAGAACCCTTTGAGGATATGTTTAACGCGCCTTTCCCCACGCCGGCCGTGGTGATACACGTCACTCCATACCTGGCTGGCGCCGCCGCCGGCACCAACTACCAGACCCACGTTACCCTAAAGCCCGAAATAGACGCCAACGAGAAACCCGAGTTTTCGGTTCATTCCGTGTTTCACGAAATCGCCCACTACTACCTGTATGCTCGACCAACCTGGTACGCCGAGGGTGGAGCGGAATTCGCCGCCTCCTACGCGCGACACGTCCTTACCCACACGCCAATTGAAGTTACCAATAGCCCATGCTCGGAAGCCAAGTCCCTCAGCGAGCTCGAAACACTGTTCCCCGAAGACAGCAGCGACGCCAGCGCCAACATTGACCCTAGCCTCTGGCAGTGCTACTACTCACTAGGCGAGCGGTTGATGCTGACCTTGTACCACGCTCTGGGCGAAGAAAGGTTCCTGCAGGGTTGGCGTGAGCTTTACGCCACCCTCGCGCAGGCGCCAGCCTACCCATCGGAGTACGAATTCGAGGAGGTTGAGTTGCGCGTCGCCTGGCTGCGCGCTTTCGGACGGCTCAATCAGCCGGAGCTGGAGCAAATCTGGGACCGTTGGTATCGCGGTACGGCAAGTTTCGTCGTCGATGGCGTACCCGACCCGTCTCCGGCCGACGCCAGCCTGCCGGCCATCAAGGGCGGAGTTGATCGGGCGTACGTGACACTGAGTCCGGACGGCCCAGCCGTCAACTCGTTCTCCGCCGGCGATGTAACCGGATGGGCATACCTGACCCTGGAATACTCCCAGAGGGTGGAAGGTTCCGCCAGAGAGTTGACCCTGGAAATCGTCGAGCACTCTGAGGACGGATTCCCATATTCACGGCGCGACGTTACCATCACCTTTCAGCCTCAGCACGCCGGCGGCACTCAATGGATTTCGTTGGGTCCCCAACCGGGACAGCGCTGGGCTCCCGGTCGCTATTGGGCCTACGTGTACGAAGGCGTCCGAAAGGTCGCCGAGGTCGAGTTTGAGGTTACGCCGTAGGCTAACGGCAAATCACGCCAACAGCCGATTCAGCCCCGAATGCCGTGCTGGATCCAAATCGCGGCCGGCCAGCGCCGGGTGCTCCGGACCGTAGCGGTGGCAGCGGAAGGTAGCGTTGGAAGCTTCCGCGCCATCGCCGCTGGAGGCGTAGAAGGGGTTGATGTATTCCCAGACGATTTCGCCCCGTGGGGTTACCTCAAACAGTCGGCCGGGCGCTCCTTCGCAAATCAGAGTGTTGCCGTTGGGCTGCCGTTCGGCGCTGCTGATGTTGTAGCTATAGAATGAGATGTCGGGAGATCCCCGGTACTGCCAATGGATTTCGTTGGTTGCCGGATCTACTTCGACGATGCGGGAATGGCTGGCGCCGCGGCGATGACTGCCGTTGTCGAAAATCAGCACGCGGCCGCTGTCTAACCAGGTGGGATGGTGCTGCTGGTAGAGCTCACCGGGCCCCCACTTCCACTTGAACGCTCCAGAGGCGCGGTCAACGATGCCTACGGTGCTGGTGAGCCGGTAGCTGACGAGAAGATCGCCATCGGCAGTAACGTTAAGGCAGTTCTGATGGGTCCATTCGCGACGTGGTTCCATGTTGGAGATAACATCCTCGGCCAGGTCCAGGTGCTCCCAGGAACGCCACTCCCAAACCGTCGTTCCGTCCGGCGTAACTTCCCGAACCATGTCGCCCAGCATACCCGGAGCGAAGTCAACGTCGTATCCGCCCTGCACCTGGTCCGGCAGGCCATCGGGGAGAGGTTCCCAGAGCAGGGCCAAAGTGTTGCCGTTGGGCAACCTTTCAAAGTCGTGGTGCAGCATTACGTTGCGATAGGCCCACACCACGTTGCTGTCCCAGTCGAGTTCAATGAGGCTGGCTGACGAGCCACCCACCGCCTCCACACCGCCGGCGTCCTCCGGCGGCATCGTCCGGCAAAGCAGGTTCCCGTTGTCCAACAGATAACCGTAGTGGATGCCCTCATCTGAGTGCCAGCGATGAACTACGTTACCGTTCATATCAATCAGGTACGCGTCCCGTCCACCGCGAGTGGTGGAAAACAGAGTGTAGCCCCGTTGACAAGCCGCCGGCGTGTAGTGAATCAACCCCACCGGATGATGAATCGACCAGCCCATAAATTGCCCTCCGCAGTCTAGATAGCACGGATTATAACAATACGGCGACGCCTGAACAGTTATAATGGCGCCGTGTGGATTCTCCTCGCCATTTGCAGCGCGGCCTCCCTGGGCCTCGCCAACATAGCCCACAAGCGGCTGTTGGACAATTACCTCGACGGCGTCGGAGTTCTAGGCGCGGGTTCCATCCTGACCCGGCTCACCTGCGGGATTATCGTCCTGGCAGCAGTAGGCTGGCCCACCGCGGCGCCGGCGCAGTCCGTGGTCTTCGGGCTACTGTCCGGCGTCAGCCTCGGCGCCGGCCTGGCCTTGCTCTTCCTGGGTCTCAAGCTGGGCGAAGCCTCCCGGGCGGTAGCTATCAGCCAGACCAATCCAATCCTCGTCGCCCTGCTGGCACTCCTGATCCTCGGGGAGCAGGTAGGCCCGACGCAATGGGCCGCCATTGCGCTGGTGGTTTGCGGCGCCGCACTGGTGTCCATCGAGGGATTCCAACGCGGGCTGTTCCGTCTCACGCCCGGCTTGACGGCCCTTATTGCCAGCTCCGTTACCATGGGACTGTCCTTCTTTCTGGTTAAACTGGTGCTGGACGACCTCTCTCCCTGGGAGGTCTTCGGACTCCAGGAGTTGGGCATGGTGCCGGTTTTCGCCGTCTTCGGGCAGCCGTCCAACTGGCGCCGGCTATGGCGTGGGCTGCGCTCAGGCCCGGCTCTGGCCACGTTCCTCATCGGTGAGGGTCTGCTGCCGCAGTTGGCAATACTCCTGTTCGTATGGTCATTTGCCTTCGGCCCGGTATCCCTGGCATCTGCAATCCTGGCAACGCGTCCACTGTTCGTCTTCGTGGTCGGCACGCTGCTCAGTTGGCGCAGCCTGGGCCTGCTGCAGGAGTCCATGGGGCCGTCTGCACTGACCGCAAAGTTCGTCGCAATCGCGATGATTGTCGGGGGTACAGTCCTGTTGGCAGTGGCCTGAGCAGATTATGCCGAAACGGATTCCGCCGGGCGGCCGCGGAACCGGAGGCTCCAGAAATGCACTGCGCCCACCAGTATGAATATGCCCACGCAGTAGCAGATGATACCCCAGGACGTGTCAAACAGTATTCTGGCCAAGATGATTGAGGCCACATACACGAAGGCGAGGGTGAGCGTCGTGCTGCGCGTCCGCCACAGTATCGCCAGGGCGGGCAGCGCAACCAGCAGCACCGGCCCGGTGACAATGGCGGCGGTAACTCCCACGGCAGTGGCAGCGCCCCGACCACCCTTGAATCGCAGCCACACCGGCCACACGTGCCCGGCGATAGCAGCCACGCCGCTCAACAAACCCGCACCGCTCACGGTATCCCAGGAGCCGGCCAACGCGTTAAGCAGGAGCACAGGGACGGCGCCCTTGGCAATATCCACCGTGCCCACCAACACTCCCCAGCGGTAACCGAGCACATGCGCCACATTGGCGGCGCCGGCATTTCCGTCGCCGACCAGCCTCACGTCACCCGGCCGGCCGCCAGCCCTTTGCATTACCAGGTATGCGGTCGGCAGGCTCCCCAGCAAGTAGCCCAGCCCGCCAGCGGCACACCACGCCAGCAGCCAGAGCATGTTGACCGTCCCGCTACGCCGGCACCAGATTCGCCGTCTGTACCGGCGTACACCAGTGTCGGTACTTGGGGTTGTTGCCTACTACGATGTCGAAGTACAGCCGCTGCAGTTCACTGGATATTGGGCCCGGCTGTCCGTCGGCGATGGGCCGGCAGTCCAACTCCACCACCGGCGTCAGGTGGGCCGCCGTGCCGCTAAGGAACACCTCGTCGGCGAGATACAACTCGCTGCGGTCGATGGTGCGCATATCAATTTCCAGCCCCAGCTCGGTGCGGGCCAGCTGCATCACGGTGTCGCGGGTGATGCCGCCCAGCGCGTTGTCCTCAAGGCCGGGTGTGTAGATGCGCCCGTCCTTGACCATGAACAGGTTCTCGCCGGAGCCCTCGGAAACGTGTCCGTCGTGGTTCAGCAGGATGGCCTCGTCGAAGCCGCTGAGGGTCGCCTCGGTTTTGGCGAGAATGCTGTTGACATAGATGCCGCAGGCCTTGATGCGCGCCGGAATCATGGGGTCGTCCACTCGTCGCCAGGACGAAGTGCAGCAGCGCAGCCGGTCGCTGCCCAGATAGTTGCCGAAGGGTACGGTGATGAGGGTGAAGTCCGCCGCCAACTCTTGCAACTTCAGGTTGGCGACCAGTTCCTCGCTCTTGTAGGCCAGCGGGCGGATGTAGATGTCGCTGGTGTGCCGGTTGCGCGCCACCAGTTGCGTGGTGATGTCGCAGAGCTCGTCGGCGGTGTAGGGGATGTCGAGCATCAGGATGCGGCAACCGTCCAGCAGGCGGGCGTAGTGCTCGCGCATCCGGAAGATGTTGACGGCGCCCTGTTCGGCGTTCCAGTTGCCCCGGATGCCCTCGAATACGCCCGTACCATAGTGCAGGGCGTGGGTCATTACGCTTACTTTGGCCTCGCTTACCGGAACGAACTGACCGCGGAAGAACACCTGCAGTTCGTCGGCGTTGAACGAAGCCTGGCCATTGGTAGCGCCGTTGGTAGTCACGTAATGCCCCCTTTGAGCAAAGATTCAAGCCATTATACCGTTGACCGGGGCAAGTTGCCAATCGCTCCGGCGACCTTGGTCTCTCGCCGCCGTTTTTCAAAAATCGCCCAAATCGGTTCTCTTCTCTCAGTCCGCTGCCAGTCCTTCCTCTGCTATAACAAGCCCGTTACCGGAAGCGGCGGCCTCGCCTACTGTGCCTCACAACGCCGCCGCTTCGGGCAATCCTGACACAAACTGGACCCGGCACCCAACTGATGGCGGGACGAGAAGGAGCCTAAAATGCCCGACGAACTGTCCAACGAACTAGCACAGCGATTGCGCAAGGCCGAAGAGGCCGCCGCCTACGTTGAACAGCTGGAGTCCCTGGCCTCCCAAGCGCCGGCATTGCGTGAGCAGGTAAGCCTGCTGCAACGTTTGGAAGAGCGTGAGCATCATCGCCAGGACGCCATTGAGCGCGCCCGGGTTGCACTCACCGCCGCCAACCAGGCCCAAGAGAACTTGGCCGACATCGTCGCCAGCGCCGCCAACCTGGTGAACCAGTTGGCACGCACGCTCCGGGAGGTGGATACCTTCCGCCGGGAGGCGACGGCGTCGCTGAGCGTGGTGGACCGCATGGACTACGAGGACGAGCTGGACCACGCCCTCAACGAGCAGCACGAAGGCGATGACGACGCCGTGCAACGGGACGCCCAATCAATCCGTATGGTCATCGCCGCCCGCCACGGCAGCGCCCGCGTGCGCCAGATGATTGAGGAACTTTCTCCAGGGTTTGAGGTATTCGCCGGCTGCGACTTGGACGCGGTTCCGATGCGCCGGGAACTGACCAACCTGATCATGGCGCAGCTGGCCGCCGAGGCCGAGGCGAACCGGCCGCAGCAGCCTCGCTCGGCGACGCCGCCTCCGCCGCCGCAGATGTCCGAGCCGGCAATCCCCGAGGAACAAGGGGCCGGCTCCAGCGCTTGAAGATCGGATACCGCAAACACCAAAGGGGCGACTCAATGAGTCGCCCCTTACTTTTCCATCGGCTGGAAAATGGCACCGGCAGGTGCTGATTAGGGGTTAGCAGGCGTTCCCATAACTGCCCGTAAAGCAGCACATCCAGGCTGTTTTGTGCGGGATTATGCCCGATTTACGTTCCTTAACATTCCCGCACATTTCCGTGTATTGTTTCGTTAAAAGTGATACATGGAGTGATACACGTGAAACGGCCAAGCAGTGGCGCAGCAGCTTGGAAACCCACGCCGCTCCACTCCTGGAGATGGCCGTGTCAGAGGTCACGACCTCCCAT
This sequence comes from Chloroflexota bacterium, assembly GCA_009837355.1. Lineage (GTDB taxonomy): Bacteria > Chloroflexota > Dehalococcoidia > Lucifugimonadales > UBA3495 > Bin87. The sequence goes on along the minus strand of VXTR01000049.1, from coordinate 21,009 downwards.
GTGCTGACTGCCTGGTGAACATGAACGGCAAAAAGAACATTGCCGTCAAAGTGCGCCAGCGGATCGGAGCCGTCATGAAGTGGGCAATAGCACAGGGTTTCAGGGCCGACGACCCAACGGGCGCCGCCCTCACCGCCGTTTTGCCAAAGTCAGGCCAGCGCACGCAGCATCATCGTGCCCTGCCATTCGCAGAGGTCGGAAACGCCACTGCGATAGTGCGGGCGACGAATGCTTGGCCGGCGACCAAAATGGCTTTCGAACTTCTGGTACTGACCGCCTGCCGCTCCAGTGAAGTGCGTCTGGCAGACTGGACAGAGTTCAAACTGGACGAGGCCATCTGGACCATTCCGGAATCTCGCATGAAGTCAGGGCGCGAGCATCGGGTACCGTTGTCCCGGCAAGCCGTGGACCTGCTACTGCAGGCGCAAGCGCTGGGGGATGGCGTAGGCTACGTTTTCAAGACACCAACCGGCAAGACTCTGTCGGACACCGCAATTTCCAAGCTGCTTCGTGAAAACGGAGTCGCGGTCGTTCCACACGGCTTCCGCAGCAGCTTTCGCGATTGGGCCGCAGATTGCACCAACGTCCCACGTGAGATATGCGAGCACGCCCTGGCCCACGTCGAAGGTTCAGCCAGCGAGCGCGCCTACCGGCGAACCGACTACTTCGAGCATCGGCGGGCCTTGATGCAGCAGTGGGCCGATTACGTGCTTGGGTCCTGAAGTCTCATCCCCGCCAGTGGCGTGGTTCGCCGGCCAGTGACAAAACGACGGTCGATTTTCTCCACGAGAATTGGAGTGTCAGATGCTCAAGGAACCCATCGCCGAGTGGATACGCCGCCGCATTGACGGCTGGCCACAACAGCCGCAAGACCTCGTCATGGTGTCCTGGCCTAAAGATGTGGAGACGCAAACCGTTATCTTGGACTATTTGGGGAGGACCGACACGGGCGAGACAAACACGTTACTTGAGCGCCAGGCAGCCTGGGATTTCCTAATGGACCGAGCCTATGAATGCTTAATCGACTGTATGGACCCCAAGCAATCGCAGCTCGAACACATCCTCCCATCCCTGGCTGTGTGGTGCATGATGATCGCCGTAGGGGCAGTCAAAGCACCCAAGTGGGGCCGAGGTCGACCTTCAATGCTCTCTGCGCTGCTCGCCAGGAAAACCGTGGCCGTGGTGAAGGAACTACGAGAGGCTCCTGCCCGCAGTCAACAACAAGCAATCGAATGGGTGGCGGATGCCACCGGCGAGAGCACGGACACCATCGTCAGCAGGCTGAAAAAGGCCAGCCGAAAGCCCCACACATTCGCCGATGCCTACATCGACAATGTGCTGGAAATCTACGGTGAAAAAATCCCGATTTATTGACCTAGCCCACACACGGACGCTCTGGGCATACTACGGGAACAAATCCCCCGGAGGTATGCCATGACCCAACGTCCACAAGAAGACTCACCGGACCGTTCCATGCGCCGCCATGAAGTCGAGCTCCGGTGCGGTCTATCGACCAACACCATCTACCGGAAAATGCGGGAAGGGACCTTCCCCAGGCCCCAACGGGTGGGCGCCAGAGCGGCGCGCTGGCCCGAATCAGAGATCGAGCGGTGGTTGTCAGAACGCCCACGCGCCGGCGACGACGACCGCGAAGAATAGCCGGAGCCGGCTACAAGGTTGCCCGGACAGACAGCTCCGTCAAGCGGCGAAAGACGTTCCTCACAGCAGAGGGTGAAGCCCTCTCGGGGCACGTCTCCGGCAGAAAACGGAGCGTCTGGCCCAAGCTCTGCCCCAAACCCCGAGCAGAGGGATTACCGCAATCGGATCGCAGACCGGTGTCCGCAGGGCATAGTCACCGCAATCGGTCGGGTAGATGGTCCAGCAGGCCGCCAGCGTCCATCCAACACGAGAACTCGCAACATGCACCCGACAGACGGCATCAGCCAACTTCCCGACCGCACCGTTGAATGCATACAGTTCGCCAAGAACTGGTGGGCCGCCGACGCCTTTCGGCTCCTGCCCAGCGAGGCAGACGAACACACCGTCTACGTCATCGATTTCTATGAACGGTGCAAGTATTTCGGTTACACCAGGGAATCGGTCTTCTACCGTGCCGCGTCGCTGGCCGCCCACATCGACAGTTGGGCGCTCAATGCCTTCGTGGCGGAGCACGCCGCCCGAGTCCCGTACGTCATCCGCTGCATCAAGTCAGGCCTCGACGACCTACAAGCCAGGCGCCCCCGCAACATGCTGGTTCCCCGGGCACCACAGAACTTGCTCACCCGCCGTGGCAGTATCGTTCAGACCGCTAATGCTGGCTGTCGGATCCGGAAGCACTTCATCCGCCGGAGACTGCCCTCAAGTCGGGAAATGGACAGTGAAGCTCTACCACAAACCGCCCACCGAGTCCGCTGATGCGCCTCTCAATCGGCTTGGTGCGAAATTACGGTAAATGGCGGTGCAACAGGCGGGGCCGCTGGCGCTGGACCCGGACTACCGCCGAGTAGGAGGGACTGGCAGTGATGGCGGCCACGCACACGCGGGCAATAGCCACCCGTTCTGGGACCCGATACGGGGAGGCTTCCATGGCTAGACTTGCCGCACCCAAAGGGCGCATGACCAACTTGGCCGACCGAGTCATTTGAACCGGGGACAACTTTGTGGCGTTTCGGCCCTCAGTCTGCCACCAGCGGCAGCGACGGGTCGGCAGCGTATTCCGACATCGAAGCGTCGTACACGGCCACGTTCCGGTAGCCCAGCATCGCTAGGACGAATGCGTCGTTGGACGCCGCGATGCCACCACCGCAGTAGGTGACTACCCGTTGCTCCGGGTCTGCGCCCGCTTCGGTGAACAGCGCGGCCAGTTCCTCCGCAGGCCGGTACAGCCCGGTCTGGGGATCTGTCAACTCGCCCGATGGCACGTTGGTTGCGCCGGGAATGTGGCCGGCCCGCCCGTAGGTTCGCCCGCCGTCCGCGCCCGAGTGCTGGTCTCGCCCCAGCGCGTTGATCAGGCAGCTGCTCTCGCCGGAAGCCATGAACGCCCTGACCTCAGCCAGGTCGGCGAAGCGCGCCGGGTCATGATTCGGGTTGAAAGTCGCCGGCCGACGCGTCGCCGGTTCCGTGGACACGGCGCGGCCTTCGGCGGTCCAGCGTCGCCAGCCGCCATCCAGCACAACTGCCCCGGTACATCCCATGGAACGGAACATCCACCAGAACCGGGCCGCCCACTGTGATCCCAGACGGTCATACAGCACCAGTCTCGACGACTCAGTGATGCCGTGACGCCCGGCAGCTTCCGCGAAGGCCTCGGGCGAAGGCATCATGAAGCGATAAGGCTGGTCGTTGTCGGAGAACTCACCCTGCAACTCCAGAAAGCCGGCGCCGAGAATGTGCCCGGTGTCGTACTCGGCCCGGCCGGATTCAGCGCGGACGCCGGCCTCGCCACGGTGCAGGAAGACGGTGGTCTCGAAGACGCGCACGTCTTCGTCCTCCAGGCGCTCTGCCAGCCAATCGGTAGATACCAGATACTCAGGATGCGCGAATGCCATGGTCAACTCCAGCCGCTGCGGCCTCTTCGTGCAGTCATCGGTTCGCCCCTAGTATCTCCGTACCAGCCAACATCTGCAACCGCAATCTGCTTTCGCCGCCTGCTGAATTCCCGATTAACGGGTCACCGCAGACGCGGCAATAATTCCTCCGAAATGAGCTGAAGGTAGTCCAACCTGGCGGAGAAATCACCGGGCAAATTCAAGCTGGCCAACCCGATGTAATCCAAGCCGTCTTCTTCCTTGCAGCGGTTAATGATTTCGGCGCAGTCCTGCGGGCTGCCCGCCACTGCCCAGTCCTGCAACTCTCGCTGACCCCCGAGGCCCAAGTCCACAGTGGTGTTTTCCTGCATGTTGAAGGAGGCATACATGCCGGCTTTCTTTGCGGCCATCTCCCTGGCTTCGGTGATGGCCGTTTCCCGGTCCCTGGCGATGGCTATGGAACGGTGAGCGCCGGTCCGTCCTGCAGGGTCCTTGCCCAGTTCTTTCAGCGCCTCCTTGTACTGGCGAGTGAGGATACTGATGTCCTTCCAACCCGGTTGAGGCCCCAGAATAACCCGGTCTCCAATAGCCGCGGCCCGTCTGACGGCGCCCCGACTCTGCGCGGCGACCCAGATGGGGGGATGCGGTTTCTGCGCCGGCGTGAGGGCGAGGCGGGCGCCGTTCACTTGCCAGTGCCGTCCTTGGTAGTTGACTTCCTCCCCGCTCCACAACAGCTTCATCAATTCGACGGACTCTTCAAATCGGGCTACGCGGTCCCTCCGGTTGGTCCCGAAAGCCGACAGTTCCGCCTGCCGGTAACCCAGGCCCACACCCAACACAAACCTCGCATTGCTGATATGGTCCAGCGTAACCGTCTGCTCAGCTATATCCACGGGGTTGTGGTAGGGAAGCAGTAGGATGCCGGTGAGCAGCGTCAAACCCTCAGCGTCGGGAGCCAACCGGGCCAGCGTCTGCATGGGCTGCATCCAGACGGTGGGATGGGAAATGTAGTGCTGGGGCATGTAGATGACCGAAAACCCCAGCGATTTGGCCCGCCGGCACACCTCAGCGGCTTCTTCAACCTGCTGGTGCATCGGCCGGTCAGGATCATCCATGAAATCTCGGATGTAAAGTCCTACTTCCATTGGTTTTCAACTCAATCCGTTGCGGTGCGCGTCAGTCGGTAATGTACGTGTGAGTGATGACTTCCCACACGTGGCCGTTCTCACACTCAAAGTAGAACCCGCGACCTTGGTGCAGATGGTTAATCTCACCGTCAGTGCGCGAGCGAGGCCCACTCCCGAAAACTACGCCCTCGTCCTTGATACGCTGCAGGATAGCGTCGAACTCCTCGTCCGAGGCGAGGAAGGCGTAGTGATTGGAGCGCGGGTTGTCGGAGTCGTCGAAGTCCAACGTCAGTATGTCGTTGACCTTGACCGGCGCGAAATGGCCCCATGGCCCATCGTACTTCAGATCGAATAGCCGGGCGATGAACTCCGCGGACTTTACCTTGTCATAGGCGGGTACGATTGTGTGGTCCAATTGCAATGGCACGGTTGTCCTCCTTTTCGCGTTTGTGCAGGATGACGTTATTCCTGGGTGGCCCAGTAGTCGTACTTCCGTCCCGCCAGGTCCACCACCTCTCCCACGTCCTCCTCCAGCAGATACCCCTCTGATACTAAAGCCATCGCCGCCCGGGTGACCTGCTCCAGGTAGTCCTCGCGGCCGGCGTAGCGCTCCTCAATGGACGCTCGCGGATCCCCGGTCGCTTTGCGCTCGGCCTGGGTAGCCGGCAGCGGCAGCGTCCAACCGGCCAGGCCGCCGGTGATGCCGATGAAAAGGCCGGGGTTGCCGATGCTCTCGTCGCGCAGGTTCCACCCGGTGTAGGTGGCCACTGGCACGGTCAAGTCCGGCAGGCGGATGCCACCCCGCTCGTTGAACGACTCGTCAAGGTCAGCGACCAGCGCCGGAAATTCCTCGCCCTCATCGGCGGGCAGTTTGATAGTGCGTCCCAGGTGCGACTCCGGCCCATAGTCCAGCCTGATTGCCCGGGTAGTCTGGCTGGGCGCCCGCACGCCGGGCAGCCGGTCGAATCGTTCCAGCAGCGTGTGGGATTCCACGGCCGTGCCGTCGTCCAGGCTGGGATGACGGCTTGCGGGTGGCTCCTCACCCTTAGTGACCCAGCGATCCATGTTATCCAACGCAGCCCGCAGCAGGGGGGCGTAATCCACGCTGTTGAAAGGAAGCTGGCCCTTGATGCCGTCATTGGTTCGTATTTCCAGCGGCGGAAACTCACCCGAGCCGTGCTGGCAGCCGGCGAAGTGGTACCGGCGCACCGATGAGGATTGGGCCGCGTCGGTCAGGGTTTCCAGATCGGTATGGATCAGCGCCGCGTCGCCGCGCCAGTACTCGGCTGAGGTGTTGGTGAACATGATCTTGGGCACCGACCCACGGCGTTCCATGGCGTCCAGCAGGGAGCCTTGCAACCCGGTCACCGGGTCCGTTTGAGTGGTATCGGTGAAGGGGAACATCTCCGGAATTATGTAGCAGACGTCCTTGGAGGGTTGCCCGAACCGTAGGTTGAACTCGCCGCGCATCGCCCCGGCCACGTGGGGGATAATCCCGTCCAAGGCAGGCCTTTCTTCCTCGTCCTCGTTGATGCCAACGTGGATGTACTGGCGGAGGAAGCGTCCGCTCTGGGAACGCCCCATGGCGTAGGCGTAGTCGATGGCACCGGCACAGGGATTGCCCGCCGAGGCCGGAGCGTGCTTCAGGAACGAGACCACATCGCGCATGGCGGCTAACCCCAGGCCCACGATGCGGCTGCCGGTGGTCGTATAGACCAATTGGTAGATTTTTCCCGGCTGGAACCCGGACGGCATGTAGATATGGTTGTGCTGCGGTTCCAAGTCCGCATCTTCCACCCGTACGAACGACCACTCGGCCCGGTCGACCGGCGTGGCCGGACTGTTGGGCAGGTCCCGCACCGTCAGGGTGGCCGTCTCCTCATCCGGGTCAGCGGCGGGATTGGGCAGGTGCTGTCGGTCGGCCAGCAGGAAAATCTGGGTGGGTTCGTTGCATTGAAACTGGCACATGATCCTGCCGGTCAGCGGTCCTTGGGGGCCGATTGCCTCCGGAGTGTGCATCCCGATAAGCCCGGGCGTGGGCGGAACATCGGCCTGCCAGCCGCCCCACACTACCGTGTAGCCCCGGCGCATCAGGTAGCCGTTCCCGGCCTCAAGAGGCGACGTGGGGTCGTTGGCCGCGGGCACGCTGTTCAGGCCCAGCGCGGTCTTCCGGCCCCGGTTCACCACGTCGAACAGGATGCGGCGGTTTCCCCGTTCAACGTTCGTCGGCTTGAGCACGGCGAAATCCGCCGAAAATTCCACTTTGCCGGCGGTGTTGCGCGGCGCTAGGTCGAGGTCCGTGATTCCCTGGTTGCGAGGATGCGACGGGTTCACCGCGTAATGGACGGTGCCTTCCAGGAGTTCATAGGCGCCCACGTCGCCAAAGGTCTCTCCCGACGCGAAACTGGTGCGGTTGGTGATTTCCAGCTCTGTAACTGCCAAGACTCCTCCGGTGGGCCAAGGGTCGATAATGATGCGTCAAATTCAGATGATGACGGTGAGTTCTGCCGGTGATTTTAGCACTCCTTAGCACGGCTTGGGGCCACCCGGCGCGAAGACGAGATTGCATTGCGCAAGCATGGAATGTCTCTTGTGGCATTCAACACAACCTTGGCGGCGTAATGCCGGGGCGAACGGAGCGCCGGCAACGGCCTCTGGCAGTGGCGGTGTTCCTTACGTTGGAGGGGCGAGGACAGCCTGATTCCGTAGCCTTGGGCCGGCCCAGTGGGAGCGGCCCAAGGGTGTGCTGCGGCGTTCTCTGCCAGTGGAAGGCGCGGTGTCCGAGCGGGACAACACGCTGAACGATTCCGTGGAGCGGGCTTGGCACCTGGCCCCGAATCTGGCGCCGGCCGGCGGACGGCAGGAATGACGCTAGCGGTGGTTTCGGCCCCTGAAACCGGCCGGCCGTTGGCACTGCGGATCACTTGCGGCGGGTCTGTAGCGCTCGACCGTGCCAGGAACTACTCTGCGGCGACCACTGGCGCCCAGCAGAGAGCAACCGGCGGAGCCTTACCGCCTACACGAGCTGACCGTCAACTACGGCGAGCCGGCGGCATTGCTGGCCGGCGAGCCGGTGGCGCTCACCGGAACCGAGTCAGGGTGCTGGTGGAACTGGCGGCCAACGCCGGTTCAACCGTGACTCGGGAGCAGCACCTGCACCGTGTCTGGGGGCCAGCGAACTCCGGCGACCCGAGGCCCCTGCGCTCCATCATCAAGAACTTGCCGCGCAAGCTGGGAGATGACACCTCTAGTCCCCGGTACATCTTCACCGAACGCCGGTTGGGTTACCGCATGGCTGCCCCTGCTGCTGCCGCATCTGACGAAACCCGCTTCCAATGACTTACGGTGGCGCCTATGCAACAACGACGTTCGGCAAATGGCAGGACATCTTACCGACGCCCGCGAGCTGGACCGTGACCAGGTTATTCCTTCTACGGCATGTCGTTTAGCGGTCGTCGCTTTAGTCATATGTTGAAACGCGATTACTTCCGTCCATTGTGTTCACTATGGGGATTCCTTCGGCTGAACGCCCGCTACCATTAACCGGTCTCACAAGGGAGACCAAGTCCCCACGAAGACCGCTGATTCCCTTCTGATTCGGGCCCATGCACCGACCAGCCCGTGTTGTTACAGTCGCGATCCGGCTACGGCTAGAGGCATCCTCTACCCCGCGCCACGGGCTTCGAACGTGCAAATGACCGACTGCTCAACGGCCTCGATGCCAGCGTTCAACTCGCCGTCAAGCCCGTCTTTTTTGCAGCGCACTACATCTCGCCCGCAATGGGCGTTCCACGAGGGGCGGCATACCAACCGCAATGACCACGGACCGTTTGGGGCGGCCGCTCCCACAAGAACAAGATACGAACGCATCGCCACAGATATAGCCGACTCGGTAGGGCTGTTGGATGCGATGGAGCACAGGCAGGGCTGGGCGCCTTTCGACGGTAGTCAACGCCCCGCTGGAATCTCTCTGTAACGTCGCGCCCAGGGGTATGTTGGCGCGCACGCACAAAATGTACGCCGTGCTGGCGGAGGCCTGCACCGGAGGCTACGCCTTGGAGCACCACGACCGCTGCCTGGAAGACCATTGCAGGTCGGCCGCTCCCATCGGCAAGTTCCCGGTGGTGGACCGGGAGTCGGACGTGGGGCGGATTACGATGATCCTGATACCGGAAAATTTGGGGTGGTAAGAATCGTCAGTCAAAGAAGATCGGCTCTCCGTTCAGGGTTGACTTGTCTTCAAAAGGAGTCGGATTGGCGACGGCGGCCCGAACCCAGCAGCCGTTACGGGCGTTGCGCAGCACTGCCGCTACCCGTTCCGGGTCGTCGGGTGACTCTATTGCGTAGTTCGTCTCCACCTTGGGCGCGCTGGCCTGTATGGTGCCGGCCAGCACCGAACCCTCCAGCCCGAAGTGCACGGCGACGTGGGCCCTGACGCCGGTGATTTCCACTTTCATCATTCGAGAGTACCTCTCGATCTGGGTCATCTCTCAAAAGGCGATGGAAGCGGCGAAATAGCTCAGCGGCGCAGGAGCGGTGTGATTGCCGCCGACATTCGGCCCCTCGTCGCAGTAGATGGTGAACTTGATGTCCCGCCCGACGAAGGCGCGGCGCAGCATATTGCCCATGTCCTCCACGTCCACCTCAGTGACGGTGGCCCGTCGGTTCTGGCCTGGGGGAAACGGGTCGTAATTGGGTTCGGGTCGTTCGCTGTCTCTTGGCATGGCTCCTCCGGGAATTTGAACCTTCGCAACACTAACACGGAGGATGCGACAACACAACGAGTTGGGCAATCAGACCATCCAGACCATGGGATATTCTCAAATGCCGTGTACAATGCTCCCATCCAATCCGAGTAGAGAGCGATTTCTATGAAGTACGACCATATCGTTGTTGGCGGAGGGACGGCCGGGTGCATCGTGGCGGCTCGGTTGTCGGAGGACCCGGAGCGGTCCGTGCTGCTGCTGGAGGCCGGGCCAGACTATCCCGACTTCAACCAGTTGCCCGAGATGCTCAAGCTGGGCTGGGGCACCGTGAACCTGGAGGCCCGCGCCGCCGGCTCGCCCTTCAACTGGTCCTTCACCGGCACGGCCACGCCGGACCAGGACGCCATGCCCGTGCCGCGCGGGCGTGTGCTGGGCGGCTCCAGCGCCATCAACGGCCAGACCTTCATCCGCGGCGCACCCGAGGATTATGACACGTGGGAGTCCTGGGGCAACGACGGCTGGGGCTACGTGGACTGCCTGCCCTACTTCCGACGGTTGGAGAACGACGCCGACTTTCACGATGACTTCCACGGCACCGACGGGCCGGTTCCGGTGCGGCATCACCGGCGCGAGACCTGGCCGCCGTCCCAGGAAGCGTTCTTCCAGGCTGCCACCGCCCTGGGGTACCCGTTCCGTCCCGACGTGAACCATCCGGAGGCCACTGGCGTCAGCCTGCGGGCCGAGAACAACATCGACGGCGTGCGCATGAGCATGGCGCTGTGCTACGTTGACATGGCGCGCCATCGCCTGAACCTGACCATCCGACCCAATGCACAGGCTCGCCGCATCGTGCTGGAGAGTGGTTCGACAGGCTCACCACGAGCGGTGGGGGTTGAGGTTGAGAGCGGGGACGAGATTTTCGTTGTTGAGGGCGACGAGATCATCCTATGCACCGGCGCCGTCGGTTCGCCGCAAATGCTGATGCTGTCGGGCATCGGGCCGGCCGACCAGTTGCGGGCGCATGGCATACGCGTGGTGGTGGAGTCGCCAGGCGTCGGCCAGAATATGCGCGACCATCCCAACGTGTCGGTGCGGTTCATGGTCAAGGAGGGCGTTTCCCAGGACGCTAACGGTATGCGGGCGCTGCGGCTGCGCTACACCGCCACCGGCTCCGACACGCCCAACGACATGATCCTGTCTCCAGCGTCGCTGAACACGGTGGTGCGGGACGACAACCCGGCCCACACCGTCAACTGCGGCCTGTACCTGGCGGCCGGTAAGGGAGAACTGCGCCTGGAGTCCGCCGACCCGCGCGTTCAGCCCAGCATGGACTATCGCTACCTGGAAGAAGAGTGGGACCGGCAGCGACTGCGTGAGGCGGTCCGACTGTGCGTGTCTCTGCTGCAGAATAGCGCTTACGACGACATCATCGACGAAGTCACCGCGCCTACGGCCGCGGACTTGGAGTCCAACGAGACGCTGGACGCTTGGCTGCGCCGCAACATCAGCACGTCCTATCACATCTCCGGCACCTGCAAGATGGGTCGGGACGACGATACGATGGCCGTGGTGGACACAAGGCTACGAGTGCGCGGCGTGGCCGGGCTCCGAGTTGCGGATGCGTCCATTATGCCCGACGTGGTGCGGGCCAACACCAACGTGACCACCATGATGATCGCCGAACGGGTCGTTGATTTTATCAAGGCAGGGGACTAGCCGCGTCCACAAAGTCCTGGTTGTAACCAACGATGTAATCACCAAAGCGAGACCCGGATAGTCGCCGGTATTCATTAATCTGGGAGTCAGAGGCGCAGCCAATCTGCGCCTGGACCTCTAATTCGGGGACTTGGGCGACTTCTGCCGCGGAATCCAGGTTGAACACGACGTGGTCCTTGCGCCAATTGCCAGCACGCTGTAGTAAGCCACCGCGCCGCACATGGAAAAAGCAGCGCACCAGCGCCACCCGACGGCGCCTGTTGCTGTGACCAAAACGCGAATCAGTTTCGCAATCTTCCGTACAACCGAATATAACGAACGTCGGCGTCGCGTAGCAGCGCGACGCCGACTGGGACGAAACCTGCTGGGAGGTTCCGACCATGAAATATGGTACCACCGAATCGGGCGGACTTTCGGGTCCGCCCATTGCAATCGCACGACAACAAATGGCAGTGGCAATCGACGTTTGTCTAACCGCTGACTTACCGGCGGACGCGATCCACGAACTGGTCCTCGATGCCCTGTATCAAGCCGACATCCCAATGCCGCCGGTGGCGGACGGATCTTGCGTCCACTCCGGCGCTTTCCTTTTCGCCTATACGGCAGACGGCTGGTCCAACTTGGTGGAAGAGCCGTGCCGCCGCTGCGGCCTTCACCCCTGGTAGTATCGAGCGGCAAGACATCTCGGCACCGGTGGGCGAGCCCCCACACGTGGGCGGTAGGCAGTACCTTCGAGTACGAGTTTGACTTCCTCGTCATCACTCACATGCTTTACGGCTCGGCAAAGCCTGAGCAATCCAAGAGACAGTCAAGCCGTCAACCAGCCTGCCGGCTAAGCCCGAAGCAGCCCCGAAGGCAAGGCGCCCAGCATCAGCTAGGCCCAAGGGTAGCAAGCTCACTCCAGAGCAGCGTAAGGAACGAGGGAGGGCCAATCGCATTGCCCTCCGCCAACGTCTGAAATAACTCGGCATCTGTCGAGCCTGCAAGAACCTCGCTGTTCCCGGCCAGACCCGTTGCCCAGACTGCACCGAGAAGAACAATCGGCGACCGCGTTAGCCGCACATCCACCAGGTGAAGTTGGCAATAGCGGTGATGGCCGAAGTCGTCCGTCCGCCGGAAACAATGACGCCAGCCGGTGTCGCAAACGTCCAATCAGATGGCGCAATCATGGTGCCGCCGACCGACGGCGACGTGGGCCGCACGCGCAGGTAGCGAACAACGTGGTCTCACGACAAGCCAGGGAACGCCAGCAGACGAGCAACGAAGCCGAGTCGCGTTGCAACATCTGGCTGGCCGTGCTGCTGATGCCGTGCTGCGGGTTAGGTATAATGGTAAGCCCCAGTGGGCCTGTAGCTCAGGCAGTTAGAGCGCAGTCCTGATAAGACTGAGGTCGTTGGTTCGAGTCCATCCGGGCCCACCAAGCTGGACAAAATCAAGAACCTTTACATTGGGCTTCCGTTTGGAGTTGGGATAGCCGCGCCAGACGAGTACGTTGCGGGATATGAAGGGTGCGCTGGGATACTATATCCAGGCACAACCCTAATCACGGAACGGGGCCGGGCCAATCCCTCACCGCCGTTGGAAGCCGCCAAGCAAGGAACGGCGGCCTCGGTCAACTCTAACCGGCCACTCTTCGTCTCAGTTCAAGGGCGTCGCGGATGACGCCGCCCCTCCCCTAGCAAATCCAGGGGAGGGGCGGCGTTGTGCTTTGACCTCAACTCCTTCGCGGCCTACGGGCCGCCGCCTCAGTCATTGTCGACGATGGTCCCAACGGCCGTGTTGTCGTCGGCGATGACGGCGCCCTCCGCCTCCGTCAACTCCACGATCAGGGTCTCATCGCCCTCGGGCTGCTTGTCGTCAACCACCAGCACAACGAGGACGGCCTGTGTCCGGCCGGCGTAGATCTTTACCCGGCTTGAGCCGCCATGGTGGTCCGACGGCTTCGTTTCGTCCAGGTGGACCCGGTAATAGACCGTCATGTCCTCATCCGACGCCTTGCTCAGCGTGAGGGTGAACTCCATCGGCGAGAGATAGCCATGCTCCCCCTCGACTACCGAGGCATCGCTTATCGATACCTCCGGCAAATCCTGCGGCGGAGGATCGTCGTTGTCGTCCACGTTCACCGTGGCTGTTCCCTGACTGCCGGACACGGTGTAGCCGTCCCCTGCGTCCACGGCCACGCTCACCGAGCCGTCGGGCTCGTCGGCACTGTCGTCGCTGGTGCCCACGGTCACCGTCGCGCTGCCCGACGTGGGGATGCTCACCGTCTGGGCGCCGGTGGTTGCGCCGAAGTCCCCGTCCTGGCTGACCGAGACGTTGACCGTCAGCGGAGCGGTGGGCGCCGGGTTGGCGGTTATGGTGAAGCTGGCGTCGCCGCCCTCGGTGATCCTACTGCCCGCCGCGATACTGATCTCCGGCGTGGGCGGCGGGTCGTCGTTGTCAGCTACGCTGACCGTGGCCGTGCCCTGGGTTGTGGACACGGTGTAGCCGTCCCCGGCCTCCACGGCCACGCTCACCGAGCCGTCGGGCTCGTCGGCGCTGTCGTCGGTGGTGCCGACGGGCACCGTCGCGCTGCCCGACGTGGGAATGCTCACCGTCCGGGTTCCCGTGGTCGCCCCGTAGTCGCCCTGCTGGCTTACCGTCACGCTGACCGATAGCGGAGCGGACGGGGCCGGGCTGGCGGTTACGGCGAAGCTGGCGTCGCCGCCCTCGGTGATGCCGCTGCCCGCCGTCACGCTGATTTCCGGCGTCGGTGGCGGATCGTCGTTGTCGGCCACGTTCACCAAAGCCGAACTCTGGGTCGTGGACACGGTGTAGCCGTCCCCGGCGTTCACGCTCACGCTCACCGAGCCGTCGGGCTCGTCGGCGCTGTCGTCGGTGGTGCCCACGGTCACCGTCGCGCTGCCACTCGTGGGAATGGTGACCGTCTGCGATCCCGTGGTTGCGCCGTAGTCGCCCGCCTGGCCGACCGTCAGGTTGACCGATAGCGGCGCAGACGGGGCCGGGCTGGCGGTTACGGTGAAACTGGCGTTGCTGCCCTCGGTAATGCCGCTGCCCGCCGTTACGCTGATCTCGGGCGGCGCCGGCGGCGGGTCGTCGTTGTCGGCCACGTTCACCATGGCCGTGCCCTGCGTTGCGGACACGGTGTAGCCGTCGCCGGCCTCCACGCGCACGCTCACCGACCCGTCGGGTTCGTCGGCGCTGTCGTCGGTGGTGCCGACGGTCACCGTCGCGCCGCCCGACGTGGGGACACTCACCGTCTGTGATCCGGTCGTCGCGCCGAAGTCGCCCTGCTGGCTGACCGTCAAGTTGACCGATAGCGGCGCGGAGGGCGCTGGGCTGGCGGTGACGGTAAAACTGGTGTCGCCGCCCTCGGTGACGCCGCTGCCTGCCGTTACGCTGACCTCCGGCGTCGCCGGCGGCGGGTCGTCGTTGTCGGCAACGCTGACCGTGGCCGCGCTTTGCGTCGTGGACACGCTGTAGCGATCCCCGGCCTTTACGCGCACGCTCACCGAGCCGTCGGTCTCGTCGGCGCTGTCGTCGGTGGTGCCGACGGTCACCGTAGCGCTGCCCGACGTGGGGATGCTCACCGTTTGCGTTCCCGTGGCTGCGCCGTAGTCGCCCTGCTGGCTTACCGTCAGGTTGACGATGGTGGGATACGAAGGCGCTGGGCTGGCGGTTACGGTGAACTGGGCGTTGCCGCCCTCGGTGATGCCGCTGCCGGCCGTGATCGCCACTCGCGGCGCCTTCGCGGACGGATTGACTTTGATTGAAACGCTGTAGCTGACGGTCTGCGGCGGGTCCGCGCCGTCGGCCGCGGTCACGGTGAACGACTTCTCCGCGAACTCGACCGCGGGCGTGCCGCTGATCGCGCCGGTCTCGGTGTTGAATCCGACGCCGTCGGGCAGTTCCGACGCGGCGGGCGAAATGCTGTAGCTGACCGCGCCGATCTCCCCGCTGTGGGTTGGCGAGATCGAGAGCGGATCGCCGGCGCCCACCGAATAACTGGGCTGCGCGCCGGACACGACCAGCTTGCGCACCTCTATCTTGAAACGGTAATCGGCCGTGACGCCGTTCTCGTCGGTGCCGGTGACCGTGTAGGTCTGCTTCGCCTGTGTCGCGATGGCGTCGAGCGTGCCGCTGGTCACGCCGGTACTGCTGTCGAAGCTAAGTCCGGTCGGCAGCGCCGGCGCGTTCGGGAGGGAATAGGTGATGGCGCCGGAAAGGCTCGGCATCTTCATCGGCGGGATGTTGACTGCCTGGCCCGCGCCCAGATAGTGCACTTCGATGACCTCGACGTTGACCGTGAAACTTGCTTGCTGCCGCGGCCCGCGGTTCACGCCGGCGTCCATCGCCGTGACCGTGTAGGTGTTTTTGACCATAGGGTCTGCGCTGCTCGCAAGCAGCCGCCCCGAGTACGGATGCAGGTGCAGCACGCTTGGGCCTGAGGCCCTGTGGCCGTAGATCACGGATGCAGTCGCGTCAAGCAGTTGAGGCGGGTCGATCTCTATCCTTTCGCCGGCTTCGAATACCTGATCGGGCAGGCTCGACACGGCCCAGCGCATGCCCTCGAAGACGGATATGCCGACGGTATAGGACGCCGTTTGCGCGCCGCCCGATTTCGAGTCCGTCGCCGTGACCGTGTACGTCGCCTGGTCCTGGACGGCCGTTGGCGTTCCGCTGATCACGCCGGACGCAGCGTCCAGCGCGAGCCCTGACGGCAGGGCCGGACTGATCGCGTAGGCGACTTCCCCTTCGGCGAAGAGCAGTTCCGGCGGGCTGATTGGCCGGTTGTGGTGTCCGCCCGCGATCAGCCTCTGGTCCTTGACCAGTTTCACGTGGTTCAGGCTTGCCGCGCGGAAAGTCATCCCCGATGGAACGACTTGCACGTCGATCGTGTACGAGACGCGCCACCCTTGCGGAGCGCCGCACACGTATTCCAGCGTGTACCTCGTGGGGGACGCGATAGCTTGCGCCCGGCCCGCCATTCGCGGGACGCCGCCAACCACCGAGAGTTTGAAGCCGTTGTCAGTCCCCCGCACCACGCTGCTGCCCCGAAGGAGCAACCCGACGCCGATGGTGCACGCGCCGACGCCGTTCAGATTCAGCGTCGGCGGGGTGTACTTGATCTGCTCGCTGACTTTCACCGAGATCAGGCCGACGTGGCCGGAGCTGAAAGCGGGCAGCCCCGGCTTGGTTTCGATCACAGGCGCGGCGTCATTGTCCGCCACGCTTATCGTGGCCGCGCCCTGGGTGGGGGACACGGTGTAGCCGTCCCCGGCGTTTACGCTCACGCTCACCGAGCCGTTCGGCTCGTCGGCGCTGTCGTCGGTGGTACCGACGGTCACCGTTGCGCTGCCTGACGTGGTGACAGTGACGGTTTGCGTTCCCGTGGTTGCGCCGTAGTCGCCCTGCTGGGTGACGGTCACGCTGACCGAGAGCGGAGCGGACGGCGCCGGGCTGGCGGTTACGGTGAAGCTGGCGTCGCCGCCCTCGGTGATCCCGTTGCCCGCCGTGACGCTGACCTCGGGTTCCACCGCCAGCGGCGCGTCGTCGTTGTCGAGCACCGGCGCGGTTTCCGTCGCTAGCGAACCGACGGTGTAGTGGCTGCCGGAGTTCAGCGTCAGCGTGACCGAGCCGTTGGGTTCATCCGCGTTGTCGTCCGTGGTGCTGAGCGGCAGCGTCGCGCTGCCGCCGGTGGGAATGGTGACGGTTTGCGCGCCGGTGGTTACGCCGAAGTCGCCGCTGGCCGTGACCGTCACACTGACGGCCAGCGGCGTCGCCGGCGCCGGAGTCGCCAGCAGTGTGAAGGTCACGTCCTGGCCCTCCTCGCCGCTGGTCGCCCCGCTGATGTTCACCTCCGGCGCCGCCGGCGGCGGGTCGTCGTTGTCCGCCACGCCGACCGTGGCCGCGCCCTGCGTGGTGGAGACGGTGTAGCCGTCGCCGGCGTCCACCGTCACGCTCACCGAGCCGTCGGTCTCGTCCGTGTCGTCGTCGGTGGTGCTGACCGTGACCGTTGCGCTCCCGCTGGTGGGGATGCTCACCGTCTGGGCGCCGGTCGTTGCGCCGAAGTCGCCGTCCTGGATGACCGTGACGCTGACCGACAGCGCCTCGCTCGGCGCTGGAGTTGCGGTGACCGTGAACGTAGCGTCGCCGCCCTCGGTGACGCCGCTGCCCGCCGTGACGCTGATCTCCGGCGTCGCCGGCGGCGGGTCGTCGTTGTCGGCCACGCTGACCGTGGCCGTGCCCTGACTGGCGGAGACGGTGTAGCCGTCCTCGGCGTCCACGCTCACGCTCACCGAACCGTCGGTCTCGTCCGTGTCGTCGTCGGTCGTGCCAACGGTCACCGTGGCGCTGCCGGCCGTGGGGATGGTGACGGTTTGCGAGCCGGTCGTTGCGCCGTAGTCGCCGCTGGCCGTGACCGTCACGCTTATCGATAGCGGCGCGGTGGGCGCCGGGCTGGCGGTTACTGTAAAGCTGGCACTGCCGCCCTCGGTGACCCCGCTGCCCGCCGTAACGCTCACCTCCGGCGTCGGTGGGCCGTCGTTGTCCGACACGTTGACGGTGGCTGCGCCCTTGTCGGCGGATATGGTATAGCCGGTTCCGGGGACGAGGGTTGCGGTCACTGAACCGTCGGGTTCTTCGGTGTCGTCATTGATGGTCCACACTGTGAAATGCGAGCTGGTGTCGCCGATGTCAATGTGCGTCGTATCCCATCCCACGCGCGCTGCGTAATCCCCGTCCTCGGTGACGTCCAGGCCAATAGTAAACCAGGCTTCGGGCACCGGATCTGCGGTGATGATAAATCTGGCCGGGCCACCCTCCCCGATGTCTTTGAGTGAATGAATGCTCAGTACTGGCAATTTTCCGGAGTCATCGTCTGGGTCGTTGTACACGGTCACGGAGAAATCGATGGTGGTCGTCTTGCCGCCATCCGAGTCCGTTGCTGTCAGGACGATGCGATAGACGTTGTCGCCGTCCGCGTCTTCAGGGTTCTCGTAGTCCTGCGCTCTGAAATATAGCTCACGTCTATCGGATACCACCCGGAGGATAAACATGTCTGCATCGGGGCCGGTCATCGACCACTTGACGTGTTCGTTCGGAATGAGCTTTAACAGATTGAACCGCATGAACCGGTTCTCTTTCGTGCTGGGCGCAGTCGCCGAGTAGGTCGGAACCGTTACCGCTGGCGTGAGCGACAGGGGAGGAGGGAAGACCCACGGGCGGGCCTGCTTGATAGCGAGTTTGTTGTCCGCAGTGATCTTGAACTCGATCTCGATGGCGAAGTCGTCGACCTCCTTGACGTTGTAGAGTGTCTTGAAGCGGTCGTGGATGGTCTTGAGATTGTTGCGCAGCTGCACCATCTGGGCGTCGGTCATCAGGAGCGAACCCTGCTTGGCGAGGCTGGAGCGAGACAGCAGGATCGCATTGCCGTTGGCATCCAGCAGCAGTTCCTCGGGAAACGAGTTCGGCTGCGGGTTCGTTACCAGGTCCTCGCCAACCTGCGTGTTGACGTAGTACATGTCGTCCAGTAACCGAATGGGGTCGGTACTGACCGCCACGCCGTTGGCCAGTTCATCGGCGAAGTTGGGATGCACCAGCACGCCCATGGCCGTGGTCGCATGGTCCACCCGGTAGTACTCCCGCTCTAGGAAGGCGCGGAAGTTCCAGAGGCTCGCCCACACCGCCTTGATGGACTTGTCGATGCCGTCCTTGGTCGTCTCGTCCGGGTCCTGCGTTTTGGAAGAATACAAGCCGGCGCCATTGAAGGCGGGCAGGTCCTCGTTGTTGGTGCTGGAGCGGTAGCGCAGCGATTGGCCGTCGGGGTACGTCGCGTGCATCCCTTCCAGCGCCTTGATGATCCAATCCGGGCTTTCGGCGTCCTTGATGGCGTCGCGCAGGTCATCCAGCATCTCTTCCTGGATCTCGTAGTCCGCCTGGAATCGGGGGTGCGCGAGGATCTGCGTCACCGCGGCGCTGAGCTTGGTGCCGGCCGGCAGCGTGAGCTTGTCGGCATCGGGCCACTTCTTCTTGCCGAAGAGGGTCTTCTCTGACAGCTCGGCATTCTTCATGAACTCGTCGTAGAAGTAGAACGGCACCGCGTGGCCCGTCGGCACGGTGCCCGTGGGCAGGCTCAGCTTGCTGAGTTCCGCCATATTGGCCGCCTTGACGCCGAAGGCGTCCCAATCATCGAAGGAAATGTCCGCGAGCGCGGTGATCTTGGTGACCGTCAAATCGCGCTCGGGCGTTTGCGTCTTCGTTGGCCGCTCCGAGGCGTGATGGTCGTCCACCTCCTTCTTCGTGGCCTCGCGCAGGGTGTATCCCCATTTTGTCACGGCGTAATAGACGTGCTTGCCGATCAGCGCCTTCAGCGTTTCGTCCTTGAGGATGTCCCGGATAAACGCGTTGGGCACGTTGTTCTGGATGGCGCGCAGGTTGACGTGGGATAGCGGCGTCTGCGGGATCGTGGTGATCGTCCCGGCCACGCGCGGGAGGTCGTTGGGCAGCGACTTGTAGATGGCGATGTCGATGGGGCGGGGCTCATCGCCATCCTCCATCAGCCGCAAAAGCCCGTAGCCCTCGGCTTGATTCAGCGATACGAACGCCACGTCCGGATGAATGTCCTTATCTTCCAGAATCACGAGTCTGGCATCAGTGTGCTTGGCTTCCAGAGAGGTCGGTCGCGGCGTTACGTGTGGCTTGTACGCCAGATTATTCTCAAGCAGCGGCATGGCGGCGGCCAGCAGTTCATTGACCTGGTGTGCTTGCCAGTATGTATAACCCCGCGTGAGGGTGTAGTAGTAGACCCCCAGCGATCCGTCGGAGGCAACCACGTTGGGGCCATACGTTAGACTCCCATAGATGGTGTGACTGCCGCCCGACCGTGGCGGAATGTTCCATTCGTTCACAAACAGATCATGGTGGTTGTACTTGTTCACGTTGATGAAGTAGACATACGGATTGGCGCCGTCAAAGTCTAAAATCACAAACTTGGTGAATTTGTCCGTACTATGGCCCCGGTAATACAGGGCATTGAATGCATCTTCAGAGTCGACGGCAATGCTGCCGTCCTCGATGCCGATCTTCTTCCCTGTATTGAGCGGGTTGTAGGCGCCCATGCCATCCAACTCGGTTATGTCGTCAATGCAGTCGCCGTCCAGATCGCCCGGGCTCGCAACCTGGTACTTCTCGACGCGGTACTTGTCCGCGCTCAGCGGCTGCAGGCGGTCGGTCAGCGTGGTTTTTCCAGCTTCGCCGCGCGTCACGGAGATGGGCAGTTCCCGCGTGGTGTCCGGTCCCGACGGAATCGTCACGTACAGCACGAAGTAATCGGCGGTGGTGGAGCTCACGACGACCGGAACGGCGGCAACCGCCACGGCGACCGGAGTCGGCGCAATCCATCCATCCTCGCACGGCCCCGTCGCGGACTCATTCCCGTCGCCGCTTGCTTCGACGACGGCCAGGGACGGCGACTGCGCGTGAACGTTCCAGAGGACGACTAATATCAACGCCAGCAAAAGCGGCAGCGTCCCCAGCACGATTGCTCGCCGCCGGTTGGGGCGTTGACGAACAGGGTACGCAAGGGCCGATTCAAGTACGTGCATGGTGAGTAATCTCCAAATTCCCACGCTACCAAGAATATACGTTGATATGCGAGCATTGTAAATCTAATGAAAACAAATCGGCTGATTAGTGGGATACAACCGCCACGCATGGGTGCGCACGATGATTTTGGTCAAAATTCGAAAATGCGCCTACACGCGCGGCTGCAACCAGATACTTTATTTTATCAGGCGCCCCTGAGCCTAAAGGCTCACCGCCAGAATCAGGGCAATCGCGCTTTAACTTTGGAGGACCTTTTTAGGTAATCTTCCCTCCAGAGCCTGTCTCAAAAGTCGGGATGCCGGTTGGGGTGTAGACTGTGAGCAAGCC
>VXTR01000004.1 GCA_009837355.1 Chloroflexota bacterium | reverse complement strand
CCCCCCGCCCTCGGCGTCCTCATATCTGACTTGCAGCAGCATGCACAGCAGGTCGTCGCCATGGGCCCCCGACTGCCGCCGCTCCTGGATCGCGCCATGAATGAACTCGTCCAGGTAGGTCCGCGCCGCCTCGAAGCGTCGGGAAGAGGCCAGGGGAAGGCGATGCAGCAGCCGCCTCAGAAACACCGGCTGGGTCAAGCGCAGGTATATGTATCCCTCACTTTCTGCAAACGAGTGGCCCACGCGCCGCACAACGTCCTCCGTCTCGATGTCGAACAGGGCCTTGGCGACGATCTGGAGCGTTAACTCCCGCATCTCCTGCTCCATGTCCACTCTGGCCCCGTCCTGCCACTGACGTGCCTTTCGGGACGCCATTTCGGTCATGGCACCGGCGTAGTGTTCGATGTATCTGTGATGAAACCGGGGCTGGATCATCCGCCGTTGCCTCAGGTGAAAGGCTCCGGTGGAGGCCGTGAGGCCGTCGCCCATCATCCAGCGTATGGCTTCAAAGGCGGTGGCGCCGCGCTCGGTTTTCAGGTGATTGGTCACCAGGACCTCCCGGTTGAGTTCCGGGTGGTTCACCAGGCAGATCAGGATGGGGTTCACCGACACGGTGCTGATGTCGCCGTAAGTCGCCGCCTCTCGCAGCAGGCCGACAAAGTCCCGCCTCAGGCGGAACGCCTGCCCGATAAAGGGTATTTCGGACGGCCCCGGCGGCAACTCACTGCGCCGGATGGCCGGCCGTGGAGGATCCACCAGGTGCGAGTCGGCGTTGGTCGTTGACGTTTGCCTCTGACGCGTTTGCATAGTCCTGTCCTCCCAGTTAGCGCCGGTGTAGCGGCGCGTTGTTGACCAACAGATTCTTCAGAAAGCTCCCGACCTTATTGATCGGGGCCGATGCGCAGGATCTTGTCGCCTTCCGGCGGACACTCGCCGCGGTTGTCGCAGTTGCTGGTCATCACGTAGAGATACCCGTCGGCGTCTTCCACGATGGTGCGCAGGCGTCCGTAGGCGTTCTGCAAGTACATCTCGTGAGACACGACGGTGTAAGGGTTGTCCGGGTCAAGCTCCACGCGATGCAGATGCCGGCCGTGCATTGTCCGGCCGGTGAATCTCTCGTTGAGCCCGACGGTGGTGAACAGGAAGCTGCCGGTCCACTCCGGGATGCGGTCGCCGCGATAGAAGGTCGCGCCGGTGGGCGGCACCGAACCTTCCCACATCAACACCGGGCTGACCAGCCCTTCCTGCGCGGCGCATCCCCAGACGACAGGCCAGCCCAGGTTGTCGCCGGCGGTTACGACGTTGAGCTCGTCATAACCGGCCAGGTCCGGCATATCCAGCTCAAAGCCGGAGGGCCCGTGGTCCACCATCACGATGTGCCGGTCGTCGAACCAGTCGTAGCCCTGGGTGTTGCGGATTCCGCTGGCGAAGACGTAGCTGTTGGGGTCCGGGTTGTCGGCGGGGATGCCGCCATCCAGGTCCATCCGGAGCAGCTTGCCGGCCGGTGTGTCGGGATTCTGGGCTTCGGGCGGGTTGTAGGCGCCGACGCCGACGTAGAGCATCCCATCGGGGCCGATGCGCATACGCCCGCCTTGATGGTGCAATCCCGCCGGCAGTCCATCCATGATGAGACGGTCCAGCGTCGCCGAGCGTCCGTCGGCGGAGAGGGCATAGCGCTCGATTCGCCCCACCGACACGCCGTCGGCGTTGTCTATATTGTAAAAGATGTAGAACAGGCGGTTGGCGGCGAACTCGGGGTGCAGGGTGACGCCCAGCAGCCCGCCCTCGGAGCCGGCTATTGGATGCCCGCCCAACGGCGGCAGGATCGACACGCCGAACTCGAGCACCGGTTCGGGGACGATTTCACCGGCCTGGATCAGGCGCACGCGGCCGGGGCGCTCGGTAACCAGCAAATCGCCATTGGGAAGAATCGCCAGCCCCCAGGGAACCTCCAGATTTTCGGCTATCACATCCACTCGCAATGGCGTCCCGCCCGGCTGGCCCGGGGGATCCTGATCCAGCACCAATTGGCACGTTGCGGATGCAGTCGGTATCTCGGCCGGCGCGGCGGCGGCCGGCACGTCGCGATGCCAGCCGGAGCCGAACAGATAGCCGGCGTGGGACCTTACCCAGATGTGCATCGAGTCATTGGACACCCACTGGCCTTCCTCGGAAACCTCCAGGGGTTCGGGGCCGAACAAATCCTGTACGTCCCGGCCGATCATGGCAGGATTGGAGTGGGCGACGAAGAGCGCCGACCACCTGCCCTCTGTGGTCTCGGTGCTGTTGTAGTAGTCAACGGTGGATTCCAGCCCGGCCAGGGCGTTGCCGGGAGAGGCGAAGTAGGCTATCGTGCCCTCCAATCCTTCGTCGCGGAACCTTTCAATGGCGACGGCCACCAGGTTCTGCGTGAACTCGTCGGCGTTGATGTACCAGCCGGAGGCGAAGAGCAGGCCGTCGTGGCGCTGCACCCAGACGTTCTTGAGCTCCAGCTCATCGAAATCCCTGGAATCGATGCCTCGCTCCGGGTTGTGGTACACGTAGGACACCCACTTGCCTGCATCGGTGGCGGAGAGCATCTCGGGGCCGAAGTTGTAGCCGTTGGCGTCGGTTCCCACCGGCCCGTTGAGGTTCTCGCCGATGAGATGAGAGTCATAGTGGCCTATGACCTCGCCGGCTGCGTCGATGATGAAGACGTACCACTGGTCGTCGATGCCGTCCTGCCGATTGTAGTAGGCGAGGGTGGCGTCCAGTCCGTCCGCGTCGTACCGGCTGATGGCGTTCTGGACGAAGAACCTGGTGTAGTCGGCGGGCGCGGACTTGAGTGGGATGTAGGCGACCTGGCTGCGAGCGATGCGCTGCACGTCGGCCTCGGTGAGCTGCGATTGCCCGGCGGCCGCTTCGGCCATGGCTGCCTGCACAACCCCTCGTACAATCTCCTCTACGTCGGAGCGGGTCAGGCCGGGTTCGGCTTCGGGTCTTGGCATGGCGGCCACCGCCGCCCAGGCTATCTCCTCAACCTCGGCGCGAGACAGCCCGGGTTGGGACGGCGCCGGAGCCGCCGGCGTTGCAACGGGGGCAGCGGGCGCTTCGGCCCGCACTATTTCGACAACCTCGGCCCGGGTCAGCCCGGCCGGAGCGGCGTCTTCGCTTGCGCAGGCGGCCAGCAGGGCCGGAGCCAGCAGGACGAGGGTCGTCAGGACAACTAGATTGAGTTTGCGGTACATTGTGGATGCCTCATTAATTTGACTACAGCCCGCCGGGGGCGTTGACCTGGTGGCTTGAATCGTCGGGCAGCGCGTCGTGGCTGAGGTCCGCTACGTTGCCCGCATGGTCCTGTATCGGGTTTTCTTCCTTCCCGCCAGGTTTATTCACCTGGCGGAAAGAGTTGGCAGTGATGGAAACGCCATTGGTATCGACGTCGCCCACTTGAACGGTGTAGCGCAGCGTTACCGTCGAATGCCAGTTGCTGGTGGTGTTATTGGTGAAAGTGGCCAGTTGGGACTCGCCGCCGATGTCCAGGCCCAGCTGCACGGAGCCGGCGCCGCGAATGTAGACCTCCTCGCTGAAGGTGACGGCAATGTCGATATGGTCGCCGGCGCCGTAGGTATTGTCGCCGCCGGGGTTGGAGGTTATGGCGACGGAGGTGATGGTGGGCGCTACCTCATCATCCGATTGCGCCACGGCCGGGCTGGCCAGCAGGCCCGTGACGGCCAGCGCAACCGCCACGGCAAGCAAAGAGATTACCGGCCGGAATGTCTTTCCGCTGATATTCATAGTCCCTCCGTGAATCAGCAGTTGGATTTTTGCTCAATCAGGCTAGAGGCCGCCGGGGGCGTTCACCAGGTGGCCGTCATCGTTGGAGATTCCGCTGTGGCTGAGGTTCGCCCGGTTGCCCACAAGGTCCTTTATGCGGTCATTCTTCTGGCGGAAAGAGTTGCCAATAACGGAAATGCCGTCGTTATCAGCGTCACCGACGGCGACGGTGTAGGTCAGTACCACCTCCGAAACGCCGCCGAGGTTGATCGCGGCTCCACTGCTTTCGCCGTCTCTGCCGGGAATATTGATGCCGCTGAAGTGGGTATAGGTTGCCTTTTTGGACACGCCGCCGATGTCCAGGCCCAGCTCCACGGAGGATTTAATGTGGACATCTTCGCTGAAGGTAACGGTAACCGAGATAACGTCGCCGGCGCCGTAGGTATCATCGTCGCCAGGGTCGGAGGTTATGGCGACAGAGGCGACGGTGGGCCTGATGCCGTCCACCTTGTGTGATTGTCGTCGGCAAGGGCGTCGTGGTCGAGGATTGCGTCGTTGCCGTCGGCGTCGTGGAGAGTGCCGGAGACCAGGCTGAGGGAGTTTGCTGAGATGGAAACGCCGTCGGTGTCGCTGTCGCCTTCCTTCACAACATAGGCGAAGGCTATAGCCTCAGTGGAGGTTGAACTGATGATGGGAACCTGGGAGATGGCTTGCCCGCTCTCGCCGCCGACGTCCAGGGTCACCGCCTGCTGGCCGTCGGGAATGACTTCCTCGCTGAAAGTAACGAGAACCCGGATAGTGTCGCCGATGCCATAGGTTCTGTCGGGGCCGGAGCTGGAACTGATGGAAATGGAGGAAACGGTGGGCGCTCCCCCGCTCGATTGAGCCATGGCCGGGCCGGCCGTCAGACCCGTGACGGCCAGCGCAACCGCCGCCGCAAGTAAAGGGATTGCCTGCCGGAATGTCCTTCCGCTGATATGCATAGTCGTTAATCCTCCGATTTCGGTGATTGCGCGGCGTTGATGGTGTCGGTGTTTATTGAGTCCGCCTCTTGTGTTGCGCTGCTAGCGCAGCAGTCGACGCACGATCCACACTATGTTCCCCACGACGACCAGGGCGGCGAGGATCCAGAGCGCGCCACCCAGGACCGGGGAAGCGGCAAGGCCCACGCCGAGCCCGGCGTACAGGAGTACGACGGCGAGGAAGAAGATGAAGCCGTGGACGAGGACGGCCAGCACCAGGCGAGTCATGCTCTACCGCCCGAACTGAGCCAGCAAGGCGTCCACCCGGTCGGCCTGCTCCCGGAAGCGCTCCATCTGACCGGATAGATCACTGAGCTGGACGTCGAAGTCGGCAGCCCTCTCGCGCAGGTCGCCGACGGTTTCCCCGACCTTGCCCGTAGCATCCCCGATCCGGTCGGCGGCCTGCGCGACGCGGTCGGCGCCGGTGCGGATCACCGTGGTAACGGCAACCATGTCGTTGGTTACGGTTTCGAGGTTGCCGGCCACCACGACGGCGGATGCGGCAGCCTGGTCAGCGTTGGTGATGGCTCGGCTCACGCGGGGATAGAGCGCGAGGACCAGGATGAGCAGGACGATGGCGAGAATGGCCATGGAGACGCCAGCGGCGATTAGAGCCACGTCCCGGATGTGGTGCAGGTTGGATTTGAAGAACATCTATGTCTCCAGGCGACTACCGCCACCTAACGAAGGCGATGCAGATTAGATTGGTGATGCCCACGGCCACGGCGGCGATCCAGATAGCCATGCCGACGATCGGGTTGTACGTCAGCCCCACGCCCATTCCGGCGTAGAAGATGGCAAGGGCCAACAGGAAAATGAGGCCGTGGGCCAGGATGCGTCCCAACAGGGGAGCCATGCTCTAACTCTCGAACCGGGCCAGCGAGGCCTCCACCGTGAGGTCGATTGTGGAGATGCCGGCCGCAACAAGAGCCGCATCCCGGAGGAGGCCCAAGGGCGTGGTCATGGACGTTGAATCGGACAACGTAGCTTTTCCTAATCGAACGGCGAGTGTAATGCTGAGCGGTTCGGGCCGAGATTATAAACGGGAATTGTGCAATCTGCACGTGTTAAAAATATTAATAGACGTTAATATTAGATGTGCTTTGTAACCTTGTTCAAGGCCACAGGCGGATATACCGTTAATCCTGAGCGTCCGATCTGCACTGTCGCAACACGCTGACGGCACGGCTTGGATGCCCAGGGGGATACCTGCAATGAACCTGCCCGGGATGACAACACGAACCGTTGTGGGGCGTCTCTGGCGACTCGGCAGCCGGGAGGGCGAGGAACTGAGCTACGCCGCGGCGGTGTCCATCTGGGTTCGTTGGTTGTTCCTGCTGGGCACTCTGGCCGAGACCTGGTACCGGGTGGAGTTCGGGTCTCTCAGCCACGTCCTCAATACCCTGTACCTGCTGGGCATCATGGCCCCCACCGCCTGGGTCCAGTGGCGCATCCATCGGAGCGGTCGGGTAGCCCCTCGCTGGCTGCTGGCCCTCAGCGTTATCGACATCGCCTGCCTCTCACTGTCCGTGTCCCTGTCCGGCGGGTTCGACAGCCGATATTTCCCGATGTACTACTTCGCTCTGGCCATGTTCGCCTGGATCTTCACCTCGCCCTGGCTGGTTTTCACCTGGACCACGATGACCGCCGCCATCTACGTGGGCATCTGCCTCGCGGCGGCGGACGGAATTGACCTGGGCCTCATGGAGGAGAAGGCGCTGTTCTACCGGCTGCTGGTAATGTACGGAACGGCCGTGTCGGTCAACCTGATCACCCGGTTCGAGCGGGCGCGGCGGCTGGCGGCAGTGCAACGGGAACGGGAACTGAACCGCGAGCGTATCGAGATGTCCCACTCCATTCACGACACTACGGCCCAATCGGCCTATATGCTGGGGCTGGGTCTGGAGGAGGCTGTGGAGCGTACGGACCGGTCCGACCCCGAACTGGCCGAAAAGCTGGCAGGGATGTGGGCGCTGTCCCGGTCCGCCATGTGGGATTTGAGGCACCCGATAGACGGCGGGCGGATATTCAGCGGCAGCGGGCTGGGTGAAGTCCTGGCGGCTCACGCCGACACCTTCACGGTCGTTACATCAATTCCGGCGGAGCTGAGGCAGCGGGGCGTCGAACCGGAGTTGTCCGACATCCAGCGCAGCCTGCTGTTTTCCATCGCCCACAATGCCCTGACCAACGTCTTCCGCCATTCCGGGGCCGACTGCGTGGTCATTACCCTGGACTTCGAGGACGACGGCCTGCGCCTGTCAGTGTCCGACGACGGGAACGGGTTGCCCCGGGACTACGCCGGACGTGGTCACGGCTTCCGTAACATGCGGGCCGACGCCCGGCGCATGGAGGGCCGGCTGGAAGTGGAATCCAACGAACACGGCACCACCGTCAGTTGTGCCGTGCCTTACGATCGAGACTGAGGAGGCCTATAGATGACAACGGAGAGCAGAATCAGGGTGATGATTGTTGACGACCACGCCATCGTGCGGGAGGGGATCGCTGAGGTTCTGGAGCGGTCGGGCGAGTTCCAGGTAGTGGGTCAGGCCGGCGACGGCGAGGAGGCCGTGGGTCTGGTGCTGGAGTTGAAACCGGATGTGGTCATCATGGACATCCTGATGCCGGGGAAAGACGGCATCGCCGCCTGCCGGGCGATCGTGGCAGCCCGGCCCGAGACGCGAGTGCTGATGCTGACTGCCTCCAACCGGCACGGCGCCATCGTGGAGGCGGTGAACGCCGGAGCCACCGGCTATCTTCAGAAATACTCTGGCCGGGAAATGCTGCTGTCCACGGTGCGAGAGGTAGCCGGCGGGGAGTTCCGCGTGCAGGGAGAGGCGGCCCGGCGGTTGGTGGCGGGCATAAGCGACGGCTCAGACCCGGTTCCGCCCAGCGGGCTGGAACGACTGACAGCACGGGAGCGGGAAATACTGGGGATGTTCGCCCTGGGCAGGTCGTACGCCGAGATCGCCGAGGCCCGAGGCAATAGCAATCCCATGACGGTGCGCAACGCGGTCTATGCCATACAAAAGAAACTGGGATTGGGAACCCGGCAGGAGTTGGGGGTCTGGGCCGCCCGCAGCGGCCTGCTGGACGACGACGAATTGCTGTGAATTGAATGACGTTGGGGCGAAGGAAGCGGGTTGACGGGCCTGTTATCGGATGTTATGATAAACAAAATAGCAATAGATGATGATGCGATAATCGGATACTGGGAGGAAAGCAACGATGGTTACTGTCATCAAACAACCAGTCAACGCGCAGATTGACCGACGATCCGGGTTGCTTAGCGAGTGGGTGGAGCAGGATATGTCTGACATCCTGACCGAATACGGCGCCCGTGTCGAGGACGCAGCCACGGAGCGCGTCCGGCACATTCCGCCGCCGTCCCTGGCCTATGGCATCCCCATGGCCGGCGTGCGCTACTATACCTACGTGCCGGAGGGCTAGCGGCGCCAACATCACCGGGCCGCGGCCCACCAGGATTGCGGAGGCGACCGCCCGGTCGCCTCCGCTTTCTTTTATGAACGGGGGAAGCAAGCTACACCACGCTGTCGCGGCGGAGCCGGGCGATGGTTGCCGGAGGGTAGCCCAGCCCGGCGAGCACTTCGTCGGTGTGCTGGCCCAGGGCAGGGAGGTCACCGGCGTGCAGCGGGGTGTCGCTGAATGAGGCCAGGGGGCCGGCCATGCGGACCGTACCCAGGTCCCGGTGCTGCACGTCCACGGCCAGATGGTTCTGCATCACCTGGGGATGGTCGAACAGCTCCTCGACGAAGCGGACGGGGCCGGCGGGTACGCCGGCGGTGTCCAGCAGGGCCAGCCACTCGTCGTTGGTTTTGGAGCGGAAGATGGCCTCGGCGTCGGTCATCAGCTGAGCGCCGAAGTCGGCGGCCTCCAGCGAATACTGGTCATAGCCCTCGTCGAAACGGATGTCGTGGAGGCCGATAACGTCCAGCAGTTTCAGGCGCAGGGCGGCGTTGAGGCAGCCCACCACAATCATTCCGTCGGCGGTCTGGTAGAAACGATAGTAGATGTTGCCGGGGGACTGGAAATGTTGGGCCTGATAGACCTCCAGCAGGTCGGGGTAGGGCGTGCCGGCGGCGCGCATGGCGTCCACGGACTCGCGAATCTGCCGGTGGGGTTCCAGGTCAAGGTCGTCGATGCGGACGAAGCGCATACCGAGCATGAAAAGGCTGGCGCCGAGGAGGGAGGCTTCCAGCTTCTGGCCGCGTCTATTGTCGCCGCTAGCGGGCTTGCCAGTGACGGGGTCCAGGTTGCGTTCGCGGGCGAAGAGGGCGCCGCAGACGGCCCAGGCCTGGGCCAGTCCGCAGGCGGAATCGACCAGGGGGCTGGCGACGATTTGCTCGGGGACGCCGTTGGCGACTTTGCCCTCCGCGGTGGCGATGCCGGACATGGCCTGGATGATGATGTCGTAGCCGGGGCGGTAGGCGTCGGGGCCGTCGTGTCCGAAGGCGGAACCCTCGCAGTAGATGATGGACGGGTTGACGGCGGCCAGGGTTTCGTAGTCGATGCCGAGGCGTCCGGCCACGTCGGGGCGGTTGTTGGCCAGGATGACGTCGGCCTGCTGGGTGAGGCGGCGGACGACGGTAGCGGCGTCGAGCTTGGTGAGATCCAGGGTCATGGAGCGCTTGCCCCGGTTGTAGGCCATGAACGGGCGGCCCTCGGTGGGCAGGACGGCCTGGGCGTAGCGCCAGAGGTCGCCCCAGGGCGGTTCTACCTTGATGACGCTGGCGCCCATGTCGGCCAGCAACATGCCGGCGGTGGGCGTGGCAATCATGGTGGAGAACTCGACGACGTTGATGCCATGTAGCGGGCCGGGCATGGTACGGTTCCTGCAGGTTGGGGTTGGGAGCTTATTTTACCCGCCAGGAGCAGGGCTGCGACATCGCTGAACGGCTTTTTTCGGTTTCATTGAGGTTGCCTCCTGTGGTTGGTGTTGGGTTGTAGCCTGCCTGAGGTCGGTTTCCGGAAGTTCACTTTGGTCGTTGTCAGTCCCACGGCCGGGGGGTTCTTACGCACTTCCACATAGGTGTTTTTGTGACGGGGTCATTTCTCCGCCAATGGCCGCAGTGGTATCGCGCCGTGCCACACCTGGTCTTTTGCGACGGGGTCAGTTCTCCCGCCAATGGCAGCAGTGGCCGCTCCGGTGTCACGTCTGGTGTTTTGTGACGGGGTCATTTCCCCGCCAATGGCAGCAGTGACCGCTCCGTCGTGCGATTTAGGATTAGCTGACTGGTTGGTGGCCGTTGACGACCGCAGTGATGTTGACCTCGTTGGCAGGCTGGGTTGGTTGGATGATTTGCTAGCAGTGAGGCCATTATAGAACGGGCGTTCCGCAGATGTCAAGCGATTTGGTGTCATAGGGCTGTGCAAAACTCGGGGTGAAGGATAATGACGTACGAATTCCGGCATCAAACCTTACGGAATTCGGAATGGGCTATAATGGGGTCTCTCCAAGTCTCCATGTGGCACCCGGTATGATTTTAGTCGGTTCTCAAACTTGGCTGTCGTTACGACAAAGAGCGTCCAAAGCGGTCCGGTTCGTCAAGGGAATTAGTCTCCCTACCTGGCGGGATATTCTGCTAAGGCTGGCCTTGGTAGTACCCTGCGTGGTTCTGCCGATTGCGGTTTTGATTCTCATTAGAGCGGAACCCATAGGCGCGCTTGCGATTGACACGGGTTCTATCGCGTTTCTTGGTGCTCTGCTGGGTGCCCAGTCTGCTGTCGCAGCACTCACTCTTGCCGTGATGCTTTTTGTAATGCAGGCCGTGAGTGCTAGACGGGATGTCGACGACAGGGTCTATGCTGAGTATGTCCGACGGTCATGGGTGAAGCCGATTTTTTGGTGCAGCATAGGCGCCGTTGCTTTTACTGGCTCTGTTCTGACTGTGGAGAGGACAGTCGCCGATGCCGGAGCTACATTGCACGGGGTGCCTGGAATATCGAACCTCGCGATATTGGCTGTGGTTGCTTTCACTCTAAGTTTGGTTGCCCCTGTTGAACTTTTCCGGCGCGCACTCAAGCTTACCGAACCAGAGCATTGGCAAACTCTTAGACTGGATGTCAACAAGCGCGAAGTGAGGGAGGCTGTAACGGCGTTCTTGGGCCGTCTACAGCGAGCGGTAGACGCTCACGAGAACAACGAAGCCGACCTCAGTATTCTCTTCCCAGACGCCGGCGAGAGGTCAGCTGACCAAGCAGTTCGAGCATTGTTGGACGATGCTCGACGGGCGATGGATGAACGAAGGCATGGTGAACTGGTACGCTCGTTGCACTCAATTGAGACACTAGTGGCATACGCCATGGATGAAATTGAGGAGGCTGGCGTACGGTGGGAAACGCTAGGTAGGGATGCGCAATGGCCCCCGCTTTGGGAGTTGAATAGCGCCTTGGACTCATACCGCGAGGAAGTAATCCGGGCAGGCAATCGGGATTATTTGCAGCAACTCTGGGGATTGGACTATTGGTTTGTCTCCACGGGACTGAGACGATCCTGTAGAGGTTTGGCCGTGTTCGGCCTCAGTGGTTATAGGAAGAACTACCAGATTTCGACGCGTCTTGGAAATCATGATTTTCACGAGGCGATTCGCGACCGTTTCTTGATGAACTTGGACGGCTTTACCTTTGAACACCGTCCTGAGGCGCTGACCACCTTCATGGAAGACGTCATCAGGCACCAAGGCAACGTGCTGTACGACGCTTTGCGTTTGGGGGCCACCAATGAGTACCTCTGGTTGCATCGCGAATTTGACTCCATTCTATCGACCACTTTGGAACGTTGGGACAGAGATAGAGATGTTTGGTCCCTTAGCACGGAATCCGAACTGTCAGCTTATCTGAGGCAACAGTACCGAATTGCTATCATGGGCCTCGCAGGAAAGGCGGTGATCTCGTCTCGTTCGGGAGACCTAGCTGACCCAACTCCGTACTTGGACGCGGCTCGGGCAATGTATGATGGCTCGGAGGGTCTCGACGGCGACGTGTCGGTAGCGATGGAGGTCGAACGCCCCATCAGTTTCCACCAGTGGTGGGACTGGGACACCCCGTATCATCTTTCCGCGCGTTCTGGTTCCCTTTTGTTAGAGCGGTATCCGCTTACCTGCTTCGCGGTCCTTCTGATGGAACGTGCCGAAGATCCTACGCTGAACCTTAACTTGCACGGCAGGTCCCAGAGCGTGTTGCGCTGGTTTTCCGACAACGCAGAGGACCTTGAACCGTTCGTGCGTGACACGCTGGGAGTGAGCCCTCAAGAGAGGCGGGATTCTGCCACCGAAATCCTGCAGAGAGCGGTACGGGCCGATGAGATACAAGAGGACCTGAAAATCATCAGTCGGGAGATTAGCGATAAGAGAATCCAAGATTGCGAAGAGAGCGTACTCCGCGGGATGCAGATGGCCAGTTCGGTCTACAAGATGTTTGAGCAAGCAGGAGCATCAGTCCGTTTGGTTGAAGGCGTGATTGACCTCCCGGAGTTCGGCCGGCAACAATGGCAGGGTAAAGGCTTTTTTGTGGACCCCGCCGATGGCGATATGATGGGCTACGCTACGGTCGATGGTCAAGATTGGGGACGGAGTATACCCAAGGGTGTGATAGGCCTCCTTTGTGAAGAGTTGGATAATTCCATGGCGATGACGGCTGATTTGGACTCCGTGGGTGCGCTCTGTTCAGCGGTAGATATGGCGATAGATGACCTCGGCACGGACAGGGACGTTGTTATCATTGTAGCTGGCGAGTGGGATTACATCATGCTACTGGACGCCAGTACAACTGCTGGGTACGAATCGTTCTGGCAACTGACGGACGCAGACAGCATGGTGGATGTGGGACGCTACCGTGGTTATCCAATTCTGCGAGGACCAGCAGACGGTGAACGTCGGCTATACGTCATTGATCTCAGTACGTGGGGAACCATGGTCCGTGTCCCATTCGAAGGTGGGGAAGACCTGCTTTTCGACGTCAAGCCGGTCACTGCGGAATGGGCCCAAGAATTGTTAGCCTCCAATCCGGATGTTTATCCCGAGAAACCAGACGACGAGTCGAAGATTCGGAAGTTACAAACTTTTGTTGATATGAAGGCGGTCATCCGGGTCGGCTTTCGGAACACCGACCCGACGCGGGCTCGGAGGATTGTCAGCATTCCGCCCCAATCTAGTGGATAAGGATCGCATGCCTTACCCTATATCTACCCAGACCAGCTCAGATTGATCAAGACCGTAGGATGCGTAAGGTCCTCGGCGCATTCCCGAAAATTTTGGACCTGAAACCGTAGAATCGACCAATGCTTTAGATGAGGGCGTATAGGAACCGAGGCGAATTATGGTTCAGATCAGGATCAACACCCCAAAGGTCCGGTCGGACGAAGCTCTGGCGCGCATCTCCGAAATGCTCCCCTACATGGAGCGGATCGGCAGACTTAAGCACGGGGTCATGACGCCCCCAGGAATAGACATCAACCGGATGCGGGTAGGCGACCGACTATGGCAACCATGGACGTACGAGGAACGGGTTTACCTCAAGGGGGTGCGGAACATCTTCGCTCACTCTCGCAAGCGTGTGCTAGAGAACGGCGCGTTGCGGGTCAGGGACAGGTCACCTGAGCGGTGCGGCAAGCCCGACTTGCGAGGCTTGGGTTTCGATAGGGCGATCCAAGATTGGGAATGGACCGCCCAAGAGTTCCAGGAATTTAGTCAAAGGCTGGAGACGTTGGTCTTTCAACGCTTGCGGGGGTACATGGAACCGAAGGTCACGTGCCAAGTATGCGGTGAAACCGTCGATGGGAGAGATGCCCTGCCATGTGGTCATGGGGAATACGCTGACGAATCTGGCGGTGCTCTTTTACGAAAGCCCAAGCACGGCACCGCCGAAATAAAGTTGACGGTCACTTATAACGACGCCATTGCAGGTGAACTTGAAGCTAAAGGTATCAAGGCAGTAATCACCGACGACGGGCTGGACTTGATGATACAGAGCCTTGAACAGATGGACAAAATCGCGTCAGAAGGAGAGAGGAACGGAACTCCGATCTACGAAGAAGTACCCGACGACCCACCGGCCTGCACCTAGGTGGCTGTATCCATTCAGATTTGGCCAAACGTGCCAGAAATAGAGGGCAGGAAATCAAACGATTCCCTGCCCTTGGGCGGTACGTCGTCTAACGTCAGACCTATCCGCACACAATCGCCCCGACGAGAATCACGACCATGAGGAGCGCAGCGATCACGCCCAAGCCGGCATACTTGAGCGTGGACAAGTCGCGGTTCCGTTTTTGGCAGAGCCTGCAAATGCCTTGGTGGGACAGTGGCATCCCTATCCTGACTGGGCCAATGAACTGCTCCCCGCAGTCCTCGCAGGTAAATTCGCGCATCTCCATGGCGTTACCCGCAAATGGCGGCGGAAGCGATAAAGACCACAAAGAAGGCCGCAACGCCTGCACCGATCAGGAACATCTGCTTTAGCCCACGTCGCCGTTGACATTCTTTGCAGATGCCGCCCCGGTTTACGGGCTCTCCCGCCCGCGTCTCTATCATGAACTCGCGACCACATTCGTCGCAAACAGCTGTGTGGGAATACATCGCATTTCCTCCAGTGATGAGGTGTCCTCTTGTTGATGAGGGAGGCCCCGCATCACGCCGAAGGGATGCGCATCGGAGCGAAAAACGGTTGCCTCCGGAGACATCCTTGCTTGGAAAGGAGGACGGCTGAAAGGGCTGCATATTTCGTCGTAGCCCGCGACGTCCGTTTTGACCCTACGGCACCCGCTGATAGACTATCTAGCGGCCTGTTGGCCGAGGGCGTCCCCGTCCTAGCGGCGGATGCCCGAACGTAGCCTCCGCTTCTGTCTCAAGCGGGGGCTACAATAATTTCACCAAGATGTGGGACTGGCCCGGGCGTCGAACATCGGGAACCTCGGTTCAGGCGATGGGTTGAGAGCGAGAGGGTTGGAGAAGGCCGATCTCTTTATGCGGAGACCAACTCATGGTTCCGCATAAGCCGTATTCTGTGTCCCTGTGGAACTGCGCTATGCCGCTATCGCCGGATAGTGTTGCAGTGGGCAAGAATGTCAGTGATCCCATCGACTCGGAAGTTGGCGACCGCAGGCACAATTTGTTCCGGCCCTCTGACCGTAGCGGTCATCATCTCCCGCCCGTCGGCCGTCAGAGATGCTGACCGCCGCAGGCTTGTGGCGGCAGGCTTCAGACCTCCGATGCCGCTGTGCCACATGCGCGTCCTGTTGCCAGACAACACGATCCAGTCTTCTTCAATCGTTCCCAGAATGGTCGGGCCATAGCGGTCTATAACGGCGTCCGAGGCGGTAGTCGCCACAAAGAATTCCAGATGAATTTCGACGCTGCGAGGCCACCGGAACCGGAGCCAGCGAACCAGGGCATCTGGCGTTTGAACCGAAGGATGCTGGCGGTTAGAGACCTCTGCCCATACCTGATCAAAGTCGGCTTGCTCCCGCTGGTCAAGGCGCAGGTCGTCAATAAAACTCAATACGCCATCGGCATACGCCACCAATGCGTGCAGGTCGTGGTCACGCCAATCGTTGTCGTCAAAGGTAGATATCCAATCCCCGGGGATGCTGGTCGCTTGGGTAGCCAGCGGGCGACCCCAATCGATGTACATGGACCGGTAGCCCTGCGTGTCGCATTGGAACGCCAGGACAGGCGCCTCTGTGGCCGACTCGTGCTCAGTCGCATCGGTGCGGAAGGTGAACTTTTGCCGGGAACCGTAATCCGTTTCTGTCAGGCTCCATCTGCCAAAGGTCATAGCCGGTGCTGCGGTGGGAACGGGACTTGACGTTGGAACTGGGGTTGCAGCAGCAGTGGGCGTTGGCGCAATTTGAGCAATCGGCGTGGCGGTTGGAGCAGATGGGGTTCCCAGTGCAGCGGTGGGAGTAGATTCGACGATGCGAGTGACCGGGATTTCCCGCGTCACCTCCACCTCCTGAACAGTTTCCACCACTCGGGTGACCTCAATGGTCTGCGGGACGGTGATAGTTACAGGAACTTCGCGGGTTACCGGAACCTCGCGGGTGGCCTCGACCGTATGGACGGTTTCAACGGTGACGGGAATCTCAACAGTCACCGGGACTTCCCTGGTGACTGGCACCTCGGTGGTCGTTGGGTCTGTGGTGCAGGCCAGCGTGACCGACAGCAACAGAACGCCCAAGGTCAGCAGTCCCAAGGCGGTACGGATACAACGGGAGATGGGCACGTGGCACCTCCTCTGCGACTCGAAATCAGGTACTTGCCACAGTAGCCCAAGTTCGCGTAGCGCCGCAGAGGAGGCAAAAGCTTCCCCAACATGAGATGCGCTACGCGAACGTTACGCTGCGAACAGCGATGTGGCGCGAACAGGACCTACTGTGGCGGCAGCGAGTGTACGTCCCCGGTACGTCGGGTGTCAATGCGCCGATTGCCGGCGGCTGGTGCTGGCGAATGCCCGAGCGTTCCGGGATAAGCCATTCCCAGGGCAGATTCGTGGCGACTCCGGGTGCCTCAAAATGCTGTAGGGATGCACTATGGCGTACCGGCAGGGGGAAGTCGGTGCGTTTACATAAAAATTGGGCTGAAAATGTATTGCATGGAGCATGCCCATCCGGGCATTATGCCAACAATGGTCGCCGGGAGGAGATGCAATCAGTCTCCACACCGGCGACTACGTCATATGCGGCAGGAGCAATGGCCCGGCACAAAATGATACACTTGTTCTAACGACATTAACAGGAAATTGGGCACTGGGGATGGCAGTCCCCAATGCCCGGTTACCACAGCGCCTCTTCTTTGCAGGGACGAGCCTCCGTGGTACTTGCGGATAATATATCAGGCCTCCAAGTAAAGCAAGGTTTTTCGGACCTTGCTGACCTTCGTCGACTCCTCGACCAGATTGACCTGGAACCGCTAGTCTCCGCGCTTACCGGCCCACCACGCACCGGGCGCAGGCCATTCCCGCGCCGGCCCATCGTGAAGGCGTTCCTGTCCACCTATGCACTGGACATCCCAAATATCTCGGCTCTGGTTTGGCGCCTGAATAACGACCCCGCCCTGCGGTCCGTCTGCGGTTTCACCAACCACCTCCCTGACCGGAGCACGTTCAGCCGCGTGTTTCAGCAACTGGCCGAGCAACACACTGATCTGGTGTATGAGTGCTCCGTCCGACTCCTCGGCATACTGCGCCGCCAATATCCAGACTTCGGCAAGGAACTGGCCGTCGACTCTACCACCATCTGGGCCTATGCCAACCCCAACCGCGGCAAAGACCCAGACGCCTCGTGGACAAAGAAACACAGCGCCCAAGACCCGACCCAAGAGGAATGGGTGTTTGGTTACAAAGCCCACGTCGTCGCTGACGCTAATTCCGACCTGCCCATCTCGATGATCGTCACCACGGGCAAGCGCAACGATTCACCCCTGTTGATTCCGCTGCTGGAGAAGGCCGAAGAGGAGCACTCTTGGTTTCAGCTTGGCCCTGATGGCATCGTTACAGCTGACCGGGGTTACGACAGCGCGAGGAACAACGATTACATTCATCGAAGAGGCGCAGCGCCCGTGATTCACAAGCGGGAATTCAAGCACGAGCGACTTCCCGGCGCCATCTACACTACGGACGGCGTGCCCATCTGCCTCGGCAAGCGAAAAATGGAGTACATCCAGACCGACCCGCAGGCCGGCCATCACCTGTACCGCTGTCCGGCAGGCGGTTGCCATCGCCGTCGCCAGAAGGTGGGCTACGCCACCTGCGGCGATGAATCTTGGGAAGATCCCGAGGAGAACATCCGCCTGTTCGGCGGGAGGATTCGCCGAGCCAGCCCGGAGTGGCAGAAGGCCTACGACAAACGCTGGAGCGTGGAGCGACTGTTCAGCCGCTGGAAAGACACTGGCCGTCTGGAACGACATCGCTACATGGGACTGCCCAAAATCCGGCTGCACGCCACTATGCAGATGGCGGTCTCGCTGGCGGAGGCGGTGGCGAAAACGTAGGAGTTGGTCAACAATCAGCTCAGCCCATTAGGAACCATCTGGACCGTTTCTTTGCGTTATTCGGGCAAATGGTCTAGACCATATTCCTGATTTTCGGCGCGAAACCGCCTATTGACAAAGGGTATCGGTACCGTTAGGCTTCGGCCTACCAGGCCATGCCCTGTTACCAGGGCATGGTAGTATTAATTTAGCTAAGACGACGTAATCGCAGAGGAGGTACAAAATCATGGCAGTCGCAGACAGAATCGAGCATCCACTGCTCGACCAAATCAGTGCCTACGAGGAACAGAGGGAAGAACTGGAAATGCAGTATCACGGCAAGTGGGTCGTGATGCACGATGGTGAGGTCAAAGGTGATTATGACACCTACGACGAAGCCGTCGCTGGCCTCGAAGAGATGGGCTTCAGTTTCTTTGACTGCTTGGTTAGACAGGTTGGAGTCGAGCCCGCGATCATTTTGTCCTTCGGGAGTTGATCCGTGCAGCCGAACACCGTCGAGTTTCAGAACGATCCAAACACTTTGCTACGGTCCGGCCCTCATATGCCTGTCCAAATCGGAGGTCGGTCTGTGATGGCGTTGCTGGACACGGGGGCGGGGAAATCCTGCATTGACCTCACGATAGCTAGATTGTTCAAACTATCGGAGTCTGGAAAACCTCAACCAGTGTCCGGCGCGACCAGCAATGGTATGTTCCCGCAATTCGCCATCGATGCGCGAATTCCGTTGCTAGATACGCCTATTCCACCGCGAGTGTTGGGATTGCCATTGCTACGGAACAACTTTGCGTTTCCCTTCATCATAGGGCGCGATATCCTTTGCTTGTACCGCATGACAGTGAACGGGAGAACTGGGCTGATTCAATTCGTTTGGGCATAGCGGAGACAGAGTTGCTCGTAGCAAACGGCCCGGCCAGCATTACTGGCCGGGCTTTTCGCTGCCTGTACGGCTGACGTACTCATGACATTGGCGAATCTATAACCTCTCGGTCGGTATACTAACCCTCGGGGGCCTTGGGATGCCCCTACTCCCGGAACGAACGTTGACGCACAATAGCTGGCTATATGGCAAGGTCAACCCATTGCACCTCAAAGCCCCGCTGGGTGTTCTCGCCGGGGTTTTCTGTAGCCACACGTGCCCTTACGAATGCCGTCACTACAACGCCGAATCTCGTCAGTGCCGTTTCAATAGCGCGAGTTTTACACAACCCTAGTGTCATTGTCAGAATCTGGATTTACGGGATTTGGGGATTGGCGGGATTGCGGTAGTGCCGGCAGGAGGTTGGTGCTAGAATGGCCGCCAACCATTGCATACTGTCCCGTACACCCCGGAGGCTCTATGAATCCCATCGACCTGCGCAGCGATACCATTACTCATCCCACCGACGAAATGCGTCGCGCCATGGCGGCGGCGGAAGTGGGGGACGACGTGTTCGGCGAGGACCCGACCATCAACGCGTTGCAGGAACGGGCCGCCGAGATGATGGGACAAGAAGCCGGACTGCTCACCGCCAGCGGGACCATGAGCAACCTTATCTCGGCGCTGGCCTGGTGCAGTCGCGGCGAAGAGATGATCATGGGCCAGGAAGCCCACATGTTTTGGAACGAATCGGGCGGCCCGACGGCGCTGTCCGGCGCCCAGGTCCGCCTGGTGCCCAACGACGAGAACGGACGCATCGCCGCCCAGGACGTGGCCGCCGCCATCCGGGACGCCTCCAACATCCACGTGCCGGCTACCACGCTGGTGTGCCTGGAAAACACTCACAACCGCTGCAGCGGCGGGGTGATGACGCCCCAGGACACCAAGGACGTGGTTGACGTGGCCCATGCCGCCGGCGCGGCCGTGCATCTGGACGGGGCGCGCATCTTCAACGCCGCCGTGGCCCTGGAGGTGCCGGCCGCCGAGCTGACCAAGGACGTGGACGACGTGAGTTTCTGCCTGTCCAAGGCGCTGTCCTGCCCGGTGGGTTCGGTGCTGTGCGGCTCCCAGGAGTTCATCACGCGGGCGCGCAAGTGGCGCAAGATGGTGGGCGGCGGAATGAGACAAGCCGGAGTGCTGGCCGCCGCCGGCCTGGTCGCCCTGGACACCATGGTGGAGCGGCTGGCCGACGACCACGCCAACGCCCGGCGATTGGCGGCCGGGCTGGCCAACATCGATGGCCTGACGGTTGACCCGGAGAGCATCCAGACCAACATCGTGATTTTTGAGGTTGACCGGGACAAGGTGGGTGAGGCGCGGGAGGTCATCGCCGCGCTGCGTGAGGACGGCGTGCTGGTCAGCCACAGCCGGGAGCAGTCGCTGCGGATGGTAACCCACCGACAGGTTTCCTCCGCCGACGTGGAAGAGGCGCTGTCTCGGGTGAACGCTACGGTGCGGCGGCTGGCGGCGTCCCGTTAGGGGTTTGTTATGGCAGAGTTCACCATCGACCGCGACACGACCGCGCTGCTCATCGCCGATTTCTATGCTGACGCCATGGGCAACCTGCCGCACGCGGTGGAGCGTGGCGTGGTGGCCCGCACGGTGGAGTTGCAGGCGGCGGCTCGGCAGGCCGGCCTGATGGTGTGCTACTGCGCCACGGTATTCCGGCCGGGCTATCCTGAAATCAGCGAACGCAACAAGACCTTCAGCGCGCGCAAGTCGTCGGGCCAGCCGGCGGTATTCGACCCGCTGGCCGTCATCCATCCCGACGTGCGTCCGCGGGACGGCGAGGTGGTGGTCGGCAAGCATCGGGTCAACGCGCTGTTCGGCACCGGGCTGGACGTGGCGTTGACCGGCAACAACATCGACACCATCATCCTGCTGGGTTACGCCACCAGCGGCGTGGTGCTGTCCACCACTCGCTACGCCGCCGACCGGGACTATCGTCTGTACATCGTGGAGGACTGCTGCGCCGACAGCGAGGCGGACGTGCATGACTTTCTCATCAACCGCATCCTGAACCGGCAGGCGGACATAGTAACGGCGGACGAAGCGGCAGCGGCGATCCGTGCCGCCTGACCCAGGCTATGGGGAAGGTCTGTCAATGCTACGGCGTTACGCATCGCCCGCCACCGACGTTGCCATCTCGGTGAGGCCGCGTCCGCTGTACGCCGGCGACGTGATTGACGCCGAGGTTACGATTAACCCGCACAATTCCTTTGTGGCGACGGCGGGAGTGCTCAGGCTGTCTCAGATTGAGGTGCTGCGAATAGACTCGGCCCGGGACGCCGTGCCGCAAATGATGCTTGCCGGACGGCGAGGGCGGTCTCGGGTTGGGCCTCCGGACCATGTTGACCACGTGTTTGTAGAAGATGCCCCGCTGGAAGGCGGCAGTGTCTATAAATACACCGTACAGCTCAGATTGCCGGCGCCGGCGCCGCCCACGGTCAAAGGAAAGTACGCGCAAATCACGTGGCGGCTGTCTGCATCGGTTCTGGCCGGCCCCGGCCGGGTTGTCGGAGGAGAAGGATTGCTGGGACACCTGTCCCGCGGCCGGGCCGGCGAAAGCAGCCAGGAGTTGGTGGTGTTTACGCATCCGGACCCGGCGTACATCGGCGGCGAACGTCTGCCGGAAAAGCCAGGCGCCGCGCGCCATTTTCGCAACGTGAGCCTTGACCTGTCGCTGGATACGGGCCTGGCGGCGAACGGCGGTGAGTTTGCCGGGGCGCTTTCGGTGGAATCGCACGCGGAGCTCAAGGCCCGGGAGCTGCGGGTGGAGTTGATACGTTGGGAACGCTCCGGCAGCAAGCAGGTGAGAGTGGCGGAAAGCCGGCAGGTGCTGCAGCGTCCGGCGCTACTGTCTGCCGGGGAGCGAACTGAGTGGGCTTTTCGCTTGCCGGTGCCCGACCGCCTGATGCCTTCGGTGCTGGCGCAGCACACCTTCGTGGGCTGGCAGGTTCGCGCCGTGGTGGAC
Source organism: Chloroflexota bacterium (assembly GCA_009837355.1). Taxonomy (GTDB): domain Bacteria; phylum Chloroflexota; class Dehalococcoidia; order Lucifugimonadales; family UBA3495; genus Bin87. Next base: position 5,739 of record VXTR01000004.1, on the reverse strand, counting down.
CGTGCGTTGCGTCCCAACTTTACCGTGGCGCAGTTGGTGCAGGTTTATACGTCGCCCTGACGAAAAGGCCGGCTCACTACAAGCCGATTGAAGGAGTGTCGCCCCACCATCGGCGGAGACGCTCGGCAATGGCCGCTTCCGAGCCTTGTTCGGATGGTTCGTAGTAGCGACGCCCGGACAGTTCCGACGGCAGGTATTCCTGGGCTTCAAAGTGGCCCTCGTAGTCGTGGCTGTACTTGTAGCCGGAGCCGTAGCCCATGCCTGCCATCAGGCCGGTTACGGCGTTGCGGAGGTGCAGCGGCACGGGCTGGTGTGGCTTGCCGCGTACGTCCTCCGTTGCCCGTTCCAGGGCCAGGTAGGCGGCGTTGCTCTTGGGCGACGTAGCCAGATAGACCGTCGCCTCGGCCAGGGGGATGCGCCCTTCGGGCAGGCCGATGAAGTGGACGGCCTGCTGAGCGGCTACGGCCACCGGCAGCGCGCCGGGATTGGCCAGGCCGATATCCTCGGCAGCCAGTATCACCAGCCGCCGGGCGATGAACAGGGGATCTTCGCCGGCCTCCAGCATCCGGGCCAGCCAGTACAGCGCGCCATCCGGCGACGAGCCGCGCACCGACTTGATGAAGGCCGATATGGTGTCGTAGTGGCTGTCGCCGGCCTTGTCGTACTGGGGAGTGCGTCGTTGCAGGGCGTCGGAAATAGCGGCTGCGGTAATCCGGCGGATGCCGTCGGCGTCGGGTTCGCAGGCCACCGTGGCCATCTCCAAGGCGTTCAGGGCGACGCGGGCGTCGCCGTTAGCGATGTTGACCAGATGGGCCAAGGCGTCCGGCGCCAGCTCCGGCGTCAGCATACCCAACCCTCGCCGGTCGTCGTCCAGGGCGCGACGGACGATGCTTGTGACGGCCTCGGCGTCCAGAGCGTACAGGGTGAACACCCGGCAGCGGGACAGCAGCGGCGCGTTGACCTCGAAAGAAGGGTTTTCGGTGGTGGCACCGATGAAGGTAATGGTGCCGTCTTCAACGTGGGGCAGGATGACGTCCTGCTGGGCCTTGTTGAAGCGGTGAATCTCGTCCACGAACAGAATGGTGGGCTGCTGGTAGAAGGATTGGCGTTCCTGGGCGCCGGCTATCGCTTTCCGCAGGTCGGCGACGCCGGAGGACACGGCGGACACCGGCTCGAAGTGAGCGCGGGTTACGGTGGCAATCAGGCGGGCCAGGGTAGTCTTGCCGGAGCCGGGCGGCCCCCAGAACAGGATGGACGGAACCCGGTCGGCGGCGATGGAACGGCGCAGCACCTTGTCCTCGCCCAGGATGTGCTCCTGGCCCACGAACTCGTCGAAGGAGGCCGGGCGCATCCGCTCGGCCAGCGGAGCAGTGTCGCGGGCGTACTGCTGCTGCCCGTGTTCAAAGAGGCCGGCGGTGTTGGGGTTGGTGGTCATTGCCCATCCTGAAAGTGCGGCATCACCTCTTCGGCGAAGAGGCGCATGGAGTGGGCCACCTCTTCGTTGCTCAGCATCCCTCCGATGTTGAACCAACACATGAACTCCTGGGGTTGGTACAGCTTCCGGAACCCTTCCAGGCGCTGGATGACCTGCCGGGGCGTGCCGACTGCGCCCAACTCATTGCAGATGTCGTCGTAGTCAATCTGGAAGGCACGCCCGGAACCCCGGGAGTTGTTCTGCATACTGCGCAGGGTGTCCAGGTAGTTGTTGACGGTGGGGGCGAAGCCGGCCCGCGCCGCCTGCTCCGTTTCGCCCACGTACACCGGCACGTTGACCACCACCTTGACGGCGGCCGGGTCGTGGCCGTGCTGGGCCAGGGTTTCACGATAGGTTGCCAGGCCGTTGCTCACGCCGTCCACGGTGATAATCAGGGGCGTTACCAGGATGCTGTGGCCCAGCTTACCGACCAAGGGGAAGGTGTCGGCGCCGTTGGATGCCACGTACACCGGCGGATGGGGCTGCTGGATGGGCTTGGGTTCAAGCCGGATGTTCTCCGCCTGGTAAAACTGGCCGTCATAGTTCAGCTCGTCCTCGGTCCAGGCACGGAGGGCCAGGTCAAGGCCCTCGACGAAGCGGTCGTTGCGTTCCTCGATGGGGATGCCGTAACCGCGATAGTGGTTGGGGTTGGAGCCGCGTCCGATGCCGAAAACGGCGCGCCCGCCGGAGAGCACGTCCAGCGTGGCCACCTCTTCGGCAATCCGCAGCGGGTGATGCAGGGGCAGCAGGTTGACCGCCGTGCCCAGCATGATGCGCTCCGTGGTTTGCGAAAGCGCGGAGGCCATCAGCAGCGGCGCCGGCATCACCGAGAATCGGCGAGCGAAGTGCAGTTCGGCCAGCCAGGCCATATCGTAGCCCAGCTCGTCGGCCAGCTGCACCTGGGCCATCGCGTCGGCATAACGGCCGGCGGGGGTCTGCCCTTCGCCGCAGGGAATTTGGTAGAAAACGCCGAACTGCATTTATGACTGTCTCCCTTTAGCGGTATCGGTTCCCGGAGGTGGCTCGTTAAATGCTTCGCCTTGCGCTTCGGCCTGGAGGCGTCGGTGGTTCCAATCCGTCCAAAGTCGGTTCATTTCTTCGCGGCCTTGTTCGATTGCTTTGCGGCGAATTCGGTTTTCTTGAACTGATTGTAAGAGTGATCTGAGTAGCACATCGACCATTCTCTGCACCTCTGCGATTAGCCAAGTGGTTACGAGCCACATCGGAGACGAGCTGCGATTTTCGAATGTTTGCGGCAATCGCTCCCCATTCTGCCGTCATTATAGCGGGATGTTGCCGTGCTTTTTGGCCGGCAGGGTGTCTCGCTTGTTTTGCAGCATCTCCAGGGCGCGGATGATGGTCGGCCGCGTGGCCGCCGGGTCAATCACGTCGTCCAGGTAGCCGCGGTTGGCGGCGACATAGGGGTTGGTGAAGCGTTCCTGGTAGTCGGCGATGAGCTCGGCGCGGCGGGCGTCGGGGTCGTCGGCGTTGCTGATTTCCTCGCGGTAGATGATGTTCACCGCGCCGTCCGGCCCCATGACGGCAATCTCCGCGCTGGGCCAGGCCAGGTTGACGTCGGAGCGCAGGTGCTTGCTGCTCATCACGATGTAGGCGCCGCCGTAGGCCTTGCGGGTAATCAGGGCGACCTTGGGCACCGTGGCCTCGGCGTAGGCGTAGATGAGCTTGGCGCCGTGGCGGATGATGCCGCCGTATTCCTGCTCGGTGCCCGGCATGAAGCCCGGCACGTCCACCAGAGTAACCAGGGGCACGTTGAAGCAGTCGCAGAAGCGCACGAACCGCGCAGCCTTGGCCGAGGCGTTGATGTCCAGCACGCCGGCCAGGAACGCCGGCTGATTGCCCACCAGCCCGACGGTTCGCCCCGCCATGCGCCCGAATCCGACCACCACGTTGGGCGCATAGCCGGCCTGCACCTCCATGAAGTCCTCGTCGTCAACGATGTGGTAGATGATTTCCCGGATGTCGTAGGGACGGTTGGGTTCCGGCGGGACGATGGCGCGGAGGGCCTCGTCGGAGCGGCCGGCCGGGTCGGCGGTACGGTAGCCGGGCGGGTCGTCCAGGTTGTTCAGGGGCAGGAAGGAAATCAGCCGGCGCAGTTCCTCCAGGCAGTCCTCCTCGGAGTCGTGGACGAAGTGGGCGACTCCGCTGCGGGAGGCGTGGGCGTCCGCGCCGCCCAGCTGGTCGTGGGTAACTTCCTCGCCGGTTACGGCCCGCACCACGTCCGGCCCGGTGATGTACATCTGCCCGGTGCCTCGCACCATGAAGATGAAATCGGTGATGGCCGGCGAATACACCGCGCCGCCGGCCGACGGCCCCATAATCACCGATATCTGCGGAACTACGCCGGAGTACATGGTGTTGCGCAGGAAAATGTCGCCGTAGGCGGCCAGGCTGAGCGCTCCTTCCTGGATGCGCGCGCCGCCGGAGTCGCAGATGCCGATCATAGGGCAGCCGGTCTTGGCGGCCAGGTCCATCACCTTGCAGATTTTCTGTCCCACCACCTCGGACAGCGACCCGCCGAACACCGTGAAGTCCTGTGCGTAGGCGAACACCTGCCGGCCGTCGATGTTGCCGTAGCCGGTAACCACGGCGTCGCCCAAGAAAGTGCGACCGTCCAGCCCGAAGTCGGTGGTGCGATGGGTGACGAAACGGTCGATTTCCTGGAACGTGCCCGGGTCCATCAGCAGTTCCAGCCGCTCCCGTGCTGTTTTCTTGCCTCTCTGGTGTTGCTGGTCGATGCGACGCTGGCCGCCGCCCAGTGCGGCCTGCTCTTCCAGCTGTTGCAGCCGTTCCAGGTTGGGGGCGGCGGATGACTGAACGGATGATTCTGGGGATGTTTCGTTGAGGGTGGACAATGGGGTCCTCCGGCGGCAAGTCAATTGGCCGGTATAATAACACCTGTGCTTATGCCAACCGCATCGGACATACCAACGCTGACCGTCGCCGGCGGCGAACCCCTGGTATGGGGCCGCCGCACCTACGTGATGGGCATCGTCAACCTGACGCCAGATTCATTTTCCGGCGACGGTCTGGCCGGCAACGTGGCTGCCGCCGTCGCCCTAGCCCGACGGATGGAGGCGGACGGCGCGGATATCATCGACGTGGGCGCCGAATCCACCCGGCCCGGCAGCGCGCCCATCTCGGCTGAGGCGGAGGCCGCCCGCTTGCTGCCGGCGCTGGAGGCCATCTGCAAGACCGTGAACATCCCGGTCAGCGTGGATACCTACAAGGCTCGGGTGGCGCAGCGGGCTATCGGAGCCGGGGCTGCTATCGTCAACGACGTTTGGGGCCTGCTGGCCGATGGCGCAATGGCGCGTGTGGTTGCCTCCGTCGGCGCGCCGGCCATCCTGATGCACAATCAGCGTAAGGCGCAGTACGACGACCTAGTGCCCGACGTCATCGCCGGCCTGCGCCGCATCGCCGGCATCGCCCGGGCCGCCGGCATCCCACACCAAAACATCATCCTTGACCCCGGCATCGGCTTCGGCAAGACCGCCGACCACAACCTAGAACTGCTGCGCAGGCTGCCGGAACTGCGCGCGCTGGGATACCCGCTGCTGCTGGGAGTGTCGCGCAAGTCCACCATCGGGAGAGTGTTGAACCTGCCGGCAGAGGAGAGGTTGGAAGGCACCGCAGCCGCCGTGGCCATAAGCATCGCCGGCGGGGCCGACATCGTGCGCGTTCACGACGTGAAGGAGATGGTGCGGGTCGCCCGCATGACCGACGCCATCGTGCGCGACTGGAGGCCGGCGGGATGGCCGAGCCGCCCGTAATCACCTACCTGGGCTTGGGCAGCAACGTGGGCGACCGGCTGGCGGCGCTGACCGAAGCCCTGGCCCTGCTGAACGCCACGCCGGGGCTGCAGCTCTTATCGTGCTCGTCCGTGTACGAAACGGAACCCTGGGGCGTAACCGATCAGCCGGCCTTTCTGAACCTGGCCGCCGGATTTGAAACCACGCTGTCGCCGGTGGACTTGCTCGCCGCCGTCAAGTCGGTAGAGCAAGCCGCAGGACGCACCGAAACCTACCGCTGGGGGCCGCGGGTCATCGACGTGGACATCCAGCTTTATGGGGATGAGATGGTGAACAGCGCCGAGCCGGACTTGCAGATACCCCACGCCCTGCTGCGAGAACGGGCCTTCGCGCTGGTTCCGCTGGCGGAAATTGCGCCGGATTTGCCCGTGCCGCCGGACGGTGTGTTAATCCGGCAGCTGCTGGATGGAGTGGATGGACGGGAGGGGGTGGTGT
>VXTR01000017.1 GCA_009837355.1 Chloroflexota bacterium | reverse complement strand
AGGCTTGCTCACAGTCTACACCCCAACCGGCATCCCGACTTTTGAGACAGGCTCTCATGGGTACGCGCCCTATGGACTGGGCACGCACACCTGTCTCGGCACACAATGGATGATGCTGCAGCTGGTCGTCAACGTGCTGATGCTCGCGCATCACTACGACATTGAAGTCTCCCCGGCGAATTACAAGCTCCGGTTCAGCCCGATTCCGTCGATGAAACCGAACAAGAAGCTGAAGTTCCGCATCGCCGGCCAGCGCCGCCCCCTGCCCGTCTGATACCAGCCGGACACTCCCATCCGGCTGCTACGAAGAGTTTTGTTCCCGCTCGTGGCGGCTGTGGACGTCATCAATCGCCACGTCGAGGTCGCTCCACATACGCTCCACCATGGAACGCAGCCGCACATTCTGATACGCGCCCCAGACCACCATAGCCGGCAGAACCACCACCACGGAGACCACCAGGGAATAGACGATGGTGATGGTCGCCGTGATGCCGAATTGCTGCGACGCCAGCAACGGCGACGCTATCAGCACCCCGAATCCAAACGCCGTAGTCAGCGCTGAGCCCAGCAGCGCCGAACCCGTGGTGGTCAGCGTGTGAATCGCCGCTTGCTCCGGGTTCCGTGAGCGGATGTACTCCTCCCGGTAGCGGTGAATCACGTGGATAGTATAGTCAACCCCAATGCCGATTGACAGCGCGGTAATGATTGAAGTTACCAGCGAGTAGGGAATCCCCAACAGCGCCATGGTGCCCAAAACCCAGATGAGGACGAGCACAATGGGCCCCACCGCGACGACCGCCAACGCCGGCTGGCGCACCGTCACCCAGAAGAAAACGGCGAGCACTCCCAACGCCACTGCCACGGTGGCGCTGATTGCCTCCGTTTGGCGATCCGTGATGGCGTCCGTAACCGTAACGGCAACGACCGATTCCGAAGTCGCCGTGATGCCCTCGTCATCGCCCAGCCAGAGGACTTCCAGATCCGCCTGCAATGTTTTCGCCAACGCGGAATCGCCCGAATAAGCCGGAAACTGAATCAGCAATGTGTCGATGCCCTGCGAATTGTTGATAAGCAGACGCCCGACGGCGGGATCCTTCGCCCCGAGCTGGTCGATGAACTCCTGCATAATTGCGGGATCGAGTCCAACTCCGACCGAGGCTTCCTGAAAGAGGGCGGCCAGCTCCGGATCGTACTTGTCGCCGGGAGCGCCGCTGTCGTGAATCCAGTCGTCCGCAATCAGCTGGTACGACGCCAGAATCGGGCCTGCCGCGGCTGCAGGACGGCGCCCTTCATCTTCGAATGCGGCGGCGAGGTCCCTTAAGTTGAGTACGGTGCGAGTCTCGGTGGCCTCCGCCTTGACCAGTACGCTGGCAATCTCCGTAGAGCCGCCGACGGCTGCGTCCAGAGTATTCATATCGGCAATCACGCTCCCGCTCCTGGGCAGGACATCGCGGATGCTGAATTCCGACTTCAGGCCGGTGGCCGCGTAGCCCAGGCCAATGCTCACCAGCGCTACTGCAATCAGGCAGGGGGCTGGCCAGCGGGTAACCCATCTGCCCAGCAGCTCCGCCACCCGTGGAATGCCGGGCAAGGCGTTGGCGATTGGGCGAGCGGGACGCAAAGTGCCGCGGGATTCCCTTCGTCGGTCAATGATCGTTCGTCCGGCCGGAATCAGCGTCAACATCACAATCAGGCTCATACCCACGCCAAGCCCGGCGACAACGCCAAAGTCGCCAATCACGCTGATGGGGGAGAACAAACCCGCTAGCAGGCTGACCATTGTCGTGGCTGCGGCCAGCATCACGGGAACCGAGACGTTGCGCAGACCCACCCGAACGGCCGTGAGCACCGGCTCTCCGGCGACGCGCTGCTCGCGATAGTGCGAGATGCCCTGGATGGCATAGTCCACCGTCAGGCTGATAATGATGACCGGCACCATGGCAGTGAGCGAGCTGGGAGGACCGATGAGGCCCAGCGCATTCGGTCCCAGCCAGCCCTCAGCACCGATGACCCATACTATCGAAAATATCAGCCCCAACAGCGTCAGCGCCATGTCCCAGATGGCGCGTGTGAAAAGCACCAGCAGTCCGGCAATCAGCAGCAGCGCCAACCCCAGCAGCGGGCCCATGCCGGACTCCGTGGCCGCTTTGTACTCGTCCTCAATGATTATCGGCGACAGACTGCTCGCGTCCAGCGGCCCATCGTCTGCCGCTGTCAGCTCGTTGATTCTCCGCTCAGCGTCCGCAACCCGTTCGTCGCCGGTGTCGCGCAGACGGACAACGGCGATTGCTACCGGTGTGCCGTCCGCGTCCGTCCCGGTCAGCGCCGCCAGCGCATCCTTCAGTTCCGCAGGGCCGGGCGCGGCTTCAATCTGCTCCGGCGTAACGGAGTCGAAGCTGTCCACCTGGAGCAGCGCTTTGACCAGCAGGGACGGAGCAGCCACCGGATTGGTCGGCGCCAGCAGCTCACCCACCGCCGGGTCGCCGACAACGTCGTTCAGCAGTTCATCCATCTGGACCAGACCGCCGGGGCTGAGCGCGTCCCCGCTGAAGATGAGCGTTACTACCCTGACCTCGCCCGACTCCCCAAACAGCTCATCTATTTCTTGTACCGCGCTGGCCATGGGATGACCGGGCGGCAGAAATGCTACGTCGGCACCCTCCGTGGGTGGAGCGCGGAACACCGCGCCGGCGCCCAACGCCGCGGTGGCGACGACCAGGACGGCAAGCGTCAGCCAGGGACGCGCAGTAATCAGCCAACTCAACCTGTCCAGTATCCCGCTCATTTCCAATCACCCCGCTGAATGCCCATGTGTGAATGGGCAACGCGCTTTCGTTCCGTTGAATCCCGCGCCAATCTTCGCCGATTATAGCAATTGGCGAAGTATGCCACCTGCAAACGGTTCGCCTGCTTGGCCCGTTTTACGTGGCCCCGCTTGTGCCGGCTGGTGTTCTTTGCTACGCTTTTTCGGCAACAAAGCTCCTGCTTCGGAATCGCCGTGAGCATGTCAGACCGCTTTCAGAACTACTCCCTCGACTCTGCCATCTACGACGAGATGTTTCTGCCCGACGGGCAGCCTCGGGACGGATGGCAACGTCTCCAACGGGAATTGACCGACTTCTCCGACGAGGAGCTGGCCAACATCCAGGAGCGGGTTACCCGTTCTTTCTCCAACGAAGGCATTACCTTTACCGTCTATGGGGACGACGAAGCCGAAGAACGCATCATTCCCATCGACTGCATTCCCCGCCTCTTGTCCGCCGCCGAGTGGGACACCCTCGCCGCCGGGCTGGAGCAGCGGCTCCGCGCCCTTAACCTCTTCCTGCAGGATGTGTACGGCGAGGCCCGCCTCATCGCCGACGGCGTGATTCCTCCCGAAGTGGTGTACGAGTGCCCCCACTATCGCCCCGAAATGCGCGGCTTCACTCCACCCCAGGGCACCTGGGTCGCCGTCTGCGGCACCGACGTGGTACGCACCAACGACGGGTTCCGTGTGTTGGAGGACAACCTGCGCGTGCCCTCCGGCGTCTCTTACATGATTGCCAATCGCAAGGCCGCCAAGACCAGCCTGCGCCGGCTGTATCGAGACTCCCGCGTGCAGGAAGTGGAACACTACGGCCGACTGCTGCGGGAAGCCTTGGTAGAGCTGGCACCCTCCGGCGGCGCGAATCCCCGCATCGCCCTGCTGACGCCCGGCGTGTACAACTCCGCCTTCTATGAGCACATGTTCCTGGCCCGGGAAATCGACGCCGAGCTGGTTGAGGGCCGTGACCTGCTGGTGCGCGATGGCTTCGTCTATATGCGCACCACCGGCGGCTTGGAGCGCATTGACGTGATTTATCGCCGGGTGGACGACGACTTCCTGGACCCGTCAGTATTCCGTTCTGACTCTGTCCTGGGTATTCCCGGACTGATTGACGCCTATCGTCGCGGCAACGTGGCTCTCGCCAACGCCCCCGGCACCGGCGTCGCCGACGACAAGAGCGTGTACGCCTATGTCCCCGACATGGTTCGCTACTACCTGAACGCCGACCCTCTCCTGCAAAACGTTGAGACCTATCTCTGCCGCCGTCCCGATGAGCTGGAATATACCCTGGACAACCTGGACAAGCTGGTGGTGAAGCGGGTGGGCGAGTCCGGCGGCTACGGTATGCTGGTCGGCCCCCACGCCAGCGCCGACGAGCGCGCCGAGTACGCCGAGCAAGTACGTGCCAACCCCAATGACTTCATTTCACAACCCACACTGGCCCTTTCCCGCTCACCCTGCCTGATTGATGGTCGTTTTGAGCCGCGCCACGTTGACCTGCGCCCGTTCATTCTTCACGGCAGGGAGACCCGTATCGTGCCCGGCGCCTTTTGCCGGGTCGCCCTGCGCCGGGGCAGCCTGGTGGTCAATTCCAGCCAGGGCGGCGGCGGCAAGGACGTCTGGGTGTTGGAGGATTGACACCATGCTGGCCCGCAGCGCGCAGGGACTCTACTGGATGGGCCGCTACCTGGAACGGGCCGACCATCTCTGCCGGCTGCTGCGCCTGCAAACCGAAGCCCTGGTTGACCGCCCCATCGCCGACATCTACGCCGGATGGAACCGCATCTACGCCAGCCTGAACCGGCAGCCCCCCGGCGCAGGATTGGAACTGCTGCCCGACGGCCAAAGCACCGACGGCGCGGGAGTCCTGCAGGTAATGGGCGTTCCGGGCACGGCGGCCTGGCAGCAGAGCGGCGGCGACGACTACACCCTGGCCGACTCATTCACCCTGGCCGACGACCTTACCTTTGAGCGTTCCAACCCCGATTCCGTGTGGAGCTGCTTCGCCCAGGGCCGTGAGAACGCCCGCCAGATGCGCCACTGCATCAGCGCCGAGATGTGGACTTCCCTCAACCTGGCCTACCTGCGGATTCAGCAGGTAAGCATACGGGACATCTGGAACGCGTCGCCCGAATCCTTTTACGCCACCGTGTCCGCCGACGTTGACACTTTCATGGGCGTAGCCGCCGCCACCATGTACCGGGACGAGGGTTGGCGCTTCATGCGGTTGGGCCGATTCGTGGAACGCTCCCAACTGGCGGCGTCCCTGTTCCTGGCCCAGCTGGAACTTTTTCCCACCGACGCCGACGCCAGCCCGCTGGACGGCTCCGAATCCGACTGGATTATCCTGCTGCGCCTCTACCACGCCATGGCCGCGTACAACCGGGCCTACAGCGTCGCCGTTGCGCCCAACCAGGTGCTCGACCTGCTGGTTACCGACCCATTGCTGCCAGACTCCCTGTGCAGTTCCGTGGACGCCGCCGCCGCCGAGCTTTCCGCCATCGTTCCCGGTCCCGACCGCGAATCCGACGACGCCGCTCGTCGTCTGGCCGGCCGGCTCAGCGCCCTCGTTCACTACGAATGGCCCGACGCCAAAGACCACGCCGAGCTGCTGCACCGGGTCAACGGCTACTGCCGTCAGCTGCACAACCTGGTAACCGCCACCTACTTCGACTACCACAGCGCCAACCTCCCCGCCTGACTCAGCGACTACCAGGAGCCGGCTCCGCTGTTGGTCCGGGCCTACCTGGTTCCTCCACGCGTACCACACCCGGCAATCCCGCCAAGCTAACCAAGAGCGAGACAGGCACTATGGCAGCCAGGCTAGTGTCGTAACCATATCCATCGTTGGGAAGGCCCATATAATCGTACAATGGGGAAGCGCTATGGTTTTTGAGGAATTGCACTACTCCCGCAGTGTTTTCCGCAGAGTCAAGTGTTACAATGACATCCACCTCTTCAACCTGCGGCGTCCCCTGCCCTGATGCCCCTTGATCCGATGATTGGGCCTCCTCGTATTCTTCGGCAAGACCGCTGAGATGGGATCCCAAGTTGGGGTATTTCAGCTTGACCGGATGGTCAACTACCCTGGGCGTTCCGTCATCAATCAGATAAAGGGTGGGCGTCGGCTCAGGTGCGGATGTAGCAACAGCGCCGGACTGCCCGCTCACGCCGCTTGCCGGTGTAGGGGTGGGTGCACGAGTGGGTTTTAGAGATGGTGGCAATAGCCGATGCCGCAGTTCGTTTATCACCCCCTGTTCTTGCTCAGTGTATGTTGCAGAGGGGATTCGGGTCCACTCATACGTCTTGAACTCTACGCCTGAGACTTGCGCCAGCAACGGCACAATGTTGACCGGTACAAATGCTCCATAGAAACGCTGATTGTGCTCAGTGATATAAGCGTATTCCTCTGGATCGACATATACATCATTATCATCCAGAATCGTTTTCGTCGCATATAAAGGTGAGACATCGGATGAGTCAGCAGTTGCCATCAGTACCACTACCTTATCCTGGTAGTGGACGAGGGCCAGTCGGGCCGCCTCTTCCGGTGTCGCGCCGTTCTGCCAGGCCGCCACCACGTTGTTGAGAGTGCGATCCATGCTGGGATACGGAAAGTTGGAAGAAGCCACGAGCACGACGCCGACCTGGGGATGCTGAGCCAGACCCGCGAGCAACGAAACCGGAACGTTATAAGTGCCAGTGGCTATTCTCTTACCCGTAACGCGGGCAGCGCCGTTGGCGATGAGATAACTATGCACCGCTTCGTGCACGGCATTGGCTTTGGCATTTGGTTCGACGATAACCCGCACGGTGCTTTCGGCCGCGCCGCTGGCGCCGGCATCTTGGTTAGCTTGCCGGATGAAGGCGTGTACCATGGGCTCAAGGTATTTGTCGCTTGGGCTGGCGGTTGACGAAGGCTTTGGTATGAACGTCGCAATAAACTCCGCAGCGGCCGTAGGCTCCGCCGTCGCCGCGGCATCGTCCTGCCCCACCGGCGCGGATGGCCTGTAGGCGAGCCCTGCCAGGAGAGCCACGCTCAATAGGCTGGCGGTGGTAACCAGCGCGGCTAGGAGTTTTGCGTTAGTGAAACGTCGCATTATGTCCCTCTCTGACCGCCTGATTGCTCTTACTGGTCTTCCTCGAACAGCTCCTTCACTTCGGAAAAGTCCAACCGCATCACACCGTCCTGGCCGAAATAGTTTCGCGAGGCTGAATCGCCGGATGCCCCGGACGCGCCTCTACTTTCCTCGACGAACAACTCAGGCGCGGTGATGCTATAGTCCCAAGGACCGCCATAAGCTAAGCTGTCCTTCAGTTCCTCACCGTCAATCTCCCACAGTGAGCCGGGGCCTCCCATGCCCGTTCGGTACAGTTTGTGGACACGCCAGAACGGACAATGTTCATCTCCCGCAAACCGTCCCGCTATGTCCCTGTGTACCAGGAGGTACTCCTTCCCCGGTTGAACACCCAGGCCTTTGTCCACACCGTTCGTACTTCCAACTAGAGAACGTCGCCCATCTTCAAGTTGACCACCGTTGAAACGCCGGCTGTTCAGAAGAATCTTCCCGGTCCGGTAGTACTCCACGTCGGCAGCTTCCCCGTTGAGCTGTTCCAAGACCTCCACCTCCGTGACTTCACACGCAAAGTCGCGATAGTCATCATTAGAGACAGCCCGTATAAAACGCCAGCCAGTGGATCGTATCTTGAGCACAGTACTCGTTCGGAATAGTTCACCCAGGTCGGACCGGTAATCGCCCTGAGGATAAGCACCCCTAACTATCCCCGCGCTTGGATATATGTCGAACCTGAGGACCTCGCCGGTGTCCACGTCGATGGCTTCGTAGTCCCAGATGCCATCGCCGTCAACGTCGCTGTCGCCGGGCAACAGCTTCACGTTTTCGGGGTAGGCGATAGTGGGTGTTGGCGCGGGCTCAGCCGTAGCCTCCACAGTAGCCGTAGGCTCCGGCGTAGGCGTGGCGCCCTGCCCATCCTGCGCAGGCCCGCAGGCCAGCGCTACGAACACCGCGACCAGCAAGGCCGTGCTAGCGGCTAGGAGCGCAACGCGCAGCGGAGTGGGCCGGGTGTCGTTAGTTTCCATGGCAAAGTCTTCCAGATGAATACGGCACTAGGTTGGTCTCTGAGTTAGCGCAGCTTGCCGACTAGCCGGGAGCGGACGGATCAACCCTTTAGCTGCCTAGGGAGCTGACATCAAGGCTGTAGAGCTGCCTCCAACTGCGCTAATGGCATCCTGAAAGTGCTCTTGCGACCAACGTCAATGTGGCTCGTATCATCGTCACCTCCCCATATCGTGTGGTCGTTCGATACACGAAGCGCAGTTCCATTATCGACAATCCACACCATGCGTGAGTTATATGTGTACGCTTCGCCACCGGCGGCATCTAGTATCTCCTGGTCAAACGGAGCCTGCCAAGGTTTGCTTGATGAGTACTCACTTTCTGGTACCCAAAATTTATAAACTCCCATCACGTATTCTTGTCCTGCGCTCAGGGCGCCGCTACGCGTATAAGAAATGATGTCTATTTGCTCTGGCAATTCACCGCGATATGTTGTGACTACTTGCACACTGTCACGGCGAGCATCAATCTTGTCGGAGTCAGGGTCCGTTCCATCCTCAGGTACTCTCACGGATCGAGCCGAGCCAACCTTGAATCGCGCGATGGCATCGTATTCCCCCAAGGCAACTTGTTCGGCAACCGACTGCAGATCTGCATCCTCGCCGGAATTCCCATGCCGACTGCGCCCGCCGCGCTGGCTTGTGCCTCTTCCGTTCGCAGTGCGGCCGACTCTTGCTCCATCCGCGCCTTTAAGGTGGGCAAAGACGGTATGGGCGTGAAAGTCGGCAAGTCGGTTGGAGGTACGTAGCCTGGCGGGTAAGGCGTGGCAGTAGGCTGTGCTTTCGCAGTGGCGAGTGTGGATGGCGATGAGCCGTCAATGATGTTTATGGTCGGCGTAGGCGTGGCATCGTCCTGTCCTGCTGGCGAGGACGGCCCGCAAGCCAGCGCGACCACCACTGCTGCAATGACGACCATCGCCAGCCCCAGGAGGAGCCAACGAGCTGCGTTGTGGAGGGTTCGATTCATCGGCTGTTATCCCGTGTGGCGGCGCTCTTGGGTAACGCAGCGCAAGGTAACATAGACGACATTCCGCTGACACTTCCTCCTTGCCAGGATGCTTCGCTCGCCCCTACCATTTAACCATCTGATCTCTAGATTCCAACCCGTCAACAATCCCAACGCCGGCGTCCCAACGCCGCACCTAGTAATACCCTTCTCCCAAATCCTCTCAACAGCATCCCAAAACCGCTGAAATCACCCCCAAAACCGCCCAGTCCACCCCCATTTACCACCCACGAACTACTCTAAGCCCTACTCAAATGAAAGGAAATGAGAGGAAATGGGAGGGAAATCGCCCTTTTCCTCACCGGCAGCCAAGCCAATCCTCATACGGTTCAGCCGGCCGCATTGCCGATTTAGCCCGTCTGGACAGATAGCCGCCGACCCTGGGTTTCCGTCGCATCGCCGTTGCAGAAACCGACCCGCCCTGTTACCATCAACATCCGCCGCCAGGTCGCTTGCGAGCGACCAATCGAGCAAATCGAAGGAGAATTCAAGTGGCCGACCAGCCTAGCGAAAAATCCATCCAGCGAATGCGCCTGTTCGTTGAGCGCTACTGTGAGAAGTCCGGCACCTTTACGCACCCGGAAGAGGGAGTCGCCGAAGCCGTAATCCTGGGCCTTGCCCAGAACGTCGATGAAATCGGCCGGCCTCTCTGCCCCTGCCGCTTCTACCCCTGCAAGATGGAGGAGATCAAGCACCGTACCTGGGTCTGCGCCTGCGACGACATGCAGATCTACAAGTACTGCCATTGACTGCTCTTCGTGACGGAGGGCGGTCTGCCCATCACAGAGTATCTTCCCGAAGACCACGAAGGCCGCGCCATCTACGGCGAGGTTAAAGACCCGACCCCCGACAAGGGGCGTCCCCTGCGCCACAAAGCCGAGGAACGCGAAGAAGAACGCCGTAACCGGCCTTCCTGACGGTTCACTGCCCCGGCTGCCTCGCCCGCAGCCCGAACCATACAGCTCCCAGGGCCGCCGTGGACGCCCCGATGCGGAACGCGTCCCGGTAGGCCAGCAGGAACGCCTCACCGGCCGGCAGCGTAGCAGCGTAGTGGTCGTTCAGCGTCGCGAAAATCGCGCCCACGACCGCTACGCACAGCACCGTTCCTGACGCCTGCGCCAGCGACATCGCCCCCGACGCCGTGCCGAACCGCTCCGGGGGCACGCTGCCCAGCATCAGCGCGTAGGCCGCCGACTGGAACCAGCCCACTCCCAAACCCACGATGGCGATTGCCGCCGCCGGATGCCAAACGGCCGAGCCGGCATCCAGCGCCGACATTGCCAGCAATCCTGTCGCCGTCATCCCCAAGCCCACTGCGCCCACCGGACGCACTCCCCAGCGGTCGCATAGCCATCCTCCGGCCGGCGACGACAGGATATTGCACGTGGACATGACGGCGAACAGTATTCCCAGGGTTACCGGGCTGCGGTTCAACGAATCGGTAATGTAGAACGGAAAGATGAACCAAATGACAAACTGGGAGAAATGCCCCAGGAACATGGCGGCGGTGGCAGTCTGAAATCCGCGAAGACGCGCCAGCGCTCCCGGCAGTACCGGCGACTGGACTCGCCGTTCCACCCAAACCAGCGCCGCTAACACCACCGGAGCCGCCGCCAGCAGCGACAACACCACCGGAGCTGTCCAACCGACGGACTGCCCCAGCCGCAGCCCTATCATCAAGCACCACAGCAGCGACAACACCAGCGCCGCGCCGGCCACGTCAAACCGTTGGCCTGATGATGCGCCAGCATCGCCCGCAACGGATCGCGGCACCGCCAGCAGCCCCATACCCAGAGCCAGCACGGTCAACGGGATGCGCCCCCAGAACACCGCCGGCCAGTCAAACAACTGCACCAGCGGCCCTGCCGCCAGCGTGGACATCACCATCCCCGACGCCAGGCTCGCCGAGGTGAACCCCATGGACAGCCCCCGGCGATGGGGCGGAAAGACCGCCGCCGCGATGGCCGGCGCCGTGCTGTACAGGCATCCTGTGCCCACGGCCTGCAACACGCGGAAACCCACCAGCGTTTCCAGCGTCGGCGACAACGACATACATACCATCGACACCAGGTAGGCCACTGTCCCGAACAGGTACACCAGGCGCAGCCCGAAGCGGTCGGCAAAGGCTCCCGCGCCCAGTGCCAGCCCCGCTCGCGTCGCGATGAACACCACGATGACCCACTGCACGGCGGCCAGGTCGGTGCTGAAGGCGTCGCGCATGGCCGGCAGGGCTACGTTCACTGAAAAGTCCAGCGACGCCAGCACCATACCCAGCGCTGAGGCCAGCGCCAGCGCGTAAGTGCGCCACGTCGGACGGGAGGTCATCGCCCCAGGCTCCATATCTTCAGCGGCGCTCATGGCAGTTGATTGTACGGCATATTGCTCTCGCTTACCGGTGCAGAAGGACGCCGGTAACCGGGTTCTGTCATGCCTGCCACACGCGATTGCGATGTGCTAATATCTGCGCGTGATTACCGATGGCGTTCGCCGCCCCGGAGGTTCTGCAAATGACTCAAAACACCGGCGCTTTCGAGGCCCTCCTCCAGGAAGACCGCACCTATCCGCCGCCGGCTGATTTCGCCGCCAACGCCAACATCGCCGACCCGGCGGTGTATGAGGAAGCGCGTCGCGACCCCGAGGCATTCTGGGCACGCTTCGCCGGCGAACTGGACTGGTTCAAGCCCTGGGACACCGTGCTGGACTGGTCCGACGCGCCCTTCGCCAAGTGGTTCGTGGGCGGCAAGCTCAATGCCGCCTACAACTGCATCGACCGCCACCTCAACGGCCCGCGCAAGAACAAGGCCGCCATCATCTGGGAGGGCGAACCGGGCGACTGGCAGGTCTATACCTATCGCGACCTCTACCGGGAAGTCTGCAAGTTCGCCAACGGCCTCAAGAGCCTGGGCGTGCAGAAGGGCGACCGGGTTACCCTGTATCTGCCCATGGTGCCCGAGCTGGCCATCGCCATGCTGGCCTGCGCCCGCATCGGCGCGCCCCACAGCATCGTCTTCGGCGGGTTCAGCGCCGAATCTCTCCGCGACCGCATTGAGGACTCCCAGTCCAAGGTGATGATTACCGCCGATGGCGGCTGGCGGCGCGGCGGCATCATCCAGCTCAAGCAGAACGCCGACGCCTCCATCAAGGGGGACACCCCCGTGGAAAAGGTCGTCGTCGTCAAGCGCACCGGACACGACGTGCCCATCGTCGAAGGCCGCGATGTGTGGTGGCACGACCTGGTCGCCGACCAACCCCTGACCTGCGAACCGGAGCAGATGGACAGTGAGGATATGCTGTTCATGCTCTACACCAGCGGCACCACCGGCAAGCCCAAGGGCATCGTCCACACCACCGGCGGCTACATGACCGGCACCCACGCCACCAGCAAGTGGATTTTCGACCTCAAAGAGGACGACGTGTACTGGTGCACCGCCGACATTGGCTGGGTCACCGGCCACAGCTACATCATCTACGGCCCCCTGGCCAACGGCGCAACCACGGTGATGTACGAGGGCTCCCCCGATTACCCCGACCGGGATCGCTTTTGGGCCATCGTCGAGAAGTACGCCTGCACCATCTGCTACACCGCTCCCACCGCCATCCGAACCTTCATGCGCTGGGGCGAGGAATACCCCAACCGGCACGATATGTCATCCTTGCGGCTGCTGGGCAGCGTGGGCGAACCCATCAACCCCGAAGCCTGGGTCTGGTACTGGCAGCACATCGGCGGGGGACGTTGCCCGGTGGTTGATACCTGGTGGCAGACCGAAACCGGCTCCATCATGATTTCCGCCCTGCCCGGCATCACCACCCTCAAGCCCGGCTCGGCGACACAGCCCTTCCCCGGCATCGACGCCGCCATCCTGGACGAGCAGGGCAACGAGATTGGCCCCGGCGGGGGCGGTTACCTGGTCGTCCGCCAGCCCTGGCCCAGTATGCTGCGCGGCATCTACGGCGACCCGGAACGATTCGTGCAGCAGTATTGGTCCAATTACGACGGCATCTACTTCACCAGCGACGGCGCCAAGCTGGACGAGGAATCCTACTTCTGGCTGCTGGGCCGCGTGGACGACGTTATCAACGTATCCGCCCACCGCATCAGCACCATGGAGGTGGAATCCGCCCTGGTGGACAACCTCAAGGTCGCAGAGGCCGCCTGCATCGGCCGCAGCCACGACGTCAAGGGCCAGGCCATCGTCGCCTTCGTTACCCTGAAGGACCAGGTCGCCAGTTCCGATGATGTCATCAACGAGCTTAAACAGCACGTCGCCGGCAAAATCGGCCCCATGGCCCGACCCGACGACATCTACTTCGCCGCCGAGTTGCCCAAGACCCGCAGCGGCAAGATAATGCGCCGCCTCCTCCGCGACGTGGCCGAAGGCCGCGCCCTGGGCGACACCACCACCCTCGCCGACCCCGCCGTGGTGGAGATGCTCAAGTCACAGTACGACGACGAGGAATAACCGCCGTCCATGCAGTACGAAA
The DNA here is from genome assembly GCA_009837355.1 of Chloroflexota bacterium. Classification (GTDB taxonomy): domain Bacteria; phylum Chloroflexota; class Dehalococcoidia; order Lucifugimonadales; family UBA3495; genus Bin87. The sequence goes on along the minus strand of VXTR01000017.1, from coordinate 14,659 downwards.
CCGTCATCGGCCTGGAGGTTCACGTGCAGCTGGACACCCGCAGCAAGATGTTTTGCGGGTGTCCAGCCGACTACCAGGCCGCAGAGCCCAACACGCGGACCTGCCCGGTGTGCCTGGGCCTCCCCGGCGCGCTGCCCGTCATCAACCGCCGTGCCGTCGAGTACACCATGATGACCGGGTTGGCTCTGCATTGCAGCATCCCGAAGTTCACCAAGTTCGACCGGAAGAACTACCCCTACCCCGACTTGATGAAGGGTTACCAGATTTCCCAATACGACCTGCCGCTGGCCCTGGACGGCTACCTGGAAATCGACGGCGACGCTAATCTGGGCCATTCCCAACGGCGCATCGGCGTCGAACGCGTCCACCTGGAGGAAGACGTAGCCAAGATGCAGCACTTCCCCGACGGAGACGGCGGCGATGGCTACTCGCTGGTGGACGTGAACCGCTCCGGAGTGCCGCTGATGGAAGTGGTCAGCAAGCCCGACCTCCGCTCGCCCGAGGAAGCCCGCCAATACCTGGTATCCCTCCACTCCCTAGTGCAATACCTGGGAGTCTCTACAGCCAATATGCAGGACGGCAATTTTCGCTGCGACGCCAACGTCAGCATCCGACCCATGGGCAGCGACACCTTCGGCACCCGCACCGAAGTCAAGAACATGAACAGCTTCCACTCCGTTTTTCAGGCACTGGAGTACGAAGTGGAACGCCAGCGCCGCGTCATCGAGGATGGCGGTCAGGTGGTCCAGGAAACCCGCGGCTGGGTGCAGGAGCGAGAAGTAACCGTCTCCCAGCGCAGCAAAGAGTACGCCCACGACTATCGCTACTTCCCGGAACCCGACCTGCCTCCCCTGAACATCGGCCGGCAGTGGGTGTCCGAACTACAGGCCGCCCTGCCCGAACTGGCCCCCGCGCGCAAAGCTCGCTTCCAAACGGACTACATCCTCTCCGAGTACGACGCCGACCAGCTCACCGGCTCCCGCGCCACCGCCGATTACTTCGAGACCACTCTGTCCTTACGCAGTTCCGCCAGCGGCCCTGACGCCGCCAAGGAAGTCGCCAACTGGATGCTGGGCGACCTCTCCCGCCTGCTCAACCGCGACCATCGGGACATCGCCGATTCACCCATCTCGCCAGCCGGCCTGGCCGAGCTGCTGGGACTTATCGCCGACGGCACCCTGTCCACCTCCTTGGCCAAAACCGTGTTGGAGGAGATGTACGCCACCGGGCGGGATGCCTCGGCCGTAGTCGACGAGAAAGGGCTGGCCCAAATCAGCGACACCGGCGCAATCGAGGCTGCCGTCGCCGAGGCCATCGCCGCCAACCCCAAGGCCGTCGCCGACTATCTCGCCGGCAAGGAAACCGCCGCCCGTTTCCTCATGGGGCAGGTGATGCGGATCACCAAAGGCCAGGCCCAGCCGGAGCTTGCCCTCCGCATGGTGCAGGAAGGGCTGGCAGCGCAGCAGTCTTAGCGTGGTACAATCTATGCCGAGGTAGGTGGATTCTATATGTCCTTGCTCAACGTCGCCCAAATCATCGCGTCCATCGTGCTCGTGCTTATCATTCTGTCCCAGGTGCGCGAAGCCGGCAGCGGGATGTTCGGCAGCGCCCAGAACACCGTCCGCACCCGGCGCGGCTTGGAACGCACCATGTTCCAGTTCACCATCGTGCTGATTGTCGTCTTCCTGGTGGTCTCTGTCCTCAGCGCGCGCTTCTCCGGCTGATCGCCCCGTGGCCGGCATGACCGCGCCGCCCATCGTCCTGCTCACTGATTTCGGCTTGTCCGATGCTTACGTCGGCATGATGCGCGGCGTCATCGCCGACATCAATAGCGACGTTACCGTTATTGACCTCACCCACGGCATCGCCCCGCAGAACATCTCCCACGGCGCCGCCGTCCTGGCCGATTCCCACCGTTACTTCCCCTCCGGCAGCATCTTCGTGGCCGTCGTTGACCCCGGCGTGGGCACTGACCGGGCCGCCATCCTGCTGGAAACCCCCAATGCCCGGTTCGTCGCCCCCGACAACGGCCTGCTCACCCTGGTCTGCCGTCAGTACGAACCCACCTATGGCGATACCGACACTCCCGGGAACTCTGCTATTCCCAACAACTGCCGCGCCTGGCGCCTCACCAACGCCGGCTACTGGCGACATCCGGTCAGCTCCACCTTCCACGGACGCGACGTATTCGCTCCCGTCGCCGCCCACCTGTCCCTGGACGCAGCGGCGGAATTGATGGGCGAACCCGCACCGGCCATCACCGCCCTGTCGCTGCCCGTCCCTCGACCTGGCGGCAGCACCCTGCGCGGCCAGGTGATCTACGCTGACTCCTTCGGGAACCTGATAACCGACATCACCGCCGACATCCTGCAGGCTGTAGGCATCTCCTCCGGCGACCCCGACGTAACCGTAGCTATCGCCGGCCATACCATCAACGGCCTCTCCCGCACTTTCCACGACCCGCCGCCGGCCGTCTCAGCAAATGCATTCGACAACGGCCTTCGCGCTCTTATCGGCAGCCACGACCGTCTGGAAATCGCCCGGGTTGACGGCAGCGCCGCGGCGACACTGGGAGTAAATGGTGGAGCTGTGGTAGTGATTGCTGTGGACGGAAGGGAGCGGCCTTGAACCGTCCCGTCGCATCCTGCCATTTGACGGAAATCATCCCGCCCCATACCATAATCCCAACCGCAATGCCATGGGGTGCACCGTTATGTCCATTTCCGCCGCCGACCTGAAAGCCGCCGTGCCGCCGCTGGATGGCGAAGTAATCCTGGACGGCCTTCACGATTCGGTGTCCGTCTGGCGCGACGCTTGGGGCATTCCTCACGTCCAAGCCGCCAACGAGCCTGATGCCTGGTTCGCCCAGGGATTCGTCACGGCTCAGGACCGGCTGTGGGCAATGGAGTACGACCGACGCCGCGCCGTGGGACGCTGGGCCGAAGTCGTCGGCCGGTCAGCGGTCGGCCCCGACCTGCAGATTCGCCGCCATCGCCTGGAAGACGCCGCCCGCGCCGATTACGCCGCCGCCGGCCCTCGCGCCAGGCTGATGCTGGACGCCTACGCCGCCGGCGTCAATGCCTTCATCAACAGCGACGCGCCTCTGCCCGCCGAGTACGCCATTACCGGTATCAACCCGGAACCCTGGGAGCCATGGCACGGCTTGGCCATTTACAAAGTCCGGCACATCTTCATGGGCGTGTTTGAGAGCAAAGCCTGGCGCGCCCGCATGGTCAAGGAGCTGGGGCCGCAGCGTGCCGCCGAACTGTTCCCGTCCTATCCGCCCGGCCAGCCGGTCATCATTCCCACCGGCGCGGACTACGACGGCCCCGTTGACTTCGGCTTGCAGCAGATGTTGGAACGCGCCGCCGACCTGAACCTCATCGGCGAAATGGACAGCGGCTCCAACTCCTGGGTCATCTCCGGACAGCGCACCGCCACCGGCAAGCCCATCCTCGCTGGCGACAGCCACCGAGGCCTGGACACCCCCAGCGTCTATTACCAGAACCACCTGGCCTGCGACACCTTCAACGTCATCGGTGTATCCTTCGCCGGACTGCCCGGCTTCCCCCACTTCGGTCACAATGGTCGCGTCGCCTGGTGCGTAACCCACACCGCCGCTGATTACCAGGACCTTTACATCGAGCGATTCAACGACGCCGACGCCTCCCTATACCAACGCCAGGAGGACTGGTACAACGCCGACGTGCGCGACGAAGTCATCAAGGTAGCCGGCGAGGACGACGTGCACCTGCGCACCTGGGAGACCCACCACGGCCCGGTGGTCGCCGGCGACCCGCTCAGCGGCTACGGCGTCTCCCTGCGCTACACCGCCGGCGACGGCGCCGACCCCTGGACTGACATCCTGTGCGCCATGCTGGATGCCGACAGCGTTCACGAACTTACCGACGCCATGCAGGGCTGGGTCGACCCGGTGAACAACTTTGTGATGGCGGACTCCTACGGCAACATCGGCTACCAATGCCGCGGTGAAATCCCCCGCCGGCCCGGTGACGTCCCCGCGCCGCTGCCGGTTCCCGGCTGGGACGGCCAGCACGAATGGCAGGGCAGCATCCCCTTCGACAAACTGCCCCGTAGCATCAACCCACCGGAGGGTTACATCGCCACCGCCAACAACCGACCCGTCGGCGCCGATTACCCCTACTACATCTCCATGGACTTTGCCCCCGGCTACCGGGCCATGCGCGTGGCTCATCGCATCAAGACGCTGCCCAATCCATCCGCCAACGACATGGGCCGCATCCACTCCGAGCGCATCTCACTGCCGGCCCAAACTTACGTCGCCGCGCTGTCCAAGCTCCCGGAACCGTCCGACGCCATAACCGCAACAGCGTTGCGCCTTCTATCCGCTTGGGACGGCAGCATGGATGTCGACGCCGTGGAACCCACCATCTACAGCGCCATGCGCGACGCCCTGTTGTGGCGGCTGCTGAAGCACAACATCGGCGAGCAGCTGGCTGCGCTGGCCTGGCAGCCCGTTGACCGGGGCCGGGGCGTTTTCCTCAACCGTTTCCGCAATCTCATCACCGACGCCATCGCCGCCGACGACACTGACCTCCTGCCCGACGGCGTTGCCTGGCCTTCGGCCCTGGGCGACGCCCTGGCCGAAGGAGCACGGATTCTCACTACAAAGCTGGGCCCCGACCCGGAAAAGTGGCGCTGGAACAAGGTTCACCGCACCCGCCCGCAGCATCCACTGTCCTTCGCTATGCCCGAACTCAGCAAGCTGCTGGACCCGCCGCGCATCGCCACCGGCGGCGACGGCGATACGCCCTGGGCCGGTTCTTACTCACCGGCGGACTTCGCTGCCTTGGGCGGAATGTCGGTGTTCCGCTACGCCTACGACCCGGCCGATTGGGATCGTTCGTTGTGGGCCGTGCCCCTGGGTTCTTCCGGCCATCCCGTCAGCCGACACTACGCCGACCAGGCGGAAACTTGGGGCCAGGTTCGGATGATTCCGATGCTGTACGGCTGGGAGCGCATCGCGACCCAAGCCATAACTAAGCAGACGCTGCAGCCTGCGTAGGGTCTGCGGCGCGCGCCGGATGCCGCTTAATCGTCGAGCAAGATGTACACCGCGCCCGATGGGCTCAGGTCGTGGTGCGAATGCCCCTTGCCGGTTACGTCCTCCATCAGGCGGATGTCGCCCGCCCGCAGCACCCGCTTCGCGCCATCGCTGGCGCCAATTTCCACCTCGCCGGACAGATGGATTATCAGCCTGCGCTCGGGAAGTGGGTGAAAGTCCATCTGGCGCGAGCCGTCAAATTCCTGCACTCGCACCTCTGACACGTTCAGCAGCGCGCCCAGCTCAGGGTGTTCCTCCAGATTCAGGTCCTCAATGTGGCTCTCGCCGTTGGCGTCGGAAAATACTCGGTATATTGCCATTTTTGCGTTAATCCTCTCTCAAATGCGGAGCCACTCGCTCCGCGAACAGCTCCAGGTTAGCCACGCCGTCCGCCAGCGGCATTCCCGGCCACATCATGCGGAAGCAGCCGTGGGACATTCCCAACTCCCGGTAGCGGGTCAGCTCTTCTACCACCTCGTCCGGACTGCCGATGACAAAGCGGTCCCGGGCCAAGTCCTCAAAGGGTTCCCGAAAGTCTTCCTCGCCGGGCAGCGCCTTGTCCTGACCCCATTGGGCATAAGCTTCGTACTTGCCGCCCAGGTAGGGCGCGGCGCTGGCAAATGCCTCCTCATGCGTCCGTCCCACGAACACCTCACGGCCCAGGGGCAATCGCTCCGGCGCGCCGGAATCGGCTGCACCCGCCGCCTCGTGGTACATCTCCACCTGCTGGCTGATGGTGTCAAACTTGGCGTGGGGGTTCACGTACCAGGTGTAGCCCAGACGGGCCGCGCGGGTGATGGCGGCGTCGCTGTTGGCGGCCACCCAGACCGGGGGAGGCTGCTGTACCGGCCGCAGCATCAGCTGGGCATCCCGCAGCTGGAAGTACTGCCCGTCGTAGTTGACCTTTTCCCCCGACCACAACAGCCGCATCGCTTCCAGGCATTCCAGGTAGCGGCTGACTCTCGAGCGGCGTGGCACTCCGAAGTTGTCGTACTCCTCATCCCGGTAGCCCAACGCCGCCGACAGCGTAAAGTTGCCGCCGGTAATCACGTCCATGGTTGCCACCCGCTCCGCCAGGTCCACCGGATGATGCAGCGGCACCAGTAGCGTCGCCACCAGGCCCATCCCACGCGCCTCGGCAGAGATGCGCGCCAGCAGTGGCATGGTCTGTAGCTGCTGGTAGGGATCAGTCAGATAGTGCTGGCCCTGATAGACCATGTCAAAGCCCAAATCCCGCGCTGCCCCTACGTAGGTGCAGATGTCGGCAAAGGCCTGCTGCATATCCGCGCCCGCCGGTTGCTGGGCGATGGCGGAAAGGGAAACCCCAAACTTCATTGCGATACCTCGTTGTCAGGCCGTCAGATGGTTGCCCAGCAGGTCAATGGCGGCCTGCACTGCCCCGTGCTTGGTGGCGTCGCGGTCGCCGCCGACGCGAATCTCGATGGCAACGTCCTCGCCGCCTTTCACCGCCAACCCAATCCAGAACGTTCCGATGGGCAGTCCGCTGCGTCCCGCCGCCGGGCCGGTTACACCCGTGGTGGACAACGCGTAGTCCGTTCCCGTCAGTTCCAGCGCGCCCCTGGCCATGGCAATGGCCATCTCACGGCTGACGCTGCCGGCCGTCTCGTACAGTTCGTCAGGCACGCTGAGGATGCTCTCCTTCAAGCCACCGGTGTAGGCGATGACGCCGCCGGGGAAGAAACGAGACGCGCCTGGGATGGTGCCCAACGTGTATCCCAGCAGTCCGTTGGTGCAGGCTTCCGCCACCGATACTCTTTGATCCCGCTCCAACAGAATTTCCGCCACTTGTTGTACGTCCACAGTTTTACCTCCTGTCCGGCGGGCTAGACGTCCAGCATCTTGTCCGGCGTCATCAGCTCCATGAACTCGATGCGGTTGCTCTCCACCAGCGGTCGAATCTGCGCGCCGATTTCCAGCGCTGCCGCCGGCAATTGGTGCCCGCCGCGCATGGGAGACATCAGCGCCTCGTCAGTCCATTCCAGCACCACGTCGCCGGGTTCACCCGGCACGGTGCCGCCGTTGAAATAAACCTTGAACTCGCTGCGCTGGCCGGAGTCGTGGTAAATCTGCGCCTGCTTCTGCAAAAGGCTGGCTACCTGCCGCGCGTCCCGGGGATCCTTGACCTTGAAAATTCGCCTCAGTACGTACATATCAACGCTCCTCGCTCCTGGGGAAGTGCAAATTGCAAACGCCAATATCATACCCGATTTTTGTCGCTGTGCCGGAGGACTTCCGTCATCCTACAACTTTCGCAGTAGTGCCAGAAACTCCCGGTTCCCGGCGTCTCCAGTGATGGGTGACTCGATCGTGTCCAGCAGTGCAAGGCCCTCCCTGGCCGCCAACCAGCGCTGTACCCGCGACAGGATGTCCAGACGCAGCGCGTCATCCCGAACGATGCCGCCCTTGCCTACCTCGCCCCGTCGTGCCTCGAACTGTGGCTTAATGAGTACGACCGCATACCCTCCGCTCCTCAGATGGGTCAAGGGCTCTAGCAGAGCCATGGTCAGCGAAATGAACGACAAGTCAGCCACCAGCAATTCCACCTGCTCCGGCAGTTCAAAGGGATAGCGGACGTTCACCTTCTCCATGCACACTACCCGCGGATCCTGTCGTAGCCGGTAGTGCAGTTGGCCGTATCCCACGTCCACCGCATATATCCGGGCCGCGCCGCGTTGCAGCAGGCAGTCGGTGAATCCGCCGGTGGATGCCCCTGCGTCCAGCGCCACCACACCATCCAACGAAATGCCGTATGCGTCGGCCCAGGTATCCAGAGCGTGCGCCATCTTGACCCCGCCACGACTGACGTAAGGCAGCTGCTGACGCACTTCCAGCGGAGTGTCAAGGACCAAAAACGTGCCTGCTTTCTGCACCGGCCCATCCGGCGCAAAAACGGCGCCGGCCATGATCAGGGCTTGCGCCTGCTCCCGGCTTTCCACGAGGCCGCGCTCCACCAGCAGCAAGTCGGCTCGCCGGCGCGTCCGTCGCCGTCCGGATTCTGGTTCCCCCTGCGCTGGCATGGGACAGGCGATTATTCGCCAATGAATTCCGGGCGTCGCTTATCGAGGAAAGCCCGGAATCCTTCGCGGTAGTCGCGGGTGTCGAATTGCGTCAACGGCAAGTCCGCTTCTTCCGGCGTAAGGTTCAGCGACGGTTTCGCCAACACCTGGTTGAGCGTCTTCTTGTTCACGGCGTGGGACAGCGGAGCCAGGTTGGCAATATCCGACGCCAGCTGGTACGTTACGTCTTCCAGATTTTCCGACGGCACCACCTGGTTGACCAGCCCGGTGCGCAGCGCCTCGTTAGCGTCCAACAACCGTCCGGACAAGAGAATGTACAGCGCGTTGCCCTTGCCTACCAGGTTCACCAGCCCGTACATCTCCCGGTGTCCTATGGTGATGCCCAGGCGCGCCACCGGAATCCCCAAACGGCTGCCCTCGGCGGCGATGCGCAGGTCGGTGGCTACCGCCAACTCGCACCCGCCACCGGCCGCGAATCCGCGAATCATGGAAATCACCGGCGTGCCGATCTCCGCTACAGTCTCCAGCAGGCCGTCCACCGCCCGGTTGTAGGCGCGCCCCTTGACCGAATCGCTGCGGTACTCTTCAAAGTCGCTGATGTCCGCGCCGGCCGAAAACGCCTCATCGCCGGCGCCGGCAATCACCACGCAACGCACAGTTCGGTCGGCATCAAGCTCCCGCATCAACTCGGTCAACTGCTGCCACATCGTAAAAGATATGGCATTGCGCTGCGCCGGTCGGTTGATGGTGACGGTTGCTACCGCCGTCTCGCGGCGCAATAGAATATAGCCGTCGGAGTCAACGGGCGTGTCGCCGGCGGCGTTAGCGTCGACGGTTGATGCGGGCATGGGGCACTCTCCTGTCCATTCCATACTGGCGCCGGGAACGGCAATCACAGACTATCGGGGTTGCCCAATGCCGTCAACATACGTTTGACACCCGTTACGCCCGGATAGACAATGCAGACTATTCTCGCAACTGGTCCGAAATGCCGGAGGTTCCAATGCCCGTTTATGACTATGACTTGGTGGTCATTGGCTCCGGGCCGGCCGGACAAAGGGCAGCGATTCAGGCCGCCAAGCTGAACAAGAGCGTCGCGGTACTGGAGCGGCTGCCTATGCTGGGCGGCGTTGACGTCAACACCGGCACCGCCAGCAAGACCCTGCGTGAGGCCGTGCTACACCTTACCGGATTCCGCGAACGCAACATCCATGGCGATTCCTACTCCGTCAAGCAAGACATCACCATGAGCGACCTTATGGTCAGAACCGGTTACGTGATGCAGCAGCAGGTCGATATATTGCGCCTCCACTTCCGCAGCAACCGCATCGAAACGATACACGCGGAAGGTTCCTTCGTTGACCCACACACCATAAGCCTTTCTTATTCCGATAGCAGGATGAACCGCAATATCGCCACCGACAAAGTGATTATTGCGGTAGGATCTTTTTCAACGCAGCCGCCCGTTGTGCATACGGACGGCAAGTTGGTATTTCTAAGTGATGACGTACTGAACCTCCCCGACATTCCCCGCACCTTGACCGTCGTCGGGGGCGGTGCAATCGGCCTGGAGTATTGCAGCACCTTCGCCGCGCTGGGCGTCCGGGTAACCCTGGTGGACCGCAACCCTCGCCTGCTCCAGTTTGCAGACGACGAAATTGTGGATACGATGGTTTATCACCTGCGTCAGAACGGAGTTACCCTGCGCCTCAACGAAACTGTGAACGACATCGAGTATCTGCGCAACGAGCGCGGCAACCAGGTTCGCGTCCTCCTGGACAGCGGCAAGCAGATAGTCAGCGACGCGGTGATGTATTGCGTCGGCCGCACCGGAAACACTCATATGCTCAACCTGGAAGCAATCGAACTGAAAACCGACGCCCGTGGTCGCGTCAGCGTGGACGAAAACTATCAAACCGACGTGCCAGGCATCTATGCCGTTGGCGGCGTTATCGGCTTCCCGGACCTCACTTCAACTTCCCGGATGCAGGGTCGCCAAGCCGCCTGCCACGCCTTTGACGCATCGACCAACCCCTTCCCCGGCCTGGTGCCCTATACCGTCAGGACCATTCCCGAACTGGCCATGGTCGGCAAAACCGAAACGGAACTCACCGACGCCGGCCTGTCCTACGAAATCGGCAAGGCAAACTATCAAGAAACTATGAGCAGCGTAATGCAGGGCGACAACGCCGGCGTGCTAAAACTGCTTTTCGACACCGAATCCCGCGAGCTGCTGGGCGTGCACATCCTGGGCGAGGACGCCTCCGAGCTCATTCACATCGGACAGGCCGTGATGGCCCACGGTGGCACAATCGACTATTTCACCGAAGTGGTAATCAGCTATCCTTCCCTGGCCGAGTGCTACGCCACCGCCGCTCTGAACGGCATCAACCGCCTGTAAGGGTGAACCCCGCCTACGCATTGCCACCGTAGCCGTTGCTTGTATAATGGCCGGCGTTGGTTGTGTACCAACGCAAACTTGCTTGGGAGTCCATCCCGATGAAGAACAAGGTTTACTCCGATTTTGACTCCGCCGTTGCCGATATGCAGGACGGGATGACGTTTATGTCGCCCGGCTTCGGCAACGTTGGCCTGGCCCGCAACCTGCTGGCAGCCGTACACCGCTTGAGCGTAAAGAATCTCACCGGCATCTCCAACAACGCCGGCAGCCTGGACGAACGCGTTGACGTGGGCACGCTGATCGAGGCCGGACAGGTCAAAAAGATGATTTGCGCCTTCACCGCGCCTACCCATCCATCGCAGATTACTCCCTTCGTGCAGATGTACAACGACGACCTGCTGGACGCCGAGCTGGTTCCCCAGGGCACGCTGGCTGAGCGAATGCGCGCCGCCGCTGCCGGCATCGGCGCTTTCTACACTCCCGCCAGCGTGGGCACCGAGTTGGCCGAGGGCAAGGAGCACCGAGAAATTAACGGGCGGACCTACGTGCTGGAGTACCCTCTGCCCGCCGACTTTGCCCTTATCCGCGCCTACCGCGCCGACACCTTCGGCAACCTGCAGTTCCGCCTCACCCAGCGCAACTTCAACCCCATTATGGCCATGGCCGCCGACGTAACCGTTGTCGAGGTTGAGGACGGCATCGTGGAGCCAGGAGAAATTGACCCGGATTGCGTCCATGTGCCAGGCGTTTACGTTGACCGCCTGGTGAAAATTCCAGAAAACGGCATCTGGGACTAAAACCAGACTCAAGGAGCGCGATATGACCACCGCCGACAAGCCTCGCCTTTCCCGGCAAACCATGTGCGACCGCCTGGCCATGGAGTTCCAGGACGGCTGGATTGTGAATTTGGGTGTGGGGATGCCCACGCTCTGCTCCAACTACCTGGAGTGCGAGCCGGATAAGGAAATCATCTTCCACTCGGAGAACGGCGTCATCGGCTACGGCCCGCTGGCCCCTGCCGGAGAGGAGGACAGGCACCTGGTCAATGCCGGCGGACAGAACGTCGTGGCCTTACCCGGCATGGCCATCGTGCATCACGCCGACTCCTTCGGCCTCATCCGCAAAGGCATGGTGGACGTTACGGTGATGGGCGCCTACGAGGTGTCCGAGAACGGCGACTTCGCCAACTGGCGCATCCCGGTGCGCAAGGGCGGCGGCATCGGCGGTGCCATGGACTTGGCCGCTTGCGCCAAGCGCGTCTTCATAGCCATGGAGCACAATCAACGCAACGGCGCGCCCCGTGTCCTAAAAACCTGCAACCTGCCCATCACAGCGCCCGGCGTGGTCAAACTCCTCGCCACGGACCTTGGCCTGTTCGAGATAACCGAGGTCGGCTTCGTCCTCCGGGAGTACGCGCCCGGTTGGTCGCCGGAGGACATACAGGAGCAGACCGAGGCGGAGTTGATAATCGCCGACGATCTGCGGGAGATACGGGTGCGGGCGGAGTAGCTATCCCACCGCCTAGTCCAAGCTCCGCAACAGGCTGCCGTAGCCGTCTATCGGTTTCGTCCAACCCAGCCGCCGGAGGGCCAGCCAGATGGTGGCCTGGTTGACGGTGATGACCGTCTTGCCCAACTTCTGCTCCAGTTCTTCCGCTGCATCCAGCGCGCGCCAGGCGGTCCCGGGCAGGAAGATGGTATCGGCATCGTCCTGGGCAACCTCGGCAGCGAAATCTACGATGGCCTGGGGCGGGTCCATGTCGATTTCCCGGGGATTCATGGAGTCCTCCATCCACGGCGCTCCGTCCGCGCTCAACACCTCAAATCCGGCCTCCTCCATCAGCGGCTTCAGGCGGTTACGGAGGTGGTAGTTGCGGTACGGGCCGGCGATGCTCAGCTTGCGGCTGCCCATGTGCTTCATGGCGGCGATGCACGAACCCACCGCGGTTATCGACTCGACCCCGCTGGCTTCCTCCATCAGCTGCGCTATCGACTGGTCGTAGGCCATGTAGCCCTTGTGCCAGGTGCCGGAGGTGCAGGCATAAACCAGTACGTCCGGGCCAATGTTGGACAACGCGCTGGCGCCTCGTGCCACGTCCTCGTTCATCTTGCCGATGTCAAATCCGAACAACGCCCACTCAACTTCGTTGGCTTCGGCGCTGCTCATGCTGATGCGATGGCCGGACTCGGTAGAGGTTTCCGGCTGGCTCCCCCACGTGCCGTTCCACATACGCTCGAAGTGCACCGTGACTTCCGACGGCATCACTCGGTAAAAGTCGGGTTCAACTACCGGATTAGTAGCAGGAACGAGGGCGCCGATTCGGCGTGCGCTGGTCAGATTAGCCATGTCGTTTGCTCCATGTCATTGCCAGACGTAGTGACGGTTGCACGACCGCACTTCTTTTTGCAGGACCGCGTCACTACCCGAAATACCCCTGGCCGCCGTTCACGTGCAGCGTTTGGCCAGTGACGAAGCCGCCATCCTCGGTGCACAGGAAGGTTACCGCCGACGCAATCTCCTCGGGCTTGCCCTGGCGGCCCAGAGGAATCCCCGATGAATCCGGCACGCGCCCGGCATACCACTCGGGGTTGGCCCGTGTGGTGTCGATGCTGCCAGGGGCAATCACGTTGACCCGTATGTTGTGGGGCGCGAACTCCGACGCCAGGGCGCGGGCCATGCCCACCAAGCCCATCTTGGCCGCCGATACGTGGGCGCGCAGCGGGCTGCCGCGAAACGCGCCGTCGCCGGTCAGGAACACGATGCGCCCATAGTTGTTGTCCACCATCTGTTGAATGACGCCGCGGGTTGTGTAGAAAGAGCCGTCCAGCACCACGCCGCGCACGTGTTCCCAGTCCTCCAGCGTCAGCTCGGTGAACGGCTTGTGCGGACGGATGGCCGCGTTATTCACCAGAATGTCGATGCGGCCAAAGGTGGAAATGGCCGCGTCAATCATGGCGTCAACCTGTTCCTTGTTCGACACGTCGGCGATCACCGGCAGCGCTTTCACTCCGAGCTCTTCCACCGCCGCGGCGGTGGCCTCGGCTTCGTCGCGGTTGTTCCGCGCGTTGACCACGATGTTGGCTCCTTCCGATACCATCATCAACGCCGTCGCCCGCCCGATGTTGCGGCCCGACCCGGTAATCAGAGCCACTCTGCCGTCCAGCTTGCCCATAGTCTTGCCTCCAGAAACGTGTCGTTTGCCCCTGCAATGCTGGCATTATAGCGTACCGCCGTAACTATCCCTATACTGTGATTATGCGATACGTGCCGACCCTCTTGGGTCTGATATTGCTGGGCTTCTTCATCGCCTGCTCCAACAGCGAGCTGGACGATACTATGGCGGCACAGGCAACTATTGACGCCGCCGTGGCTCGACTGAGCGCAACACTGGCCGCCAATGCGAACTCGACTCCAACGGCCGGCAGTCCTTTACCCATGCCGACGCCGACGTCAATCTTGCCCTCTCAAACCCGCGCTCTGCTGCCGCCAACATTGCCGCCCGCTGCATCCGCCACGTCAGCCCCGGCATCCGGTGCGGCGGTCTATCCTTTCGCCGAAGTGCGCAACTGGGAGTACGCGGAGCAATCGGCCCCTGCCGTCATCGCCAGCCTACGGATCATCCCATGGATTGCCGACGGCCTGCACGGCGTCGATGAATTCAACGCCGCCGAACGTCTGGTCAACATCGGCATCGACGCGCCGAAGACCCTGAACGTACTCCTGGAATCCCACAGCCTTGACCAGGGATTGGCGCCGCTGGACTTGCCAGCCCTGTTATCCCTGCAACGGATGGCGAGCAACCGCCCCGAACGACTGGCTCAACTCACTCGAGCGGATTGGTTTCAAGACGGATTGACCGATGCCGAGGCCGCCATTGTCGCTGCGCTCTTCGAACGCTCTCGCTTCCTTTCGCCGGAGTTCGACGCCATCGTGTCGGATCCCCGAACTCTTACCGTGGACATATCCGCCACAACTAACCGCGCCGGCGAGACCATACCCATTGCCATCCTGCGTTCCGGTCCAGCGCCGTCCGGTTCACCAGTGATGCTCGCCGCTCAATTGGCGGTGCCTCTCTTTGAGGGGTTCTGTCCATTTTTGCGGGGTAGTCATTCGGCAGTTTCCAGCGTAGCGATG
>VXTR01000036.1 GCA_009837355.1 Chloroflexota bacterium | reverse complement strand
CCCGGGTTTCCTGGGCGATGATGTCGGCTAATTCGGACATATATTCTATTTTAGGCTGACTGGCAGGCCCTGTCAACGGGCCGGTGTCATTGTCAGAATCAGGATTTTCGGGATTTCAGGATTAGCAGGATTGGGGGATTCCATAGGGCAATGGGGTTGCAGGACGTTGGCGGCATATTGACCGGGGTTGCCTGATGCCGGTAACATAATCGGACCGGGTAAGGAGGACATCCGACACCCGAGAACGCAGCGGGGGTTGAAATGAGTTCGAGCTACATTGGCAAGGTTGACAAGGCGCGCAGGTACGCGGAAGAACCGGACCGGGTGTACATCCACACGATGGAGGCGTCATTTACGGGGAACCACAACACGTACCGGGTGGGTTATCACGACGGGGAGTGGCGATGCGAGTGCGCGTTTTTCGCAACCCGAGGGATATGCAGCCACATCATGGCCTTGCAGCGAATGCTCGACGAGATGCTGGCCGGGCAGGCCGCGCAGGAAGAGGCGGCGGTGTAGGCAGTCGGATAACAGACTATAAGGGAGAGCGCCGGGGCTTATAAGCCCCGGCATTTTTTGCGCCGTTGGTGTAGAGAGGGTGGATTCCGGCTTTCGCCGGAATGACGGGCAGGGGAGCGAAAGGTTCAGGGTTGGTGGCGGCGGAAGACGAGGCAGGCGTTCTGGCCGCCGAACCCAAAGGCGTTGGACAAAACGGTGTCAACGGAGAGGGAACGAGCCTGGTTGGGAACGTAATCCAGGTCGCACTCAGGGTCGGGTTCCTCGTAGTTGACCGTGGGGTGGATTTTCCGGTCCACGATGGATTTGACGCAGGCCACGGCTTCCAGCGCGCCGGAAGCGCCGAGGGAGTGGCCAATCATGCTCTTGGTGCTGCTCACCGGAATACGGTAGGCATCATCGCCGAAGAGCCGCTTGATGGCGACGGTTTCCACGGCGTCGTTGAGGGGCGTAGAAGTGCCGTGGGCGTTGATATAGTCCACGTCGGAAGCGTTGAGGCCGGCGTCGGCGATGGCGTTGGCCATGGCACGGGCAGCGCTGGCGCCGGATTCCTGGGGTTGAACCAAGTGGCCGGCGTCGGAGGTTGCGCCGAAACCGGCCAGTTCGCAGAGGATGTTGGCGTTGCGGCTGACAGCACGCTGGCGTTCTTCCAGAATGAGGACGCCGGCGCCTTCGGCGGGAACGAAACCGTCGCGCTGGGCGTCGAAGGGCCGGCTGGCGCGCTGGGGGTCGTCGTTGCGGGTGCTGAGGGCACGCATCACGGCAAAGCCGGCCAGGCCGAGCTGGCTGATGCCGGCCTCGGTGCCGCCGGCCAGCATCACGTCGGCGACGCCGTGGCGGATGGCCTGGAGCGCCTCGCCGATGGCGTTGTTGGACGCGGCGCAGGCGGTGGTAGCAGTGGAGTTGTAACCGTGGGCGCCGACGTACTGGCTGACGTTGGCGGCGGCCATGTTGGGGAGGACCATGGGGAAGAAGAAAGGGGACATCCGCATACCGCCGCGGTCGGCCAGGATGCGGCAGTTTTCCTCCAGGGTGGGAAAGCCGCCGTTGCCGTTGCCGAGGAGGACGCCGACGCGGTAGGGGTCCTCGCGGGCGATGTCGAGGTCGGCGTCGGCCACGGCTTGCAGGGCGGCGGCGACGGCCAGCTGGGAGAAGCGGGCCATGCGGCGGGCTTCCCGGGCGGGCAGGTAGTCGCCGGGGTTGAAGTCGTCGGACTGGCCGGCGATGCGACAGGGGTAGCCAGTGGGGTCGCAGAGGGTCATGGGGCCGATGCCGGACCGGCCGGCCAGCAGGTTGGCCCAGAATTCGTCGGCGGTGAGGCCCAGGGGGGTGACGGCGCCCAGGCCGGTAACGACGACGCGGCGGGTATCGTTGGCAGTCATGGAATAACTTACAGAGATGAACGGGATAAGCGGGATGGCGGGGATTTTATCACAAGGGTTATGCAGGTCAGCGCAGGTCGGGAGGGAGCAGGTCGGGGTAGGTTTCGGGCGGGATGCCGAGGACGGCTTCGCGGGCTTCGGCGGCGACGAACAGTGAGCCGGTTACGAGGATCAAGTCGTTGGGTTCGGCGTTGGCGATGGCGGCGTCGATGGCAGGGCCGACGGCGTTGACGGCGGTCAGACGGTTGGGGTCGAAGCCGTGGGTGATGAATTCGTCAGCAATCTCGGACGGGCGCATGGAGCGAGGATGGCGGGAGCGGGTGGCAATGACGCGATGGACGCGAGGGGCGAGCAGCTCGACCATTGCCGACACGCGCTTGTCTCGTGAGAAACCGGCGACGACGGTGAGCCGGCGGTGGGGCAGGCTGCTTTGGAGCGTAGCTAGGACGGTGGCGACGGAGTGGTCGTTGTGGGCGCCGTCGGCGACGACGACGGGGGCTTGGCTGAGGACTTCCAAGCGGGCGGGCCATTGGACGGTGGACAGGCCGTTGACGACGGCGTCGTGGGGGATGCTGTGGCCGGCGGCGGCGAGGGTTTCGACGGCGGTTACGGCTACGGCGGCGTTGGCGCATTGGAAGTCGCCGAGGAGGGGGAGACGGGCGTAGTAGGTGTCGGTGCGGGTTTGGAGGGTGAGGTCCTGGCCGGCGGGGGATACGGCGTTGATGCGCCAGGATGCGGCATCGGCGACGGGAATTAATGGCGCGGATTGGGCGGCGGCGGCGGATTGTATGGCGGCCGTGGCGTCGGGGAACTGGGGAGCGACGACCACGGGGACAGCGGGCTTGATGATGCCGGCCTTGTCGGCGGCGATTTCGGCGATGGTGTCGCCGAGGATGGCGGTGTGGTCGAGGCTGACCGGGGTGATGACGCTGACGGCGGGAGTGACGACGTTGGTGGCGTCGAGGCGTCCGCCGAGGCCGACTTCGATTACGCTGAAATCGGTTTGGTCTTCGGCAAAGCACTGGAAGGCCATGGCGGTGAGGTATTCGAAGAGCGTGGCCGGGCCGGCGTTTGGGTCGGCGGCGTTGGCGAGGTGATGGGGCCAGATTGAGGAGGTCAAGGCGGCGAACCGGGACGGCGGTATCGGGTCGCCATCGCGGCGTATGCGTTCGCAGAAGGAGTGCAGGTGGGGCGACGAGTAGAAGCCGGTGGAGTGGCCGGCGGCGCGTAGGATGGACTCAATCATGGCCGCGGTGCTGCCCTTGCCCTTGGTGCCGGCGACGTGGACGATGCCGGGGCGGTGGTGAGGGTTGCCCAAGCGGGACAGCAGATGTTCCACGCTGCGCAGGTCGTAGATGCGCTTCTGGCGGGGCAGCGAGGGGACGCTGCGTTCGTGGTCCACCAGCGACAGCAGCCGGGCGATAGCGTCCTGGTATTGCATAGTGGTGGAATGGGCTGGATTCCGGCTTGCGCCGGAATGACGGTGTGAAAATCGCCGGAATGACGGTTGGAGGGATGGTTGACGGTTGGGGATGGGGAATAGCGGCGGTGGCAACCTAGCCCAGGCCGAGGTTGAAGCGGAGGGCCTGGCCGAAAGTCATCGCTTTCACGTGGTCGATGTTGCCGGCTATCGGGCGGGGACGGAAGCCGAAGGCATCTTCCACGGAATGGGGCTGGGCGACGTTGCGGAGGGTGATGAGCTGGAGCATGGCCCGGTTGATGGGCGGGTGCGGCGTGAGCAATTCCATCAGCGCGACGGGGAGCCCGAAGGTCCAGACGGGAACGTTGAGACGGAGACGGCGACAGCCCAAAGTGTCGGCGACGATGCGAACAATCTCGTTGTAGGAGAGCTGGTCGGGGCCGCCGATATCCACCGCGAGGTTGCCGCGCAGGTTGCCGCCGACGGAGGCAACGACGCAGCGAGCGACGTCATCCACGTGAATGGGCTGGAGGCGGTTGTTGCCGGAGCCGATGACGGGGGTGACGGGCAGGGAGCGAATCAGAGCGGCGACAGCAGTGGTAAATTCGTCGTGGGGGCCGAAGATCAGCGACGGGCGGATGATGGCGTAAGGGAGGCCACTGTTGACGACTTCCTGCTCGCCGAGCCACTTGGAGTGGAGATACCTGAGGCGGGGCACATTTGCCGCGCCCACCGCGCTGAGGTGTATGAAGCGGCGAACCGAGCCGGCGGCTTTGGCCGCGGCGACCACGTTAGCGGCGCCCTGGCGGTTGATGGCATCGAACTGACGGGGGCCGCCCCGAATGACGGCGACGAGGTGAATGACCTCGGAGATGTCGCGGCAGGCTTCAGCGATGGCGTCGGGGTTGCCGACGTCGCCATAGCATACGTCGGTGGGCGGAGTGGGGAAAACGCTTTCGCTGCCGGGGCGACGCACCATGACGCGCACTTCATGGTCAGTATCCAACAGGCGCTGAACCACCTGCCGGCCGACTAATCCGGTGGCGCCGGTAACGAGGACGGTCATAAGGATGCTCGGAAGTTGAGTGATGCAGTGCGCGGGACGGCGATGGGTTCAGTATAACACCGAAAGCACTGCACTCCGCTGACAGGGGTCAGGCCGGTAGCGTAAAATGTGCGGGGTTCAAGTGGCAAAAGAGGTACCCGGCGGGGAACGCAAGGTGATTATGACATCTACTGTGTCTGGAAATAGCGAGATGCTGCACTTCGGGGCCAGCATGGCACTGTCGGCCGACCGCACTGCCGAGCAGGCCCGGTTGATGGAAGAGCTGGGCTTTGAGTACATGGGCGCCGGGGAGCACTTCATGCGAGGGCGTCCGCCGGGGCCGACCCACGCCGCGCTGCCGCTGCTGGCGGTGGCCGCCGGCGCAACGGAGCGGATGCGGCTGGTCAGTTCGGTTACGCTGGCGCCGTTTTACCATCCGCTGATGCTGGCGCGGATGACGGCGACGCTGGACATAGCATCGGGCGGGCGGCTGACGCTGGGGGTTGGAGTGGGCGGCGAGTTTCCCATGGAGTACGAAAACGCCGGCATCGACATTCGCCGGCGGGGTCGGCGGACGGACGAATGCCTGGACGGGCTGCGCCGGCTGTGGACGGAGGACAGCGTAACCATGCGGGGTCGGCATTACACGCTGGACGAGGCGGCGATAAATCCCAAGCCGACGCAACAGCCGCATCCGCCGGTGTGGGTAGCCGGCCGGCGGGACGCAGCCATGCGGCGGGCGGTGCGCTACGGGGACGGCTGGCTGCCGTATTTTTACAGTCCGGAACGTTACCGGGACAGCATGGCTAAAATCGGCGAGTTCGCCGCTGAAGAAGGCCGGGACCTGTCCGGTTTTCAGTGGGCTTTCTTCCCGTACATCACGCTGGCAGCGACGGAGGAGCAGGCGGCGCGGACGGCGGCGGAATCGCTGGGGAACCAGTACCTGTACGGCGGTGAGTTCATCAACATCGTGCGGCGGTACTGCCTGCTGGGGACGCCGCGGACGTGCATTGAGCGGCTGCAGGAGTACATCGACGCGGGAGCGCGGTACATCGTGTTCAGCATCGCGGCGCCGCGGGAGGATCGGCGGCGGCACCTGGAAGTGATTGCGAAGGACATAGTGCCGCATTTTCGGGGGCGGTAGGAGAAAATTGCGAAACTAAGGTAATGGCTTGAACGGGATACTGCCGTCAAGGGCAACGGCTCGTCCTTGCCTGCACAATTGCCCTGAAATCCAAGCACAAATTACCCACTAAAAGCCGCTCACAGACCACGACCGTATATTAGAATAACGCAGTCACCGAGGTGGCCTGCTGGGCTGGGTTGCCAGCGCCGAGGGATAGGCAGTTGGCGGACTACGTGTTGCGTCAGTTGGAGAAGAGCGGTCGGGTGAGGGAGGTCGCAGGGCCGGCGGACTGTCGGGTGGCGGCTACGTTAGCTTCGTAATTTTCTCGGGGCCGTGCGCGGTTGCTCCAAATGGCAGAGTTTGGTATAAGCTCTGCCAACGGCCCGACGGTACGCACATACGCGGTTGGGATAGCCCGGAACGACTGCCGAGTTGACCATACGTTCGCATTGGCTTATAATCGTACGCGGTTGGGGACAGTCCAGTCTATTGGCAAGATAACCCGAATACACGCACCTCAAGGCTAACATCAAATAACCGACCTCCGAGTGGCGACGGCAGCCATTCGGCAAACAAGCATGACCCGTCGAGATGATCGAATGTCCTTCCCGCCAGGCCAGAAGCTTTACCACATTACGCCGCTAGATGCGTTACCAGATATCGTGAAGTTCAATCACCTCTTCAGTAACGTGATCATGGATCAGCTGGCTATCGGTGGTACGAATATCGGTATATCCAACTTGAAAGAAAAGCGGAAAACCATGCCAGTCCCTTGCCATGAAGGAACGTTCGTTGGGGATTACGTGCCGTTTTATTTCTGTCCTAGGTCGGTGATGTTGTACCTAATATACAGAGGCAATCATCACGAATTGGCCTACAAGGGTGGACAGGGCCCGATATTGCACTTGGAATACGACCTGCAGGAGGTACTCAATTGGGCCAATGTTCAGCAGCGACCCTGGGCATTCTCGTTGTCCAACGCGTCGGCTTTCTACACGCAGTTTCGTTGCCAAGTTGAGGAAATGGATCGAATTAACTGGGGAGCTGTGGCAGCTCTTGACTGGCAGGCTCCTGAAATCAAAGAAGGAAAACAGGCCGAATTTCTGGTACATGAGTCAGTGCCTTGGCATCTTGTGCAACGCATCGGCGTTATATCGCAGCCAATCGCGACCGGCGTACTGTCGACCATCGCTCACGCCGACCATAGACCTACAGTCCAGATCATCCAAGGCTGGTATTATTAGGCCGCGAGGCGAGGATCATGATTGAGTACACAGTAGGAGATGTTCTATCTGCCCGGGCAGAAGCGTTGGTCAACACTGTGAACTGCGTGGGGGTCATGGGCCGGGGCGTGGCGTTGCAATTCAAAAAGGCGTTCCCCTCCAATTTCAGGGCTTATGCTAAAGCTTGCCAGCGCCGCGAAGTCCAACCTGGCCGGATGTTCGTCTTCGAGACGAAGCGGCTGGACCACCCCAAGTTCATCATCAATTTCCCCACCAAACGGCATTGGCGCAGCAAGGCTCGGCTAGCGGACATCGAAAGCGGTTTGGTAGCGCTATTGGAGGAAATACGAGATCGTCGAATTCAATCCGTTGCTCTGCCACCGTTGGGTAGCGGCCTTGGCGGTCTACATTGGTCCGAAGTTCGTCTCCGGATCGAGGAAGCGTTGAATGATATATCGACGGACGTGCGGATCGTAGTTTACGAGCCATCTGGACCCCCGGATGCCAAAGCAATTGCTCATTTGACAGACGCGCCTGACATGACACCAGGGAGAGCTGCGTTAGTGATGTTGTTGCATCGGTATCTCGGCGCCCTCCTTGACCCATTCGTGACTTTGTTGGAAGTACACAAACTCATGTATTTCCTGATGGAAGCAGGGGCACCTCTTCGTCTGAGGTATACGAAAGCGCAGTACGGGCCCTACGCAGAGAATTTGTCCCATGTACTTCACGCTGTTGAGGGGCATCTCGTATCAGGCTATCTGGACGGCGGGGATTCGCCAAACAAGCAACTCAATGTCGTCCCTGGAGCGGTCGATGCAGCTACTGCGTATTTCCGCGACGACCCGATCACTTACGAACGGATGGAGCAAGTCCTTCAATTGGTGGACGGATTCGAAACTCCCTTCGGGTTGGAGTTATTGTCCACGGTTCACTGGGTGATAATGAAGGATGGAGCCCGCAACGTCGACGAGGCAATGAGACTCGCCTACGAATGGAATGATCGCAAGCGAATGTTCCTGCCTGAGCAAATCGAGTTGGCATGCCAAGTCCTTGAACACGCGAATTGGCTTCCCGAAGATTGGGGAACGAACATCGGGGAGCAACTTCCCTTAGCTTAGTCATCGAAACCCAGAGTGCACGAGCATTTTGAACGTTCGAAAGCGCAATAACACCACCCGCGTTCTGCTCCAATGGTTGAACCACACCAGACCAAGGTCAATACCTGCCTCAGCCGTTCTAATCACGAGTAATGCCGCGCCAGCCGGACTACCTTGACTACCCAGCCTGCTGCTTTGGCGTACTGCCCTCCGTCAGGCAGAAGCTCTCAACTTGGATTGGCGCGACCTTCAATTCGCCGGCGTCCAACCCTCGGTGACCGTCCGCAATGGAAAGGATGGGAAGTACCGCGTGGTCCCGGCCTACACCGAGCTAGTGGATACCTTCCAGTCGGGTCCACATCGTGGCTGGGGACAAGATTTTCGCTGGACGCGGCGGCAAAGCACTTTCGTCCAAGACCGCGGCGCTGTGAATAGCCTAGCGAAGGTTGCCGCCCGCCAATATTACCCGTCAAGAGGAACCTCCGCGCCACTGTGGAGACTCCTTCGGGGTTAGTGGGCTCCTGCTTCAATGGCCACCGTCCTACTACGAAAATCGTTGGCCATTTGACGCTTTTCAGACATACGGCCGTCAAGAACCCAGTTTCGCAATTTTCTCGCGGTAGGGACGTGCGTTGACAGGGTGGATAGGGGGGAATACCATGGTTGGGTGGTCGTGCTACACGGGGAGCTGGCGGTGCCCTGAACCCGCAATCCGCCACAGCGGGGTGGAATTCCTCCCTTCGGCAAGGCGCAAGGGCCAATGTCCCAGGGAATGGCGCTGACGGCCGGGTCCCACGCGGCGCAGGCTCGTGAACCCCGCCAGGGCTTGACGGCAGCAACGGTAAGCGATGTCCCGCGGGCGCCGTGGGAGCGCCTGGCCTGAGTCAATCCCGACGATACGCCCCCAGGCTGCAGCCAACGGGAGGTGCTCGGCCACTTTTTGTTTTGTTCAGAGTATGCACCAACGGCCTGGAAGCAGGGCTACCACAAGGGTTGCCCCTACCAATGTAAAATGCCTGCCGCTGTTATAGCTTCCTCTGCCACGCGTCGGCCGCGCAAGTCGCTGGGGCAGCACTTTCTGACCGACCCGCGGGTTGCCAACCGCATTGTCGCCGCCGCCGAGCCGACAGCCGAGGACACCGTGGTGGAAATCGGACCGGGCACGGGTGTGCTGACGCGCCGGCTGGTGGCGCAGGCCGGGCGAGTGGTTGCCCTAGAGCTGGACCAACGGCTGGCGTCGGAGTTGCCGGGGCGGCTGGAGCATCCGGACAATCTCACGGTGCATCACGGTGACGCGCGGCATCTGGAGATTGCGGATTTGCCCGGCGTGGGGACGGAGTACAAGGTGGTGGCGAACCTGCCTTACTATGCGGCGGCCCCGATTGTGCGTCGGCTGCTGGAATCGGAGTGTCCGCCGTCGGTGATGGTGGTGATGGTGCAGCGAGAAGTCGCCGAGGCAATGACCGCGAAGCCGGGGGCGATGACGCTGATGTCGGTGGCGACGCAGTTTTACGCCGAGGCGTCGGTGGTGGTTCAAGTACCGGCGCGGGCGTTCCGTCCGCCGCCCAAGGTGTCGTCCACGGTGGTGAAGCTGGCAGCGCGGGCGACGCCGGCTACGACGGTTACGGACCGGGAACGGTTTTTCGCGTTGGTAAGGGCCGGGTTCGCCGCGCCGCGGAAGCAGCTACGCAACTCGCTGATGCAGGGTTCCGGGGCCGATGGGGATACGGTCAGCGGGGCGCTGGCCGGTGCCGGGATTGACGGGCAGAGGCGGGCGGCGACGCTGACTATTGGGGAATGGGGATTGCTTGACGCGGTCTGGCCGGACGGGGCGCCGCGGGAGCGGACGGGCAGCAGACGTCCTTCGACAGGTTCAGGATGAGCGGTCGCAACCTATGGATTCCGGCTTTCGCCGGAATGACGGTTTTGCCGGTTTGGAGCGATAACCGAAAGGCCCCGGAACGCGTGCAATGGGTTTGCGGATAAGTGCTTACGCCAAAATCAACCTGTCGCTGGAAGTAATCGGCAGACGGGATGACGGCTACCATGAGATTGCCAGCATCCTGCAAACGGTTGACCTGGCCGATACGGTAACGCTGCGAACGGAGGACGGCCTGACGGTGGAGTGCGACGACGCGAGCTTGTCCGGGGAAGGCAACATCGTTTGGCAGGCCGCCGCGGCCCTGGCGAATCACGGGGGCATTGCGCCGAATGCCCACATCGCGATTGAGAAACGCATACCGGTGGCGGCCGGGCTGGGCGGAGGTTCGGCGGACGCGGCGGCGGCTTTGCGCGGGCTGAACCGGCTGTGGGGGCTGGATTTGCCGGAGGTAGAACTGACGTCGGTAGCGGCGAGCCTGGGGTCGGACGTGCCTTTTCTGCTCAACGGCGGGACTGCGTTGGCTACGGGCCGGGGGGAGCGCGTGCAGCCGTTATCCGCTGTCGATGGGTTGCCGGTTCTGCTGGTTGCGCCGGGGCAGACGATAGAGGCCAAGACGCCGACGCTGTACCGGGCGTTGGGCTCGTCTGATTTCTCCAGCGGGGCTGAGACGCGCCGGCTGGCGAACAACGTTGCCTGGGGCAATCTCACGTCCGGCGACTGCCGGAACGCTTTTGAGCGTCCGGCCAAAGCAATCTTTCCCGGTCTGGCCGACGTATGGGAAAAGACGGCGGAGATAGCGAAGCATCCGCCGCAACTGTCGGGGGCCGGGCCGGCAATCTTCTGCATCCCGTCGGACGAAGGTGAGCGCAACTTGGTTGTCGAAGCCTTGCGGAATACCGGGGCGAGGGCGTACCTTGTGCGGGCGATTAATCCGGCTTCGGTCGTATAATATTCCCTGACAATACTCGACACTACTCTTCAGGAACTCGAGGTTCATGGACATTCTTGCGGTTATCAGCATACCCTTTGATCCGGACATCATCCGAACCGCCGGCTTCATACTGTCGTGGCACGGCTTCTTTACGTTCGTGGCCGTGGCCGTGGCGGTGTACTTGACCTGGCGCTGGGGGCGGAAGGACGGGCTGGACGGCGACGCCATCCTGTCGGTATCCACCTGGTGCATCATCGGCGGGATAATCGGGGCGCGGATTCTGCACGTGATTGACTTCTGGGATGACATCTACCAATACGACCCGGTGCGGATTCTCTATTTCTGGGGCGGCGGCATCGCGATACTGGGAGCGTACCTGGGCGGGTTCGCCGGGGGCGCGTCGTACATTTTGATGCGTAACGCGGCGTGGCTGCACCGGCTGTGCGACAACGGGGCGCTGCGCTGGACGGGGATGCACCGTCCGTTCCCACAGATACCGTCGGTGTCGCACCTGGCGGACATTGCGTCGCCGGCCCTGCTCATCGCGCTGGCCATCGGGCGCATCGGGGACGTAATCAACGGGGAGCACTGGTCCAGCTTCACCGATTTGCCCTGGGGTTGGGTGTACACAGACCCGGACAGTTTCGGTTTCGGACGGCCGGCGTCGCACCCGGCGGTGGCTTACGAGATGATTTTCTGCCTGCTATTGGCGGGGGCGCTCTGGCTGATGCGGAACCGGATACGCCCGCGAGGGATGCTGTTTGCGCTGTTCTTCGCCGGCTACTCGGCGGGGCGTTTTTTCATCTCGTTCGTTCGGGAGGAGCAGAACACCTACGTATTCGGGCTGAACGAGGCGCAGTTGGTGTCGCTGGCGATAATGCTGGTAACGGTGCCGCTGCTGATATACCGGGCGCGGCTGGTACGGCCTGGGCAGTCGGGTGAGGGCGACTGAGGGAAGTAGTCCCTCGTCCGCGGAGAGGGCGCAGATAACCCGTCAAACCGCCGGGCGCAGGTCTTCGATGCGGAGGTAGGTGCGGCGTTCGCCGCGATAGCTGTCTTCGGCCAGCTGGAATACGAGGTCAACGGTATCGTAGCCGGGCCAATTGCCGGGATGGTTCCAGCGCAGGGCGTCAACGGTGCGTCCGCCGCTGCTGACGTGGAGCTTGAGATGCTGGCCCTGGGCGCCGACATAGCCGGCGTTGAGCACGCGGGCGCGACGGGTCAGGTACACCGGAGTTGGATTGTCCTTGCCGAAGGGTTCCAATTGGGCGCACAACCGGGACAGTTCCGGGCTCAGCAGTTCGTCCAGGGTACCTTCGGCGTGGATTTGCAGGGTTGGTTCCGGCTCGAAAAGGCCGAGATGGGCTTTGGCGATATCGGTGAGGCGTTGGGACACCTGAGCGAAAAGGTCGTTGTGGACGGTGAAGCCGGCGGCGGCCTGGTGTCCACCGTAGCGCACCAGCAAGTCGTGGCACTGGGATATGGCGGCGATGAGGTTGAAGTCGCCGGGGCTGCGGGCGCTGGCGACGAGGTGGTCGGCGTCGGCGCGGGCGAGGGCGACGGCCGGGCGGTTGAAGGTTTCGGCGAGGCGGCCGGCAATGAGGCCGTTGATTCCCGGGGTGTAAGCGTCATCGTGGGTGATGATGATGGCGGGCACCTGGTCAGCGTCAAGAATCCGGCTGACGGCGATTTCGCTGGCGTGGGCGGTTAAATCGCGGCGTTGGGTGTTGTATTGCTCCAGCTGGCTGGCGAGGCGGTCGGCTTCCTGCGAGTCGTGAGTGAGCAGGAGGTCGAGGGAGGTTTCGGGGTGCTCCATGCGACCGGAGGCGTTGAGGCGGGGCGCGATGCGGAACCCAACGTCCTCGGCACGGAGTGAGCGCCCGTCCAGGTTCACACGGCGGAGCAGGGCGCGCAGGCCGGGGCGCCTGGTATGCGACAGAGTGGCCAGCCCTTGCTGTACCAGGTAACGGTTCTCGTCGCGCAGGGGGACCAGGTCGGCGATGGTGCCGAGGGCGGCCAATTCCTGGAGAGAAAGGTCGGGCGGTTCGCCGAGGTAGTCCAGCAATGCGGTAGCCAGCTTGTAGGCGATGCCGGCACCGCATAGCTCGGGGAAAGGATAGACGTTGCCGGGCATCCGCGGGTTAACGATGGCGATGGCGTCGGGGGACTCCGCTGGCGGCGTGTGGTGGTCGGTGATGATGACGTCGGCGCCGGAACGTTGCGCATGAGCGACCTCGACGGCGTTGCTGATGCCACAGTCCACGGTGAGGATGAGGGTTGCGCCTTGCGCTACCAGCCGGCCCACTGCTTCCGGGGTCATGCCGTGGCCTTCGGCTACCGGGTGAGGCAGGTAAGGAATGACGCGGGCGCCCAACCGGGTCAGGGTTTCGGTGAGTATGGCGGTGCCGGAGATGCCGTCAACGTCGAAGTCGCCGAAAACGGCGACGGTTTCGCCGTTACGCACGGCGGCGGCCAGCCGGGGCAGGGCGTCGGCGACGCCGGCCAGCAGGTGGGCGGAGTGAGGCAGGCCGGTGGGGTTGAGGAAACGTTCGAGGGCTTTGGCGTCGCCGATGTTGCGGGAGAGCAGAAGTTGAACGGCCGGCGACGGGAGGTCAGCGGGCAGCCGGTGGCCGGCAGTAGGCGGTGGCAGCAGCCAGCGTTTGGGAGGAAGAGCGGGCGGCGTGGTCACAAATCGGCGCGGGTCAGGACGATTACGGAGTTATGCCCGCCGAACCCGAAGGAGTTGCTGAGGATCACGTTGAGGCTGGCCGGGCGAGCAGTGTTGGGAACGTAGTCCAAGTCGCATTCGTCGTCCGGGTCGTCCAGGTTGATGGTGGGAGGCATCAGGCCCTGTCGCAGGGCGACGGTGCACAGGGTGGCCTCGAGAGCGCCGCCGGCGCCCAGGAGGTGACCGGTCATGCTCTTGGTGCTGCTGACGGGGATGCGATAGGCGTCGTCGCCGAGGGCGAGCTTGAGGGCCTTGGTTTCGTGCCAGTCGTTGAGGGGGGTAGAAGTGCCATGGGCGTTGAGATAGTCAACGTCGCCGGGGGAAAGGCCGGCGGTGTCCAGGGCGGCGGTTACGGCGGCGGCGGCGCTCTGCCCGGTGGGGTTAGGCTCGGTGAGATGGTGGGAGTCGCTGGTGGCGGCATAGCCACGCAGTTCGGCCAGCGGCTCCGCGCCGCGAGCATCGGCGTGCTCGGCGCTTTCCAGCACCAACACGGACGCGCCCTCGGCGAGCACGAAACCGTCGCGGTGGCGGTTGAAGGGCTGGCTCGCGCGCTGGGGGTTGTCGTTCTGGCGGGAGAGGGCGCGCAGGGCGTTGAAGCCGGCCACGCCCAGGGGAGTTATGGGAGCCTCGGCGCCACCGGCCAGGACGACGTCGGCGCGGCCCTGGCTGATGAGTTCCCAGCCGGCTCCGATGGCGTCGGCGCCGCTGCTGCAGGACGAGGTGATGCAGTAGTTAGCGCCCATTGCGCCGGTTACCATGGAGACCTGAGCGGAACCCATATCGGCCAGCATCATCGGGATGAGGAAGGGCGACACACGCCGGGGGCCGCGTTCGAGCAGGACCTGGTGCTGCTCGGTGAGGGTGCTGAGGCCGCCGATGCCGCTGCCGATGATGGAGTGGACGGTGTAGCGGTCCATTTCCCGGGGGTTGAGGTCGGCCTGTCGGCAAGCCTCCTGGGCGGCGACGGCGGCGAACTGGGCGAAACGGTCCATGCGCCGGGCGTCTTTGCGGTCGAGGTAATCTTCCGGGTCGAAACCCTTGACCTCAGCGGCGAAGCGAGTGTCAAAGGCTTCGGCGTCAAAGCCGGTGATGTAGTCGATGCCAGACTGTCCGGCGGCGATGGCGTCCCAACTGTCGGCTACGTTGAGTCCCAGAGGACTCACCATACCCAAACCCGTTACGACGACCTTGTGATTCGGGGCGCCGTTGTGATTAAGAGCGCCGTTGCTGGCCATGCTATCCGGCCCGGTTGGGGTTGCGGCGCTGGCTGGAATGGAGCACTCCGTTGAGCATCTCGGTAACTTCGCTGACTTTGGCGGTGATGCTGGCGGCGACATCCTTGCTGCCGGCGTCGGCGCGTTCGGAGTAGATGCGCAGGGCGTCGGAGGTTTCGTTGATGCGGGTGCGGAGGTTATCGAGGAAATCGGCGCCGGAGTTGGAAAGGGGCTGGCTGGCGGAACGGAGGGTTTCGGCCATTTCGTTGACGCGGCCATGAATGTTCTCGCCGAACTCCTTGCCGGCCTGCTGCACCTGGTGGGACCAGGCGCGCATGGTTTCGGTGGTTTCGGAAAGGTCCTGGACGCTGCGGGCCTGGCGCATCCGGTAGTTGCCCAGGATGCGGAAGATGCGTCCGTAGAGGTCGTCGATGGAGGCGAGCTTGGAGTTGTAGCGGTCGAAGAGCTCGCGGCTTTCGGCCATGGTCCAGCGTTCGTCCTCGTGGACGAACTGCCGGCCGGTGTAAAGCTCGTAGGGCCGCATTTCGCCTTCTTCCAATGGCTGTCCTTCGGCGTTGAGGGGCTTGAGGCTCCAGTTGGAGGTGGCGGGCAGCGGAGTGAGCAGGTTAGCGGTCTGGTAGCGGCTGTGCTGGGTGACCCAGTCGGCCAGGGTCATGATGGACTCTTCGGTGTCGTAGGGGAGGCCGATGATGGTCATGGCGACGACAGAGAAACCCTTTTCGTTGAGATGGACGAGGTCGCGTTCCATCTGGCCGGGTTCCTGGCGTTTGCGGACGGCGGCGAGGCTTTCGGCGTTGTTGGATTCGACGCCGAGATAGAGCATCTTGACGTTGGCGTCCAACAGGGCGTCGGCGAGCTCGTCGTCCTGGCCGATTTCGGCGCGGGCCTGGCAGATCATGTTCATGGAGTCGGTGCGGCCCTTCCAGCCCTGGAGGCGTTCGAGGCGCTCGTTGCGGAACTTGACGGCGCGCAGGGGCGGGGTATGCAGGTCGTCGGAGATGAAGACGTTGAACTTGCCATTGCGCCCGGTGTGGATGAGGCCGTCGGCGGCGAGGTCTTCCAGTTGTTCCAGCCGCTTGAACTCGGTTTCCCGGTCGATGAGGCGGTAGCCGAGGAACTGCTGGATAACCTGGCAGTAGGAGCAGTTTTCGGTGCAGCCGCGGACGGTTTCCAGGACGCCGCCGGCCATGGGGTTGGCCGGGGACAGGCCGCGGATGGAGCGGAAGTCGGGCAGGGGAACGAAGTTGGGAGCGACCAGGCCCTTGCGGCGGGTGGCGACCACGTGTCCGTCCTGCATATAGGAAATGCCGGCGACGCGTTCCAGGTACTGGTACCTGCGATCGTCGCGCCAGGTGAGGAGGGTGTCGCACAGCTGGCCGATGATGTCTTCGCCCTCGCGGTTGACGATGACGTCGAAGTCGCCGCGTGCGAAGGCTTCTTCGGCCAGGGGGCTCATCTGGGGGCCGCCGCCGAGGATGACCAGTTCGGGATGGAACTGGCGGGCCTGGCGGGAGATTTCGTAGGCGCGGGGGGTTTCGTTGATGAGGGACGTCATCATGAGGACGTCCACACCGTCGAGGTCCTTGTCCGGGTCGATGCGGCCCAGGCGGTCCTCGAACCAGATGTCGCGCTCGTACACATAGGGGCCTTCCCACTGGGCGAGAGCGCCGGAGAGGAAAAGCATACCCTGGCGAGGGATGGCGATGTACTCGAAGTTACCGCCGGCGGAAGCCGGCTGCACCATCATCACGCGGCGAGTGCGGTCTCCATTGGGTTGAATAGAGACCGGGGAAACGGTGGCGGGGGTGCCGTCGAATTTGTCTTCAATCAGTGGTATGACGCTCATAGTTCACGTACTCCAAGTGCCAGTGTACAGCGTCGTAATGCCGGCGACAATTCCGTCGGCACAGTGATGGGACGGAAAGGGCCACTTTGAGGTTTTCCATAAAGTTGCCGGGCATTATACATCATTACGGCCATGGCAAGCACGTAGCGGCGTTCCGTTTTTGATTACTTCATTGCGCACGGCGTGCGGTATGCTTGAATCAAACGGCATGATTGAGTAAAATCAACGCTTGCTGTTCCCTTGCAACGTTGCGTCAGCCGCAGCGGTGGCGGAGCGGCTAATTCAACCGGAGGAAAGGGTGATTGAATGTACTAGGTACGCACGTGCTGTTGGAACTGAGAGAATGCGACCCCCAACTGCTGGATGACCTGGCCGGCATCCGCCAGGCGTTGCTCAGCGCAGCTACTGAAGTTGGCGCTCACGTGGTGGGGGAGTCGTTTCACCAATTCACCCCGCAAGGGGTGACGGGCATTCTATCCATCGCCGAATCGCACATCTCCATCCACACCTGGCCGGAGTTCGGCTACGCGGCGGCGGATATATTTACCTGCGGCGACCAGACGATGCCCGAACGGGCCGCCGCATCCATCGTGGCCGCGCTGCGGTGCCGCGACCCGGAGATTACGCAAATCCGGCGCGGCCTGGACGGAGCCAGGGTGGGCGAACTGCAACCGGCCCACGCGCTCAGCTGAAGTGCGGCAAGCGGTGGCGATTCCACCGATTTCCGTCGCATCGGCTCGTCCGAATGTCCATTCCCCCAAGGTGTCATCGTGGCCAGCTATCCCATGGAAGAAATCACCGGCAAGTGGGTGATTGAAACGGTAATGCCCGACCTGGCGGTTATGCTGAAGGTTGATGACGTGCTGTTCTCGGGACACACGGGCTACCAACGGGTGGAAGTGGTGCACTCGGAGATATACGGGCGGAGCCTGCTGCTGGACGGCAAGACCCAATCCACGGAGCGGGACGAGCACATCTACCACGAAACGCTGGTGCATCCGGCGATGCTGCTGCATCCGAATCCGCAGACGGTGTTCATCGGCGGCGGCGGAGAGGGCGGCACGCTGCGGGAGACGCTGGCGCACCGGACGGTGGAGAACGTGGTGATGGTTGACCTGGACGGGCAGGTGGTGCAGCTGTGCCGCGAGCACCTGCCGCAGCATCACCAGGGGGCGTTTGAGGATAGGCGGACGACGCTGGTTCACGACGACGCGCGCAAATATCTTGAAACCGACAGCCGGCAATACGACGTAATGATAATGGACCTGGTGGACCCTCTGGAGGGCGGCCCGGCGTATCTTCTCTATACGGAGGAGTATTACAACATCGCCCGGGCCCGATTGAAACCGGGGGGAATCCTGGTTACGCAGTCGGGGCCGGCGGGATACCTGAGCCTGCACGAGTGCTTTACCACAATCTATAACACGCTGGACAGCATATTTGACCACGCGCTCCCGTACCAGGCGCACGTGCCGTCGTTCATAACGCTTTGGGGGTTCACGGTGGCGTCGGAGTCGCCGCTGCCGGCGCTGGCGCCGGAGGAGGTTGACCGGCGCATCGCCGAGCGGGTCACGCGGCCGCTGCGGCACTACGACGGGGAGGGCCACGCGGCGATGTTCACGCTGCCCCGGCACATCCGGGAGGGAATCGCCGGGGAGACGCGCATCAACCGGGACGACGCGCCGGTGTTTATGGTGTAGGTGGGGTCGGGCCTGTGCTATTATCGCTTTGACGGAAGATACGAGGCCGACAGACGAATCGAGGCTGACAGAAGAAACGAGAGGTAAATCGCTTTGACTATGATGATGCTTTTTCTGCGGGACGTTCCCGACCAGGCCCGGGCCGGCGAGGTGAAGCGGGTTTCCCGGGGCTACGCCCGCAACTACCTGCTGCCCAAGGGGCTGGCCGAAATCGCCACGGACGAAACGATGAAGCGGCTGGACAAGGTGAAGGCCGAGGGCGACGCCGAGCGGGCGCGGGAGACGGAGGTGGTGGAGGAACTGGCCGAAGCCCTGGACAACGTTACCGTTACCATACCGGGCCGGATTACCCCGACCGGGCGGTATTACGGCGCCATCAGCGGCGTGCGCATCGCCGACGCCCTGGGCGAACTGCTGGAGCGGGAACTTGACCGCCGCATCACCAACTCGGTGGAGCCGATCCGGGAGCCGGGGGAATATGAGGTTGTGCTGAACCTGTCCAGCGAAATCCGGGCTACGGTGAACGTGATCGCGTCGATTGAAGAGTAGAGCGTTGCAAAGGCCGGCGTGGATTCCGGCCCCGCATCGGAGTGCGGGGGGACGTTCTTTCGCCGGAATGACGAAAGAAAGCGCCCGAATGGCAGTTTAGAGGCTGAGGAGTAAGGCATAGTGGTCGTCGCCCAGTACACCGAGCGACAGCCGCCCTACGATCACGAAGCGGAGGGGGCAGTGTTGGGCGGGCTGCTGATAGACGGCGAAGCCCTGCACCGGGTGTTGCCCATCATCAAGGGGGACGACTTTCACCGGGCGCGCAACCGCTTTTGCTTTGAAGCCTGCGCCGCAGTGTCCCAGCGGGGCGACGCCGTTGACCAGATTACGGTGGCCCGGGAACTGCAACAGCAGGACAGGCTGGAGCAGGTGGGCGGGCTGGCCTACCTGGGTCAGCTCATCGCCGAGACGCCGACGTCGGTGAACGTTGAATACTATGCCGGCATAGTGGCCGACACCGCCGCCAAGCGACGCATCATCGACGCCGGCAACAGAATCGCCGAGATCGGGTTTGAGGATTCGGGGGACGCAGAGGACGCCATGCGCCAGGCGGTGGACACGCTGTTCAGCGTGCAGCCGGCCAACGCGGAGCGAGGCTTCATTCCGCTGGGCTCGGTGCTGGACGTGTACCTGCAGGGCGACATCGGCGACGTAATCCTCACGGACGCCCCGCCGCTGCAGAGCGGGTATAACGACCTGGACAGCCTGCTGGGCGGGATGCAGCGTTCGGACATGCTCATCGTGGGCGCGCGGCCGGGACTGGGAAAGAGCAGCCTGGCACTGAACATCTGCGTCAACGCGGCGAAGGCCGGGCAGGTGTGCGGGATTTTCAGCCTGGAGATGAGCCGGGAGCAGGTGGCGATGCGCTTCCTGGTGGCCGAGTCGGGGGTGGATTCGCATCGGCTGCGGCTGGGGCTGCTGTCGGAGCAGGAGGAGAGCATCATTGCCAACGCGGTGGGCGTGCTGTCGGGCCTGCCCATCTACATTGACGACACACCATTCCAGACGGCGATGGAAATGAGGAGCAAGGCGCAGCGGCTGAAGCTGGAGCACGGGCTGGACTTCCTGGTGGTGGACTACCTGCAGCTGGTGCAGGGACAGGGCAGCCGCCGGGGTTACGGCGAGAACCGGGTGCAGGAAATCAGCGAGATTTCCCGGTCGCTGAAGGCGGTGGCGCGGGACCTGGAGGTTCCGGTGTTCACCTGCTCGCAGCTGAGCCGGGTGGTGGAAAACCGTCCGGGGCACCGTCCGCAGCTTTCGGACCTGCGGGACAGCGGGAGCATTGAGCAGGACGCCGACGTGGTGATGTTCATCTACCGGGAGGACCGGAACTTCACCGAAGAGGAATGGGAACAGCACGCGCCGGGTCGTCCCTACCCGCGCAACATCGCCGAGTTGATTGTGGCCAAGCACCGGCACGGGCCGACGGGGAGTTTGCATCTGTATTTCCGGGACAACCTGATGCGATTCGACGAGTTGATGCGCTACGAAGAATCGGTGGCGTAAATGGCGCAGCCCGGGCGGATGGAGCCACTGCCGAGAAACGCCCGGCGGATTCCAACGCCGGCCGCCGTCCTGGGGGAATGGCTGGCCGAGATTGACGACCTGGCGGAGTTGAAGGTCGCCCTGCGGGCCGTAGCCCTGCTGGGTGGAGAGCCGACGCGGCGGGAGGTGCCGCCGTCGGTGTCGCTGGATGACCTGCTGGACGACGGGGTTTTGAGCCGGGTCGGCCGGCCGGGGGACGATTCCGGGATTCGGCAGGCGCTGGGGGCGTGTCTGGCGCGTGGGACGCTGGCGGCGGCACAAGTGGGCGGCGAGATACGCGTCTGGCTCAACGATGAACCGTGCCGTCGGCATTTTGAGAAGGCGCAGTTGTCACCGCTGGAACCGGGCGACGTGTTAGGAACCAGCTTTGCGGAAAGGCCGGCAATTGCTGATGGGCCGGGGATTCCGGCAGGGCCGGCGCGTGCTAATATATTCGCGCTGTACGAGCGGCACATCGGGACGTTTGGCCACGGGATGGCGGAGCAGTTGCGGGCGGCTGAGGAAGAATATCCGGCCAGCTGGATTGAAGAGGCGTTTGAGATCGCCGTCGAACAGGGCGCGCGCAGCTGGAGCTACGTTAATGCTATTCTGACGGCGTGGCAGCAGCAGGGGAAATCCGCAACCCGCCAGCAAAGAGAACAACGCCATGACGATGGAAAGCCTGGGCACGATTCTGCACCGGATCGCCGAACGGGGTACCTGGAAAGCTACCGACGGCGATACGGACGGTTACCGTGGGAGTCCGACGACACCCTCGACGGAACCGACGGCTAAGAGCTGCCCGGTGTGCGGCGGCGCGGGTTGGCTGACGCCGTTGGTGGAGGTAACGCACGCCGACTTTGGCAAGGCCATTGCTTGCGAATGCCAGGAAGCGGACGTCGACCGAGAGCGCCGGATTGCCGCGCTGGAGCGCTACAGCAACCTGGGCGCGCTGAAGTTGGCCACATTTGCCAACGCCGACCTCAGCGGCTTGAGCAATGACACGGCGGCTCGCAAGGCATTTTCCGACACCCGCATATACGCCGAACGATACGCAGAGGATCCACAGGGGTGGATTACCTTTGCCGGGCCCAGCGGCAGCGGCAAGACGTACCTGGCCGCCGCCATCGCGAACCGCCGGATTGAGTCGGGGAACCCGGCGCTGTTCATCACCGCAGCGGACTTGCTGGATTACCTGCGGGGCGGGTTTGACGATGATTCCGAAGCCACCTTCGTCGACCTTTTTGAGCAGGTCCGCAATGCGCCGCTGCTGGTTCTGGACGACCTGCCGGCCCGGCCGGCGACGCCCTGGACACAGGAGCGGCTGTTCCAGCTGCTGGCGTGGCGGCACTCGGCGCGGCTGCCTACGGTAATCACGTTGCGGGGAGACCTGAACCGGCTGGATGATTTTCTGCGCACCCGGATTGAGTCGGCAGACGGGTTTGGAAAGCTCTACCGGCTGGGGCGCGTGGGCAGCGTAGCAGGACGAACGGTGGGCGTGATTCCGCACAATATGAAGCAACGGATGACTTTCAGGGCTTTCAACCCGGAGGGCAACGGCGGACTGGCAGAGCAAGAAAAAAGCAGTTTGCAGTCGGCAAAGGCGTACGTACAGCGTTGGGCAAATAACCCCAACGGGTGGCTGAGCCTGCACGGGCCTTACGGCGTGGGGAAAACGCACCTGGCCGTGGCCGCCGCCGCCGAGCGGGAGAGTCGCGGCGACACGGTGTTCTTTGCCACCGTGGCCGACTTGCTGGATTACTTGCGGGCTACCTTTTCGCCCGACAGTCCGGTTACCCACGATGACCTGCTGGACCACATTCGCACTGCCGATATGCTGGTGCTGGACGATATGGGCGCCGAGCGGAGCACACCCTTTGCCGAGGACAAGCTCTTTCAGATTGTGGGCTATCGTTATGACGAGCGGCTACCCACTATCATCACCACGTCTGACCAGATCGAGGAGATTTCCAAAGCACGCCCGCGGATCGCATCGCGCCTGCAGGACCCGCTGGTGGTGACCGAGTTGCCCATAGAAGCGCCGGACTACCGGCGAGGTGGGGTGCGGCGATGAGAGAAAGACACCCCCTCACCCCCGTATCAAGTACGGGGCAGGCTCCAACCCTCTCCCGCCAGGGGAGAGGAGTTTGAGATTCGGAAGAAGGAGGGAGGGTTATGAGCACGGTTACGGAACGGCCGCAGATTCAGTGTCGGTTCACTAACGGCGTTGGCGGGCAGTGTCCGCTGCCGGCCATGCCAGGAGCCGAGTACTGTAAAGTACACACCCCCAAGGAATGACAACACCGGACGACGCCAGGAGCTGACCTCGCCATGCCCGATCACACTGAAAACCGGAACGACGTCGCTGCGCCGTTCCAATTCGACGACTGGAACGCAGCCCAGGAATACTACTTCGCCAACGGCCTGACCGACGGCCTGCCCATCGTGCCACCCACGGCGGAACGGGTGCAGGCGATGCTGGACTACGCCGGGGTGTCCGCCGAGCATGACCTGGGCACGGAGGTAATCCGGCAAAAGCGGTTCGCCGCCGGCAAGGCTGCGGTCAACGCGGTGATGGCGGGCTGCCTGCCGGAGCATTTTCCGGTGGTGCTGGCGTCGCTGTCGGCCATCGCCGACCGGTCGTTCAACCTGCACGCCAGCAGCACTTCCACCAACGGGGTTACGGTGCTGACGGTGGTCAGCGGGCCGTATGCCGACGCCATTGGGATGAACGCCGGCGTGGAGATGATGGGGAACGGGAACCGGGCCAACGCGGCCATCGGCCGGGCGGTGAACCTGTTCAAGGCCAATTTCTACGGCTCGGTTCCGGTGGTGATGGACAACAGCACCTTCGGGCATCCGGGGAAAATCACGTTCTGCTTCCCGGAGAACCTGGCGGTGAGTCCGTGGCCGTCGCTGGCGTCGGAACTGGGCTACGGCGACGACGCGACCATTGTTGCTGCCTACGCCACGCTGGGGCCGTTGCAGGTAACTCTGCACGGCGATCGCAATCCGTCGGACTTTTTGACCACGGTGGCCCACGCGATGCTGGCCTTTGGGCCAGGTATGCCGGAGGTTGTCTGCGTCATCAGCCCGGAGACGATGGGGCACGTCGCCGAGGCCGGCTGGAGTCGACGGCAGGTAGCCGAGTTTCTGCACGAGAAGGCGCAACTGCCGGTGGCGGAGTGGATGCGCTGGCACCGCATGGGGCACGAGCTGGACCATGACCGGTTGGTTCCGGTGGTGGCGGACGCCGACCGCATCACGGTGCTGCCGGGGGGCGGGATGGCCGGCGGGTTTATCAGCCTAATCAGCACGTGGGGCAGCAGCCGGTCGGTGGTGCGGCGGGTGGATGTGCCGTAGTCTATTGCCACAGGACTTCAAAAGACTAAAGGAGGTTATGTAATGACGACAAACGGCGGCTCAATAATCACAATGGATCCGCGGGACGACGGGCCACAGGGGCCGGCGCGGCTGGCGCAGCGGCCGGCGACGCTGGACGGCAAGGTCATCGGGCTGTTTGCCAACAACAAGCCGCACTCCGAGGATTTGCTGCGACGCATCGCGGCGATAATCGGCGAGCGGTACGACATCGTCGGCACAGTGGAGCACAACAAGGGGGGTTGGCAGTGGCCGGCGCGCATCGAGGACCTGCAGCGGACGGCCAACAGCATAGACGTGGCGATACACGCGACGGCGGAATGAGGGTCCTGCACCGCGTGCAGTGTGCACGACGCAATGGAAACCGAGCTGCTGGGCATCCCCTCGACGGTACTGACGACGCGCCCGTTCATCAGCCAGGCGCGGGCGATGTCGCGGATGCGGGGCGACCCGGAGTACGGGTTGGCGATAATTGAGCATCCCATCGTTACGCTGAACGACGCGGAGCTGTCGGAACGGGCGGCTACGGCGGCGCCGCAAGTGGTGGCGTGTTTGGTGGACAGGTAGGGCAACGCAAGACCGTCATCTCCGGGTTGGTGGGAATCCAGAACGCCGTTGGTGCAACGTGCTCTGGATTCCTGCTTTCGCAGGAATGACGGTGTTGGGGCGTAGCGATGACGGCGTTGGGGCTGGATACGAACGGGGCGGGTTTCAAGCTCGCCCCGTTGTGTTTTGGCGCTGGCTGTCGCCGGGTTAGAGGGGGAGGTACACGGCGTCGCCGGTTTGGGCGCTGACGGTTACGGCTTCGGTCCACTCCATGTAGTGGACGCCGATGTTGAAGGGAGTTCGCAGCACGGGAGCGCCGTCGCGGATGGACGCGATGAACTCCTGCTCGACGGACCAGGAGTAGCGTCCCTCGGGCGGGTTGGCGATTTCCTGGAGTTCGGAGTCGCCGCGCTTGCCACCAAACACACGCATCTGGTTGTCCACGTGGATGGTGCCGTCGGTGCCGTAGAGCCAGACGTCGTTGCCGGGGGAGAGACCGGCGCAGGCGCTGAAGCGCAGGTGGGCGTTGGCGCCGTTGGCCAGGCGGCAGAGGATGTCCACGGTGTCGGGGACGGTTACGGAGCGCCAGTTGCCATCGTCATCCCTACGGTGGGGCACGGAGACTTTGCTCATGGCCATCACCTGGGTGGCGCGGCCGACCCAGCGAATCATGGCCTCGTACCAGATGCCCATGTTGAGGATGTTGAAGCCGCTCATATCCCGATCCTGGCGCCAGTGGAGGGTGGAATCGCGGTCGGCGAACCCGGTCTGGGACTGGACTTCCACGGATACCAGCTCGCCCAGGAATCCCTCGGACACCAGGCGGATGAGCAGGTCGTCGATGCCGAAGGTCATGGGCGACGGGACGATTTGCGCCACGAGGTCGGGGCATTGCTGGGAGAAGGCGAGCATTTCGTGGGCTTCGGAGGCGGACATGGCCATGCGGGCCTCGCAGAGGACGTGCTTGCCGGCCGCCAGCGACGCCAGGGTCAGCGTGCGGTGCATATAGGGCCAGGTTCCGATGCAGACGGCGTCCAGGCTTTCGTCCTCCAGCAGCTCTTCCCAGTTGTCATACACGGTGGGGATGTTGAAGGCGTCGGCGACCTGCTGACCCGACGCGCGGGAACGGTTGGCGACGGCGCCGATTTCAACGGCGGCTGTGCTGTGAAAGCCGGGGATGTGCCGGTCTCGGGTGTTACGGCCGGCTCCAATCAGACCGACGCGGACGGGTTCAATTGCCACGGTGTTACCTCCAGCGCCGGTGGGGATTGTGAGCAGCGGCGCAGCGGGATGATTATAGGGTAGGGGTTGCGGCGGGTCAAAAAGGCAGGCGGGGTCAACGGGTGCTGACGCGGTAAATGCGCGTGCCTTCGTTGGCGTAGGCCAGAGTGAGGATTCCGTCGGCGGCCATGGCGTCGAACTTGGCGATGCCGCCTCCGTCGTAATAGGTGCGTTCCAGGTCGCTGACTACGACGTAGGCAACCTGGTATTCTTCAAGCAGTTTTTGGGCGCGCCGGTGGCTGGGGGTGTTGTAGATGGTGGAGACGTCCATGGCGCGGCGGCGGATGATGTCGCCGTCGCCGCGCTGCTGCTGCTGATGCCAGGGCCAGCCGATGACGGTGGGCAGGCCGGTGTACTGGGAGACGCGGCTGTTCCAGCAGTACTGGTTGGCGTGGGCTTCGAGCACGACGGGGGTTCCCGATACGTTTTGCTGTAGCCAGCGGATGGCGTCGTAGTCCCAGCGCAGGGCGATGGGATGCGTGGGGTTGTCCGTGCACCAGTCGGGGGGGTGATATTCGGCATGGGGCATCCAGGCTGCGCCGTCCAGGGTCAGGGGCGTGGGATTGAAGCGGTCGGCGATGCGGACCGGGGTGGCCAGGGCCGGATAGACCAGCGTACCGGCGGCGACCAGGGCGACCAGGCCGGCGGCGACCCAACAGAGGTTGCGGCGCACGAATGCGTTAGCGGCGCTGGCAGCCGTCCAGCCGCGCCAGAAGCCGTAAGCGCCAGCCGCCGCGAAGAGCAGCCAGGCGACGAGGTAATACTTGAACAGGGTGTTCATGCGGGCGATGTCGCCCTCCACGCGGATGAAGTCAACGCCGATGCCGATGGCGAGGGCCAGCGAGAGCATCGCGAGGGCCATCACGTCGGAACGGCGGGACGGGTATTCGGGGGACGCCAGGGCCGACGCCAGCGCCCAGGTGGTGAGGGTGAGCAGGATGGTGAGGAAGGCGGCAGTCAGGTAGCCGGCGGCGCAAAAGTAGGCGGCCAGCAGTATGCCGAGTATTGCCGCCATCAGCAGCCATTGGTGTATCGCCGGCAGGGGTGTGCCGTGTCTGAAGCGGGCCAGCAGGGGCGCGAGACTGTGGGGCAGGGTTGCGCAGAGCAGGGCGATAGACGCCAGCAACGGCAGGGCGTGGATGAGCAGGTAGTCGGATAACGGGGTACGCCAGCGGGTGGGTTCGATACCAATACCAAAGGTTTCCGTGGCAGCGTGAAAGGGCTGCAAGGCTACGTAGCTGACTAACAGGGCGAGCAGGCTCAACGCGGCAGCGACGGCAAGGCGTAATTTCAGGGAGGCGGGCAGCATCCAAGCGGCGGCGGCGATGCAGCCTAGCATGAGCAGCGCGTAGGCCGGATACTCCCACGAGTTGATGGCCCACAGGCTGCCGACCGCGAGACCCAAAAAGGCGGCGGCAGTCCAGGGCCATGGGCTGCGCAAGCCGGCGCGTGTTAACCCCATCAGCAGGGCGAAACCAAGGGCCAGCGCCAGGACGGCGAAGGGCATGGTCATCATGTGGGCGTGGAGGTCGGCGAAGAGGAAGGTGAAGAAGGGAAATTCAGTGATGTGAAAGGCCGTTTCGTTGTAGTTGCGCGGGTCAATCCAGGGCGTCAATCGGGAAGGCTCAAACTCGTCGGTTACGGGGATGGCGCGACTGCTGCGCCAGAAGTCGAAGCTTGAAAGCGGGGCGGCCATGCCCTGTATTTTTCGTTGGGTCATCTCGGCGAGCTGGACGACACCATCGAGGTTGCCGGCTACGGTGGCCATGACGGCGGCGGCCAGTCCGGCGATAGCCGCGCTACCGGGAAGCCAAAGTTGGGGGTTGAGGCGCGGTGTGGATTCCGGCTTTCGCCGGAATGACGAGGTGGGGGGCGGGGATGACTTGTTGGTGGCGGCGGCTACCAGGTTGTACACGAGGGAGCCGATGCCGGTAGCGGTGAGGGCGAAGAGCAGAGGAACGGCGAGGTTGAAGGCGGTGGCTGGCGGTATGCCGGTGAGCCGCAGGGGGGCCGACAGGATGAAGTAGCCCCAGTAGTAGTAGTTGAGGTAGCCGCCGCTGAACCACGGGTCGTAGGGCGGCATTACCGAGGAGCGGGCGACGGCGGTGAAGTAGGCTAGTTCCATGGGCTTTTCGCCGCCGCGCCAAGGGTGCCAGAGGTCGGGATTGGCGGCTCGGATGAGGAGGAAGGCGGCGTAGGCCAGCAGGAACAATGCTTCGGCAGTGATTATCAAGGGCCACTTTGCTCGCAGCCAAGCCAGCAGCTCGCGCCATTGCCGCCACAGGATGCAGGCCGAAGGTAAGGCGACTATCAGCAGCGCAATCCAGATGGCGCCGGCGGAATAGCGGAGGATGCCAGCGTTGAGCAACCACCAGGCGATCCAGGCTACCAGCAGCAGGCCGAGGACGCGGGCGAGGAGCAGACCCCGGTCGGGCAGGGGGCGCAGCAGCCACCAGGTGAGGGGGAACGCGGCCAGGCAAATCAGCTCGATGACCAGCAGCCAGGTGAGCCAGGGGGCGCGGTTGGCCCATCCGTCTCGGTGGAACAGCGACGACCAGGTTCCCCCGGATTGCTGGGCGACGCGGGCCGATTCGGAGAGCATCAGTGGGCCGGTGTGCTGAGTGTCGGAGCGGGCGGCGGCGTTGATGAGCTCTTCAAGCTGTTCGCTTTCCAGTTGCGCCACGTTGCGGAAGAGCAGAACCTGGGGATGGTCGTAGCCGATGACGTTCTCGTCGGCGTAGCCCAGGTTGATGACGATGCCGTCGGGCTGGCCGTGGTGTCCGCCGGGGGCAAGGGGCGGGGTGGGCAGGCCGGCGCGTCCGTAGGGGTCGTCGCGCAGGTGCACGCCGGCCAGCGAGGGGTAGGACGTAAAGGCTCGCTCCAGCTGATAGCCCAGGTCGCCGGCGAAGAGGAGGCGGAAGAAGGCAGAGCTATCCGGGAACTGCTCGGGCAGGCGGGTGACGGAGCCATAGGCGCGGTTGGAGTAGAAGAGCAGGTAGTCGGCATCAGCCAGGCGCTGGACCAGATCGGGGATTTTGGTCGGGTCGTGGTCGGGATGATAGGCCGGGAAGGTCCAGAGGTCGTAGCGGCGCAAATCGGGGACTTGCTCGTCCCAGTATGATCCGGCGTTGATGATGGACGCTCCGCTGGGTACGTTGGCGTTAACCCACTCGGAAGCGGCGACGGCGGTATGGGGTCGGCTGTAGATGCTGACGAAGGCGATGGCGTAGAGGGCGGTGGCGACGAAGACGACAACCAGGGTGGCGATGCTGGCCGGGTAGGCGTAGCGGCTGATGAGGCGGCGGGGGGTGGTAGCGGCGTGTAGAAATGGAGACGCCCCCCCAC
>VXTR01000064.1 GCA_009837355.1 Chloroflexota bacterium | reverse complement strand
TTCACTGGGTGAACCGGAACTGGAAACACCTGAACCCGGTGGGATCAATCAACCCGGTCGAAGAACTCAAACGCATCCGCGGCCCCTGACCCGGCCTCCCGCCGCGCCTCCCAACTTGACGCTGTTAGTCTGCCAGACTAAACTTGACCAAACCCGCGCTCCTTCAACGAGCAAATTGAGGTACTATCATCGCTACTCAACAGGTCAACGGCAGCACGTCATTCAGCGACGACGTAGCATTATTCATCGATTGGGAGAACTTCAAGATAAGTCTCGCCACCCGGGGCCGCACTCCCAACGTATCCGCTCTGAAAGAGGAAGTCTCCAATCATGGCCGGGTGGTGGTGGGGAGAGCCTATGCCGACTGGGTAACCCGCGCTCCCGAACTCAAGGGCGCCAGCCAGTTTATCCAGGACCCTCCTTCCCTCTATGCCGCCGGCATTGAACCGGTGTACGTCCCCACCCGTCTCCCTCCCAGCGGCGCCCACGGCGCCGGCCGCACCATCGCCGTCAAGAACAGCGTTGACGTCAAGATGACCGCGGACTGCATCGACACCGCCCACAGTTTCCCCAACATCAAGACCTTCGTCCTGGTCTCCGGCGACTCCGACTTCATTCACGTCATCAACTCCCTGCGCTCTGTGGGCAAGCGCGTCCTCGTCGTCGGCGTCTCCTGGGCCACCTCCCGCCGCATGGCCGACCACGTCGATGGCCTGATTTTCTACGACTCAGACGTTGATCC
Organism: Chloroflexota bacterium; assembly: GCA_009837355.1. Classification (GTDB taxonomy): domain Bacteria; phylum Chloroflexota; class Dehalococcoidia; order Lucifugimonadales; family UBA3495; genus Bin87. The sequence continues at coordinate 97,994 of VXTR01000064.1, read as the reverse complement.
CATAGACATCGAACCCGTGTCCCACCGGGGCCCTTACCAACGCTCCCGGCAATTCACGCCGGCCCAGCAGCTCAGCAACCCGGGACGCCACCAACTCCCCGAAGTCATCCGCGCCATCGAAGAAGTCATCCGCAGCGAGCGCGCCGCCGGACACACCCTCCTCCTCACCTCCCTCAAACAGCGCCTGGTCCGACGCATCGCCGGATTCGACGAGCGTAAGCTGGGCTTCTCCGGCTTCAAAAAGCTCATGCTCCGCGTCGCCGAGGAAGGCAACATCAAAATCCGCAGCGTTGACCTCGTTGACTGGATTCTAATGGCCGACGAACCCGACCCGGTTCCCCAGATTCACGATGAAGACGACGCCATCGATTCCTATGAAGACGACGACCAGCCGGAAATCACTGAGGCCACCGACCCTGTCGAAATCTCCCGGGACTTCGCTGACAGTGCCGATGAACCTGACGACGAACCTGACGATGACCCCGATGTTGCCGACGAGCCCGAGCCTGCCGCGGTCGCGCCTCCCCGGTACCAGCGTTCAACCCCCGAACCCGTCGGGTTCGACGCAGCCCTGTCCAACGCCGTTGGCGATCTCAACCTGCCACCCTCCGAAGATCGGCCGGGTGACGTCGCTCGCGTGGCCGACTTGATTGTCATGGGGCATACCCTCGAAGAACGCGACGGCGCCGACTCCGTGATGTTCAACGCCCTCTGTGGTGAAATCACCCAGGCCCTGGCTGCCGGCATCGAGTTTGAAGACCCCACCATCATGGCCCATTGGGGCGAAAATAACTCCCGCACCTTCGTCATCCGACTCATTCGCTCCCTGGCCTCCAACGGCGTGTTCCAGTACCGCAACGTCAGCGTCCGAGACCCTGAAACTAATCGCCTGCGACGCAAGCGTGTGTTTGGCCTGAACCGCCGCCATCCGCTGACCGGCATCGCCCTCGCCACTCGCTTGGGCCTCCCCTACGAGCCGTCGGGAGCGCAAATCGGGACCAACGAGGCCATCGCCACGCCCCCCTTGGATGAGCACGGTTCCGCTGAGGCGGCCCGCCCCGATGCCGAGCCTGTGGTCGCGCTGACCTAGGCCCAAACTCCGCTCAGCCCACCGCGCCAGGCATCGGCAAGTTCCGCTACCGGCAAATCAACCCGCCCGCCAATCCGCAGACTGTCGCCGCCGGTTTCGCCAATGGCCGCTGCCGGCACGCCGGCAGCATCGGCGGCGCCCAGCACATCCGGCAACTGCGTCGCTTCCACAGCCACCAGGATTCGCGATGGGGCCTCGCCGAACAGAGCCGCGTCCCAGCGCTCCGGTACGCTCTCTGCAAAGGCGTCCGCCGCCGTGAACCCCACCGAGCCGCCGCCGCCGATGCGATCATCGCCCAGGATGCAGCACTCAGCCAGCGCCACCGCAAACCCGCCGTCCGAACAGTCGTGCGCCGATAATGTCAGGCCGTCGCCAATCAGCCGCCGGCACAGGGCCTGCACCCGTCCCTCCAACTCCATGTCAATCTCGGGCTGTCCCCGCACCATGCCATGCACCGCATAGAGGTACTCGCTGCCGGCCAGGTCCGACACTTCCGCCGTCAGCCGCTCTGCCCCCAGCAACACCACGGCCAACCCCGACCCGGGGAATCCCGCGCGGCAGTGCTTGCTGGCATCGTCCAGCAACCCCAGTCCCCCGACGATGGGCGTGGGAAAGATTGCGGTCCCCTGGCTTTCGTTGTACAGGCTCACGTTCCCGCTGACCACCGGCACGCCCAGCTGTCGGCAGGCGTCCGCCATGCCCGATATGCACTGCTCCAGCTGGTAGTAGATGTCAGGCCGTTCGGGATTGCCGAAATTAAGGCAGTCGGTAAGCGCCAGCGGCTCCGTGCCCACGCAGGACAGGTTCCGCGTTACCTCGGCAACCACCCGCTGCCCGCCCCGGTAGGGATCCAGGTAACACTGCCGGCCGTTCCCGTCTATCGCCACGGCGATGGCCTGCCCCGTCTCCTTGATGCGCAGCACCGCGGCGTCGCCCTCGCCCGGACCGACTACCGTGTTGGTCTGCACTTGGTGGTCGTACTGGCGATACACTCCCTGCCGGCTCGCAATGTTGGGCGACGCCAGCAAACGCAGCAGAACATCCCCGGCGTTGCCCAGGCCAGCCGCCTCCGCCAACGGCACGTCGGCCCATTCAATCCGTCGCCGCGCCTCATCCTCTGGAGTGGGCTGCCCGCTCAAACGATACTGCGGCGCGTCCGCCAGATGCTCTACCGGCGCCGCGGCCAGGGTTTGGGAACCTTCAGTAACCCGAGCCGTCTGTTCCTCGGTTACCGTCCCTACCGCGTGGCAGGCCACGTCCCACTTCTGGAACACGTTGCGGATCTCCGACACGTGTTCCTCGGCGGCGACCAGCAGCATCCGCTCCTGCGATTCGGAAAGCATCACATCGTAGCCGGACATCCCCGATTCCCGCCGATGCACCCGGTCAATATCCAGTACAAAGCCGCGCCGGCCTCGTGCCACGGACTCCACCACCGCGCTGGTCAGGCCGGCCGCGCCCAGGTCTTGCAGCGCGCGGACTTTGCCCGTGGCCAGCGCTTCCAGGCACGCCTCAATCAGCGTCTTCTCCAGGAAAGGGTTGCCCACCTGCACCGTGGGACGCAACTCCTGCTCTTCCTCAAATGTTCGCGAGGCCAACCCGGACGCGCCGTGAATGCCGTCCCGCCCGGTGCCCGCGCCCACCAGCAGCAGTACGTCCCCGGGAGTGTCCGCCGCCGCGCTGGCCAAATCCTCGATGCGGGCGATGCCAACGCACATTGCGTTGACCAGCGGGTTCTGGGAGTAGGATTCGTCGAAGTAGATTTCACCTGCTACGTCGGGGACGCCGATGCAGTTGCCGTACCATCCGATGCCGTCCACCACGCCACGCAACAGGCGACGGTTGGCGGGTTCGCTGGGCGGGCCGAAGCGCAGCGAGTTCAGCAGGGCCACCGGCCGTGCCCCCATCGCCAGTATGTCCCGCACGATGCCGCCGACGCCCGTGGCCGCGCCCTGCAACGGCTCCACCGCCGACGGATGGTTGTGGGATTCCACCTTGAACACCACCGCCAACCCGTTGCCGATGTCAATGGCCCCGGCGTTTTCCGCCCCGGCCTGCGAGAGGGTGCGCTCCGACGTGGAAGGCAGCATCCGCAGCAGCGGGCGCGAGTGCTTGTAGCCGCAATGCTCGCTCCACAGCGCGCCAAACATGCCCAGCTCAACCGGGTTTGGCTCCCGGTCCAGCCGTTCCACAATCATCTCGTATTCGTCCGGAGACAGCGCGATTTCGTCCAGTATTTCTTTGCTGACTGGCATTGTGAGCCTCAACGATTCATTAATTCAGTTAGTCATCACTCTATACTCTATAAGACCGGACTACCCGGTTATTCCGCCAACGACTACCAGCGTTACGCCGCCAACGGCCATCAGTGTGCCAATGACGAGTTCCTTCGTAACCGTCTCGTTCCCGCGCAGGAACAGCCGGGCCAGCAGCAGCGTTACCAGCGGGTTGCACGACACTATCGGGCTGAGCACCAGTATGCTGGAACCCTCCCGCGTCACGGCAAAGTACAGCGACATCACCGCGCACGCCGCCGCGAACCCGGCCAGAAAGAGGTAGAACGTAGCCCAGCGACTGGACTTGACGTTTTGGCTGGCTTCCCGACCAAACAAGGGCAGGAGCACCAGCGTGGCGAAGAACATGCTCCCTGCCGCCATAATCAGCGGGGAACCGTAAAGGTTGCTGAGCACCCGACCGCTCAGCGTAGCCGCGCCGTAGCAGGCGGCTGCGGACAACGCCAGCACGTAACCCAGCACCGAATGCCAGTCCCGCCCCCAGCTTTGCCGCAGGAAGTTCCCCCCGGTCAGCGCAAGGCCGGCCACCACGACCACCGTACCGACGGCGATCGGCGCGTTGAGATGCTCGTCAAACCCCGGAACGCCGAAGCGGGTGAACATTATGGCGTAGAGGGCGGCGAACAGCGCAGCGCCCCCGACAATGGGTGTAACCCGCGACGCTCCCACCAGGCTGATTGCGATGTACTGTTGCGACCGTCCGCCCATGTAGGTCAGTATGCCATTGCCCAGCAGCCATACCATGGCGACGGCCGGCAGCGCGATAATCGCCTGGAATTCAAAAGCCAGCGCCAGCGTCCCCGCCAGCAGCGTCGACGCCACCAGCGATACCAGCGCGCCGGGCATGGGACGCAGCCCGCCTAGGCCCGACATCCCCAGCCGCGCCAGCACGGCCGAACTGCCAAACCCCAGCACTGAGATGCACGCCAGCCCCAGCGAAAGCAGCATGGTTAGCGACTATCGAAGCGTGCCGCCGGCAACGGCATCAATAATGGAGCCGAAAATCAGGTTGCCGTCATCGGAACCAAGTAGCGGTTCGCAGCTGCGTTCCGGATGAGGCATCATGCCCAGCACGTTGCCTCCTTCGCTGATGATGCCGGCGATGTTGGCCACCGAGCCGTTGGGATTGGCGGCTTCCGTTACCGAGCCATCCGCTTCGCAGTAGCGGAACAACACCCGGCCCTGCTCCTCAAGCTGGGCAACGGTGGCGTCGTCGGCATAGTAACTTCCCTCGCCGTGGGACACTGGCACCGCCAGCGGCTGGGCGGTCCGGCAGCGGCTGCTGAACGGCGTGTCCACCCGCTCCGTTCGCAGATGGGTCCACTGGCAGCGGTATTGCAGGTGGCCGTTGCGTCGCAGTGCGCCGGGCAGCAGGCCAGCCTCGCAGAGAATCTGAAAGCCGTTGCAAATGCCGATGACAGGCCGGCCGCCGGCGGCGAAATCCTGCACCGCCGCCATTACGGGAGAGAACCGGGCGATGGCGCCGGCGCGCAGGTAGTCGCCGTAGGAAAACCCGCCCGGGACGATTACGGCGTCGTAGCCGGTAAGGTCAGCCGATTTGTGCCACACGTAACCGGCTTCTTGCCCCAGCACGCCGCTGACGGAGTAGTGGCAGTCGGTGTCGCTCCAGGTGCCGGGGAAGACCAGGATGCCGAAACGCATAAGAGGGTTCAGCCTAGGGATTCCAGCAAGCGGGATACTACGGCGTTGACTTGGCTGCCGTCGGCCTTGCCCCGCACCTGCGGCATGATGCGTCCCATAACCTTGCCCCGGTCGCTCGCCCCGGTCGCTCCCACGTCGGCGATGACCTGCCGCGCCAGCGTCTCGATGGCCTTGGCGTCCATCTGCTCTGGCATATATTCCTGCAAGATGGCCAGGGCCGCCTCTTCTTTGGCTACTAGGTCATCGCGACCGCCCTGCCCGAACATCTCGATGCTCTCACGACGGTCCTTGGCCTGCTTGGCGACGACGTCGGTAACCCCGTCGTCGTCCAGCTCCTTGAGGTTATTCTTTTCCACCAGTTGAATCTGGCTCTTGAGGAAGCGCAGGGTCTCCAGACGTTCCCGGTTGCGGGCCCGCATGGTGTTCCGGATGTCCTCGTCCAGCCGTTCTTTGATGTTTGTCATGGTGTGCCGCCTTTACGAGAAGGGCTGTCGCAAGACGCGTGCCACAAGTTGATGACAGCGCAGCAATGCTACAACGCAACCGTGCGTTGGCGCAAGCGTGCTATACTGTTGACACAGAGCCGAAGTGGCGGAATGGTAGACGCGCCGGTCTCAAAAACCGGTGGGATAATATCCCGTGTCAGTTCGAGTCTGACCTTCGGCACCATCATCCCGAGGCGCCGCTATCCCTACCCGCTCGTCAGGTAATTTACTTTGGCATCGAATCGCCCTGGCAGCCATCTGCGCTACGAACCGAACGAGCCCTGTTCGCCACTATTGGCCTTGTTGGTGGGCGTTCAGGGAACCCTGATTGGGCTGCCCATCACCGTGATGGTGGTGGTGATTGTCGGTGTTGCTGGTGGCCAGAGCGAGGGCTACGTCGCCTGGACAATGTTCGGCTCGCTGATAATCCTGGCGGCGGTTACCGCCTTGCAGGCGTCTCGAATCTGGCGATTCGGAGCCGGTCATACCTTTATTTCGGTAATCTCCCCCACTTTCATCGCGGTTTCCATACTGGCGTTGGAAGCGGGCGGACCGACCTTGCTGGTCAGCCTCCTGCTTGTTTCGGCAGTATGTTACTTGGCGGTTCCTACCTGGTTGCCCCTATTGCGCCGGATTATAACCCCGGCCGTGTCGGGCACCGTCCTCATGCTGATTTCCGTCTCAATCTTGCCGGTCACTCTGGATGTTATTGGTGAGGCGCCGGAGGGAACGTCGCCGGCTGCGGGCTTGTATGTAGTTGCGGCCACGCTGGTCGTGTCCACCCTGCTGACTATGCGCGCGCCCGGACGATGGCGGGCATGGTCGCTCGTCATAGGCATTGGCTGTGGTTGTGCCATTGCCGCTCCCTTTGGATTCTATGAGTTGGAATCACTGTACGCCGCGTCCTGGGTCGGGTTTCCTGGCCTTGAGTTCCCGGGGCTGGACCTCACGCCCCCGGCTGAGTTCTGGGCTATGGCGCCAATGTTCGCCATCGTGGCGCTGGTGTTTGCTGTCAAAGGAATTGGCGACGCAGTTGCCGTTCAACAAGCCTCCCGGCGACAGCCCAGAGCTACCGATTTCCGCATGCTGCAAGGCACGTTGTATGCTAACGGTATCAGCATGTTCGCATCTGCCTTGATCGGTATTCTTCCTCCAACATTCTTTTCGTCGATGACAGTCTCTGTGGTGACCCTCACCGGGGTAGCATCCCGCTACGTTGGATACGCTATGGCGGTGATTCTCCTGGCACTGGCGCTTTCTCCAAAACTTGCCAGCCTGTTTCTGCTTATTCCCGGTCCGGTGCTGGGCGCCGTTCTGCTGATTGCAATCGGCATCTTCTTTGTACAGGGCATACAGTCCGTCATGCAGGACGGGATTGACGTCTCGAAAACCTTTATCGTCGGCTTGTCCTTCGCAACTGGAGCGGCGATGGAGTTTCAAAACGTGTTCGAAGGTCTGATTCCTTCCCCTTGGGACCTGTTGCTTGGTAACGGAGTCACAATGGGAGGTCTCATGGCCGTTGGCTTGACCGCTTTCATGGAGTTGAGCCGGTCCCGTCCCAGACGGCTGACCACCCGGCTGGAGTTTTCCGAGCTTCCGAGAATTGACACTTTCCTGCAAGACGTCGCCGGCAGGATGGGCTGGAACGAAGCCTCCACCGACCGCCTTCGCTCGGCGGGTGAAGAGGCAATCTCCAGCTTGCTTCAACCCGATAATGAATTTGCCGAAACCGAGTCTCAGGGCAACCCGCCCCGCTTGATGGTATCCGCCCGCCCCGACGGCAGAGCCGTGGACCTGGAATTTATTTCCGTCCTGGAGGAAGAGAACCTTGGCGACCGTCTCTCATACCTGGAAGAGGAACCCCAGGTAGTGGACGAAAGGGAAGTTTCCTTCCGACTGCTGAGGCACTACGCTTCGACAGTCCGGCACCAGAAGTACCACGGCATGGACATCATAATGGTACGAGTTGAAAGTTAGCCGATGAGAGGGTCGAGAAACTCCCGTAACAACTCAACACATTCCTGGGGCTGCTCCAGTTGTAGGAAGTGGGTCGCGTCGGGCAAAAAATCGTAGCCCACCGTGATAACGTCGCTGAGGTCCAGGCTGGGCAGGTAGGAGTACGGCAACGTCGGGTCAGCTCCGATTACTTTGGTTGGGCAAAGCACTGATTCGAAATCCACTAGCACCGCAAAGGTGCTCGCGTACTCCATTATCTGGGCTTCATACTCGCGAGGGCACCGGAGTTCGTACCCATCTTTATCTTCACTTTCGCGAAGGATTGCCCGTGTATAGAGGTCGCCGATCCCGGCCACAGCATGATTGAATGGTGGTAGGTATGGTAGAACCGATGCCAGTTCTTCCCTGGTTTTGAATCGGGGTGTCCGACGGCGAGCCATCGTTGCCAGGCGCGTTGCCGCCTCTTCAAATTCCACGTACCCGCGTCCCGGCTTGCACAAAGGCGGGTCGAACAGCACCCGCGCCACGAACTCGTCGCCCTTGTTGGGCGACAGCAGAGTAACAAGGGCGGAAACAGAGTGGAACACTCCGACTTTGGGCTTATTTCCGTAGCGTGTGTCGATCGCTGCAAGAACCTTGTCATGGTCCTGAACCAGTATCGGCAGGGTATGATTGCCCATAGAGCTCACGGGGTTCCAGCCGTGATTGCGGAGGTCATAGACAATTATTTCAAAGTCCTCTACCAGGAGCGACCAGAAGGGATAGTACAGGTCAATCGCTAGGCCGTTGCCATGGCAGAGGACAAGCCGCGGGCCCGAAGGGTTCCCGTGCTGTCGCAGAGTAATGACGGTTTCGTCATCTACCGCCACGTCATAAGTGGATAGTGGCTTGGGTATGGTCCATATGATTTCATCAGCCATCATTACCCCCGGCATCGCTACCCGCTTCGTATGCGATGGAGCCGGCAAATGCTTCGTTGCCCAGGTATTCTACTCTCCATTCTTTCGTCGGATGCTGGGGAAAGGTGAAAGTTCCAGTCGTTCCCTGGCGCAGAGCTGGTGGAACTTCGAACTTCGCCACATCGCACGAAAATCCCGCCCCCGTAGCCTTGATTAGAGCCTCCTTAATTGTCCAGAGCTTATAAAACAGCCGGACTTTATGGTGTCCATGGAGCTGGGCCAGATCAGCCCGTTCGCTGGGGCCGAATACCGTGCCAATCAACAGTTCCATATCGCGTCTGAGGTCATACTCCTCAACGTCCACTCCCAGCTTTCCTTGGGGTGCATAGGCAATCAATCCCCGTCTATCGCTGTGGCTTACGTTGAAACTGATGGGCGCCGGGTGATTTCCAATCACTGCGAAAGGCTTGCCGTGGCAACCGTAGCCGAAGTTGAGCTGAGTGTTGGCGCATCCCAGTTGCCTGCAAAGGAGGGAGCGGAGCACCGCGCGGCACAAAGCAAATCGTCGGCGCGGGCCTGGGTACAAAAAGCGGCGCCATTGGACCTGCTCGCTTTCGTCGAGCCACAGCAAAGCTGACGCCTCACGGCCGGCGTGAGGCGTCAAGTCAACGTGCGCTACTCGAATGGCGCCAATTTCTCGCATCATGCCCCACCATGGTAGTCCACCGGGAGCAGGCATTGGCATCCTTCGCGCTATGGAGCGACGGAATCGTCAGCTATTGGCGTCAATGAATTCAGCCAGTTGCGTGAGGGTTGCCAACTCCGTGCATTGCTCGGGCGCGAGTTGAACGCTGAACTCCTGCTGAATCAGCCGGGCAAAAGCGACGACGTCCATAGACGCCACACCGATGGCGGTTAGGCTGGAGTTCATATCCACTGGTGTGCTTACCGGCTTGCCGTCGACTTCCAAATTTTCAGCGATGAGATTTTGGAGACGATCTGCAGTTGATGGCATTTCAACGAACCTCCTATTGTCCTTGGCAGTATCCCTGCCAAAAGTGTGGCGTACTCTACTCGTTCTATGCGGTGGCGTCAAGGCTCATAATCCATTGGCGACATCGATGATGCCGTCAATCAGCACGGTCATATCCAGTGGCGCCGACGCTGGAATGGATAGCTGGGAAGTGAAATGCGTCGTCGCCGCTCGCCAGCGAACAGCCCTTCAAAGGAGACTGTCAAGCCGGCTTCATACGCCTTCGCGACCTCATTCAAAAATCCGGTGTCTGATTCAACCATGCCCGGGCCGATTTCAATCACTGTATCGCTCCCAGCATCAGCGATGGTTTTAACTAGGCCGTCAAGACTGGCTTGCTCCGCCGGCAGCGCGCCGTCGCCCATAGCCAACCGGAGGCCGTCCTCCAGGCTGAAAGCTCCCAAGGCCTGGGCCGCGGCCAGATTCCCACAGCCATCCCCGAGGGCGTAGTTGGGACGTATTGCTAAGCTTGAACACAGCGCGGTAAGGGCACATTCCAGGGCGTAAATCGCAGGTCGTGCCCACAGCGGATTGTCCAGGCCACCGTCCGTTTCGGCTCGCCCGAACATCACGTCCAGCAGGGATTCGCCGCGGTCTTCCATCACCACCGCTTCGCACCGGTCAAGAACGGCGCGCGCCACCGGCTCGCTTTCGTACAGCGTTGCGCCCATGCCAACCCACTGACTCCCTTCCCCACTGTATCGGAACGCCGGCCCGGCTGCAGGTTGTGGTTCCGAACCATCGGAGTTGTCTTCCTTACCGGTGAGGGCCGTCAAACCCTCACGTAGCGTATCGGCATCCGTGAATACCACTCCGGCGCGATGGGCGAACTGGCTCCGTCCAACTGCGGCGGTCCACGCCATATCGGCAAGGAGTTGGGATTCGGTGGCATCATAGGCGGACTCAGCGGTGCGCTGGCCAATCCAAGACAGGTATCGGCTCGCCGAGTCTCGAATCGCACTCTCGGACTTGCCGGAGAGTGGCAGAAAACGCACGCTGCGTTCTGCTGGCGCTGACTCTCTAGCTAGCGCATCGGCTACCGACTCAGGAAGGGCGATAGGCACGTCCTGAGCAGCTCCGGCTGGCGATTCCATGCCGGAGACGGTTTCATAGTCTTCGGAATGGCTTCCATAGCCTTCGACCACCAGGTGAGCGTTCGTACCGGAAATACCAAACGCGCTCACTGCGGCGCGTGGTTGCCGGTCGGGATGGACCGGCCAGCCGACGGACTCAGAAGGAACCTGCACCGGCAACTGGTGCCAATCTATCTCCGGGTTGGGGTTATCAAAATTCACCTGCCTGGGAATTACCCCCTGCTTCATCGCCAATACGGTCTTTATCAAGCCGGCAATTCCCGCCGCTGCCTCGAGATGCCCAATGTTGGCCTTCACTGTGCCGGTCAAGAGCGGATTGTCCGCATCGCGCCCTCTGCCATACACGGCTCCGACCGCGCGCAGCTCGATGGCGTCCGCCAGTTTGGAACCGACCGCCTGGGCTTCCAGGTAATCTACGTCCGTTCCGGCAAGTCCCGCTTCATTGAGAGCGGCTTCCATCACCCGTTCTTGGGCCGGGCCGTTGGGTACCGTGAGCGCCGCGCTGGCCCCGTTCTGGTTGACTGCGCTTCCTCTAATAACTCCCCAGATTCGATCTCCATCTGCCTCGGCATCGCTCAACCGCTTCAAAACCACGATTCCGCATCCTTCGCCGCGCACGTAGCCGTCGGCGGATGCGTCGAAGGGGCGGCATTGCCCTGTGCGCGACAGCATTCCCACTTCCATCATGAAACCGGAAACCGACCGGGATAGAACCACGTGCACGCCGCCAGCCAGGGCGAGGTTGACCTCACCCTTTCGAAGGGCGGCCGCAGCCTGATGCACCGCCGCCAGTGAGGATGCGCAGGCCATGTCGATGGGCATTGCCGGCCCTTCAAGGCCAAGAGCAAAAGCGACCCGTCCGGCGGTTACGCTTGCCGTGGTGCCCAAATAACTGTCTGCCCTGCCGCTGGCTTCAATTAGGTCTCGGTACTCGCTGCCGCCGACGCCAGCGTACACGCCGGTATGGCTTCCTCGCAGCCCCTCAGGATTGATGCCGGCATCTTCCAGCGCCTCCCAGCTGATTTCCAGCATCATGCGCTGTCGCGGATCCATCAGGCGCGCCTCTATTGGCGCGATGCGGAAGAAACGGGAGTCGAACCACTCAATGTCGTCAACAAACGCGCCTCTCCTGCTGGTCAGGTCTTCGGCGGCTGGGTCGCCTACGGCTCCATCCCATGGTCCGCCCTCCTGACGCCCGTCGGTAACCGCGTCAGTTCCCGATTCCAATAGCTGCCAGTATTCGGCAAGGTTATTCGAGCGTGGGAAGCGGCAAGCCATGCCCACGATGGCTATGCCATCGTCATCGCTGATGGCTGCCTGACGACGCTCCTCGATCGCCGGTTCCGACATTGGCGTTGAGAGACTGCCTCCAAGCTCTCCCAGCTCTTCCGACAGATGGCGTGCCAGTGCCGTAATGTCAGGATAGTCGAACACGGCGGTATTGGAGACCACGTACTCACCGGCTAAGGTGCGGTTAAGTCGGTTTCTCAGCTCCACAGCCATCAATGAATCCATGCCCAGGTCGAAGAATCCCACCGACGTTGATGGCAGTGTGGGCAGCCGCATCACTGCTTGCAATTCCTTCTGAAGGAACGCAGCCAAAATGCTCTGCGCGTCGGCTCGCTGCGGCCCTCGCAACTGCGAGAGCAAATCGTCCGACGTGTCCGCAGCCGCGTCCGTATCCCCGGAGGACGTAACAATCAGTTCCTCCAGGAACGGTGGAATGTCATCGCGATTATTGGCGAAGGTCGGCCAGTCGACCGCCGCCACCATGCCGGTCGGCGCGTCTTGACGAACGAGGGTTTCCAGCGCTCTTAGACCCTGCTGTGGCGTTATCCAGCCCGTGCCCCCGGCCTCCAACTGTCGCGCGATGCGTTCCCGCTGTTCCTCCGCTTCTCCGAGTCCGGACCACGCGCCCCATGCCACCGATTGACCGGCGAGCCCAATAGCCCGGCGATGGCCGGCAAGTTGGTCCAGGAACGCATTGGCTGCCGCGTGGTTGGACTGCCCTGCGTTGCCCATCACGCCGGCCACGCTGGAGAACAGTACAAACATATCAAGATCGCGGTGCATGGTGGCCCGATGTAGGTGCCAAGCTCCCAACACCTTGGGCCAGAGCACGCTCTCAAAGCTCTGCCAGCTCTGATTGGTCAACGCCGCGTCCGAGAGGACGCCCACGCTGTGAATTATGCCGGCCAGGGGCGGCAACGTTCCGTCGATGCGTTCCAGCATCGCGTCCACCGCTGCCGCGTCAGTTACGTCGGCCAACTCAACCTCGACCGTTGCCCCTTGTTCGCGCAGCGCCGCAATGGCGGCTACGGCCTCAGGGTCCGGGTCCCTGCGTCCGTTCAGCACAATAGCGCCGGCGCCACGCTCGGCTAGCCAGCCGGCCAGCGTGCACCCGATTCCGCCCAAGCCGCCGGTTACCAGGTAAGTCCTGTCCCCGCGCAAACGTCCCGTTTCCAACGGGGAGGTGGTGAGAACGATTTTCCCGATGTGCCGGGCGGCGCGCATGAACTTCATCGCCGGCCCCGCTTCGGCCATCGGCCATCTGCTGTGAATGAGCGGAGTCAATTCCCCCGCATCCAGGGCTGTCATTACCCTGCGGAGAGCGTCCCCCGGTTCTGCCGGGTAGTGCTCTTTCAGGACATCCAGTTTCAAGATGTGATACGCCACGTCCGGCCGGGCCGCGGCCATTTCGCCGTCGCTGTAAATGCCCTCCCTGGCCAACTCAACAAACCGTCCGCCCTGGGATAGACATGACAGGCTCGCCTCGATAAAGCCCTCTCCCGTCAGGCTGTTGAGCACCACGTCAACCCCTTGGCCTTCTGTAACGTCCAGGATTTCCTGTCCGAATTTCGTCTGACGGCTGTCAAATACGTGCTTCACGCCCAGCGATCGCAGATACGCCTGCTTGGGTGCGCTGGCCGTGGCGAACACTTCCGCGCCAGCGGCCTGCGCCATTTGGATGGCTGCCAGTCCCACCCCGCCGGCGCCGGCGTGAATTAACACCCGTTCGCCCGGTTTCAGCCCGGAGAAATCATAGGACAGCGCAGCGGAGACAAATACGGTGGGCATGGTTGCCAAGGCTGTAGTGGATATTTTAGGTGGCGCCAGGGCCACCATTTCTTCCCGCATGACTGCTTCCGACCCGAAAGTTCCAAACGCCAGGGCCACCACCCGGTCACCCACCGAAACGCTGGACACTTCCGAGCCTACTTCGACCACACGACCGCACATCTCGCCGCCCAGAAGCCCTTCGTCGATGATGTTAATCGCGCGGAACACATCCCAGAAATTCAAGCCGGCAGCCTCCACGGCCACGCGCACTTCCTTCGGCTCCAGCGGATGCTCGGGCGCGTCCAGTACCTGCAGCCCTTCCAGTGCACCACCTGAGTCGGGTTCCAGGAACCAGCGCGAATCTTCCGGCATGGACACCCGCTCAGTGGCGGAGCCGGCCCGAACCAGGCGCGCTGCCTGGCGCAGTCCCAGGCGGTACGCCAGATGAGTCTCCGCGTCAGGATACATAAGCTCGTTGACCAGGTCAGCCACCGGCGCAGCAGTGTTGGTGTCCAGGTCTATCATCCGCGGTTGCAGGTGGGGAGCTTCTTGCGACACTACCTTGCCAAAGCCCCACAGGAGCGCGCCGGAAAGCTGCCCGAAGTGCTCATGCTCCAGCACCTGTCCGCCGCTAGTGATGAACCACACACCCTTTTCCGGCATAGCATCAGCATCGGATAAGCCCTGCACCAGGGCCAATGCGCTGGCTACGGCGTGCTTAGCGTCATCCGCCAACTCCGCAGTGATGGCGTCTTCGCCGTGGCCGTCCAGTGCGGCCAGATGGACAATGCCGCTCAGCTGAACATCCGCTGGCAGGCCCTCCAGCAAAGAGCGCCAAGACTCGCGCTCCTGCATCGCGACAGTCGTCTCAATAATGGCGTCGCTAATTTCCGTAGACATTCCGCCGGATGAGGCGTCCGGCCCAGCCACCACCACCGTTTGATTGTGCCCGGCCAATTCAGCAGCCAATTGCCGGGCTACGCCGGATCTGTCGCCGGCCAGAACCCATACCCCGGCCGGTTCAGTCACTTCCGCCGGCCCGCGCGCCATTATCACGCCTCGGTCGGGCTGGTTGTCCCGGTTGGACTCGTCCACTCCCATCACCGCCGCTTCCTCAAATCCCACGTCGGTTAGCACGCGCTGCCAAACTGCAGGACTGGCCAGCGCATGGTGCGGACGGTAATCGTCGGCAAACCGCCACCAACCGTCCAGCTGTCCGAAAGTCAAGTCAAGCCAACCCTGGCCGCGAAGGTTTTCCAGGGCGAGCAGCTGGCCCGATGGCGCGAGAAGCTCGCGACAGTGAGCCAAGGTTTCGTGAAGGTACATGGTGGCGTGCAGCACGTTCGAGGCAATTACCAGGTCATAGCCATGAGCGTCATACCCCTGCTCAATGGGACTCCTCTCGATGTCCAGAACTCGGTATTCGATAGATGCCTCGCTGCCTCCGAAACGGGATTCAGCTTCTGCAAAGAAGCCGGCGGATATGTCTGTGTAGACATAGTCAAACCGTCCGTCGGGCAATTCTGGTAGGACGGCAGCCGTTGCCGACCCGGTGCCGGCGCCAACCTCCAGGATGCGCAGCTTGCGTCCCTCCGGCAATTCGGTGAGCAGGGCCGCGATGGCGTCCCCCAGCATCCGGTTGGCCGAACGGGCTACTGGAGCCTTCATATACAAGTCGGCGGCCGTTGGCTCCCCGCTGCTGAACAGCAAGGTTAGCGGATCGGCTTGCCCAGTCAGAGTGTCCGCCAACGCACCGGCGCATCGCCGGAACAGCCCAATCTCAGTTGAACCATGTGGGTATCGCTCGCTGATTCGGTCGGCAAACTCTTCAATATCGCCTACCATTTCGTCCGGCATCGGGTCATTTTTCCCGACTCTCACCACAAACCTCTCGCCCTGCTCTTCCACCATGCCGCCCCTTGCCTGCATCTCAAACAAACGGTGGAACAGACGCTTGTGCTCATCCAGCACGTTCAGCCTTTGCCGTAGGTCTTCAGGTTCCACGTGCTCGCCGACAACGCGCTGCCATCCCAGCTTTTCCAACGCGGCAAGAGCGTAGGCCCAGGACAGCCGCTCCAGGTCATCAAGCAAATCAGTACGGGCATCGGCTCCAACCCCTTCATTCACCAGATATTGCGCGAAGGTCGGTGAAGAGGAGACCACAGCCCATGGCTCGGTCAGGAAATCCGCCGGCGGCATACCCTGCGCCAACGGTCGATCCCGCCATATAATCTCGTAGAGCAGGTCTTGCAGCCCTTCCGTTGCTGAAAGCAACGACGCTCGGGTGGCCCGTTTCACGGTGTAGCCGTCCAGACCGCCAATCTCAACACCATCCAGTGTGTAGAACCGCAGGTCGCCGCTCAGCACCTCCGGCACTTCGGCAAACCCGCCGTCGGAAGCCGAATCACGCTCGCTCTCCCTGATTTGCGCGTGGCAGATCAGGCGCTCCGGCAGTTGCCTGGTGAACCACAATCGTTCCCAGCCGAACGGCAGATACGTTGTTCCGTCCTGGCTTCCCGCGGACTGGCGCGCCGCAGACAGCGCCTGAAAACACCCGTCCAACAGGATTGGATGCAGGTCAATCGCATTCCTTTCGATACCTTCCGGGAGCGCCACCTCGCCGACCGCCTCACCATTGCCGGCCCAAAGGGCACTGAGAGTCCGAAATGCCGCGCCTAGGTCAATGCTGGTCTCTGCCCTGGCCCGATAAAACGCCGACACGTCGGCTGCCGACAGGCGAGATTTCAAGCCGTCCAGGTCGATGCGGCCGGCGTCGCCCATCCTGACGCCCGGCGAAGTTTTGCACTCCGCGTGCAGCGTCCAGCCCTCTTCCCCTTCGCCTTTGCTATATATCTCAACTTGCCTGGCACCGCCGCTCTCCGGCGGACAAAGTACCGCCTGCACTCGGCGTGCTCTTTCAGCGGTACCGTTCTCCGCATCATCCGCTGCGAATATCATCGGGCTGTGCAGTTGCAGGTCGCCCACCTCTACCGCCGGTGCGCCCTCGGCCAGGGATGTGGCGGCGGCCATCGCGCCATACAGCGCCCCCGGCATGATCACACGCCCAAAAACCCGGTGGTCGTTCAGCCAAGCCGGCTCAGATGCATCCATCTCCGTTTCAAACAGGACCTCACCGCGAGGCGATTCATGCCTGGTTCCCAAAAGGGGATGGTCGGAGCTAGCCCGCGCCCGCCGTGGCGCATCGACCCAATGGCGTCGGCGCTGGAAGGGGTAGCCGGGTAGTTCGATTCTGCGCCGATCTTCTCCCGCGAAAAGGCCATCCCAGGAGATTTCCAATCCGGCCCGATACGCTCCGGCCACTGCATCCAGGAACCCGTCAGGGAAGTCCGCGGAGACAATGCCGGAGAGTGGGCGTAGCAAGCTCGCCAGAACGGGAGGCGCTTCGTTGCCGTCCGATACTCCGGGCCAGGCGAGGGATACCAGCGGACCGAGGACAGCGTTCGGTCCCACCTCTATCACCAGATCGACGCCCATCTCTGCTAGGACTTCCATACCGCTTCGGAACTGCACCGCTTCCCGCGCGTGGCGTCGCCAGTACTGGCCGTCCAGGATGCCGCCTGTTCCAATGCGGCTGCCCGTCACGTTGCTTACCAAAGCCACCGTCGTCGGCTTAACCGTGACGTCCGTGTATGCCTGCTCCAATTGGTCCAGCGCCGGTTCTACTAAGGCGCTGTGAAACGCCTGATTCGTCCTCAGCGGCCGAACCTGCACTTCTTTAGCTTCAAAACGCTCTGAAAGGGCCAGAACGTCCGCCGTGGGTCCGCTGATTACCTGGTGAATCCCATTGTCCACACCGATACACAGGCCAGTTCCTTTCGATTCGGAGCTATACTCCTGAACCGCCACGGCTACTTCGTCCTTGGGCGCGAATACCGCCGCCATCGAACCCAACTCTGGAACCGACGCCAGCAATACGCCCCGCTTTGCAACGAACCGCAAACCCTCTTCTAGGCCAAACGCGCCGGCCGCATAAGCCGCACCGAACTCGCCGAGGCTGTGTCCGATGACAACACTCGGCTCAACACCAACACTACGCCACAACGCAGTCAGCGCGCACTCCAGGGCATAGACCGCAGGTTGTGCCCAGGCCGTGTCATTAAGGTCGCCAGCCGCCCCCTCTCTGCCAAACATCACATCAAGCAGAGAAACTCCCCTTTCCTCTTGAATTACTGCCTCGCACCGGTTCAGAACCGATCGCACGACTGGCTCGGTCTCGTACAGCGTCTCGCCCATGCCCGCCCACTGACTGCCTTGGCCAGTATAAACGAACGCCACTCTCCTCGCCGGCCTGGCAGCAGGTTCCGATGACCCTTCACTCACCTTTTGCAGACCAATGCGCAGCGATTCGGAATCCCGGAAGGTGACGCCCACACGACAGGGGAAATGACTGCGCCCAACTCCGGCCGTCCACACCATGTCCGACAGCAGAGAACCGCTGCCGGAATCTGCGGAGGCCAGCTCTGCAGAGTGTACGTCCAGCCAGTCGAGGTATCGTGTCGCCAGTTCACCAACAACGGCGTCCGTCCTTCCCGACAACGGCAGTATCCGCGTTGTGCGTGGACTCACTGCCTCCGCATCCGACGATTCGCCGGTTGCCACTGGCGAAACATCAATACGTTGCTTGGAACCGGCCGGCGGCCACTCCCTGCTGAGCCCATTGCTTGCGCCTTCCGCATTGGCCGGTCGGTAGCCCTCAACTACCACGTGGGCGTTGGTGCCGGACCACCCAAAACCGCTTACGCCGGCGAGCGGAGCTCGGCCGGAGACCGCCGGCCAGTCAGTGGCTACCGCGGTTACGGACAACGGCAGCCTTTCCCAATCAACCGCCGGAGTAGGCGTACTGAAATTGAGATGCTTTGGAATCACGCCTCGATTCATCGCCAGCAGCACTTTCATCACACCGGCAACGCCAGCCGCTGATTCCAGATGGCCGAAATTCGTTTTCACCGATCCGACCAGCAGCGGGCGCTCCGCATCGCGCCCCATGCCGTAAACCGCCCCCATGGCCTCCAATTCAATCGGGTCTCCTACGGGTGTTCCCGTACCATGGGCTTCAACATAGTCCACTTGCGATGGTGAGACGCCGGCCCGACTCAGGGCGTCTTGGATTACGAGCTCTTGGGCCTCCTGGTTGGGGACGGTCAGTCCGTTACTGGCGCCGTCCTGATTTATTGCAGTCCCGCGTATGATGCCCCAGATTCGGTCCCCGTCCGCTTCCGCCTCGCTCAGCCGTTTCAGAACCAGGATCCCGCACCCTTCGCCCCTGACATAACCGTTTGCAGAAGCGTCGAAAGTCTTGCACCGGCCATCTGGCGCCAGCATTCCGGCGTTGGCGCGGAGTTCCAGCAACCGCCCGGACAGGATCGTATGTACCCCACCCGCAAGAGCAAGATCCGCTTCTCCCAACTGCAGCCCGGTTACTGCCTGGTGCACTGCCACCAGCGACGACGAACACGCGGTGTCCAGTGCAATGGCCGGCCCCTGCAGGCCCATCGCGAAAGCCACTCGTCCAATGGCGGTGTTGTAGGAAGTACCGCTGACGGTGTAAAGGCTGGGCGCAGCGTCGGCGGTGTCGCTGGATTCGAGTATCATGCCACGGTACTCGTTATTGCTGATTCCTCCATAGACGCCGGTTCGGCTGCCTCGCAACCCTTCCGGGTCAATACCGGCATCCTCCAGCGCCTGCCAGCTGGTTTCCAGCATTATTCGCTGCTGCGGGTCTAGGAATTGCGCCTCCACCGGCGAAATCCGGAAGAACTCGGCGTCAAACCGGTCAACGTCATCAATGAACGCGGCGAAGCGGCAGGCTTCGCTTTGAACCGTCGTCCCTCGGAAGAGTTCACCTACGCGCCCGATGCCGGAGCCGGGTTCGCCCTCGGTTATCGCGTGTTCCCCCGCTTCCAGCAGACGCCAGAAATCTCGAACATCGTTCGCCCCGGGGAATCGGCACGCCATGCCGATGACGGCAATCGGCTCCCCCAGGTGGCTTCCATACCGATGGGAAACTCCCGCCGCGGCGGGAGTTGATTGCGAAGCGTCGTTATACCGTTCAGTAGTCATAGCGAACTCCTTGTCGCCAGTGTACCAAACCTCGGAAAAGCAAGTCCAGATAGGGAGGGGGCCGAAATGCTAGATGTACCCCAGTCAGGACTGGCCGATGTAGCATTGTCAGCCGAAATCCAGTATCCTGTCGCCACTTGATTATCGTCAGATTGCCATGGAGGTTTAGGATATGACCACTGCAACTGCCCCCGCCACGGTTGACGATCTCTGTACCGTCACCCAGGAACCCAGCCGGTTCAATGACCAGTTCGGGGAAATGAGCACTCGAGCCAGGGTCAAGGTGAAGGGCGAGATGTCCGATTTCGTGCAGAAATTCATCGCCGCCGCGCCTTTCGTCGTGATGGCCTCCGCCGACCCGGATGGCAACTGCGACGCATCTCCCAAGGGGGGCAAGCCTGGATTCGTCAAGGTGCTGGACAGCCAGCGTCTGCTCCTGCCCGATGTCGCCGGCAACCGTCTGTTCCAGTCCTATCAGAACATGGACGCCAATCCCCATGTCGGCCTGCTCTTCATGATCCCTGGCGTCAACGACACCGTGCGCGTCAACGGCACCGTTACCATCGTGAACAAGGAAGAACTGGAACGCCAGAAGGTGGAGTTGGAACTGTACTGGACGGATGACAATGCCAAGCACCTGCAGGGCATCATCATCAACGTTGAGGAATCCTACGGCCACTGCCCCCGAGCCTACAACTTCGCTAAGCTGTGGGACACCGATCAGATTGCCGAGAACCAGGCCAACCGACCAATCCCGCTGCGCCCGTAGAGGAAACTGCCGAATTCACTGAGGCGAGCAGGGGCGAATAATTACTCGCCCCTGCGGTCTTATAAGGGAAGACCGGTTGTCAGCCGAAACAGAAACAGCGCCGGCGGCAATATTATCTGGGCCAGGAAGCTGATGCCAAAAGCGTAGCTCAGGAAAAGATTGACGCCAATCAATCCCAGCAAGGGAATCCATCCGTAGCGCTCGAATTGCAGGTACGGATAATACAACGCGCGCGGCAGCAGGCCGCCCAGCACCTTGCTGCCGTCCAGCGGCGGCAGGGGAATCAGGTTGAAGATGCCCAGGATGAGATTGAAAAAGATGGCGAGGAAAGCGGCAAACCCCAGAATTTCCGGGACACCGGATATGCGCGCCGTGTCAGTTACTATTGGCAACAGCTCAAAGCGAAAAACCAGCCCCAACACGAACGCTAGCACAAAGTTGGACAACGGCCCGGCCGCCGCTACCAGTGACATCCCCAGTCGGCCGTGACGCAGATTGAACGGGTCAACCTGCACTGGCTTCGCCCATCCAAAGCCTACAACCAGCAGCAGCAGAAAACCGAGCAGGTCAATGTGCTTGATCGGGTTGAAAGTGAGGCGACCCATGCGCCGGGCCGTATTGTCCCCTTCAACGTGCGCTGTTAGGGCGTGGCTGAACTCATGCACTGTGAACCCGGCAATTAGTCCTGCCAATCCGATCCCAATGACGAGGAAAAAGGAGACCGGATTGTCCCGAAGCAGGTCGAGGCTTTGAAGTATCACGTCGTCGGGGTTTCCAGGCTGGGTTGAACTCGCCGGCGGCCTGTTGGTTGGACCCGCGGCAGGGTCGTCAGGTCGGCTTTGAGACCCGCCATGCCGTCCGACCCAAAGTCATTAGCCTCGGCCACAACTGCCACTGCGCCTGCTTGGTGCAGCGCCACCAACTCGTTTACGCTGGGCCGAAGACCAAGCCGCACGATCTGGAACTTGTCGGTGCGGCTGACGGCGTCGGCTACTTGGGCCAAATCCGCAAACGTCCACGTGCCGGTCATCGCCGACTTGTCCAGCACCAGAAAGTCCACGGGCGCGGTGGAGAGGACGCGCCAAGCGGCATCGTCCGGGTCGTCCGGTATTCGCATCCCGTGCGTCATGCCCGGTTGGGCAACGTTGACGGCATCCACTTCAGCGCCAGTCGGTGGCGACACCATGAAATCCGCGCCGGCGGCGTGCCAAAGCGCGACATTTTCGGGCGTAAGCGGTACGCCGCCCGCTCCCCAAACTCGATCGCCCAGATCGGGAAGGCCGCCGGGCGAACCACCGGGTGCGGCAATGACAACAGCGTCAGCGGCGTCCCCGGCGGCGAGCAGGGCCGCCTCCAGGTCACCGGAACAGCGGGCAATCAGCGCCATGGCCGGCAGGCGTGCTGATTGTATCGCGCCGAAACCCAGCGAAGGGCCGGCGCCGGCATTGATGCGTTCCAGTAGGCTGCGCAGTTGCGTCATGGTAAATCCCGGCGTTTACTATGTAGGGGCGAATAATTATTCGCCCCTACTCGGAGATGGTCACGCAGCATTGGCGATTACAGCGGCTGCCAGACACGCTTGCCGTCAACGCGGGCGATTTTGCCGATCTGCTTGCCTGGCGCGAAGTGACCGGCGCAGATGATCCAGTCGCCCTCCTCGGCGGCGTCCAGCCATTTCGCGCGGGATGCGGCGGATTGCGCCTTGTCCGTGTCCACGCCGGCGCACCAGTCCGGTTCGGACACTTGGGCGACGGTGTGTAGCACGTCCCCCATGACGATGCCGCGCTGGCCGTTGGAGTTGATAAGCACTACCTGGTGGCCGGGAGTGTGTCCCGGCGCCGGCGCGATGGAAATTTCGTCGCTGATCGTGTGCTCAGGTTCTTCCAGAATCTGTTGCAGCCGGAGCCGGCGCAACGGCATCACCTGGCGGTCAATATAGGGATACATCCGGCGCCCCTCTTCCGAAGTGAAGTAGTCGTAGTCTGGACGCGATATGACGTAGCGGGCGCGGCGGAAGTTGGGCGCTGGCATTCCTCCGGAGTAGCGCAGGTTCCAGCCCACGTGGTCGCCGTGCAGATGGGTGTGAATGATGTAGTTTACCGAGTCGCTGGGACCGACGTTGGTGTTGTTAACGCCAACGTTGGACTCAAGGTGCGGCCGCAGTTCCTCATAGAGGTTGCCGGTGCGATTCCCCCGGTCCGGGTGAGGCCCGGGGCCCATGCCGGTGTCCACCAGGATGACATGCTCTTCGGTTTTGAGCAGGAACACCCCGTAGTATAGCTGGAGCTGTCCGTCTTCCAGCGTTTCCTGATAGTTGGCCCAGGCGTCGCTGGGGACGTCGGGGAACATCGCCGACGGTTCCCGCGGCGGCGGAACCATGTCGATAACGGCGGTTACTTCAACGTTGCCGATGGTTGCTTTGTCTGCCATTCCAGAATTCCTCCTGAGTACGCTTTCTGTTCGATAGTGTGCGCCGGGCGTTCCGGCGCTGGTTATTCATCCACTTCAAAAGTTACCAGTGAGAACAGGTCGTAATCCGCCAAGGCTTCCCGCCCGCCCAGGCCAATAAGCTCAATCACTACGCCAACGCCGGCGGGAATGCCGCCTGCATTCGTAATCAAGTTCGCGGCGGCTTGGATGCTTCCCCCGGTGGCGAGCAGGTCGTCGATAATCAGTACGCGGTTGCCTTCATCAATGTCGCCGGCATGGATTTCCAGCGAACTGGCCCCGTATTCGAGAGTGTACTCGTAACTGAGCGTTTCACCGGGCAACTTGCCCGCTTTCCTGACCAGCGCTAAGGGCAACCCCATGCGATCGGCCATGGGAGCAGCGAACAGGAAACCGCGAGAATCGATTGCGGCCAGAGCATCCAACCTGCGCTTGCCGGCCTGCTCTACCATGCGGTCGATGGTTTCGCCGAAGGCTGCCGGAGTCAGCAGCAGCGAAGTGATGTCCTTGAACTGTACCCCGTGGATGGGGAAGTCCGGAACGTTTCGTATATGTTCGGCAAGGTCGATGGACATAACGTCACAGTCGCCATGTATCGCGACGCCCATTGCGCGCGACTGTACGGCGGCAAATAGTCTAGTATCCGCCGCTTACACAGTCAACCGTTGCCCTGGGCTTAGCCTTCCACGATGTTCTCCAGGTGGCGGAGGTCCAGCACGCGCCGACCCTTCCCCAGGCGGATGGCAATCAAGTCGATGCGCCACTGCGCCTCCGACGATGCGGCCGTCTGCCGGCGCAGATAATCCTGCGCGGTCAGCACCAACCGCTTGGCCTTGCTTTCAGTTACCGACTCTTCGGGAGTGCCGTAAGCGTCGCCACGACGGGTGCGGACTTCCACGAAAACCCAGACCGGCCCGTACCGCGCTATCAGGTCAATTTCTCCCCATCGGCAACGGTAATTGGCATCAACGATATGGTAGCCTTTGGCTTCCAGGTGAGAGCGAGCCAGGCGTTCGCCGATGTTGCCTACCTGGTGGGGCGTCAGGCCGGCGTTGGGCTTTTCATCGTCGCTTGGCATCGTCGATAAGTCTTCCCTGCCGCAACGGGTTGAAGGAACGCCGGTGGATCGGCGTGGGCCCAAGCTCCGACAGGCAGCGAATATGATGGCGAGTGCCATAGCCTTTGTGCTGGGCAAAGCCGTAGCCCGGATAAAGACAGTCTGCTTGTCGCATCCGACTGTCCCGCTCCACCTTGGCCAGGATGCTGGCCGCGGCGATGGACAGCGATTTCGCATCTCCTTTAACTATTGCCTGAAAAGGGAGCTGACATTCCTTCATGGAAACCCAATCCAGCAGCAGCGCGTCCGCCGCCGGCTGCAGGGCCGACACCGCTGCCATCATCGCCCTGCGCACGGCTTGGCTGATGCCGATACGGTCTATTTCCACCGACTCTATCTGATTCACGGCCCAGGCCAGGGCGTTGGCGCGGATTACCTCTGCCGCCTGTTCGCGGCTTTTTTCCGATAGCCTTTTGCTGTCGTCAATAATGCCCAGCCAATCCTCATCGCCATTCAAACCGAGTGGCAAGATGACTGCTGCTGCGGCCACCGGGCCGGCCAAAGGCCCGCGTCCGGCCTCATCCACGCCGGCCACTAGGCGCATGCCCTTGGCGTGGAAATCTGCCTCCAGCGATAGGTCAGGCATTGACCAGTTCGACGGCCGGCGCACCCCGGCCCGCGTCGACTTCATACCCGCAGATTGCTCCGCCGCCCAGCACGGTGTCTCCCTGGTAGAAAACGGCGGCCTGCCCGGGCGTGATGGCCCGTTGCGGCTCCTGGAACCGGGCCACTGCTCCATCGCCAACCGCAGTTACCTTGGCTGAAGCTTCAGCGAACTTGTACCGTATTTTCACCGTAACCCCTGTACCCGCCAGTGGCGGATTCCCTGAAACCCAGGACACCGGCGATACGAACAGTGTATCCCGATACAGGTTCTCCTCAGAGCCAACTACCACTCTACGCGTGTCCGGTTCCAGCCGTATCACGAAACGAGGCGGGCCGCCGGAAAGCCCCAACCCGCGCCTCTGGCCGACGGTGAAGTACTGGATGCCTTCGTGCTGCCCCAACACATTCCCGGCATCGTCCACAATGTCGCCGGGCTTTTCGTCCGTGCGCTGCCGCAGGAACTCCCGATAGTCGCCGGTCGGGATAAAGCAGATGTCCTGGCTGTCCGGCTTGCCGGCGTTGGGAAAGCCGGCCTCGACGGCCAGCTGGCGGATTTCAGACTTCGGATAGCATCCCACCGGCATCAGGGTAGCCGCCAACTGTTCCTGCCGCATCCCGAACAACACGTAGGACTGGTCCTTGTCAGAGTCAATGCCTCGACGCAGCTCCCAACCGACGGCTCCATGAGGTTCGATGCGGGCGTAATGCCCGGTGGCGACGTGGCTGGCCTGCATCGTCCGGGCCCGTTGCGCCAGGAAACTGAACTTGATTTTGTCGTTGCAGGCGATACAGGGATGGGGTGTGCGCCCGCTTTCGTACTCGCGCTGGAAATAGTCGATGACAAAAGCGCGAAACTCGCGCTGCACGTTGAGCACGTAGTGAGGCACGCCCAGGATGCGACACACGGCCCGCGCGTCCTCAACGTCGTCGACGGTGCAGCAGCCCCGGTAGTATTCCGGCAAGTCGGCCTGGTCGATGTCATACAACTTCATGGTAACGCCGATCACGTCCCAGCCCTCCCGATGCAGCAGCAGGGCGGCCACCGACGAATCCACGCCGCCGCTCATGGCGACGACGACTCGGCCGCGGGTTGAATTGTTGGAGATGGTGTCCATGTTTTTGATTTTCCGAGCGGATCCGAGGGTAGGTAGTGCCTCGATGTCAGATCCTTGCTTGCGGCTGCGATGGAGGTAGTATAGCATCGGGCCGGATTATCCACACCTTGATTCACCTTTCGCCCATAACGGAGGCAATGCCATGCCGGTAACCTTTGGATGCTCTCTCCCCAGCCGGGGCGCGATGGCCTCCCCGGACAACCTGCGCAACCTGGCGCAGCGCGCGGAGGACCTGTCTTTTGACCACGTCTGGGTCAGCGACCACATCATCATTCCCAACGAGGTCTCTTCTTTTTATCCCTACGCCGCCGATGGAGTGGCGCCATTCCAGCGTGACAACACCTACTTTGAACCCCTGGCCGCGCTGAACTTCTTGGCCGGCTGCACCACCCGGGTAAAGCTGGGTACCCACGTGCTTATCTTGCCCTACCGCAACCCCGTGCTCACCGCCAAGATTCTGGCGACGCTGGACGTGCTCAGCGGCGGACGCCTCATCCTGGGCGCCGGCGTGGGCTGGATGGAAGAGGAGTTCCAGGCCATGGGCCTGGATACCTACGCACAGCGTGGCGAGGTTACCGACGAGTACATCCAGATATTCAAGGAGCTTTGGACCTCCGACAACCCCGAGTTCCACGGCAAGCACTACGACGTCAGCGGCGCCGGCTTCCTGCCCAAGCCCATCCAGCAGCCCCATCCGCCCATCTGGATTGGTGGCCATACCAACCCGGCCATCCGTCGAGCCGCCACGCTGGGCGATGGATGGATGCCCATCGGACTGCGTCCGCCGGCCGGCTTGGAGCCGGAAGAGCTGGCCGAGAAAGTCGCCCGCTTGCGCCGCGTCAGCGCCCGGGCCGGCCGTGCCGAGGATGCTGTCGACCTGGTGTTCAGCACCGACTGTGTCTTTGAGGATGAGCCGCGGCCGTCCCCCGACCAATCTCGCCGGATGGTGTCGGGCCGCCCGGAGCAGATAGCTGCCGACTTGCGCCAGTACCAGGACTTGGGTGTGCAGCACTTCATCTTCAGCTTCCCCTCCGACAGCGCTGAACAGCAGCAGGAAGCCATGGAACGGTTCTCCCGTGAGGTAATGCCGTTGATACCGGCAGACTGAACCTGACGCAATCTCGCCCTTTCAATCAGGAGGCAATTGCCATGACCTTGCGAGCCAATCTCAAATCGCGCCTGGCCGCTGGTGAAACCATCGTTGCGCCTGGCGCCTATGACCCCATGTCCGCCCGCCTGGTGCAGTCGTTGGGCTTTGACACAGTGTACGTCGGCGGCTACATGAGCGGCGCGCATCTGGCTGTAACTGAGCCGCTGATGACGCTGACCGAGCAGGTTGAGGTGGCGGAGCGCGTTGCCAGGTCGGTACCTCTACCCGTCATCTGCGACGCCGGAGCCGGCTACGGCGACCCGGTGCACACCATGCACACCGTGCGCACTTTCGAGCGCGCCGGCATTTGCGGCATCCATATTGAAGACCAGGTGTTTCCCAAGCGAGCTTCCTACCACGCCGGACTGGAGCACGTCATCCCCATCGACGAGTTCCTCCAAAAGATGCGCTACGCCCTGGAAGCCCGCAACGACCCCAACTTCCTTGTCATTGGTCGCACCGACTCCTTTACCGCTGTTGAGGGCGATATGGACGACGCAATCCGCCGCGGCAATGCCCTGCGCGATTTGGGCGTGGACGTGGTTATGCCTCGGGGCGTTCGCCAGCGAGAGGACCTGGCGACCTTCCGGGCCGGCGTACCCGACGTCCCGCTGCTGGTCATCGCCGGCACCGACGACATCACCGTCCAGGAATACGAAGACCTTGGCTACAAGGTGATTATCTACGCCACCACCCCGGCCATCGCCGCCCTGGAAGGATTGCAGCGTGTCTATACCAGCCTGCGCGACACCGGGCACATCGGCATCGGTGCCGCCGACGTCGCCGCCCGTCGCGCCGAGGTGGAAGCGCTCATCAGCCTGCCCGAGTACCAGGCCGTGGAAGCGGCCACCACGGAGCGGGAGTTCCAGGACCGGGCGGGTCACCACTAGGCGCAGTCTAGGCGCCGGCCGCATCCTCGGCAGGAGCCTCAATCCTGAAAACACCCAAATTCTAGATTCCTGCAAACCACTGACACCCGCCCCTTGACAATCAGACGAACATCAGTTCACAATAGTCCCGTGCACATCAAAACCTGCCCCGTACTCGATACGGGGTCATCCATCCCAGCCTGCCAACGAGGTCAATATCACAACGGTCGTCAACGGCCACCAACAGTCAGCTAATCCTGAAATCGCACGAAGGAGCGGTCACTGCTGCCATCCCGGCTAACTGCGCTAGCTACCTGCCAGGGAGAAAGACCAGACGTGACACCGGAGCGGCCACTGCTGCCATCCCGGCTAATTGCAGCCAGGGAGAAAGACCAGGTGTGGCACGGCGCGATACCACTGCGGCCATTGACGGGCGCCAGATCCCCGGACCTGCCGGAGATCTCCGTCACAAAAACACCTATGTGGAAGTGCGTAAGAACCCCCCGGCCGTGGGACTGACAACGACCGAAGTGAAATTCCGGAAACCGACCTCAGGCAGGCACCCAACCACCAACCACAGGAGGCCAACCCCCAACCCCAAAAGCCTGAAATCTCCCCAACCGAAGCGCTCCTGACCGGTGCTATTGACAGTCCGGCACTGCTGGGCTAACATTCGGCCCGGCAACTCGCGGATTGTGGCCGATTTCACAATTGGCCCGCTCCGGGAGGTTTATCTTACTCTCGCGGACCAGCCGCCCTAGCGTAAGTCCGCAATCCTACTTTAACCGTCATTTCGACGTCGGGAGGTACACATTACCATGAAGCCATTTATCTTTGGCCGCCTGTCGTTGCGGACAATGCTGGCTGCGGCCGGCGTCGTCGCCCTGATAGTCGGCATCGCCTGTGGTGGCGCCGAAGAGTCGACTCCAACCACCCAACAGCAGCCCGCTGATCAGCAACAGCAGCAAGCGGCTCCCGCGGCTACCGACGCCCCGGCCGCCGTTGCTCCCACCAACACGCCAATACCCGTAGCGGCCCAAGCCACGGCGCGACCGACGAATACGCCGGCTCCCACCGCCACACCGCGCGTGGTGGCGACGCCGACGCCCAGCGCTGGCCCCAAGTACGGCGGCACCCTGCTGATGTCCGCCTACGCCGACACCAAGGACTGGGACCCCCTGGGTTCGTCCTCTTTGTCCAGCGTGATTTCCTATTCCCAGCTGTACAACCAGATTGTGCAGTATGACACCGTGGACACTAACGCCATTACCGGCGACCTGGCCGAATCCTGGGACGTCAGCCCAGATGGACTGACCTATACTTTCCACCTGCGGGACGACATGCAGTGGACGGATGGCACCGAGATCACCTCGGCAGACATCATGAGCACCCACTCACGCTACGCCAACCCGTGCAACAGCACTGGCCGATCCGGACTTTGGCGTAACTACACCGTCAAGATGGAAGTGGTGGACAAGGCCGGCGGCGACTGCACGCCTACCAACCAGGATGCCGTCCTGCGGGCCGTTGACGACAAAACCGTTGAGTTCAACTTGCAGTTCGCTTCGGGCGCGTTCATCAAGTTCCTGGCCATCGACTACGCCAAAGTCCTGCCGGGACACCTGCTCGACTCCGATTCCAACTGTGCAGTGCGCGACGCTGCTAATCCTTGCTTCCTGAACTTGGGCGAGAACATCATCGACCGGGGCACTACTTCCGGCCCGTTCATTCTCGAAGAGTACCAGGTTGGCGACTTCTACAAGGTTAACAAGAACGAGGACTACTTCAAGGAAGGCCGTCCTTACGTTGACCGTATCGAGCACTACATCTTCCCCGGAACTGCCAAGGACCGGCTGATCGCCCAATTCGAGGCGGGTGGCTTGGACATGGCCAACGGTGGATTCACCAACCTGTCGCCTACCCAGTACTTTGACTTGGAGAGAAGCACCAACGGCGAGTACGTGGCGCATCCCATTGCTGCCGGCACCAACTGGGGCCTCATGCTCAACGTCAAGAAGCCTCAGTTCCAGAGCCATCTGGTTCGTCAGGCCATCAACCTGGCCGTTGACCGGCAGGAGATTGACGAGCGCGTCTTCGACAACTCCGGCGGCAGTTTCTGCCCACTGATGGGCCTGGCCCACGCCAACGAGGTGTGCCTGGACTGGCCCGGTATCCGCAGCAAGGATACCCCCGGTGGACAGGAAGACCTGGCCCGCGCCAAGGAACTCATGGCCGAGGCTGGAGTAGCCGACGGCTTTACGGTCCAGTACACCGTCCGCCAGGTCGGTAACTACCCCGACCAGTGCCAGATTGTGAAACAGCAGTTGGAGGTTGCCTTGGGCATCACCGGCGACATCGAGACGCTGCCCAGCGCGGCCGGCTACGCCAAGTACGGCACCTCCCGCTCCGAAGATTCCTCCGGCGACTGGGAAATCAGCTGCCAGGGTGAGGGCATGGTGGTATTCGACCCCGACGCGGTGTACGGTGGCGTATACCTGAAGGGCGGTACCCGCAACTACACTGACTGGTCCAACGACTTGGTCGTCGATTGGTTCGAAAGCCAGAAAGTGGAGCTTGACCCCGACGCCCGCCGGGAAATCAACAAGGAAGCCGAACTGTGGCTCCACAGCTTCGAGGACAACCACTGGGTTACCCTTCAGTTGGGTCAGCTCTTCTGGCTGGTGCACCAGGACATCAAGGGCTTCTACGCCCCGTCCACCGTGCAGTACCAGTTCAAGCACGAAGACCTGTGGTTGGATCGGTAACCGGTTACCCTCGGAGCAACATTCCGATATAATCGGAGCGCTAGAGCAAAAGGTAGGGGCGGCGTATGCGTCGCCCCTATTACCACCGAAAGGCTGATTCCATGCGACAGTACGCCCTAAAACGCATTGCGCTAATCATCCCCACCGTGCTGCTGGTATCCATCATCGTATTTACGGTGATGCGGCTGCTCCCCGGGGACCCGGCCCTGGTGATTCTGAGCGAGGGAGACGCCTCCTTTACCCAGGAAGAGTTGCAAGACCTTCGCCGACAACTGGGCACTGACCGGCCCATCGTGGTCCAGTACGTGGACTGGATTGGCGGCCTTCTTCGGGGAGACCTCGGTACGTCGATCTGGCGTTCGGGACAGCCCGTAACCAAGCTGGTGGGGGACCGGATATTCCGCACTCTGGAGCTGGCAGTGCTGGCAATCCTAATCGCCGTGGCCTTCGCAGTGCCTCTAGGCGTGATTTCAGCCATCAAACCCGACAGTTTGATTGACTACTTCTCAAGAATCATCGCTCTGGTAGGCATATCGATCCCGACGTTCTTCGCTGGCCTGTTGGTGGTGCTGATATTGTCGAGAGGCTTCGGGTGGTTGCCGCCGCTGGGCTACGCTGACTTGTGGGATAACCCCTGGAAAAATGTTCAGCAGATGTTCCTACCGGCGCTGGCCCTGGGTTTTTACGACATGGCCTTCATCGCCCGCGTCACCCGCTCGTCAATGATGGAGATAATCCGGGAAGACTATATGCGGACGGCGCGAGCCAAAGGACTGGCGGAGCGGATTGTCTTGGTGAGGCACGGACTGAAAAACGCCGTGCTCCCCATCCTGACCATCTCGGGTTGGCAGTTCGGGAGACTGTTCGGCGGTACTGTCATTATCGAAAGCATCTTCAAAGTACCGGGCATCGGAACCCTGCTTATTGAAACGGTGTTCCAGCGGGACTTCCCCACCATCCAGGCCATCATCATCGTCATCGCGGTGTCCATCGTAATCATCAACCTGCTGGTTGACTTGCTGTACGGACTGCTGGACCCGCGCATCCGGTACGCCTAGAACTGGCGCGGATTGCCGGAAGGGACTACGGAGAATTAGTCGAATGGCTACTACCAACACCGGGCAAGGACTAACTGTCGCTGACGCTGACGCCCAGCTGCTCGAGATGCGTCCTCGGCAGACGCAGTTGCAGAAGGTTGTTGCCTTTTCCCGTTCCAAACCCCTCGGAGCGGTGAGCGCCGTTATCATTCTGCTTACCATTCTGGCTGCGGTGATTTCTTACGTCGTTCCGGGCATCTTGCCCCACGACCCACTGGACCCGCGTGCCCACGAGCATAAATACATGGCGCCGCAGCCTGGCGCGTGGTTGGGTAGCGACCACCTTGGTCGCGACGAACTCAGCCGCCTTATCGTCGGCTCGCAGATTTCAATTTACGTCGGACTGCTCAGCGTCGGAATCGGCGTTACTTTAGGCGCTCTCATCGGCATCCTCAGCGCATACGTGGGTGGAGTGTTCGACCTTGCCATTCAGCGGCTGGTGGATGCGATGATGGCATTTCCGCCAATTATCCTGGCTTTAGGATTGGTAGCCGTTTTGGGCGGCTCCGCCAACAACGTCATCATCGCTCTTTTGGTAATCCTCTTACCAGGAACCATCAGGGTAATCCGTTCCCAGGTGTTGAGCATCAAAGAGCTGGACTACACGCTGGCGGCTCAAGCCATCGGTGCCGGGTCCATCCGCATCATGCTGCGCCATATTCTGCCCAACGTGGTGGCCAGCTACATAGTGCTTGGTACTATTACCTTGGGCTTCGCCATCATCATCGAGGCTTCCCTGTCGTTCCTGGGCGTGGGCGTCCCGCCGGACATCCCTACCTGGGGCGGTATGCTGACTCGCGGCACGGAGGAAATACGCATCGCCTGGTGGTTGGCCGTCTTCCCCGGCATCGCTATCTCGGTGGTAGTATTCGCCATCAACTTCCTGGGCGACGCGCTGCGGGATACGCTGGACCCACGCCTGCGGGGCCGATAGAGCAGCGTCCGATTGCAACGAGGCCAGGGGTGAACGACCGTTCACCCCTGGCTATTTTAGTCGTCCACCATTTGTCGTCCGTGCTAAACTGCGGGCACCAGCAACGGAGGTGCAACCGCTATGTCCTGGAACTTTGAACTGGTCGCCGGCCCTTACGGCGGCACTACCGAAGGGCCGGTTTGGGACGGTGAGGCCCTGCTATTCACCCACATTCCGGCCTCGAAGATCCTGCGCTATCACCCCAAAACCGGCGACGTATCGGTGTATTTTGACGAAACGTTCAACACCAACGGATTGTGCTTTGATGCCCAGGGAAACCTGTATGGCTGTCAGCAGGGCCGTCGCCGTATCGCTCGCTTCGACACCGACAGCAACACCGCTACGTCGCTGCCGCATCTGCTGGATGGCAAACAGCACAACAACCCCAACGATCTGGTGGTGGACAAATCGGGCCGCATCTGGCTAACCGACCCTTACTCCGGCATCGGTGACAGCGGGCCGCAAGAGCTGGACCATATGTCCGTGCTGCGCCTTGACCCCAAAGGCAACGACCAGTGGGAATTGACCCGCGCCACCACTGACATATCCCGACCCAACGGGATCCTCATCAGCCGGGACCAGAAGACGCTGTACGTCGCGCAGAGCGACTACGGGGCGGACCGCCGGCGAGAATTGCGCGCCTATCCCATCCACGAGGACGGTTCGCTCGGCGAGTACACCACTCTCCACACCTTCGGCATTGACGGTGGCGCTTCCGACGGCGATATGCGTGGCCAGGGCAGTCAGGGCGTGCAGCGCGGTGTTGACGGTATGACTCTGGACGCCGACGGCAATATCGTAGTTTGCGCCGGCTGGGAGGCTGCCGGCCCCGGACCGATGATCTATGTCTTTTCACCCACCGGACGGGTACTGGAAACGCATCCCATGCGCGTTGACCGACCCACCAACTGTTGCTTCGGCGACGCCGATATGCGCTCGCTGTACGTTACCACCGGCGGCGGCCACCTGTTCCGCACCCGCACCAATCGCACCGGCTGGATAATGTGGCCCTAATTACGTCCCGGGCGCGCAGCCCTTGACAACCTGTTCCATTCCCCCAACAATCAATAAAACCCCCTAGCCAGACGCACCTCAGGAGATTTCGCAATGACTACTGTAACTGCGCACAACACCAACGTTTACGTCGGCCTGGCCGGCGAGAGCGCCCTCATCGTCGGCGCAGAGGGCACACCTTTGGGAGAGGGTGGTATGTATCGCCTGACCGAGGGCGAAGCGAAGTGGGCATCCATTGAAAACGGACTTCCCGAAAACCCCCAAGTTCGCGCGCTATTAGCTCACCCCGACCGACCGGCCACGATTTTTGCCGGCACGCAGGACGGCGTGTATCGCACCGACGACCGGGGTGAAAGCTGGCATCGCACCGAGACCCTCAGCGGCGAGGTGTGGTCGCTGGCGGCGCACCCCAACGATTCGTCCGTCATGTTTGCCGGCTACGACCGCGGCCGTGTTTGCCGCTCCGACGACGGTGGAGACACCTGGCGAGAGCTCAACACCCAGGGCCTCGTGCATCCCCACATCACCATGAATCCTTACGAGATCGTCAAGCGTGTCATCGGCATCAGCATCGACCCTGCCCACCCTGACGACGTGTACGGCGCCATCGAAGTGGGCGGACTAATCAAGTCCACCGACGGCGGCGAAACCTGGTCCTGCATCACTGATGGCCATTATACGCGCATGGGGCCGGTTGACCTCCACGGGGTGCAAGTCAACCCAACATCTCCCGGTCTGGTGTACATCATTACCCAACTGGCCATGTTCCGCAGTCGGGAGCGTGGCAAGGATTGGGAATTCGTGCCCATTGATGAGATGTTCGAGGGCGGTAGCTACTGCCGCGACTTGGTCGTTGACCCTACCGACCCCAGCCGAATGTACCTCGCGGCCGGGGCCGGCGGCGGCAGCGCCCCGGCCGGCACGATAGACGCCGGCGTGCTGGTGCGCTCCACCGACGCCGGTGAAACCTGGGAGCGTGTTGACTTGGGCGAAGTTGCCCCGGCGCGTATGTTCCAGATTGCCATCGACCGCAACGCGCCCCAGAACGTCTATTGCTGCGACCGGGACGGTCACGTTTATTGCAGCAACGACGGCGGCAATGAGTGGACGCGCACCGACGTCCCCGTAGAAATGTCCCGGGGCCGCCACGTTTATCCCATGGTTGCCGCTTAGCCGCGAACCAGCAGGGCGAACCCGTCGGCGGCGGATTCGCCCCGGGTAGCATACTGCCGGAGGAATCTCTGCCGTGTCAGCCAATCCGCTATGGACCGCAACTTACCGCGTCGGCGAACCCGACCTGGAAGATATGACGCTGGAAGCTGCCGACTTGCCCGACGATTTGCGGGGCTACCAACTGGCTCGCTCCGGCCCGCTGGACAACGCCGAGATGGCGGAGAACGGGTTCAAGGGCAGCACAGCGGACCGTTTTCGCAACGCCGGGCGCATTGGTGGCTTTATGCGTGAATTCGTGCCCACGTCCGATGTATCTCCGGCAAGTGGCGTTAATTTCGTTGGCGCAACCGTGGTGCACCTATTCGAAAGCCCGGACCAGGTATCCGGTTGGATGTCCGACGTTTTCGTCAAGGATTTCGAGGATAACGTGGGCGAAAGCGTCGGTTCCGGACAGCAATTGATATCAGTCAACCGACTGGATGTTGAAGGGTTCTATGACGAAGCGGTGGGTTTGCACGTGTTGCAGGGCGGTCCGGCGGGACTTTTGTCCTCAACAGTCATCGACTTCCGCGTGGGCCGGCTGTTGGGCGTAGCTTTCGTGGGCGCAATCGGCGAACACCGGCGAACGACTTTGGCTTCGGAATTAGCCTTAGCCCTTGAGAAGCGCATGGTGCAGGTGGCCTTGGGAGTGTAGCGGCTGCGCGTCAATGCTTGCTCAAGGCGATGGTGTCAGCGCCGGCTCCGACACGGTACTCGGTTCCGCCGGTATCAGCGTCGGGTCAATCAGGATGACCGCCAGCATTCCCCATCCCAGTAGGAAGCCCAGGGCAACCAGGGCCAGTTCTCCCGGACTCAAGGGGGCCCAGCCCAGTCGCGTTCCCAGCCTATGCTGCCAAAAGCGGTTGAGATTCCCCTGCGCCTGCCACAATATCCACGCGACCAGCGTCGCTTGCCCCACGTTGATTGCCGCGTAGGCCGCCTGCTGGGCCGGCGTTATGGGAGCTTCGACCGGCAGCATAAGGGATACCATTCCCAGCAGGAACACTCCAAAGTACATCAGTACCGCTCGCACCGGGTTCAGAGTAGTTGGAACCCCGCGAGCTTCCATCAGCTCCTGGTACACCCGCATGTGGGCGTGCAGCCGAAAGAGGTTGTACACCGGTACGAGCAGCGTCAGCGCGTGGAAAATGGGGTAAGCGATGTCTCCGGTGTGCTCTCTATAGTGCCGCCAGGTAACGTACATCCAGTAGAAAATGTACAGACCGGCGCTAAGCAAGGTCATCAGCACCACCCGGGCCGGCGGGATATAGTAAGGCAGGGCGTCATCCCGTTCCTCGGCCCGAGGAATTCCGGTGGAAGCCGACGGGTCGTAGGGAGCGCCGGCCAGCCGGTTAAGCTCTTCGGAAGCATCCGGCGACGAGACGCCAGTCGGTCTGGAGGGTGGAGCCGGGGCGGCGCTGGACGGCGGGGCCGCCAAGCCGACCTCAGCGCCGCACGCGCCGCAGAAGCGATGCTCCGGCGCATAGGCTGCGCCGCAGCGTTGGCAGGTTAGGAAGTCGCCCGAAGCAGTCATAGTCCATCAAAGCCGGCATTATACCGGTAGGGGCGAATGACTATTCGCCCCTACCGATGCCGAAACGCTCCGCAGCAAGGCCGTTGCAATCAGGCCTTGCCCCACACTACCGGGTTGCTGAGGGTGCCGATGTCGGTGACGGTGACGTCGCAGACATCGCCGTCCTTCATATTCTCGGTGGCCCCGTCGGTGCCCATCCACAGCACGTCGCCGGGCACCAGGGTCAGATACTTGCTCATATCGCTGATGTACTCGCGCACGCCGAAAATAGCGGTATTGAGGTCGTACTCGCCGACGACGCGCTGGTTGACCTGGATGGTTACGTGCAATGCGTCCGGGTCGAGGCCGGTGGCAATCCAGGGGCCCATGGGCTTGAAGGTGTCGGTGTTCTTGGCTCGCCACATGGTGCGGTCGTTGCGCTGCCAGTAGCGTTCGCTGACGTCGTTGCCGATGGTGTAGCCGAGCACGTAGTCCAGGGCTTCGTCCTGGCTGACGTTGCGGCATTCCTTGCCGATGACGACGACCACCTCGCCCTCGTATTGGAGCTCCTCGGTGGCGTCGGCCGGCACGATGATGGGATCGCCCTGGCCGGTGAGAGCGTTGACGGCGCGGTAGCCAACGTCGGCCTTTTTGGGCAGGTTGGGTTCCTCGCCGCGCATATGAGCAGCCCAGGTTACGTGTTCCGGGAAGTTGATGCCGGCGGCGTAAAAGGTGGGCGGTATTACGGGCGGGAGCAGTTTGACCGAACTCAGCGCGTACTTGCTGCCCGACTCCTTCAGCCCGTCGAAGAGCCCGCCCTGAACTTCCAGCACCGTGTCGCCGTCAACTATTCCGTGAGCTACCCGGTCGCCCGTGCGAAACCTGCAAATCAGCATGGCCGTCGCCTCCTGTGGTCCGTTGTGTAAGTAATGATGTTGTGCGCCCAATTCTGGCATCAAGGCCGCACCGGGTCAAGGGATGTGGGTTGGCATGGTCTGTCGGTGAAGGAAAAGCCGATTTCGCGCTCATAACCGCTCATTTGAGTAGGGGATGGAGCGGGCGGTGAGCGGTTGATGGTGGTGAAATGGGCAGTTTTGTGAGCGATTTCGGCGGCTTCGGTGGGTTGGCGAGCGGTTTGGAGAGAGGGGTTTGTGCGGGTTCTGCGATGTTTGGAGGTGGGCTTTGGATAGCTCTAGGCCTGGGTGGCGGGATAGATTTGAGTTGATGGCTTATATGGTACGGACGTGCTAAGGGTTGGCGCAAGGGGGAAGTGTCACCGAGTGACGCAGTCCTGCGTCATTGGTGGGTTGGACGTGTGGTAACATATCCGGCGGCGCCGCTGGCGGCGCTACTTACAAAAACAACAGCAGGTGCTAACATAGTATGCAGCAGCCCGAAACCACGCTGATTTATTGGGCTCCCAGTCGGGTCAGGTTCAACCTCACGCTGATTCTGGCGGCGGTGGTGATAGTTCTGGGCCTGCTCCAGGCGGCCGGCTTTGACCCGCTGGCGGCGGCGTGCAGTCCCCGTACCAACACCGAAAGCGCCGCTCCGTCCGAGGGCGGTCAAACGGAGAGCGGCGAGCCGGCGACTACCTCGTCCGGCGGTGGAGGCGCGTGGCTGCTGATAATCGTGGGTTTGGGCGTGGGCGCGTACTCCTGGCTGACGTCGCCTCGTCAGTACCGGGTCTATTCCGATGCGCTCATCATAATGTTCGGGATGCCCCGCCGGCGCACCATCCACTTCAGCGACATTCGCGAGGTAGTGCTGGACCGGGGCTTTATGGGCGACCCGCTGCGGGTGTACACGACGAACCGCCGGCGTGTCCCGGTGCAGGTGCGGGAGCCGGAAGAGATGCACCGCTACCTGGATTCCGCGGTCAAGGACTTCTGGCGCGACAACCCGCAGTACGCGCCGGCGCCCAGCGAGGACGGCGATGATGAACAGGCCTCCGACGTTGTTGACTCCACGGTGGCGGATACGAGCGAATCCGCAGCAGAGTCGTCAACCGACTCGGCTCCCCAGCGCAGCCCAAGCTCCCGTCGCCGTGGTCTCCGGGACGACCAGGAGCCAGACGAAGCTGATGCGGATGGCGAGGCTGCTGCTGACGACGATTCGCCGCAGCGTAGCCCGCGCTCCCGCCGGCGCAGCCTGCGTGACGATGCCGGCGATGCGGATGATGACGCGGGCAGCACTGACCGGCCCCCGCGCTTCAGCTGAGGCTATGAGGTAGCCCGTCGTTCAAAATCCGCAGCAGCTGTTTGCGGATGTTCCGGCTGTCGGCGGCCAGGTTCACGGTGGCAAAGTGGATTTGGTGGCCCTGGATGATGGCTGTCTCGTGGTAGTCAACGCAGATGGCCGGGTAGAGCAAAATGCCGGCGGAGTTGAGCGACAGGGAGTCGTCGTCGTTCTCCTGGGAACGCAGGTAGGCGTAAATCTGGTAGATGCTGCCGCTTTTGAACGTCTCTTTACCTTGCTGTCCGGTTACAATGATTGACGTGAACTTAGTGTCGATGACGATGCGACGTCCGGCCCGTTCCAGCACTACATCGCGCACCATGCCTGGCATCAGTTCGCGCAGGCCGGGAGTAGAATCGGCCAACTGCCAGGTGGCCGGACTTTGCGCAGTTACTCGCCAACCGTTGGGCGACAGCACGGCGTCATAGAAGCCGGCGACTGCCCGCTCGTAAAGTTCCCAGCCCCGGGTTTCCGGGCGGTTAACTAAGGGCAATAGGGAAAACCCCGATTCCTCGGTAGGGATGGCTAGGTCTATAGCCAGCTGGGCCGCCGCTAGCATTTGCCGTTCTTCGGTGTCCGTCCAGCCCAAGTAGTCCATGGCTAGGCTGTGGCGCAGTCGGTTGGAGTCAATCTCAGTCTGCACACCGGCTCGCTCCAGCTGGGCGGCCAGATTGCGGCAGCGGCTTGCCAAGTCCGCTCTTATTACCGACGCCAGCCGCAGCAACGCTCCTTTGACATAACGGTTGCGAGGCGTGTCAACGGTCAGCTCGTCGAAAATGCAGGCCACCCGCGCCCGCTGCAGCAGTTGCCGTCGCTCGGTTCGCAGCAGGTTGATGCGTCCGCGAACCCGGTTGAGGTCATGCTGACGTCGTTGGTAGTCAGTATTGAGGTTGCGGCGCATCCGTCGAGCTACTGCGCTGGTCAAGATTTCCGCCACCAGCTCCGGAATGTCGTCGGGCGCGTCTTCCAACTCCACCCGCCGGGATCCCGGCAGTTCCTGGTAAAGTTGGGAAGCGTACAAGAGCAGCAGCCAGATGTTGCGTACCGGGATGCGGCCGATAAAACCGGGGGAAGTTGCCTCGAGTGTTGTGGTCATTGCAGGTTGGCCAGCAACGCATCTTTGGCGTCGTCGGCTGTTGATGGATCATCAAACCAGTACTCATACAGCAGCGGTGCGATTTCGGTTTCTACAATCTCCCTGAACCAACTGGCAGGGTCGTCAACAGCAGTGCCGGGCGGTGGGGTAACGTGGCTGTGGCCGATTCGGAACTGGCGCCCCAGGTTGCGGTCGTCCGCGATTTGGTCGTTCAGCGATGCGATACGCTGTGCGATGTCAGTCAGAAAATCGCCGGGGATGCCGCAGTTCTGGTGAACCCAATCGCGCCACACGTCGCTGAAAACGGGTTCCAGGTCGAAGAAGGCGAAGCGCCGGCGCAGGGCCAGGTCAATCATTGCGATGGAGCGGTCGGCAGTGTTCATAGTGCCGATGACGTACACGTTGGGCGGGATGTAGAACCGCTCGCAGGGTTCCCGGGGATAGGCCAATGCCAGCGCTTCGCTCTCATCACGCTTGTCGGCTTCCAGCAGGGTG
The DNA here is from genome assembly GCA_009837355.1 of Chloroflexota bacterium. Lineage (GTDB taxonomy): Bacteria > Chloroflexota > Dehalococcoidia > Lucifugimonadales > UBA3495 > Bin87. The sequence goes on along the minus strand of VXTR01000064.1, from coordinate 57,863 downwards.
AGCAGCTCGCCGAAGGTGGAGGCCGGGTTGCCGCGGTTGATTTCCTCGATAACGATGACGTACTTGCCGCCGAGGTCATTTCGAGCGTCGTCGCACAGTTTCGGGAACGGGCCATCTACCAGTTCGAGCTTGCCGCCGCCTTGCGGTCGCCAGCCACGCACGAAGTCCTCATAGGACATATTGGGATGAAACTGGAATGAGCGGACTTTGTTATCGTCCTTCTGTCCAATCAGAGCGTAGGCCAGGCGTTTGGCGAGCCAAGTTTTGCCGGTACCGGGCGGGCCTTGCAGGATGATGTTCTGCTTGGTGCGGAGGCGGCGGAGGATGGCTTCCAGTTTGGCTTGGTCAAGAAAGCAGCCGTCGGTAACGAAATTGGTAATACGTTGCTCAATTGGCAGGCCGTCTGATACGTGGTATGGATCTGGTCGTATGTCAGAAATAGACCTGTCAGATTCATCGTCAAGCTCGTCTTCTCCGAAAACCTCCCGGATGAAGTCACGCTGCGCCTCGTCGCGAGGATCCACTTCCCAGATACACCGGTTCTCGGCGAAATGAGTGGCAATCCCGTCCACACGGCAATTCCGTAGTCGTGCGCCACCAAGGTGGTCCAAATTCCAATCTACATATACGAAATGTCCCTCAGTTCGCTCGACCTTACCAGTCGCCCAAATGCCTACGCTGGCAACCGGTTCACCATGCTCGTTCTTTAGAGGAGCTTCATCGAGGGCGTCAGTTCTCAAGGCAATCCAGTCGCCTGGCTGCATTTCGCGTATCTGGTTGGTATGGTCGTGCTCAATATCGTAGTGCTGCCAAAATTTTGTAAAATACCGCCATTGAGGACCGCCACTAACCAACCATACAGGGCGTATGTCGTTGGGTGTTTGCGTGGTCATTTGCTTGACTCCTATCTGTGGGTGGCAACCGGACGGGTTGAGTATATCAGCCATCCGGTACTGGCCGGTTTTGCCTGCCCGGTTGCCGATGTCTTCCCCTTTGGGCCGGCCGGTGAAGCGTAGCTAGACTATCAGCATCGCGTCGCCGAAGGAGTAGAAGCGGTACTTCTGCTCGATGGCCTCCTCGTAGGCGGCCAGGATGCGCTCTCGGCCGGCGAAGGCCGATACCAACATCAAGAGGGTGGAGCGGGGCAGGTGGAAGTTGGTGAGCATCGCGTCCACGAGATGGAACTGATGGCCCGGCATGATGAACAGATCGGCGTCACCGGTGGAAGCAGTGATTTCGGATGCGCCGGCGTTGTGAGCCTCCTGGGCGACGTGCTCCAGGGTGCGTACGGTGGTGGTGCCGACGGCGATGATGCGGTTGCCGTTCCGCCGGGCCCCGTTGATGGCGTTGGCGGTTTCGTCCGGCAGTTGGTACCATTCGGTGTGTATCTTGTGCTCAGCGATGTCCTCGCCATGGACCGGGCGAAAGGTGTCCAGTCCCACGTGCAGCGTTACCCAGGCGGTATGTACGCCCCGGCTGCGGATGTCGTCCAGCATGGCGTCGGTGAAGTGCAGGCCGGCGGTGGGCGCGGCGACGCTGCCGGGCGCGTCGGCATAGACGGTCTGGTAGCGTTCCGGGTCATCCGGCGTTTCCTTGATATAGGGCGGCAGGGGCAGCTGACCCAGCCCTTCCAGTGCGCTGTCGTTGGAGAGACGAACCAGCCGCAGGCCGTTCCCGCGCGTTTCCAGCACATCAATCCGCACCGGGTCGGATTGATTGGCGCCGGCTACCACTACTTCCGCGCTCTGGCGCAGCCGGCGGCCGGGTCGGCCCAGGGCTTGCCAGATGCCCGGCTCAACACGGCGCACGAGCAGAATTTCCACCCGCGCGCCGGAGCGCGACTCCGTTCCGTAGAGCCGGGCCGGTATCACCCGGCTGCGGTTGAAGACCATGAGGTCGCCGGGGCGGAGGTAGTCGGTCAGGTCCCGAAACCTGCGGTGCTCAACGGCGTCATCCTGCTTTGAGCGATGCAACACAAGCAGGCGGGAAGCGTCCCTGGGTTCGACCGGCGTCTGAGCGATGCGCTCCTGGGGGAGGACGTAGTCGAAATCACTGGTTCGCATCGGTACTGCGCCGGGCGGCGTCCAGGGTGTTGCTGATAAGCATGGCAACGGTCATGGGGCCGATGCCGCCGGGGACGGGGGTGATAGCCTCGGCTTTGGCAGCCACCGGGTCAAAGTCAACGTCGCCGGCCAAGCGGTAGCCCCGGCGTCGGCTGGCGTCGTCAACGCGATTAATGCCGACGTCGATGACCACCGCACCCTTACGCACCATGTCGGCGGTGATGGCTCCGGGGACTCCCATGGCGGCCACCAAAATGTCGGCCTGACGGGTGACGTCGGGCAGGCTCCGGGTGCGGGTGTGGCAGACGGTAACGGTGGCGTTGCCGCCGGGTCGTCGCTGCATCAGCAGGGCGGCTAGGGGCTTGCCGACGATGTTGCTGCGTCCCACGATGACTACGTGCTGGCCGGCCGGGTCGTAACCGGAGCGGAGCAAGACCTGTTGCACGCCGGACGGCGTACAGGGCAGGAATCCGGGTTCGCCTTGCAGCATCCGACCCTGACTGACGGGATGGAGTCCGTCCACGTCCTTGCGAGGGTCAACCCGTTCGATAGCGGATGACTCGTTCAGGTGAGCAGGCAAGGGCAACTGGATCAGGATGCCGTGGAAGGCGCGATTCGCGTTGAGACTGTTGATAAGGGCGGTCAACTGCTGCTGGGTAGCGTCGGCGGGCAGCCGAAAAGTCTCGGAGAAGATGCCTACGTCTTCACAGGCGCGGCGTTTGTTGCGCACGTAAACGTCGGACGCCGGGTCGTCGCCAACCAGCACGGCGGCCAGGCCGGGCCTCATGCCGGTGTCGGCGAACAGTTCCGCCACGTCCCAGGCTATTTCGGAGCGAATGGCAGCGGCCAGCTCGTTGCCGTTGAGGATTCGGGCAGTCATTGATGTGGGAGGCTATTCCAGGTCAAGAGCGCATTGATTCTGTGGGGTACGAATATCATAACATCCTGAAGCCGGCGACTAACCGGGATCCTGTTTATCCTGTGGTCTTGTGCCAAAGCTCGGCCTTTAGTTTGCCATCGCCGGCGAATCCGCCTACAATGCCGGCTATGCGCATCGTTTCCCTACTGCCCAGCGCCACGGAGATGGTATTCGCCCTCGGTCTGGGGGATTCGCTGGTTGGCGTGTCCCATATGTGCGACTATCCGGCGGCGGCGCGTGGCTTGCCCATCGTCAGCCGCAGCATCCGCAGCAAGTCGGACCTGTCCAGCGCCGAGATTGACGCTATCATCCAGCAAGCCAGGGCCACCGGCAATCCGCTGTACGTCATTGACGGCGACTTGCTGCGCGACCTGCAACCTGACCTGATTTTGACGCAGGAGCTCTGTGAAGTCTGCGCCGTCGGCGCGGGTTCGGTGTTTGAAACGGCGGCGAAAGTCCTGGACTATTCCCCGGAGATATTGAGTATCCGGCCGGCCGGCTTGGATGACATTTTCGGCAACATTCGGCGCATTGGAGACACTGCCGGCGTTTCGGAACGGGCCGGGGATTTGCTGGCGGAACTCGGCGCGCGCGCCGACCACGTAGCTCAACGTATTACTGATGGCCGTCGCCCCAAAGTTTTCTGCATCGACTGGCTGGAACCTTTGCGCAACACCGGGCAATGGACGCCCGAGCTGGTCGAGCTGGCCGGGGGTGAAGAAGGATTGGCCGAGAAGTGGGGCAAGTCTCGGGAAGTAGGTTGGGACGAAGTGCTCGCCTACCAGCCGGACTACGTGATGGTCATGCCCTGCGCCTTCGATATGGAGCGAACCATCATTGAGACTGCTCGACTTTCCGAGAGGGCGGAATGGAATGCCCTGGAAGCCGTGCAGAAGGGCCGGGTTTATCTGTTCGATGGCCAGATACCCAGCCGGCACGGCCCACGGGTGGTTGATGTCCTGGAAGGGCTGGCCGAAGCCATGCGGCCTGATGTCTTTACGGGGTTGGCTCAGCCCGGCGTATTCCGGCCGGCAGCGCTGTCCGTACCGGCAGTCGTGGGATAACGGGTCAGCCCTGGAGGAGTTTCACGGTGGGTTTGTATATGGTATCTCTGGAACACGCACCGGAGCGTTCCCCCGGCGTCGATATGGGAGTGCGCGATCGAGTGCTGCGAATGGCGGCGGATCTGACGGACACGATGAGCCGCCGGGGATGTGAATACCGGGGCGGCTGGGTCGGCAAGTCATCACACCAAATCTGGCTGATTCTGGATGGGCCAGACGCCCATGCGGTGGACGATGCGGTTATTGATATGGGACTGGCAACGTCGAATCGCGCGGTCATATATCCCGTCATATCTATGGAAGAAGCTTTAGCGGGTCTCCCGATGGACTGACGCGACCGCGCTGCGGAAGAGGAGCCAAACAATGAGCGAAGACATCTATCATCGCCGGCGCCGCATGGTAACGGACCCGGCCGATATTGGCCGCAACAAGACGGCCCCGGCCAGGAGGGTTGACGTTGGCGCGGCAGCAGATTTTCCATCGCTGCCGGCACGGGTACGGCTGGATGGCGGTGAAGAGTATTGGCTCGCCAAGGCCCGTGATGGGAAGTACCGTCTACTGTCCATGGTCTGTCCGCACGCTTTTGGCCGGGTGGTAAAGTGGGAAAAAAGCTTCTTGTGTCCCGACCACGGCTGGAGGTTTGAGGAGAGCCAGGGAGTATGCGTCAACGGTCCCAGGGCACAACTTTTTTACCACGACGTGCTGGTGGAAAACGGCCGGTTGGTAGCGCAGATTCCCGCGGATGACGACCCATCAGTAACCCATGCGCCGCCGCCGGGCTGGGCGGTTCCGGGGTGAGCGAGGGCATGCCTCCTCTTTGGTGTCGGTTACCACTTTATAATCGTTATCAAATTTGAGCGATAGGCCGTTTTTCGGTTGACACGCTGTTGCAACCCGATTAGACTACGGGTAATCGTAAGTCGGACGGGCGAGCCCTGCCCGTTTCCGATGTAGGAAGAACAAAATCGCAGGAAGGAGGCACAGGATGTCACACAAAGATGACCTGGCATTGATGGCCCACCTGATGCGGCGCGCCGGCTTCGGTGCTAACCGCTCTGAGTTGGAACGCTGCGTTGCCCAGGGTTACGAAGCCACCGTAGAAGAGTTGATTGAGCCGCCCGCGAGCCGCGAGGGCGGCAAGATGGCTCTGTTGCTGCGGTATCACCCCAGCTTCTTGCTTCCCGGCGGCGTCCCTTTCTCGGGACAGGCCAACTGGATGTACAACATGGTATCCAGCGACCGGCCCCTGGAAGAGAAGATGACCCTGTTCTGGCACCACGTGTTTGCCACTGGCAATTCGAAGGTGGACAACTGTGACCAGTTGCTCGAGCAAATTGATATGTTGCGCGAGCAGGGTATGGGCAACTACCGGGACATTCTCATCGAGCTGTCCAAGAACCCGGCCATGATTTTCTGGTTGGACAACAACGAAAACCACCGGGACGCCGTGAATGAGAACTGGGGCCGCGAGCTCCTAGAGCTGTTCTCCATGGGCGTTTCCAACTACACCGAGGTTGACGTTCGCGAATGCTCTCGGGCCTTTACGGGCTGGACCATCCAGGCGAAGCTGCCCCGGGCGCCCTATGGCCGCTACCCGTGGAAGTTCGCCTACAACGAAGCCGACCACGACTTTGGCGAAAAGACCTTCCTGGGCCGCACCGGGAACTTTGACGGTGAGGACATCATCGACATCATCCTCGAAGAGCCGGCGACTTCCCGGTTCATCTGCCGTCACCTCTACAATTTCTTCGTCGCCGACGAGCCCCAAGTTCCCGCCTGGACCATTGAGCCGGCCCGGGACGAGGATGCCCTGGACGAAATGTGTCAGGTGTTCGAGGACTCCGGCTTCGAGATGAAGGCTGTCCTGCGTCATATGTTCAACTCTCAATGGTTCAAGGACGCGCGCTTCCAGAAGATTAAGAGCCCGGCCGAAGTGGTCGCCGGCACCCTGCGCATGGTCGGCCTCTTTGAGAACCCGGACCCCGGCGTGCTGAACATCGGCAAGGAGCCCACGTACATGGGCCAGTCCATCCTGGACCCGCCGTCGGTGGAAGGCTGGCACACCGGCCTCGAATGGATTAACTCCGGCGCGCTGCTGGCTCGCATCAACTTCGTCGCCGACCGGGTTTCCAACTCCGAACTGCCCGGAATGCAGAACATCATCAACAGCATGGAAGCTGAAGGTGTCGAAACGCCCGACCACTTGCTGGACGCCTGCACCGACTACATGGGTTTCGTTGAACTCAGCGAAGAGACCCGTGGTCAGCTGGCCGAGCACGTTCGCTCCGGTGGTAACGTGGACTGGAAGGACCGTGCCGCCGCTGCCACCCGCATCGGCGAGACCATGGCTCTCATCAGCGCCACCACCGAGTTCCAGTTCGGCTAATCGGAATCAGGCCGGGTCGAATTCGGCCCGGCCAAATTCCGATTTACCCTTGAAACAAATACCTACAAGGAGCATACGCAATGACCTCCACCAAGAAAGATCCGGTCATCGTGGTCCTGCAGCTCACCGGCGGCAACGACTACTTCAACACCGTGATCCCCTACAACGACTCGTTGTATTACGACAACCGCCCGACCATCCGGTACGAGCGGGAAGACATCATTCCCATCAACGACGAGCTGGGCTTCATGCCCACCATGGGCCCGGTCAAGGAACTGTATGACGAGGGCAAGGTTGCCGTCATCCATGGCATCGGCTATGCCGACAGCCCCCGCTCGCACTTCCGCAGCATGGACATCTGGCACACCTGTGAGCCGGACAAGGTTGGGACCGAAGGCTGGGCCGGGCGCGTTGCCCGCGAGCTGGACCCCAACAAAGAGAACGTGCTGACGGCCATTAACTTCGGCCACGGCCTGCCCCGTGCGCTGGCCGTCCCCGGCGTTCCCGTCGCCGCCATCGCCGACCTGAGCACCTACGGCCTGCTCACCGGTATCGCCGACGCCGACCAGCGCTCCAAGGCTCTGGACCTGTTCTCCAAGATGTACGCTCCCACAGTGGGCGGCAGCTTCGTGAACGACTACCTGCGCTCCACCGGCACCGACGCCATGGTGGGCGCCGACATCGTGAAGGTTGCACCGGAGAAGTACTCCAGCAACGTCGAGTACCCCAACAGCCCCATCGCCTCCCACCTGCGCGACATCGCCCAGGTGTACATGGCCGACTTGGGCACCAAGATTTTCTACACCCAGCATGGTAGCTTCGACACCCACGCCGGTGAGGCCGCGGCCCACCCGGTGCTGTGGAAGGAAGTTTCCGAGGGTATCAGCGCCTTCTTCCAGGACATGAAGGAGCACAACACCGGAGAGAACATCGTCATGTACCTGTTCTCCGAGTTCGGCCGCCGCGTCCGCGACAACGGCTCCGGCACCGACCACGGCGCAGCCGGCGCTGCTTTCGTCATCGGCGACCCGGTCAAGGGCGGCCTCTACGGTGAGTACCCCTCCCGCAAGGCCGAGGATCTGGAACAGGGTGACTTGGTTCCCAACTACGACTTCCGCGGCGCGTACTCTACCATCGTGGAAGACTGGATGGGCATGGACGCCAACCCCATCGTCAACGGCAACTTCCCGAAGCTCGACGTCATCAAGAAGTAAGCTTCCGGCAAAGCCATATCGGCGGCGCAATCGTGAGACTGCGCCGCCACTGCCAACGAAAAGCATGGGGAGGAAATAACTATGCCTATGAACACCGTAGCGGGAGGCCGCGCGTGGCTCTACAGCCACAACATTGGCCGGAACGCTCAGGTGGGAATGGGGTTCAGCCAGCCGGTTGCCGTAGCTGCCCGTCCCGACGGGACGCTCTACGTAGCCAACCGCTCCGGCGAACAGAATCCCAGTGCCCGCATCACCAAGTGCACGGTGGACCAGGAATACATCGGCGAATTCGGCCGGGAAGGCATCGCCTATCAGGCCGGCTCCGGCAGCCTGTTCCAGTGGCTCACCGGAATCACCACCGACGCTGACGGCAACGTCTATGCGTCGGATGAGTGGAAGAATCAGATTTCCGTCTTTGACGCTGATGGCAACCTGCAGAAGCAGTGGGGCGAAACCGGCGACGGTGAAGGCCAGCTGAACGGCGCTGCCGGCCTGGAAATTGACGCTGACGGCAACCTCTGGGTGATATCCTCGCGCACCAGCCGCGTACAGAAGTTCAGCCCCGACGGCGACTACCTCGGTGGATTCGGCACCAAGGGCAGCGGCCCGGCCGACCTGGAAATGCCCTCTGGCATCACCATAGACCCCTCCGGCGACCTCTATGTGGCCGACTGGGGGAACCACCGGGTACAGAAGTACACTGCTGGCGGAACGCATCTGGCCACTTTTGGCAGTCAAGGCTCCGGCTCTGGTGAGCTGAGCCATCCGCTGGACGTCACCATTGACAACGACGGCGACGTTTACGTGGCTGACTGGATGAACGAGCGCATCGTCATCTACGACGCGGAAACCCGCCCCATCGCCTATCTGACTGGTGACGCGGTAGAGGTGTCCGACTGGGGCAACCTGTCCCTGGACGCGAATCCTGACATGGTGAAGGCGCGCCGCCGAGTTCCCGACTTGGAGCAGCAGCAGCGAACCTTCCGAATGCCCATGGGCTGCACCTTCGACCGGGCCAACAACCGCCTGGTAGTGTGTGACACCCTGCGCTCCCGCCTCCAGATTTATGACAAGGACGACGCCTATCTGGACCCGCAGTTCAATCTGTAAATGTCCGGAAAGTCCTGAAAACCGCAGGGGGCAGGTTGCGAGACTTGCCCCCTGTTTTGCGTGAGTAGGCCGGTACTTTACCCCGGTTCAGGATGCGAGCTATGACCGCCAAGCGCGATTTTCTTACCATCACCGACATCTCCGCCGAAGAAACACGCCAGTTGATAAACCGGGCTATTGAGCTGAAAGCGGCAGCCCCAGGCGGAGTTCAACCTCTGGCCGGCAAGCGAGTTGCCCTGCTCTTTGAAAAGCCGTCACTGCGCACCCGAGTGAGCTTTCAGATTGGCATTGCAGAGCTGGGCGGGTTCAGCTTGTATATGTCGCCGGAAGAGGTCGGCCTGGGCAAGCGGGAGCCGGTTTCCGACGTTGCGCGCGTGCTCAGCGGCTACGTGGACGCCGTAATTGCCCGTGTCAATTCCCATGACTCGCTGGTGGAATTGGCGGAATACGGCTCGGTACCGGTCATCAACGCCCTGTCGGACGTGGAACATCCCTGCCAGACCATGGCCGACCTGCTTACCATAACCGAGACACACGGACACACTGACGGCCTGAACCTGGCTTACATCGGAGATGGGAACAACGTGGCGCGCAGCCTTTGCCTGGGCGCGCCGGCCGTCGGCATGAACTTCGCTATCGCCGCTCCTCATGGCTACCAGCTGGAAGAGTCGGTATTTGGAGCCGCCAGCGCCCGGGGCGTCCGCGCCAATGACGGCCCCCGTCCCACCGTCCACCCTTTGGTACGGCCCGAGGACGCCGTGATTGACGCCAACGTGGTGTACACTGACGTTTGGACCAGCATGGGCGATGAAGCGGAAACGGAGCAGCGGCTGGCCGCGTTCCGGGGCTACACAGTAGATTACGCTTTGATGGAAATGGCCGCGCAGGGAGCCTGCTTTATGCACGATATGCCCGCTCACTATGGCGAGGAAGTGCCCCCGGGAATGCTGGAACACCCGCAATCGGTGGCGTATCAGCAGGCCCACAACCGGCTTCACGCTCAAAAGGCGGTGTTGGAGTTTCTGCTGGCGTAGGGAGGTTATTATGCCGGATATGATTGGCCCATACACAAGCGTCCGCAGCGAGTTCAACGTGCCGGTTGCGATGCGCGACGGCGTTACCTTGTACGCCGATGTGTATCGCCCCGACGTGTCGGAGCCGCTCCCCGTTCTGCTCCAACGGACTCCTTATGACAAGACCCAGAACCGGACCGGCAGCCTGGACGTGATGCGCGCCGCTTCCCACGGCTATGCAATTGTCGTACAGGACACTCGAGGCCGTTACGCCTCAGAGGGCGAGTTTTACCCGTTCCTGGACGAACCCAACGACGGCTACGATACCGTGGAATGGTGCGCCGCCCAACCGTGGAGCACCGGCAAGGTCGGTATGTTTGGCCGTTCCTACGTCGGCGCAACTCAATGGCTATGCGCGATTACCAACCCGCCTAACCTGACTTGCATCGTTCCCGGTATCACTGCCTCGGACTATTACGAGGGCTGGACTTACCAGGGCGGCGCGCTGGCCTGGGGATTTGCCCTGTCCTGGGCGATGCGCCAGCTGACCATGGCCAACCTGGGCGCTATCAGTAGCCGCCACGAACTGCCTGAGGGGACACGTGAGGAGTTGCTGGCAGCTTTCAACGAGCTGGAATGCACATTCCGCTACCAACCCATAGTCGATCTGCCCCAGCTGAAACCACCGCTGGCCGACTATTTCTACGACTGGATTCGCCACTCCATTAGCGATGACTACTGGAAGCGTTGGCGCATCGAGGACCATTACCCGCACATCACTACGCCGGCCCTGCACATCGGCGGCTGGCACGATATTTTTCTGTTGGGCACCCTGCGCAACTTCGTCGGTATGCGCGCGCAGGCTGAGGACGCTACGGCACGGGCCGGACAGCGCCTGATTGTCGGGCCATGGCATCACGGGCCCTTTGGCGAAATTTCCGGCGAGTTTTTCTTCGGTTTGGCCGCGGCCGGGCCGGCTATCGACACTGACGGCATTCATCTGCGTTGGTATGACTACTGGCTCAAGGGCGAGCGGAACGCGGCCGACGCTGACGCGCCCGTCCGCATCTTCGTGATGGGCGAAAATTACTGGCGGGAGGAGCAGGAATGGCCGCTCGCCCGGGCCGAATATACCGACTACTACCTGCACAGCGGCGGCAAGGCTAACACGGCTGACGGCGACGGCGCGCTGTCCACTGAACCGTCTGGTGATGAGTTCACGGATGTGTTTCTGTATGATCCCCGAGACCCGGTTCCGACCCGAGGCGGCCCACTGTGCTGTGGCCCGTCTTTCGTGCCGGGCGGTGCGTATGACCAGAGTGCGGTCGAGGCTCGTAGCGATGTGCTGTGCTACACCACGCCGCCGCTGGCGTCGGATGTGGAGGTTACCGGGCCGTTGACGGTAACCCTCTACGCCGCCACCAGCGCCGCCGACACCGACTTCACGGCCAAGCTGGCGGACGTGGAACCCTGTGGCGCGGCGCGCAGCCTGACCGACGGCATCATCCGCGCCCGCTACCGCCAAGGTACGGACCAGGCGCGCCCGATTACACCCGGCGCAGTGGAAGAGTATGTCATCGACTTGGTGGCTACGAGCAATGTCTTCAAGGCGGGGCATCGCATCCGCCTGGAAATCAGTAGCAGCAACTTTCCTCGGTTCGACCGTAACTTCAACACCGCTGGCGACCCGTGGTCGGCCACTGGCTCCCTTCCCGCCATGCAGACCATTTACCACGACGGCCAGCGCCCTTCGCGGATTCGCCTGCCCATCATACCGGCGCCGGCGGCGTAGCCATGGCCCGCTACGGATGCCTGGTTGTGGGCGTCATCATCGCCCTGTTGATCCTCATCGGTATCGTCTATTTGTGGTCGGGCTGGTTGAACCGGCCGGTGGGACGCGCTCCGGCGCTGGCCGAAGTTCAGATTGACACCCTACCAGATGCCGTTTATCATATTAGCCCGACTAGCCGAGGTAGCTCAGCCTGGTAGAGCACGGCACTGAAAATGCCGGTGTCGGTGGTTCGAATCCGCCCCTCGGCACCACATCACATCGATTTGCATTGGGCGAAGCGGCAAGATCTTGTCGCTTTTTATGTTTTCTGGCCGCCGGCGCGGGGCTGCGGTATCTGCCGAGATAGCCCAACAGCTTGGAGATATGCAATGCCAAAGGTAATCCCTGTACCCGATGAACTCAGCCAGCCCTTCTGGCAGGCAGTGAGCGAACAGCGCTTGGTACTCCAGAACTGTACTGCCTGCAACAAGCTCCAGTACCCGCCCCAGGCTGCTTGCCAGGTGTGCGGCTCCGCCGATTATCTGGAGTGGAAAGAGGTGGAAGGCAAGGGGCACATCGCTACTTACATCGTCATCGAGGATGGCCGCCTCAACCGTCGAATGCTTGACCAGCCTTACAATCTCGCCCTTGTGACGTTGGATCTGGACCCCACTGTGAATTTCTACTCCAACCTGCCCGGTGTTCCGGCCTACGAAGTGCCGGTGGGCGCGGCGGTGGAAGTTACCTTCGAGGAAGTGGCCCCTGGCCAGTTGATACACGAATGGCGGGTGGTGGAATAGCTATTCTTGGAGATTTCCGCTTACTCGCGGCCAAACGACAAGAGGACGGACTATGACCAGCAGCAACAACTTCCAGTGGCGGAGAGACCGCGACGGCTTGGGCGTGTGGGAACACCGGGGCAAGGTGGCCGTCGTCGGCTACGGCCATTCGCCGGTGGATCGGCGGTGGGATGAGACAAAGCTGGATGAATCCCTGGGTGCTTATACCATCATGGCCTGCGAAAAGGCCATGGAACAGGCCGGCGTTACCATCGACCAGGTGGACGGCATAGTCTGCTGCGACAGCCACATCGCTGGCGGCAGCGGGGGCACCGCTTCCCAGTGGGCGCCCCGGCCTTACTTCGACCCACCCTATGACTCGGAGTACGGCCTGACCCTAATCAACGCCCAGTGGCTAATCAACACTATGGGTTTCAATAACGTCAAATTCGCGCCCACCGGGGTGCCGACCATCGGCGAGATGGTGGGCATGGCCTCCCAGGCCGTAGGCGACGGCGTCTGCTCCACCTGTCTGGTCATTTACCCCACCGGCAACCTGGAAGGCCGCTATCGCCGGGGCGGCGAGAACGCCGAAGACTACGCCCGTGGAGCGCGCCAATGGACCGTGCCCTGGGGCAACCACGGCGGCAACGACTTCATCAACATCTTTCCCCACCGTCAGTACCTGCAGAAATACGGCGGCGAACACGACGACCTGTTCCACTTCGTCACTAACCAGCACAAGAATGGGATGCTCACACCGTGGGGGTATAACGCCACTCACAACGTTCAGCCCATTTCGGAGGAAGACTACAGGGGCTCGCGCCACATTCTAAGGCCGCTACGCATATGGGACTGCGACCGTCCCGTCAACGCCTCGGCCGCCTACCTGTTCACCACCGCTGAAAGGGCCCAGGATCTGAAGTCCCAGCCGGTGTACGTCCTCAACCATTCCCAGCACAACTTCCGGTTCCGAACCACCCAGCCCGACCTGGACGAAGTGGAGATGTGGACCGACCAGCAGGCCGCCCGTATGTACGAAGGCGCCGGGCTGGGCCCCGCCGACGTGGACATCTTCAACCCCTACGACGGCTACTCCATAATGACCCAGTTCTTCCTGGAGGGTTTCCAGTGGCACGGGGTCAAGCGGGGCGAAGCCTTGCCCTTCTACGCCGGCGACATCAGCGTCAAGGGTCCCCACCCATTCAGTTCCAGCGGCGGCAACTTGGGCAACGGTCGCACCCGCACCGCCATGTACACCGACAGCATCGAGCAACTCCGCGGCACGGCTGGCGACCGCCAGGTAACCGTGCGGGCCGAAACCGCCCTCTGCGCCTTTACCACGCCCAGCAGCGGCGGCTGGCTGATGCTGGGCAAGTACCCTTCTTGACCCTTAGTCGGCGCCGATACCCAACTCCCCCTGCAGGTCGCGGATGGTTTCGGCGCGGCTGCGGGTCGGCGGGCGCACCCGCATACCTATCGGCTCGTTCTCTATCTGCGGCACAACCTTGATGGCCACGAATACCGGGCCGGTTGCCTGCATTATCTGCTCAACGTTGGTGGCGAACTCTTCCAAGTCGTCGAAGCTGTACGCAGAGGAGTAACCGGACTCTTTTGCCACGCCGGCGTAGTTAATCTCCTGCGCGTTGGGAACGGGCTGCCCTCCGGTGGTGGCGTAGCACTCGTTGTCCAGCAGGATGTGGCAGAAGTTTTGCGGCTTCTTGCCGGCGATGGTAGCCAGGATCCCCATGTTCATCAGCAACGCGCCTTCGGAATCGAACAGCACCACCTTTTCGTCGGGCAGTCCCAGTGCCAGCCCCAGGGCAGCTGACGTGGTTTGACCCATTGCGCCGCCCAGGTTCAGGTCCCGGTTCTCATTGTTGCTGAACTCTCCCCAGCGGCGACCGGAAGTGCCGGTGGGAATCACGATGGCATCGCCCCGGTGTTCCTGGAAAACGCGGAATACGTCCTCGGCGTGAATCATGCTTTGCCTCCGTTATCGGTTGAACCCGTGGTATTCGTCGCCTACCAGGATGGCCACCGGCCGCTTAGTGGCCCGTGCCTCCTCGAAGGCCGTGGAGATACGCGCGCTGTCGGCGTCCTGCTCCACCAGATAGTAGTTGATGCGAAAGGCGTTGAGGAACGGCTCAGTATAGCGGGCCGCCGTGTCGGTGATGACCCCGTGGCGGTTCCAGCCACGATAACCCACCACCATCACCAGCGGGAACCCGGCGTCCAGGACCATGCCCCTGATAGAGTCGCCCGATTCCATCATGCCCGTGTTTTGAATGAGCACCACCGGCGTCTTGCCGGCGACCAGCAGCCCCAGGGCGATGGCGAAGGTCTCGCCTTCCCGGGAGGCCGGGACTACATCCAGCCAGGGCTGGTCCTTCATCAACTCATACAGGTAGTTGGTCTCGCTGTCGGGAATGGTCACCACGTGGGTGACGCCGTTTTTCTGGAACTCCTCCACCATAGCCTCGGGGCTAAGGACTGCTGCCTGTTCTGTAACCATGAAAGTTCTCCTCACGTACGCAGTGAACCCGGCAATCGCGACTCCTACCGTGTGGGCAAAGACCCGCTATCACTTCGGACTTGCCGATTATAGTAACCGATACTCGGCAGGTCAATTTTGCGATTCCCGGCGAGCTGGCCAAGCGCCTCCACTCACTGAGAAGGTATTGCCAAAGTACTGCGTAACGTGTATTCTCAAATTTGCCCCTGGGCGCCATTCCGGGGAAGCGTCCAGGATAATTTGGGCGGAAGTGGCTCAGTGGTAGAGCGTCTCCTTGCCAAGGAGAAGGTCGCGGGTTCGAATCCCGTCTTCCGCTCCATTTTTGTTTAATAGTGACGCAGTTCCACCACGTTGTCGTCGGGGTCGTAAATGTACAGCGAGATGCCGTCGCCGTGGGAACCCCAGCGCTTGCCCGGCCCAGCCTGAATTTCCACGCCGAGATCCTCGAAGCGCTCTTTCAGTTCTTCCATGTCGGTATAGTCAATGACCATGCAGAAGTGGTCCTGATTCTTGGGGTCGTCCTTGCCCATTGGAATGTTGTCGGAGGCGAAGAAGTCGATGATGGTGTCAGCATTCAGTCTCGCCGATGGGAAACGGATTTCCCCGGCCCGCCACTGCTCCACTCGCTCCGGCTGCAGCCCCAGCACTTCAGTGTAGAAGCGCAAAGATTCTTCTACGTCCCTCGTCCTTAGGACGATGTGGTCCATCTCCGTAATCTTGACCAGGGGTTTGGTAACTCGCTCAAACTTGGTTGCGGTAGCCATACCGGACCTCCTGAATGGTTGTAGCGCGAATCGGATCTGTTACCGGCATTATATGGCCGCTGCTGGCTCTTTGTCATCTACTGTTGTAAGGAGGATGAAATGCCCCAAACCAAGAGAATATACGTGGGAATGCACGATGGGGTTTGTGCCGTATCCAGCGCCGACGGCGGGAAAACCTGGCAGCAGGGCCCCGTAACGCCCCTGGCGCACGCCGCCGCCCGATTGACCGCCAGCTCCGCCAAACCACAGCGAGCATATCTGGCCGCCTACGAAGCCGGTGTGTATCGCACCGATGACGGCGGAAACACCTGGCGGCTTCTGGACTCTTATCCCAGCGACTACGCGCACAGCGTGCTGTCTCATCCCGATGAAGCGGACACCGTGTACGTCGGCAGCGAACCGGCGGCGATATTCCGCTCCTCGGACGGCGGCTACAGCTGGAAGGAACTGGACGGTTTCCGTGCCGTGCCCGAATCTGAGGAGTGGAGCTTCCATTCTCCAACCCGCGACTCCCATGTCCGCGACCTGCGTGTTGCACCCGACGACTCCGCTTGCCTTTATGCTGGCATCGAGGTCGGCGGAATGGTAAGCACAGGCGACGGCGGTCGTAACTGGCGGCAGTTGCCAGGTCTGGATGACGACATCCACTGCGTGAGCGTCAACGCGGCCCGAGCCGGCAGCGTCTATGTAGCCACGGCCCGCGCGCCATACCGTTCCGACAACGGCGGTGGCGACTGGGAGATCATCAACCACGGGCTGGCTCGACGCTACGCCCTGCACATAGCATCGGCCCCTGACGATGCTGAGATTGTGCTGGTTACCGTGTCCGAGAACTCCCGGCGCGGCAATCCGCAATTCTATCGCTCCACCGATGGAGGCCACAGCTGGACGCTGGTGGAAGGACTTGGCTCCGGGGAAAATCCCGCCGATATGGTGGTGGCCTTCGAGTGGGACCCTCAGGAGACGGGCGTGGTATATGCCGGCACCGACGGCGGCGGACTGTTCCGCAGCAGGGACCGGGGCGTAACCTGGCAACCCTTGCCGGTGCAGTTGGGTACCGTTGCGGTGGGCGCGCTGGCGGTGGCGAGCGGATAGGCGGCCCTTACCAGCGCAGCCCCGGCTCCCGTTCCTGCAATACCTCGCCGAACAGCGTCAGCACCTGGTCAATCCGCAGCGCTACGATGGCGCCTTGCCTGCCGTCCGGCAGGTAGCGTTCGGGAATCAAGCCGGCTTCCAGCAGCCTATCGGTCATCTCCTCAAAAGCCGGACCCTCCCGATAGACCATGGCGGTGCAACGGAATTTCCAGCCGGCGTCCCGCTCCGTGTTGCGGAACAGCACGATGACTTTGGAGTTCTCCTCAATGTGGTCCAGCGGAACCCGTCCGCTGCGGTCCCGGTACACCAAGGTGTCGTCGTCCACGGTCAACACGGTGCCGATGTAGCCGCAGTTGGGCGTGCCGTCGGCGGACGCCGTGCTCACGATGCAGGGATAGCCATCGTCCCGGGCATGGTTAATCAACTGGGCCATATCATCAGTCAGTTGAATCATGATTCCCTCTCCCTCAGTCCCAGCTACGCTATCACCCGCCGGAAGTAGTCCAGGGCATTGCCGCCCACGATTTTCAACACGTCCTCATCCGAGTAACCCCGGCGAATCAGGCCCCGCACAATGTTCTTGCCGTCGGCCGGCGATTCCAACCCATTGAGGTAGGGAGCCGGCAGCTGGTCCGGCGTGCGCCCCATCATCACCCGGTGAAACCCAACGTGGTCCCCCACGGTCGTATCCGTCCCGATGCCCACGTGGTCAATGCCCAACAGCTGAACCATGTAGTCGTAATGGTCCAGCACGCACTCGATGTCCTGCTCCGGGTCGTCGCTCAGGGAGTTTGGAACTGCGGTAACGCAGACTAGCCCGCCCTTTTGGACGCAGGCCAGCAACTCCTCATCGGTGCGTGTGCGCCCGTTGGGTCGCAGCGTGTAGGACGCGTTGTGGCTGAACACCGTCGGCGCCCGCGAAACCTCAATGGCGTCCATTGCCGTGGGCGTCGAGGCATGGGACAAGTCCACCGCCATCCCCAGGTCGTTCATCCGGTGCACCACCTCGACGCCGAACGCGCTCAGGCCGCCGGGGTTGCGCTCCTGCTGGCCGTCGCCGATGTAGTTCCTCCGGTTGTAGGTGATGCCGGCCAGCCGCACGCCCATGCCGAACAGCGCGTCCACTCGCTCAATGCTGTTGCCGATGGCCAGGTGCTCCAGCGTGGGCAGGAATCCGATGTTGCCCTGCTGCCGGGCAGCCAGAATCTCGTCGGCGTTAGCCACACGTACCACATTGTCCTGCTGGGCAACGTCGGCCAGCATCACCCCCACCTCTGCCGCAATGTCGTCGTATTCCACGAAGGACATGTCGTTGACCTTGTAAAGGGCAGTGAAAAAGTTGGAAGTGGTAACCGCGCTCCAGCCCCCGGCGGCCACGGCCTGATAGCCCCATTCGTACCGATTCGCCGCCCGCAGGTATTCAATAAACCCGTCCATGGACTCTGGCAGCACGAAGGGATGCTGGTGAACATCGATCATCACCGCCTGATCCATAATGCGCTCAAAGCGGGTTTCCTCGGCGTCGCTGAGCGGCACGGTTGACGACGGCACGCGGTCAACCTGCGCGGCCATAGGAAAGTTGTGGGTGGTCATTGGGCATCCTCCTGTTGGCCTGACTGTAACAGGGTGGTCAGTCCCTCGATGTTCTCCAGCTTTTCCATACGTCCCACCGCGCCAATCACACACTCAACCCCCTCGTCGCCCAGTGTTGGCCCGGCTAGGGAGCGGAACTTGCCCATAAACTGCTCCCGCGATGCCGGGTTGGTGGCGTCACCGCGCTGGGAGACAACGCTGGATTCCAGCCTCCGCCCGTCGCTCAGCTGCACGGCGGCCCGTGCGGCGGGATAGTCGTACCGGCGCAGGTTCATCTCCGCGTCGGCCTTTAGCTCAACCCGCTGCGCCAACCGCCGAATGTCACCGTCCCTCACCCGTTCCGGCAGGAAGGCGCTCACGTCCGTTTTCCCGTAACACACCGCGGCGGCCACTGCGTAGGGGATGGAGAACTTGGCGGCCAGCATATTGGCCGGCGCCGGATCGTCCATTATCTGCGCGATGGTCGGCGCCGTTACCAAGATTCCCTTCACGTCGCCGGCTGTAAACGGCGTTTCGCTCAGTATGTTCTGCACCGCGTCCAGGGCAGGATGGTTGTACAGGCAGCACGCATGAAACTTGAAGTAGTTTTGCCCGATGCGGAGATTGTCCAGATCGCCCAATCCGTCAACCACGGCGTCGGGTTCGAACCCATCGCCCAACAGGCTGCGGTACAAGTCCGCCGGCCCATCGGATACCGAGGTGAACCCGCACTGGCTGAGGTGCGCCGCCATGATTCCCTGAAAGCCGGAGCGCCCGGGATACAGGTTGCGCACCGTCGCGCCCTCAAGGCACGGCGTCCAGGTGTTCGCTGGGCTCATGGACATCGCTAGGTTCATCGCCAGCCGGGTTTGCGCCGGATCAAACCCCATCAGCCGCGCCGCTGCCGCCGCCGTCCCAATCGTCCCCCACGTCCCATGCGAGTGCACTTCCGGCTTCACTTGCGTGGCCGTCCCGATGCGCGAAGTTACTTCGTAGCCGGCGATGATGGCCGCCAGCGTGTCAGCGCCGGTACAGTCCAGGTCTTCCGCCACGGCCAACGCGCCCGGCGTTACGTGGATGGACGGATGGCCGCCGCCCACGCGGTTGCCCTCGTCCATTTCGAGAGCGACGCCGGCGGTGGCATTGACCATAGTGGCCCAAACGGGCTGCACCTGGTGAGAATGGCCGATGATGGTAGCCCGGCCCGGCCCGCTTAACTCGGCGGCCAACCCTGCGAAGTTGGTGTTTTCGTCCAGCCGGCTGCCGGCTATCATCGCGCCGATGGTGTCCAGCACCACGTCCCTGGCGGCGGCGATAGTCTCGGGGGGCAGGTCTTCGGCGCGGAGGCTGGCGACGAACTCGGCCAGTTGGTCAAGGTAGTCGTGGGGCATGATTGCCTCTAGCGGGTGAAAAATTCGTGCAGCAGACGGTAGGCGTCGTCGGGCAGTTCTTCGGCGATGTAGTGGCCGCAGGGGAGGGACTGGCCTTCCACGTTGTTGGAGTAGTCGCGCCAGACGGCGAGGACATCCTGCGTGCGGCCCACATAACCCCGGTCGCTCCACAGGGCCAGGTGCGGGCAGTTTACCTTGTTGTCGAAGTCGGCTTCGTCGTGTACCAGGTCGATGCTGGCGCCGGCCCGGTAGTCCTCGCAGGCGCCGTGGATG
This sequence comes from Chloroflexota bacterium, assembly GCA_009837355.1. Classification (GTDB taxonomy): domain Bacteria; phylum Chloroflexota; class Dehalococcoidia; order Lucifugimonadales; family UBA3495; genus Bin87. The sequence goes on along the minus strand of VXTR01000064.1, from coordinate 37,934 downwards.
GCGGCGGGGTTGCTGAAGCAGCGCACGTATTCTTCAACTGCTTCGGACGGGAAGGTGACTTCGGCGTTGCGCTCGCGCATGAACCGGGAGCGGATGAAGTAGTCGGGGTCGGCGCCGATGACGCGCTCGGGGAAGTCGTGGGGCTGGATGAGAAAGAACCAGTGGTAGGTGTTGGTGGCAAATTCCTTATTGACGATGCTGAACATGTGGCGGGTGGGCACGATGTCCAGGGTGGCCAGGCGAAGCACCTGCTCGGGGTGGTCCTTGGTGAGACGGTGAGCGACGCGGGCGCCCCGGTCGTGGCTGCCCAGGAAGAAAGTATCAAAGCCCAGATGGGCCATGGCGTCCACCAGGTCCTGGGCCATGGCGCGCTTGGAATGGTTGGAATGGTCGGGACTGCCCTGGGGCTTGCCGCTGTCGCCGTAGCCGCGCAGGTCGGCGCAGACGACGGTGAAGTCAGCGGCCAGGCGGGGCGCGACCTTGTGCCACATGGTATGGGTCTGCGGATAGCCGTGGAGCAGCAGCAGAGGCGGACCGCTGCCGCCCTTGACCAGGTTGACGGTCTCGCCGCTGCCGGCGGTGATTTGCATCCGCTCAAATCCTTCAAACAAAGCCATCGGTATTCTCCTCGCACCGGTTGATGGGGCGATTGTAGCCGGATTGCGGGTGGCCGGCCAGCGATAAGGCGGTTTAGGAGGGTGGTTCGACAAGCTCACCATGAGCGGGGTTGGGTTGGAGGTTGGTTCCGTGGTGGTTGATTTTCATTGGGGTTGCCTCCTTACGGTTTTTGGGTAGCCTGCCTGAGGTCGACTTCCGGAATTCACTTTGGTCGTTGTCAGTCCCACGGCCGGGGGGTTCTTACGCACTTCCACATAGGTGTTTTTGTGACGGAGATCTCCGGCAGGTCCGGGGATCTGGGGCCCGTCAATGGCCGCAGTGGTATCGCGCCGTGCCACACCTGGTCTTTCTCCCTGGCTGCAATTAGCCGGGATGGCAGCAGTGGCCGCTCCGGTGTCACGTCTGGTCTTTCTCCCTGGCAGGTAGCTAGCGCAGTTAGCCGGGATGGCAGCAGTGACCGCTCCTTCGTGCGATTTTAGGATTAGCTGACTGTTTGGTGGCCGTTGACGACCGTAGTGATGATGACCTCGTTGGCAGGCTGTGGATGGATGGGTTGATGTGCACATGGCTATTATGAACTGATGTTCGTCCGGTTGTCAAGCCTTAGTGGTCATCGTTTGAATCGGGATTTTTGGGATCCGGGGATTTAGGGGTTCGACTTGGCGTGGCGCCGGCCCGACGGCGTTCCCGTAGTGCGATGCGGTATAATTTATCGCGGTCAGCATCGTGCCAATAAGAGTTGAGACTAAGGCTGCCGTAGAGTGGAGGCAAAAATGAGGCAATACTTCAGTGACCGTGAGCTCGGTGAACAGCCTAGGATGGATACGGAAATTTCGCCGGAGGTATGGCGGGGAATAGCTTGGCTAATTCAAAAACGGAATAATAAAGGTGTGCTCGGCGATTTGAAGCAGTTCGAGGCGGAAATATGCGCCGAGATCCCTGAATTGCTTGAAGTTCCGAGGGAGCTATCTGGTTCGTGGTATGAAGCGTGGGACATCACGGCGTTTGACCAGCCGCCGCTACACGTAATTATGGACACCATCGAATTCTGCTGGAATGCTCTAGCTGATCGTGCACCTTATAATAAGCGTGGACGCGAAGTACAATTGGAGTTCGAGGAAGACATCAACCGAATTTTCCGGCGTAACCTGCTGGCATTCAACCTTACCGAACAGGGCAATGTGGAACGTACCCTGCCTGAAGTTGTCGGTAGCACGTTGAAGTACGTTGCTTTCCAGACAGGTGATGATGATTTGGATGAACTCCTTGAAGGTGCATGTGAAAAATTTCTCGTTCCAGACTAGGATAAGCACCGTGACAGCTTGGAAAAGCTTTGGGATGCTTGGGAGCGTCTCAAGACTATTGAGGATGTGGACAAGAAAAAAGGCGTAAAGGTATTACTCGATAAGGCGGCTGGCTCTTCGCAATCAAAGTTTAGAGACCTGATCGAGAAGGAAGCAATCGCATTAACTGGTGCAGGGAATGGTCTGAGTATCCGACATTCGGAAACGACGCAGGAGCGTTTGGAATCATCAGAACAAGTGGATTATCTTTTTCTGCGAATGTTCTCGTTGATTCATCTTATCCTACACACAACCGGGCGTGTAGGATAGAGGACCTTGCCCTCAATCATAGTGCGGGCGTCATGATTGGTTTCACGCTAAACTGACGCCGGCAAGGAGCGATAATCGTGACATTCAACAAAGAGGATACGCCGGCTATTGGTCGCGCCATCTACCAGGAAAAGATACGGCCTACCCTGGGGCCGGAGCATAAGGGCAAAATTGTGGTGATCGACGTGAAAAGCGGCGACTACGAGATTGCCGACGAGGATTTGGTTGCCACCAGGCGACTGAGAGAGCGCCAGCCTAACGCCTACACCTGGGCGGAGCGAGTTGGGTATCCGGCGGTGTACAAAATGGGGGCCAGATTCCGCTCGGTGAACCGTGATTAGCGGCCGGGTGGAACGTAACGAATATGGCGGGTTGGAACCGTGGCTCATGGTGTCGATACAGGGCTCTGACGGAGCGTTTCACCAGTGCCGGGTCATTCTGGACACCGGGTTCACCGGAGCACTGACGTTGCCCGAAACGGTCATCAGAGAGTTAGGGTTGATTAGCGAGGGACGTCGCTCAGTAATTACTGCCCGCGGTGAATCAGAAGGTTTTGAATTCTTCACCGGGTGGGTATCTTGGCACGGCATTCTGACTGAAGTCGGCGTTTTCCAGTCCATCGACCAACCCCTGTTGGGTATGGAGTTGCTGGAGGGTTGCCACGTTGCGTTGGATGCCCGGGATGGCGGTGAAGTGGTTATTGATGAGCGGGCGCTGTAAGCATCATCCCTGCTTTGACACCGCCCCGCTGCTTGTGTACCGTAGGCGGCAGTCAATTCAACTGCGCCGAGAGAAACGATGACTGCTGCCGCCACCGCCATTACCGCGCCCACCGACATTGCTCACTACCTGGCCGCCGCGCCGCCTTTCGTGGAGCGGGTGGCCGACGCCGCCGACCAAATCGACGCCGAGCGTCAGATACCCGCCGACCTGGCCGCCGACCTGGCCGACGCCGGCTTTTTCCGTCTGCTGCTGCCCCGGGAACTGGGCGGCGCTGAGCTGGCGCATCCCGACTTCCTGGGCATCCTGGAATTGTTCGCCGGGGCGGACGCCAGCACGGCCTGGTGCCTGAACCAGAACAACGTCTTCTCCACTCGCTCCTCGCGGATGCACAAGGCCACGGCGCGGGAGATATGGGGCGAACAACGCGGTGTAGTCACCAACGGGCCGCCGACCGGCGGGGCGAAGTCCGTTCCCGTGCCGGGCGGATACCGGCTCAGCGGGCACTGGAACTTCAGCAGCGGCAGCGACCACGCCACCTGGATTGCGGCGCTGGCGCCGGTAATCCCCGACAACGGCACGGGAGCCGACGGACAGCCTCCGCAATCTCGCGTACACCTGATGCCGAAAGGCGACGTGCGCATGGTTGATCTGTGGCATACCGCCGGGTTGCGCGGCACCGGCAGTTTCAGCTTCCAGGTTGACGACCTCTTCGTGCCGGCGGAGCATACCTTCATGCAAGAGGGCGAGTCCTGGTCGGACGGCCCGCTGTATTGCATACCCACGACGCTGCTGTTCGCCACCGGGTTCGCCACGGTCGCGCTGGGCGTGGCTCGCAAGAGCCTGGACATCGCCATCGAGGGCGGCACTCGGATGCCCTATCGCGGCGGCGTGCGGCTGGGCGACCAGCAGACGACGCAGCGGGCCATCGGCGAGTCCCACGCGCTGCACAGCTCGGCGCGCGCGTTCCTCCGGGAAAGCCACGCCCGGCTGTGGGAATCGGCGTGCAACAACGGCAGCCTGACCCTTGACGAGCGCATCCAGCTGCGCGTGGCAACCACCCACGCCATCCGCACCTCGGCGCAGGTGGTGGACACCTGTTATACCCTGAGTGGCTCCGGGTCGATTTTCCAGGCCAACCCGATACAGCGCCGGTTCCAGGACATTCACGTGATAACCCAGCACACGCAGGGGCATTACATGCACTACGAAACGGCGGGGCAATTCCTGCTGGGCCTGGAACCGAAGGGCGTTTTTTAGGACAACACCCTCACCCTTACCCTCTCCCGTCAAGGGAGAGGGGGACTTTTCGGGAGGCGATGCTATGGCTGCAAACCACGTGGATACCGTCATCGTCGGCGGAAAAATCGTAACTTCCTCCCAGGTGTACGAAAGCTCCATTGCCATCGCCGGCGAGAAGATTGTCGCCATTGGGCCGGAGGCGTATCTGCCGCCGGCGGACACTTACATTGACGCCTCAGGCAAGTTCGTGCTACCCGGCCTGATTGACAGCCACGTGCACCTGGACGGGCACGACGACTATGCCCTCGGTTCCCTGGCTGCCGCCCACGCCGGCCTGACGACTCTCATTCCCTTCGGAACCTACCAGCTGGAGGGTGACGAGACGCTGCCGCAAGCCACTCACCGCACCCGCGAAACGGTGGAGCAGTGCGCGCTGACCGACTTCGCCTTTCACTTTATCCTGCAGAACCGTCCCAGCATCCTGTCCGGCCTGCCCGACGCCATCGAGCTAGGCGTCAAGTCGTTCAAGATGTTTATGACTTACAAGAAGCGCCCCGGCCGGATGTGCGACGACGATTACATCTGCGAGGCGATGGATATGGTCGGGCGCGGCGGCGGCGTGCTGCAATTGCATTGCGAAAGCGGCAACATCATCGAGTACCTGGAAAACAAGCTGCTGGGGGAGGGACACACCCATCCCACCGACTTTCCCACGGCTTGCCCGGATTGGGCGGAGGAGGAGGCCATCAACCGGGCCGTCAAGATGAGTGCCGCTACGCGCTGCCCGACCTACGTGGTGCATCTCAGCACGCAGCTGGGGTTGGAGCGCATCAAGCAGGCGCAGAGTTTGGGGCAGCGCGTCTGGACGGAGACCTGTCCGCAATATCTGCTGTTGTCCGACAAGCAGATGGCGGAGTTCGGCCCACTGGCCAAAATCGGTCCGCCGCTGCGCCCGGAAGATGGCCCCGACCGGGATGCGCTGTGGCAGGGGTTGCGCCAGGGTCAGGTTTCCATCGTCGCCAGCGACCACTCGCCCCATCCGCGTGAGCTCAAAGAGCCCGGCTGGGACAATATCTTTGTTGACTCCAACGGCACGTCCATTCCCTTCGGCTCGCCTGGCATCGAGACCATCGTGCCGCTGATGTACAGCGAGGGTGTGGTCAAGCGCGGAATGCCCATCTGGTGGCTGGCGCGAGTGATGGCGGAGAATCCGGCGCGCATTTTCGGAATCTATCCGCGCAAGGGCGTAATCCAGGTTGGCTCCGACGCCGACTTTCTGATTCTGGACCCCAAGGGCGATCGCATCCTCACCTCGCAAGACCATCGCAGCAACGCCGGCTACACTCTTTTCGAGGGCTGGCAGGTCAACGGCCGGCCCTGGATGACGCTGCTGCGAGGACAGGTGCTGCTGAAAGACGGAGAGTTGCAGCAGAATCCCGGCTACGGTCAATTCCTGGAGAGCGGGGAGCCGCGGGCGCCGTTGGGCGGACCGGTGGCGTAGATGAAAATCACTGGGGTCAAGGCCGTATATCCCCGGTATCAACACGTCGTCCCCTCCTGGCGCACCCACTTCTGGCAAATCGTTGTGCAGGTGGAGACCGATGTCGGAGCAATCGGCCTGGGCTACGGCGGTGGAGGCGTTGCGGGCGTGGAGATCGTCAACCGGCACTACCGGGAGTTGCTGATAGGCAAAGAGGTAGATTCGGTTGATGACGTTGCCGGCCTTTGGAACTATCTTTATGCCGAATCCCTGCCCTACGGACGCAAAGGTCTGGCCATTATGGCTCTGAGTGGTGTTGACCTGGCCCTGTACGACTTGCTGGGCAAGGCTGCAGATAAGCCCGTGTATGAAGTTCTCGGAGGGGCACGGAAGTCCCATATCATGGCCTACGCTACCGGCCCTAATTCGCAAGCGTACCGTGACTACGGCTTTCTGCACCACAAGTTTCCGCACCGCTTCACCGGCGACCCAGCCGACTACGAAAGCGCTGTAACCGCTGCCGCCAACGCCCGCCAAATCTACGGATCCGATGCTCGCATCATGGTGGACTGCTATATGTCCTGGGATGTGGAAGTTACCAAGCGCATGGCTGAGATTCTGGCGGAATTCAACCCTTACTGGTACGAGGACGTGCTGACGCCGGACGACTTGCCCGGGCAGGCTGACTTGCGGACCGTGGCCGCGCCTGCCCTCATCGCCGGCGGCGAGCATGAGTTCACCCATCACGGCTTCGCCGGCATCGCCCGCGCCGGAGCCCTGGGACTATGGCAGCCCGACATAACCTGGTGCGGCGGCATCACCGCCGGCCGGCGCATCATCGACCTCGCCCGTGGAGCCGGCGTGCCGGTGTCGCCTCATCGCGGTGCTGAGGTCTGGGGTCTGCACCTCATCGTCGCCAGCGATTGGGCCGACTTCGCAGAGATGCACTCCGACCATATTAACGCCCAGCGCGATGAGCTGTGGCTGGACGAACCGCAGGTCGTGGACGGGTACATCACTCCGCCGGACCGCCCTGGCTTCGGCGTCACACTCAACGAGGCAATGCTGTAACTATGGCCGATCCACTCAATGCTTTCTGCAACGACAGCGACGCTTACCTGGCCGGGGCTGCCGACGGCCCGCTGGCCGGCTTAACCTTCGCCGCCAAGGACATTTTCGACGTGGCCGGCCACGTAGCCGGCTGCGGCAACCCGCATTGGAAGGCCACCCACGAGTCAGCCGAATCGACTGCCTCGGTTGTGCAGTCGTTGGCGGACGCCGGCGCGACTATGACCGGCAAGACCATTACCGACGAGTTGACCCGCGGAATCTTCGGCGAGAACGCCCACTACGGCACTCCGCGCAATCCACGTGCGGCTGGCCGAGTGCCCGGCGGCTCGTCCAGCGGCTCGGCGTCGTCGGTGGCCGGTAGGCTGGTGAACTTTGCGTTGGGGTCGGACACCGGCGGTTCGGTGCGGGTGCCGGCCAGTTTCTGCGGACTGTATGGCTTGCGGCCCACGCATGGGCGGATTCCGCTGGACGGAATGTTGCTGCAGGCGCCCAGCTATGACACCATCGGCTGGTTCGCCCGGGACGCGGAGACTTTTGCCAGGGTGGGCGAGGTGATATTGCCGGCCGGCGCTGCCGTAGGGCGTCCCAGCCGCCTGATTATCGCGGAGGACGCTTTTGAGCTGGCGGAGCCTGAAGTGCGGCGGGCTTTGGAGACGGTGGTCGAATCCATCGCCCCGATGTTTGATGCTGCCTCATCGCTGCGCCTGTCGCCGACCAGCCTGGAGGAATGGTCGGGGCATCAGCAGATTTTGCAGAGCCGGGAGGCGTGGGAAGCAATCCGCGAATGGCTTGACGCCGTGAACCCGGCGATGAGCTTTGAGGTGTCCGACCGGTACGTAACGGCCCGGACGGTTACCGACGAGCAGGTGGCAGCGTCCCAGGCCGGGCGCGATTCCATCATCGCCCGCATGAACGAGGTTTTCCAGGGCGGCGGTGCGGTGGTTTGCCTGCCCACTACCATCGGGCCGGCGCCTCCGGTGGGACAGCCGGTTTCGGAGCGGCACACGCTCCGGCTGCGCAACAGCGCGCTGACGTCAATCGCCGGCAACACCGGCCGGCCGCAGCTCAGCCTGCCGCTGACCGAGGTGGATGGGCTGCCGGTGGGTTTGTCACTGCTGGGCGACTACGGCGCCGATGAGCGGTTGATTGCGCTGGCCGGCGAAATATCCTCCGCCCGGTAGTCGATTTACGTATCTACCGTCGGTTACGTATTGAGACTCCCTGCGAACCTGAACCGGGCCGCCACGCCGCTGGGGGTATTCCGGTATCGCGCCTTCGCCTTCGTCTGGGGTTCCACCACCCTGGTCAGCATCGGGACGCAGATGGAATCGGCGGTGCTAGGCTGGTTCATGCTGACCCTGACCGATTCTCCCTTCCTGGTTGGCGCCATCGCCGGCGCGCGCATGGCGATGAATTTCCTGGCGATTTTCGCCGGCGCCATCATCGACCTCCTGCCCCGCAACTGGATTCTCAGCGCCGTAGAATTCGTGATGGGTTCGCTGGGTTTGCTGATGCTCATGTTGATTCTGAGCGGCTGGCTGGAGGTTTGGCACATCTTTGCCATCACCCTGCTGATGGGAGTGATTCGGCTGTTCCAGATGCCCACCGCTCAATCCTTGGTGGCCGATACTCTGCCCACCGAGAGGCTCAGCAACGGCGCCGCCTTCAACACCATCGCCATGAACCTCGCCATGCTGCTGGGGCCGGTGATTGGCGGAGTCCTGTTCAAAGCGTTCGGCCCGCAGGGAGCCTACCTGGTTATCGCCGCCCTTTACCTGTCCAGCGGGTTCATGGCTACGGGCATCGGGCGAACCTCAGGGCGCAGCTCCCCCCGGACTGAATCAGTGATTCGCACCGTGGGCCACGGGCTGCGCTACGCGCTGGGCAATCAGGTTATCTGGGCGGTGCTGGCCATCGCCGTGATTATCAACCTGGCCGGCTGGACGCTGCACACGAGCCTGGCGCCCATTTTCGCCAGGGACGTGCTGGGTACCGACTCTGTCGGCTTGGGACTGATGCTGTTCGCGTTTGGGTCGGGCGCATTGGCCGGGTCGGTGAGTTGGGCGATGGTGCCCAGGCTGAACCGGGCGGGCAAGCTGCTGATAGTCGCGGTTTTCATGTGGCACGCGACCATCCTGCTTTTCTCCCTGTCCCAGTGGTTCTATTTGTCCCTGGCGATACTGGTGCTGGTGGGGGCATCCTTCGCTTCCACCCAGGCGCTGATTCTGACGCTGCTGTTGAGGGCCACCCAGGCCGAGTTTCGGGGCCGGGTCATGAGCCTGCGTTCCTTCGCGATTCTGGCCTATAGCTTCGGCACCATGGGCGCCGGCGCTCTAGCAGGTTTGTGGGGAGCGCCGGCTGCGGCTCAAGTGGTGGGAGTGACCGGAATCACCCTGCTGGTGTTACTGGCCGTAGCCGCTCCCAAGCTACGGCAGGCGTAATTTCCCGGCTTTTGGGAATCTACCAAAGTCAGACGAGGTGACCGGATGTCTATTGATGAAATTGCTGAATTGCTCGCGGCAGTGGAGGAACTGCAGAATCGGGTTCGCTACCTGGAGGACATTGAGGCGCTCCGCAACCTCAAGGCGGAATATGCCGCCGCTTGCGACGCCAACTATGACGCAGACCGTCTGGCCGCATTGTTCGTTGAGGACGGCACTTGGGAAAGTCAGGGGATGGGGAGATACGAGGGTAGGGAGGCGATTCGCGAATTCTTTCGCGGAATCTCCGGCCATTTTGTCTTCGCCCTGCACTACGGGCTGAACCCGCAGATCGAAGTCAACGGCGATACGGCTCGCGCTCGCTGGTACCTGTTCATGCCGTGCACCGTGGGAGACACCGGCAAGGCGATGTGGCGAGCCGGCCTCGACGAAGAGGAATACGTGCGGGTTCAAGGCAAGTGGATGTACCAGAGCAAGAAGTCGGCTCCCTTCTTCCACACGACCTTCGAGGAGGGTTGGGCCAAGCAACAGTTCATCTGAACTGACGGAGGATCCGAGATTTGCTGGCCTTGCTTACCTTCCAGGGGAGCCAAGTGGAATTGCCATTGCCGGAAACGGTGGCCGGCCAGCGGGACCAAACTGGGCAACCACTGTTTGACAGAAGCCAACATGAGCGGAGCACATCAAAAGCCTCGACACCGTTGCCACCGTTACGTTTCCAGTGGACGTAGCGACAACTTGTTTCGGTACGTTTTCTTTGAGCTTCGATACGCGCCAACTTGTTGTGTTGCCGTATCCCCCGTGTTAGGGTTGCGAAGGTTCAAATTCCCGGAGGAGTCATGCCAAGAGACAACGAACGACCCGAACCCAATTACGACCCGTTTCCCCCAGGCCAGAACCGACGGGCCACCGTCACTGAGGTGGACGTGGAGGACATGGGCAATATGCTGCGCCGCGCCTTCGTCGGGCGGGACATCAAGTTCACCATCTACTGCGACGAGGGGCCGAATGTCGGCGGCAATCACACCGCTCCTGCGCCGCTGAGCTATTTCGCCGCTTCCATCGCCTTTTGAGAGATGACCCAGATCGAGAGGTACTCTCGAATGATGAAAGTGGAAATCACCGGCGTCAGGGCCCACATCGCCGTGCATTTCGGGCTGGCAGGTTCCGTACTGGCCGGCACCATACAAGCCAGCGCGCCCAAGGTGGAGACGAACTACGAAATAGAGTCACCCGACGACCCGGGACGAGTGGCGGCAGTGCTGCGCAACGCCCGTAACGGTTGCTGGGTGCGGGCCGCGGTGGCCAACCCGACTCCCTTCGAGGACAAGTCAACCCTGAACGGAGAGCCTATCCATTTCGACTGACGGCTCCCTAACACCACTCCGAGGACCTGCCGCGCCTCTTCCGGAAGAATTACCGCCCGGACGGCCATCCGGCAGGCACGGGTCGGCGCCTGGCTATCTGCAAGGGAATCGTGGAGGACCACGGAGGCCGGCGTCCCCTCACGGTGACCCAAGTCCGGGGCGGGGAGCGCTCCGGCGATACCGGGCCGTCAGCGCAACGAGTCACCGTAGTGGACCGCTCTGACTGAAGGACTCTCACAATGAAGATTGAGTACAGCGAAGCCGAAGACGCCCTCTACATCTACTGATTCATTTGGACGTGCCCGACACCGTTACTTGTTCAGCACCACGTCAATCAGGGCGATGCGGCCCTCCTGAACCGCTGCCAGGCCGTTGCGCAGGGCCTGCGCCAACTGCGTCGGGTCATCAACGCGTTCCCCGTAGCCGCCGAAGGGTTCCACCAGCTTGGCGTAGTCCGGCCCCGGTATGTGGACGCCGTGCCAGATGCCGGAGCGCGCTGCGTCGCCATCCGGATAGTAGGCCAGGTGATTGCCCTTCATCGCCTCATAGCACCCATTGTTGAACAGCACGGTGAGGAAGGGCAGGCTCGCCTCGCAGGCAACACCGAAGCACTGAGTAACCGGGTTGTAGAGAAAACCGCCGTCGCCCATCAGCGCGACTACCGGCTGGTTGGGCTTGGCCAGCTTAACGCCCAGCGCCAGACCCAGGCCTTGGCCCAAGCCGCCGTTAGTCTTGTAGTAGCTTTGCGGCCTGTCCCACCGCACGTGTCGGCCTACTGCGCCCCGGTGGGTGGTTACCTCTTCGGCGTACACCACGTCGTCGGGCATGACCTCGCTGAGGACGGCGCAGAGCCAAGCCGGATCGATGGGACGGCTGCTGCTGGCGTCGGATTCGATGGCGCGGGTCGCCTCCTCCAGCCGGTCGTGTTCCTCGGCCCAACGCTGCCGCCGCGCTTCGAGTTTGGCCGTTTGCCGTGTCGCCGCAGGGCGCAGGGCGTCCACGAGCAATCCCAGGGTGACGGTCAGGTCGCCTTCCACGTAGCGGTCAGCAAAGAGGTTCTGATACACCATGTAGTCCTTGACGGGGGTTTCGCCCATCACCACGACAGTGGCGTTCTGCGGTCCGGCCTGGGGCGGATACCAAGGTGCGCGGCTGCCGGCCAGGATTACCAGGTCTGCCTGGTTCAGATAGCGTTCGGACTGACCGCCCAGGTAGAGGGGATGGCTTTTGGGGAAGTTGGCGTAAAGGGCGGCGCTCTCCACTACCGGTATGGCGAAAAGCTCGGCTAACGCCACCAGGTTGTTGAAGCCGGCCATCTCGCGGCCGGCGGAGTCGGTGATGATGAGCGGCGACTGGCTGCGCTCAATCAGCCCCGCCAGCTCGGCGATGTCGTCGTTCGTGGGCCGAGTCTTGGGGGCCGTCGGGACCGCCCGCAGCTTGTCCGGCGCCGTCCAGGAGTGAATCATGGTCTCAATGGGAACGTCCAGGAACGTCGGCCCCTGGGGAACGCGCTGGGCGAGCTCGCCGGCGCGCACCAGTTGCTCGTAGAGAGTGTGAGGGCTGGTAGCGCGTCCACTCCACTTGGTGAATACGTTGGCGAAACGGTCGGGGCCGCCCACCACGCTGAGGTTGCGATACCACTGGGCTTGCGGGTCGATTTCAGGGTCTTCACCGTAGCTGGTGGCCTCGCCGGAGCAGACCAGCATGGGCACCTCGCCGAGCATCGCACCGTGAACGCCCATGCTGCCTTGCAGCAGGCCAACGCCGGCATGGAGCAGCACTGCCTGCATTCGTCCCGTAACCCGAGTATAGCCGGCAGCGATGTCCACCGCCGTAGTTTCGTGCCAGCAGTTGATGTAGCGCGGCCCCGGCGTTTCGTTGATTTGCTGCCGGGCCAGCGCTTCCCACACCGGCGCCCATTCGGAGCCGGGAGACGAAATGATGTAGTCAATGTCCAGGTTGCGGAAGGCTTCCAGGATGGCCTCGCCGCCGTCTTGTCGGGTGTTTGGTGCAGTAGTCATGCTCTAACTCTCCTCTGCCTGGCCGGTGGCCGGGCGCAGAACGGTTTCCGCCGGCGTTGGCGCCGGTCTGGCCTGTCCCTCCCGATGCGTGGGCAACGCCGACAGGAACAGAGCCAGCAGGAGCGATCCCATCATCGTAATGAAAGCGTATCTTAGTCCTATCGTAAAGGCCGCGCCCACTCCTTCGGCGCTGCCGTTGCGCACCGCGTCCAGGCTGGGTTCATAGCCCAGCGATCCCATCGTCGCGGTTACTATGGCAGTGGCGACGGCAATGCTGACCACGTTGCCGGCGTTGCGAATCAGGTTCACCAACCCCGATATTACACCGTGGCTCTCTCTTTCCACCGCGCTCAGGATGGAGCTGGAGTTTGGTGAGTAGAACGTTCCCATGCCACTGCTGGTCATCATCAGCGCCGGTATCACGTGGAACAGCGACGAATCGGCGCTCAGCCGCGAAAGGATGAAGACGCCGGTGATGGAAAGCATCAACCCGGCTACGGTGAACTTGCGCCAGCCGAAACGGTCCGAAAGCCTGCCGCTGAGCGGCCCCAGGATGGCCATGCACGTCGCTCCTGGCACCACCGCCAGCCCCGCCACCGATGGCGAATACTCCAGCACGTTTTGCAAGTAAAACGGCGTCATGAACAGTACCGCGGAACTCCCCATGAACATCAGGTAGTTCGCCGTAACTCCCAGGCAGAAGTTGCGCCGGCGGAATAGGCGCAACTCCAGCATGGGGCTGGAATAGCGAAGTTCCCACCAGACGAATCCTGCCAGCAGGACCACGAAGGCGCAGGAAGCCGCCAGGATGGGCGGCGAAGTCCACCCAGTGCGGTGCGCGTTGGATATGCCCAGCAGCAACGCTAGCAGCGCACTGGACGACAGGAAAGCTCCGAGCCAGTCGAACCGGCTGTGGTTGGCTCCTTGCACCCTCCGTGGTTCGTTGCCGCCGGGGAGGACCAGTGCGGTCAACCCGGCGCTGGCCGCGAAGATGGGAACGGTGATGAAGAACACCGATCGCCATCCGAAAGCGTCCACCAGGAACCCGCCCATGGCCGGGCCGGCCACCGCTCCGGTACCGACCATTGTCATTATGAGACCGATTGCCTTGCCCCGTTCGCTGGATGGAAACGCACCGATGGTGATGGCCATGCCCGTGCCCTGGGTCATGGCTGCGCCGGCGCCCTGCACGATGCGCGCGACGATCAGCACCGCCAGGTCGGTTGACGTGCCGGCCAGGACGGAGCCGGCGATAATCACCCCGGCTCCCATCAGGAATACGCGCTTGGCACCAATCAGGTCCGCCAGTCGGCCCATGGGCAGCAGCAGGGCGATGATGGTCATGGCAAAGCCGATGACCAGCCACTGCACGCTGGGGATGTCGGTCTGGAAGTGCGTCGCAATAGAAGGCAGCGCTACGCCCACGCTGCCGTGGTCCACCACGGAGGCGAAAATGCCCACCGCCATGGCGGTGAAGGCGTACCACTTGAAGCGCGGGCTGCCGGCTAATGAAACAATCACGGAGGTATTTTATTATGATTGCCGTGATATTGATACGCTTGCCACCCGGCGGAGGCGAGACTATGATGCCGTCAAACACAATGGGAGACAGACAATGCGAACACCTATACTCACCCGCGACCAGGTTCCCGAAGAGCTGCGCGAAGCCTTTGACCACGAGACTGCCAACTCCGGCGGCGTGGTGGACAGCGGCCCCGGCTCGGCCATGATTAACAGCCCCGAAATGCGCCGACGCTCCAATTACCTGGTCAACTACCTGCGCGACGAATCTTCCCTCCCCAAGCAGGTCCAGGAGCTGGTGATGATACTCACCGCGCGCAACATGGACTGCCAGTACATCTGGCACGCCCACGCGGCCCGCGCCCGCCTGCAGGGCATCAGCGACGAATTCGTGGACAACCTCCGCGACGGCAAGCCCTTGCCCCAACTGTCCGACGACTTGCAGATTGTCGTCAACTACGTTAACGAGCTCTTCGACGACCACCGGGTGAGCGATGGGACCTTCCGAGCTGCCATCAACCATTACGGCGCGTTGAGCCTCACCGAGATTACCACTCTGATGGGGTATTACTCCCTGCTCGCCTTCAACGCCAACTCCTTTGAGATTGACGTTCCAGACGGGGACGAAACCAAACTGCCCATTTAGCGCAGCGGACAGGTAGCATCAGCACTCCCGCAACAGGGTTCTACTGGGGGTTTTCCGGGTTGCTGGCCTGGGGAATCGCCGACTACCTGGCCCGTTCCGCCGCCGGCAGAATCGGCAGTGTCAGCACCACCCTGCTCACTCAGCTGATTGGCCTGACCCTGCCGGCAGTCTTTGTTGCGGCGGAGCTGGCAACGGGCGAGTTCCGTGTTGACTGGCCGGCGCTGGCAACCTGGGCCCCGCTAACCGGTGCCGTTCTGGGCGTTGGCTACCTGGTCTATTACACCGGGTTGGCCCGGGGCGCGGTTACGGTGGTGAGTTCCGCGGCGTCGGCGTGGCTGGCCGTAACCATCCTGATTGCGGTAGCAGCCTTTGGCGAGCGGGTCGCGTCGGAGCAACTGGCGCTGATGGCGGCGATTCTGGCCGGCATCCTGCTGCTGTCGGTAGGGCCGTTGACCGGAGCGGACGTTGGTTCCGGCCTACCCTGGGGTCTGGGCACGATGCTGGGCATCGGGGTTGCCATGGCCCTGTTCGACCGAGTTACCGCAGCGGCTGGCCCCATGCTGGCGGTGTTGGTGGTGCGGGCCTTGTCCACTATCCCAACTTTCGCTTTCTCTCACGTGAGGCGTCTGCCCATACAATGGCCCGTGGGAGGGAGCGGGTGGCTTCTGCTGGCAGCGGTCGGCATTCTGGATGCTGCTGGCTACGTTGGATATAACCTCGGCGTCGCATCGGCCCCGGTGTCCCTCGTGGCTCCCATTGCGGCGGCCCACCCCGTCGCCACCATCGCCCTTGCCGTCGTCATCAACCGTGAACGCCCGCGCCTTATCCAGTGGGCCGGCGCAACGCTCACGGTCGCTGCTACAATCGGATTGAGCGTTTTCCTCGGTTGATTCATCCCGTATCAGGGTAAAATCCCATTACCTGTCGATCCTGCCGCAGGTCCGCCTCCGGCGGGTACATCCATGCGAAGGCAAGGAGGCCCATTGTGAAATACGACGTTATCGTCATCGGCGCCGGCTCGGCCGGTTCCATCGTAGCCACCAGGTTGAGCGAAGACCCCAACCGTTCCGTCCTGCTGCTGGAGGCAGGGCCGGACTATCCCGACTTTGACCGCCTGCCCGACGAGGTTAAGTTCGGCTACGCCACCGCCACCGACGTGATGACCAGCGACCACAACTGGCAGTTCACCGGATACGGCACCGCCGAGAATCCGGATATTATGGTGCCTCGGGGGCGGGTTACCGGCGGCTCCAGCGCCATCAACGGGCAGATGTTCCTGCGCGGCGTGCCGGAGGACTACGACACCTGGGCCGATATGGGCAACGACCAGTGGAGTTTTCAAAACCTGCTGGGCTGCTTCCGGCGGCTGGAAACGGATACCGACTTCTCCGACGACTTTCACGGCAACGATGGCCCCATCATCGCGCGCCGCTTCAAACGGGAGGAATGGCTGCCGGCTCAGAACGCCTTCTACAACGCTTGCCGGGAGTACGGCTTTCCCCATACCGACGACCACAACAGCCCCGATTCAACCGGAATCGGCTCCACGCCGTTTAATAACCCCAACGGTATCCGCTGGAGCACGGCCCTGGGCTACCTCGACCTGGCTCGCCACCGCCTGAACTTCACGCTGCGCCCCAATTGCACTGTGCACCGCGTCCTCTTCGACGGCCACCGGGCCACCGGTGTCGTGGTCGAAAGCGGCGGCGAGGTATTCACCGTCGAGGCCGACCAGATTATCCTCAGCGGCGGCGCCATCGCCTCGCCGCAGTTGCTCATGCTCTCCGGCGTCGGCCCGGCCGACCATCTCCGCAGCCTCGGCCTCTCGGTCGTCCACGACCTGCCCGGCGTCGGTCAGAACCTCCGCGACCACCCGCTCGTTCCGGTAACCTGGCGCACGGTTCCGGGGTTCGAGCTTGACGGGTTCAAGCCACGCATCCAGCTGTGCCTGAAGTACACCGCCGAAGGCTCACACCTGCGCAACGACATGATTATGATTTTCTCCAACTTCGCCACCGAGCAGGTGATACGGGGCGGCAACCGCATGGAACCCATGGGCATCCGGGCCTCGGTGTCCATTTACCTGGCCGTGGGCGCCGGCGAGCTGAAGCTGAACTCCACCGACCCGCACCAGCAGCCCTACCTGGATTACAACTACTTGCAGGAAGAGTTTGACCGCAAGCGGCTCCGCGACGGCGTGCGCATCGCAGTGCACCTCGGCGAACACGGCGACTTCAAGGACATCATCCAGGAGCGCATCGAGCCTCTGGACTCAGACCTGGAAACCGACGACACACTCGACCACTGGCTGCGCAGCAACGTGTCCACGGCGCAGCACATCTCCTGCACTTGCAAGATGGGGCCGGCCTCCGACCCCATGGCCGTGGTAAGCCAGTACGGCAAGGTGCACGGCCTGGAGAACATCCGCGTGGTTGACGCTTCCATCATGCCCGACTGCATCCGCGCCAACACCAACGTAACCACCATGATGATTGGCGAGCGTGTCTCCGAGTTCATCCTCCGCGGCGACTAGCCAGTTTCGTAGGGGCGAATAATCATTCGCCCCTACGCGGGCTAACTGCACACCTTGGTGTCTCTGCTAGCGCGTTACCGCGATGGAAACCGCGCGGCCAGGATGTCCATTACCAGCCGGGCCGCAATCTGTGCCGTTAGCTGCGACACGTCGTAGGGCGGCGCGACTTCAACAATGTCAAAGGCCACCAGGTTGGCCCGGCCTACCAGGGTGGTCAGGCAGCGGCGGGCTTCCTCATACAGCAGCCCGCCGACTTCCGGCGTGCCGGTGCCGGGAGCCTGCGTCGGGTCCAATGCGTCCACATCGAACGTAATGTACAAATTGGGCCCGACCGGGATGCTTTCGGCCACCGCCTCCGGGCCCAAATCGCGGAACTGCCGGGTGGTGATGATGCGATTGCCGTCGCTGACCGCTTCCTCGTAGGGCGCGCGCCGCACTGATCGGATGCCGATTGACGTGATGTTGGCCACATGGGCCAGTTCCCGGCAGCGGCGGATGGGACTGCCGTGGGTCAGCAGCGCCCCGTGGTAGTGATGCGTGTAATCCAGGTGGGCGTCAAAGTGCACGATGTCCAACGGCGCGAATCGGGAGAGTCCGGCCACCGCCGGAAAGGTGATGGCGTGGTCGCCCCCCAGGATGACCGGCAAAGCGCCCCGCCCGGCAACTCGTTCGACCACGCCGGCCAGCCGCTCAAAGTTGTGCGCCACGTCGGAGGCGGCGATGGTTACGTTGCCGCAGTCCGCCATGATTACGCCCCTCAGCAGCTCGTCGCCGGCGTCGGCGTCGAAGAATCCCTCGGCGTCTTTGCCCTGTCCGAAGGGGTCGAGGTATGAATAAGCGCGGGGCGCATCGCGCAGAGCGTCCGGGCCGTAGCGTGCGCCGGGCCGGCCCAGGGTACCCTGGTCAAAAGGCATCCCGATAAAGGCAACGTCAGCGTCCAGTTCGTCCAGGTTAGTGCATAGCGGCGCGCGGAACATGGTGCGGGGGCGCGCGTCCAGTGGGCTTACGTCCCCGGCAGATGCGCCCGCCAGGTATTGCGGCCCGATGTTGAAGTCCGAACTGGTCATAGGGGTTCCTCAGCCGCCAATGGCGCGGCGGATTGATTATACTTGACGGCGACGACACCGCCGGAAGGAGTACTGCAATGGCTCGCCTCGAAGATTACCAAAACCGATTTCAATACGCTCGCCTCGAACGTGACGACGGCGTCCTGCTCATGACCCTCCATAGCGACGGCGACACCCTGCAGTGGGGCGCCGGCCCGCACACCGAACTGCCCGAAGTGTTCCACACCGTGGGAACCGACCCGGACAACAAGGTCATCATCATGACCGGCGCCGGCGACGGATTCACCGGCCCGGCCGGCAGCAGCGACACCGTCCCGCGCCGCACCCCGGAGCAGTGGGACGGCACCTACTGGGAGGGCAAGCACCTCCTGGGCAACCTGCTCAACATTGAGGTGCCCGTCATCGCCGCCGTCAACGGCCCGGCCCTGCGACATTCTGAGCTGCTCCTGCTCAGCGACATCGTGCTGGCCGCTCCCCATACCACGTTTCAGGACTCCGGCCACTTCATGAGCGGCCTCACCCCCGGCGACGGTATGCACATCATCTACCCCCTGCTGCTGGGCATCAACCGGGGCCGATACTTCCTGCTCACCGGCCAGCAGCTGGACGCCGCCAAAGCCCAGGAACTCGGCCTGGTGGCGGAGGTGCTGGCATCGGACGCACTCTTGCCCCGCGCCTGGGAGCTGGCCCGCCAACTGGCCCAACAGCCTCGGCTGGTGCTGCGCTATTCCCGCGTCCTGCTGACTCACAAGCTCAAAGGCGAGTTGCACGACCTGCTGGGCTATGGCCTGGCGCTGGAGGGCTTGGGCTCCGGCCAGGACTACCTCGACCGCGGCCAGGGCCGCTAACCACGTCCGCTCATCCTGAGCTTGTCGAAGGATGGGCGGACACCCGCCGCGGCGGCAGCGCCGTCAGCATCAACGCCGCGCTCACCCCGTAGATGCCCAACAGCGTCCACCACGCCGCCAGGTAAGAGCCGGTATAGTCGTGCAGATAGCCCACCAGCGGCGCGCCTACCCCGGCGGACAGCAGGTTGATGGGCATTACTATCCCCCGGATCGCTCCCAGGAACGCGCGCCCATAGTACGCGGCAAAGATATAGCTGTGAACAATCATCCCGATGCCCACCGAGCACCCGAATACCGTGGTTGATAGGAACATCATCTGCGCCGACGACACGTATATCATCAGCAGAATGGCGACGATGAAGCCCGAGAATGACGCCACCGCCAGGAACCGTATGGGAATGCGATCGGCCAGCCAGCCTGATACCAGGGCCAGCGCCGCCGCTCCCCCTGCGTCAGCAGCAAACGACCAGGACACCAACTGCGCGCCGTAGGCCTTTTCCACAAAGTAGGGAATACGGTGGAAACTCGCTCCCCCCTGGGCGATACCAGATAGCGCAAACACCGAGACCAGTTTCCACATCGTCCCCGTGCGCAGCGCTTCCCGAACCGTCCACATCTGCTCGTCGTCGCCGCCGACGGACGGGGAATTCGCGGCACCATCGTCCGGAACCCGTCGGGGCGGGATGCCGTCAACTGACAGGCCCATGTCCTCCGGTTGCCGACGCAGGAATACCGCGGCTAGCGGCAGGGAAATCAACAGGAAGGCCAGCGCCAGCATCTGCCACGCTCCCCGCCAGCCGTGTCCGTCAATCAGCCACTGCGTAATCGGCAGAAAGATAATCCCGCCGATGCCCAGCCCGGCCGTCGCCAGCGCCAACGCCTTGCCCCTCTGGCGTACGAACCACTTGGCCACCGGAACCGAGGTGACGATGCCGTTGGGCGCAGCCAGCCCCGACGCGCCGATGATTCCGAATAGCAGAATGAACTGCCAGGCCTGGCTGCTGATGCTGAACAGCAGCAGGCAACCGCAAATCAGCAGCGCCGAAAGCGGGATGTACACCCGCGCCCCGTAGCGGTCGATGAGTTTCCCCACCGCGAAGCTGAGCACTCCGGCCGATAGCCTCCGGGTGGTCTGCATCCAGCCGAAAGAAGCCCGGGACAGCGCCAGCTCCCGCTGCATCGGCAGCACGAACAGGCCATAGTTCAACGTGCCCGTCGCCATCGTCGAGAAGTTGATGGCGAACATCGTGGCTACGATAACCCACCCGTAAAAGAAACGCCGCTGTCCGGGCGTGGCGTCGGGTACGATCAGCACTCCCTAGATAGCCTGCCAGTATCGCTTGCCCTGCAGCCGCACGATCTTGCCGAAACCGGGCGCCGGCAGGTGTACCGCCGCCACCGGGATGCCCTCGCTCTCCAGGCGGTCCAGTACGCTCTGCCGGGTGGCGATGGCCTGCTCCGGGATGATGTCGGCCCGTGAGGCCCAGTCGGTTTGTTGGATTTGCGCCGTGTTGTGCAGCACGTCGCCCAGGATCAGCCCCCGTTCGCCGCCGGAGTTGATCATGATGCTCATGTGCCCGGGAGTATGGCCCGGCGTCGGCAGCGTGGTCAGCTCGCCGGTGATGCTGAACTCACCTTCCATCCACTCCACCAGCCCCATCTCGGCAATGGGCCAGACGCAATCGGGCGCGTTGGGGAAGCGGTCGGGCTGCAGCGCCGGGTCGTGGCTGGCGTCGTAGTCCACCTTGCTGAAGTAGTAGCGCGCGTTGGGGAATGTGGGGCGCAGCGTGCCGCCGTCGTCGCGTATCGTGTTCCAGCCCACGTGGTCCCGGTGCAGGTGGGTCATCACCACGGCGTCGATGTCGCTGGGCGAGAGGCCGTTGCGGGCCATGTCGTCCAGCAGCTCGCCCCAGGGCGTGTCCGGCGTGTCCTTCGCTCCCAGACCGGTGTCAACAGCGATAGTCTTGCCCTCGGAACGCACCAGGAAACAGGCCAGGTTGAAGCTCACCTTCCGCTCCGGCGTCAGGTGGTCGTGGAAGGGTTCCCACTCTGCGGCGGGAATGTCCGGGAAGAAATTGCAGATGTCAAATTCCAATAACCCGTCGGAAAGGGAGGCAATCTCCACGTTCCCAATGGTGATCTTGCTTGCGGTCATAGTCCCTCCTGAATCCGTCAAGTGCGCCATTCTACCACCTGATTGCCCGCGCTAAGGAACCGCACAATCGGCAGCCGACAATGTAGAATGTACGCACGTTGCAAGATGTTGGACGGACGATGGGAGCCTATACCAGTTCACAGCTAATCACCCGCCTGCTGGCGCTGGCGCTGGGAATGGCCGGCGGTTTGTGCCAGACCGTCTGGTCGCAGGTGGTAAGTATGCGATGCGGCGCTACTGCAGTGGGCGAGTACGTATTCCATTTGGAGTGTCTGCCCTGGACGGAACTGTTCCTGCGTTTTCCCCAGGATGTCGCCACGCAAATGGTCAGCCTGGTGCTGGCCTGCGCCATCGCCGGTTTCGTCGCCGGCCTGGGCAGCATGTGGCGGCCCCACTGGGCGGCGCTACTGTTCCTGCTACTGGCGGTGGTGAATCTGGGCCTGGTGATATATGGGGCCGCCACAGGCGACCAGAAGGGCAGCGCAGTTACATTGGCCGCCTTGTCCGTAATCGTGCCGGCGATTTGCGGTCTGTTGCTCTGGTGGCGTGGCGAGTATCGCCCTCCCCGCGGACATTCGGAGGCACTTGCTGACACCCAGGCCTGGACGCCGGAACCCAGGGAGTGATACACCTGATGGCGGGAGTCTCCTATGACCACATCCCGCCACGACGAAACCGAAGGGCCGGGCAGGCCGGACACCATACCTCCTATCAGCGAAGCCCAGTTGGCGCGTCTGTGGCTGCGACGAGCGGCGCGCAGCCACGCCTTGCGCACTGAAAGTGGGCGCCGGGTCAAGGTGCTTTACCCCGGACGACCCGGTGTCACCGCCGGCCCCGACTTCCGCAACGCCCTGCTGGTGGTGGAAGGTCAGGGACTGGTGCAAGGGGACGTGGAGGTACATCTACGCCAGCGGGACTGGCAATCTCACGGACACCACAACGATCCCAACTACAACGGCGTCGCCCTGCACGTGGCCTTACGAGCTGACGCTGAACCGTCCCGCACCGAGGGCGGAGCGAGTCCGCCAACTGTGAACCTGCGGGGTTTACTGGACGATGTCCGGGCCGAGGATGAAAGTGGGAGCGAAGTCCGCGCCCGCCTCTGGCAGATACTGGCGCAGCACGGCTATCGACGGCCGCAGCGAGCCGAGCAGATGGCGGGGTTGCTCAACCGGGCCGGCGACGCTCGTTTTCTCTCGCACAGCAGGCGACTGCAAATGCTGATGCCGTCCCTGGAGCCGGAGCAAACCCTGTGGGAGTCAGTGTGCGAGGCGTTGGGCTACCGCCACAACCGGCATCCTTTTCTGCGGTTGGCCGCCGCCGTGCCCTTCGCAGCACTGGCTGGCGCCGCTCGGCGTTTGCCGGAGGAAAAGCGGAGCAGGGCTTTGGCGTCCTGCCTGTTGCAGATGGCCGGGTTTGGGAGTGGGCCGCCGCCCCGGGGATTCGGCTCGCCGCTGGATGCTGGAGAGTGGCGGCTGTTCCGGGTGCGCCCGCCTAATCATCCTCGGCGGCGGATTTTGGGTGCCGCGCATCTGGCAGCCCGTTTCGCCGACCGTGGGTTGGTAGCCGAGATGCAACAGGCCGCCGCGACTGCAAGGCCGGCCCGGCTCACCGATGCCCTAACGGTGCAAGACGCCGCCGGCAAGTCCGCTTTCATCGGCCCGGCCCGGGCCAAAGACGTCGCCGTCAACGTCGTTCTACCCTTCCTGCACGGCCGTCGGTCATTGGCCGGCGATGCGCGCGGAGCCGAGGCGATGCTTGATCTTTACCGCGATTACGGCAACTTGACCGATAACGAAATCACCCGCGAACTGGCCACAGCATTGCAGGAACCGGGCTGGGGCCGCGTCGCCGACAACGCCCGGCGACAACAAGGCTTGATTCACCTGCAACGGCTGCTGGCTGGCGCGGCCTGACCACTACGAGTTACTTCAACGGCACCGCCAGGGAAACTCGTGCCTCTTCGCCAATGTTGCGGATAATGTGGCCGCGACCGGTCAGGTCTTCAGCCACCAGCACGTCACCGGGGTTGAACTGCCGCTTTTCTCCGCTAGCGACTTCAATCTCGGCGCCACCGGACATAAAGACCACGTACTGATGCCGTGGCGCGGTGTGATAGTCCTGCCACCAGCCGGCCGGCCGCTGTCCCACGGTGATATCGCCGGGGCCGACGTTGTTGGCGATGTCGGCGAATTGGTCCGCCGTAAGTTCCTGGAAGTGAGATTCGCCGTCATCGCCGGCGTAGATTCGCACTATCATGGCGTTACGTCCCTGTTAGTCCGCCATCGGCACGGCCAGCGAAACCCGGAACTCGTCCCCGATGCTGCGGGCGATGTGCCCATGTCCCGTCAGGTCTTCGGCCACCAGCACGTCGCCGGGGAACATTCGCACCTTGGTGCCGTCGGCAATCTCAAACTCGGCGATGCCATTGAGATTAACCACGTACTGGCGACGCGGTGCGTTGTGGTAGTCGGAGAAACTTGGCGACTCCCGCCGGTTGACCATGATGTCGCCGGGGCCTACGTTATTCGCGATGTCGGCGAACTGTTCCGGCGTCAGGTTTTCAAAGTGGCTTTCACCGTCGCTGCCGCTGTACACCCTTACAATCTGTCCCATGTGGAAACCTCCAGTGTCGTAGTCAAGTTGAAGCTGCGATTCAGCTGGCCAGGGGGATTACCGCGGTGAGGCTGGGTGTATCGCTGACCACCCGTGTGGTATGACCCTGGCCGGTGGTGTCCTCCACCAGCCGGGCATCTCCGGGTCCGTACCGGAACACCGTGCCGTCTCCCAGGCCGATTTCGATTTCCCCTCGTAGCGATATGATGTACTGACGCCGGGGGGCGGGATGCCAGTCAATGAAGTGGCCCGGCGGCCACTCCCGGAACGCTATGGATTGGGTCGCTTGCGCTTCCCCAAGCTCCGGGTGCTCCGCCAGGCTCGTTTCCTCAATGTGCGACTGGCCGTCATCGCCGGCGTAAAGTCGATAGATTGCCATTGCTTCACCTGCATTGCTGGGGTTGTGCTCAAACTGCGGCCATCTTACCGGGTGGATGCGCCAGCGGCAACTGCATGGGCAAATTGACTGTCCGTGCCGCAATCCTCCCGATGCAGCAGGTTGTTGACGGGGCTATACTATAGTACCCACACGCCAACCTCAGGATGGTGCAGCGATGACTACTCCATCTCCCGAACTTGAACGGAGCCTAGCGCGGGCGGCTCAGCTGCGCGATGAACTGTGGTTCCACAACGAGCGCTACTACAACGACGATGCGCCCGTCATCAGCGACGGCCAGTACGACGCCTTGATGCAGGAACTTCGGGAACTTGAGACGGCCCACCCGGAATGCCGTCTGCCTAACTCGCCCACGCAGCTCATCGGCGGCAGTCCCTCCGACCGCTTCCCCCAGGTTCAGCATCCCATACCCATGCTCAGCCTGGCCAACGCCTTCAGCCGGGATGACCTGGAAGCATGGCACCGCCGGGTTACCGACCTGCTGGACGGTCAGAGCTTCCGCATGGTCGCCGAGCTGAAAATCGACGGCCTCGCCGTGCGGCTGGTCTATAAGGACGGCGAGTTCGTCCTGGGCGCAACCCGCGGCAACGGGCAGACCGGCGAAGACGTTACCCTCAACCTGCGGCAAGTTGTCAGTATACCTTCCCGTCTGCAGGGCGATTACCCGGCCGTGCTGGAAGCCCGTGGCGAGGTGTTTCTCCCACTCGACAGTTTTCATCGTATGAACGAAGAGCGCGAACGCAACGGCGACCCCCTCTACGCCAATCCCCGCAACACCGGGGCCGGCACCATCCGCCAACTCGACCCCCAAGTGGTCCGCGACCGCAACATGGATATCTGGGTGTACAGCCTCAACGACACCGGCGACGCGCCCTTGCCGGCGGCCCATTGGGAGGCGCTGGCGGCCTTGAAATCCTGGGGATTTCGGATCAATGACCAGAACCGCATCTTCGACACCGTGGAAGAGGTTTGCGCTTACTACGACGAAATGCTGGCGCACCGCCACGACTGGGGATACGAGGCCGACGGCCTGGTCATCAAGGTGGACCGCATAACCCAGCAGAACGCCCTGGGCGTGGCTGGCCGCGAACCCCGCTGGGCCATCGCCTACAAATTCCCCGCTGAACGGGCTAATACCCGCCTCCTTGACATAGTTATCAATGTGGGCCGCACCGGTAGCCTGAACCCCCAGGCCATTCTGGAGCCGGTGGTGGTCAGCGGCGCCACCGTGCAGCACGCCTCGCTGCACAACGAGGAGGACATCCACCGCAAGGACGTCCGCGTCGGCGACCTGGTGGAGATTGAACGGGCCGGCGACGTCATTCCCCACGTCATCGGGCCGGTGGAGACGCCTGGCGAGGAACGCGGGCCTGTCTTCCGTATGCCGGAGTACTGCCCGGACTGCGATACCGCCGTGGTCAAGGTCGTGGGCGATGCCATGCACCGTTGTCCCAACTCGGCCTGTCCGGCGCAATTCTTCGAGTCACTGAAGCACTTTGTCAGTCGCAACGCCATGGACATGGACGGTCTGGGCGAACAGTGGTGCCGGGTCCTGATTGATCGGGAGTTGGTGTCCGACGTTTCGGACCTATACTCGCTTACCCAGGAACAACTCACCGAGCTGGACCGCATGGGCGACAAGCTTGCCACCCGCATTTTGACCAACATCGAGGCCAGCAAACAGCGTCCTCTGGCGCGCATCCTCTTCGCCCTGGGTATCCTGCACGTGGGCGCGGAGGTGGCCGAACTGCTGGCCGGCCGCTACGCCAGCATTGAGGACATCGCCGCCGCCAGCCCCGAAGAACTTACGGAGATTGACGGTATCGGCCCGCGCATCGCCGAGAGCATCGGCAGCTATTTCGCCGCTGAACGCAACCGGCAGACCATCGACGGCCTGCGCGACGCCGGCGTGCAGCTGTGGCAGGAACTGGCGCCGGTGGACGAAACCGCCCAACCCTGGAAGGGGCAAACCTTCGTCATCACTGGCACACTGTCGTCCATGACGCGGCGGGAGGCCGAAGGCAAGGTTAAGGCCCTGGGCGCAGCCACTACCTCTTCGGTGTCCCGCAAGACCAACTGGCTGGTCGCCGGCGAATCGGCAGGCAGCAAGCTGGCGACGGCGGAACGATTGGGTGTGCCGGTGCTGGACGAAAACCGCTTTGCGGTGATGTTGGCGGAACCCCAATCCATCTTTGACGCCGAGGGATTACCAGGTACATAACGAAAGATCCGGAGCTGACCTCGGACCTATCCTCCTCCCACCCCTTACGGAGGATCGTTAGCTTTCCTCTCCCTGCGGGATGTCAACTTGGAAGACGAAGGGCGCCCGGATGTGGCCGACCCCATCCAGGTACAGAGTGAACGAGGTTGAGCTAGAGTTGGGCAACCCGTCAAAGTATAACCCCTGGTACGACATCGTGTGTCCGCTGCTCAGGGCCGGACTCCACTCGGCGCCGGCGGCGAAGCCGTCGTAGCTTCCATCCTGGTCGTCGGTCAGCCGAAAGTTGCCGCCCGGCCCACCCAAGATCATCCGGGAAGCTGCACCGTTGGTTGGTTCGCAGACCAGGACGAAACTGTCGCGCTCTAGTAGTAGCTTGGTCACGCGATACTCAGCGTCGCCTACGGAGAAGACGACGCTGAGAGGCACTTCCCTCGCGCCAATGTCGTCAGGTTCGCCACCCTCTCCCCCTAGCGGAATCTCCACCGATGCGGTCACAGAGGCATATTCAATGAATGACCCCACGTCCACTGATATGGACTCGGCGTCCTGCAAGAGCGGGAACGTAAATGTTCTAGTCGCCGGCAGGTTTCCATCGAACCCACCACCTCCGCTGGCCTCCAGTTGGTCACCACCTGGTAAGGCTATAGTCGGTATCCCAAATGGCTCCACTTGGCTGGAGGGGGCATCGTAGCGATAGGTGAGTTGGGTCTCGTGGTTTCCTATCCGGAGCTTCTCCAGGGTGACCGAAACCTCGCCTCTCTGAACGGTCTGATCAATCGGCACGTCCTGGAATTTCTTGGCAACGTCGGTCCTGCCATCGCCCCTCGCGCTGAGAGCTAAGGTAACGACTGAGGCCAGGGTGAGGACCACGACACCCAGGATGATAACTTTGTTCCGTAGGCGTATGCTTGCAGGTCTCATTTCAACGCCCTGTTAGCGGATCAGGCCGTACACTCTCTCCGGCGTCAGCCGCACGATAACCGCGTCCTGCTGGACCATGGCCCGGTCGTATTCCTCCCAGTTCGGATGCTCGTGGTCGCCGCAGGCCATGAACGCCGTCCGCAGCATTTGGCGCATCTCTTCCGCGTCGGTGTTCTGATAGTCGTTCAATGTTACCGTGCCCTCAACCACGGCGAACTGCCTCCAGTCCTCGGCCACGGCCATCACGTTGCAGCGGTTGTTCCGGCGCAGGTTGCGCACCTTGTAGGACGTGCCCCGGACGGTTACGAATATTGGGCCATCGTCGCCGTCAAAGGGCGACACGCCGCAGACCACGATGCTGGTCTGCGCCGATCCATCGCGCCGGAAGGTGTTGATGACGCCCCGGTGGTTGCTGGCGAAAAACTGCTTCACGTCGTTGAATTCCATAGTACCGACTCCTTGACTGCGATTAGTTGGCGTTGCTCTGGCTTATTGCTTCGTAAATCACGACCTCGCTGGATGTGAACGCCGGCGAGAGCCATCCTTCGTCCGCCCACTTTACCATCCGCTGGGCCACGTCGTCGCCGTAAGCGGTCTTTTCGCGAGGCCCCACGATTACCCATCGGACGCCGTACTCGCGCAGCAGGGCCGAAGACAACTGACCGTTGTTGGCGGTGTAAATAGCCTCCACGTCGGCGTGGCGGCGGGCCAGGGTGGAGTTCACGTCGTGGCCGCGCCACTGCCGTTCGTGTCCCTCCCACGATAGGATCGTGGCCCGCCCGGTGGCGGCTGATATGCCACCGTAGGTATCGTAGTCGTCCCCCACTGCTTCCGAGATGCGGCCCGCCGCCGCAGATTCGTTCAACCACTGGATTGCTTCGTACACGTCGGGGGATGAACGGCGCAAGTGTTCCAAACCATACAGCGTGTTGTCGTGCCAGCCCTCCCCGGCCGTCGTCCATTCAGTGCGCTCAATGACGGCGGCGGCGGGGTAGTACATCGAGGCCAGGAGCAGAACTACCGCCACCGCCGTCCAGCTCCAGCGCAGCGTTGCCTGTAACACAATCCATTCGTCAACCCACTGGCGGCGCAACTTGATGGCGACGATGTAGTACACGCCCACCGCGCCGGATATTCCCAACAGCAGCCAGGCCTGATAGTAGAATTTGAAAACGGTGTTCATGCGGTTGCCGAACTGATCGGCGATATGGAACAGCTCGGCGCCGCCCAGGAGAAAGAACCCGGCAGCGGCCAGCACGAGCGCAAACACGGTCCAGCGTCTCGGTCGGCGTTCCTGTGCCATGGTCAGGGCGCAGTAAATCGCCAATCCACCCAAGCCCAGCAGCGGCAGCGCCAAAGCGATCCGCGTTGCCACCAACCCGTCGGCAAGCGTTACTCCGTCGGGTGACACCGATACCCTGATCCCGGTCGCGATCAGCCACAGCATCAGAGGTGCGATGCCGACTGACGCGGCCAGCACGCCGATGTCCCGTCTCCGCCCGGTGGGCCAGTCCAGTTCCAGGGCGGAGCGGGCCACCAGGCTGCACGCAAAAAAGGCCGGCACGCCGATAGCGATCAGGAACAGCGCAGGCCGCGTCGCTGGGCCGGTAACGGGCAATATGCCGGAGGTCTGACTGTCGAAAGACATATAGAACGGTAAGTAGAGCACCACGCCGGCAGCGGCCAAGCTGACGACGAGAATCACCCCTCGGTAGATTGAGCGCGCCAACGCCGGGCGGGTTTCGGTCATAGTGCCCATTTGCTCCGGCGGCGCGCCCAACAGGGTAATTGCCGGCGGGCGGTTTTCCCTGGCAAACCAGCGCGCAACGGCGGCGGCCCCGATGATGCACAGGTACACCGGAAAGTCCCAGGCGTTGATGAACGCCAGCCCGCCCAATGTGAGCGCGAGCGCCCCGGCTTCGTGGGGCTTGTTTTTCAGCCATTCCAAGCCCGGCGGTTCCGGGGATATCAGGAGAGTCAGGGCCAAAGTCAGGGCCAATACCAGGAAGGGCAGCGCGGTTACGTGGGCGTGCAGGTCGCCCAGCAGAAAGCTGAAGAACGGAAACTCGGTGATGGTGTAATCCAGCGACGCGCCGCCTTCGGCCAGCATGTCGATGACCCGGGTGCCGCGCCACCACCACCAGAAGCCGTCGGGCAGCCAGCCGCTGCCCCCTGCGGGAGGCTCCAAGCCCTTGACTCCAATCCATTGCCAGAACCAATCGCCGCCCAGCCCCCGCACGTAGGCCAGTTCAAGGACGCCCGAGAGGTTGCCCAACAGCGTTATTCCCAAGGCCGCCAGGACACCCATCAGCAGCGCCGGAGTTACTCGAGCGCCGGCCAGTCGCAGCAGGTTGTACACCAACCCCAACACTCCGGCGGCCAGCATTGCCGGCACGGTAGCCATGGCCAGGTTGTAGGCGACGCCGGATGTTACGCCGGTCAGGGTAGTTAGCATCGCGGCGACATAGTGCCCGCCGTAGTAATAGGCGATGCCGTGGCCGGAGAGCCACTGGTCTTCGGGAGGAAAGCCGGTTGCGTTGACGATGGCATTGAGGATGCCGAAGTCCATGGGCTTTTCGGTGTGGTTGATGGCTGGCGCCTCGCTGATTACCAACGCCCAAAAGACGAAAACGGCCAAGAACAGCAATTCGGTAACTGCCACCACGCACCAGCGACGGCGCAAGAAGTCCTTCATTTCCCTGCGCTGTTGCCAGGCCAGCCACGCGGATATGACAGCCAGCACTATCAACACGGCGGCGATCCCGGCCGGCGAGTTGGGAATCACTCCCAGAGTGCCGCCAATCCAGGTTATCCAGGCCAGCAGCAACAGCGCCAGCGCGCGGGACACGGCCCATCCCCGGTCGGACAGACGCCCCAATCCGCAGACGGCGGACGCCATCGGGAACCCGACCAGCGACAGCGCCCAGAGGGCAATCAACCAGGCAAGGACGTCGGACACGGTCTAATGCTGGGGCCGGCGGTCAGCCTGTCGGGGCAAGCAGGGCGTCCACAAAATCATGGGGGTCGAAAGGAGCGATGTCGTCCAGCCCCTCGCCGGTGCCGATGAACAGGATAGGCACGCCCAACTCGCGACGGATGGACAACACGATGCCGCCCCGGGCGGTGCCGTCCAACTTGGCCAGAAAAATGCCGGTGCAGCCTACGGCATCGGTGAAAACCCGCGCCTGGGTCAGGCCGTTGTGACCGGTGGTGGCGTCCATGGTCAACAGCACCTGGTGCGGCGCGGCTTCGTCCAGGCCGTTGATGACGCGACGGACCTTGCGGAGTTCGTCCATCAGGTTGTTGCGGGTGTGCAGCCGTCCAGCGGTATCGACGATAAGAACGTCCGCACCCCGGGCCCGGGCGGCCTGCCAGGCGTCGTAGGCGACGGCGCCGGGGTCGGCCCCGTGTTGGTGGCTGATGACATCCACGCCGACCCGTTGGCCGAGAATTTCCAGCTGTTCTTCAGCGGCGGCTCGGAAGGTGTCGGCGGCGCCCAGCACTACTTTTTTGCCGGCCCCGGTGAAGTGGTAGGCCAGCTTGGCGATGCTGGTGGTCTTGCCGACACCGTTCACTCCGCACATCAGGATGACGTAGGGCGCGACGACGGCATCATCGTCAAACCAGGCGTTGGCATCGTTTTCGTCGGAAAGCTCGGTGGCCAGGAGGTCTCTTAGACGCAGCAGGGCCTGCTCGCCGTCGGCGACGCGGCCGGCGCGAACGTCGGCCCGCAGGTCGTCGATGACGGCCATAACGGTGTCAACGGCTATGTCCGAGGAGATGAGGATTTCTTCAAGTTCGTCCCAAACGGCGTCGTCCAGCTGGGGTGAGGCAAATAACCCGCGGATGCGCCCGAACCATCCGTCGCGGCTGCGCTTGACGGCGGCGTCGGTTTGCTGACGATTTGCCTGCTGGCGGTTGCGTTTGAAGATGGAGAGCATGGCGATGGGAGATTATCAGCGCGACTGCCGAGGCGCAAGTTGCCGGATTGACATAAGGGCGACGCGGGCGGCCTCGGTTTCGGCGGCGCTTTTGCTTTGGCCGTGGCCGGAACCCAGGCTGTCGCCGTTGACCAGCGCCTCCACGGTGAACTGAGGTTGATGGGCCGGGCCGGTGGCGCTGACCACGCGGTAAGTCGGCGTGGGTTTGCCCTGGGCCTGCAGCAGTTCCTGGAGCTCGGCCTTGGGGTTGTCGGGACGCCAGTCAGGCTGGCAGGCGTCGTTGATTTCGGGGCCCAGCGCGGCGGTCACGAAACGACGGGCGGCATCAGGGCCTGCATCCAGGTACACGGCGGCGATGAGGGATTCCATCACGTCGCCGAGGACGGCCTCGCTGTCCCGTCCGCCGGTGGACTCGAAGCCGCGGCCCAGGCGCAGGTATGGAGCGATGTCCAGGCGACGGGCGACGACGGCCAGGGCGCGCTGACTCAGCAGGGCCGTCCAGCGTCGGGTCAACCCACCCTCGTCGCACTTGGGGAGCCGGTGGTACAGCTCTTCGCTGACGATGAGGCGAACCACCACGTCGCCGAGGAACTCCAGCCGCTCGTAGGAATCGATGTCCGTGCCGCCAGTTTCGTTGACGCAGGAGCGATGGGTGAGGGCCTTACGCAGCAAGCCCCGGTCCCGGAAGGCCAGGCCCAGGGCTTGCTCAAGTTCGGCGGCGGGTCGGTTCCCGCCGGTGGAACCCGATGGAGTTCTGCCGGGGGTATTAGCCTCGGACACCTTCATAAGGCCACGGCGGGGACGGGCGCTTGACCTCGCCCACGTGCTTGTGATCGGCTACGAACTCCACGAGGTTCTCGTAGATGGGGCCGGCCTCTTCGTCGCTGGGAATGAACATCTTGACGAAGGCGGCGTTGTTGTTGGGGAAGACGTAGAGGGGCACGCCGAAAGCGCCGTGCACTTCCACGGCCTCGGTGTGGCTCTCGCCGATTTCCCGCATGACGTCGGGGTCGGCGAGGTCTTCGGCGAAGCGGCCCATATCGACGCCGGAGGCTTCGGCCACGGCGTTGATGGCATCGGCGTCGGTGAGGTCGATGCGGTCTTCGTGGCGCGCCTTCAGCAGGTTGATGAAGAAGCGGTCAAAGATTTCCTCGCCCTGGCGCTGGGCGGCGACGCCGGCGCGAAGTTCCAGCAGGGCGTTGTCGGAATCGTCCTGTTCCCAGTACTTGAAACCGTCGTCGTTGTTGTTGTCGTGATTGACCTGGACCAGCGAGAAGGGCTTGAGTTCCACGTTGATTTCGTGGTCGGTGTTCTCGCGTACTTTCGCCCACCACATGGCAGCGTTGTACACGAAGGGTCAACGAAAGTCGTAATAAACCTTGAAGTCGGATTCGGCCATGGCGGCACCTCCAGAGGATTGCAGACGCGGCGGGGCAGCCCGCACGCTCAGTTGCCGGGATTGTAGCATAGACCGGCAGCGGCGTCATTACGGGGGCGGTTGGTTGGGGTAGCGGCCCCGCCCGGCCCCTGGATTCCGGCGAAAGCCGGAATGACGGTGAGAGCGGGAGCGGCTAGGTTCGTGGTTTTCGTTGGGGTTGGCCTCCTGTGGTTGGTTGTGTTGGGTAGCCTGCCTGAGGTCGGTTTCCGGATTTTCACTTCGGTCGTTGTCAGTCCCACGGCCGGGGGGTTCTTACGCACTTCCACATAGGTGTTTTTGTGACGGAGATCTCCGGCAGGTCCGGGGATCTGGCGCCCGTCAATGGCCGCAGTGGTATCGCGCCGTGCCACACCTGGTCTTTCTCCCGGGCTGCAATTAGCCGGGATGGCAGCAGTGGCCGCTCCGGTGTCACGTCTGGTCTTTCTCCCTGGCAGGTAGCTAGCGCAGTTAGCCGGGATGGCAGCAGTGACCGCTCCTTCGTGCGATTTTAGGATTAGCTGACTGTTTGGTGGCCGTTGACGACCGTAGTGATGTTGACCTCGTTGGCAGGCTGTGGATGGGTTACCGATGATTCGCTAGCGATGAGGCCATTATGAACGAACGTTCTACGAACTGTCAATAGGCCGGCGTCGCTGACTTTTCGGAATCAGGATTTTTGGGATTTGAGGATTTTCAGGATTGGCGGTTGCGCGCAGGCGTGAGGACTGTATGCGTGCAATACGGTTGCAGGGCCGGCCCGTTAGTGACACGTTCCGATTGCCTTTGCGTGATGGGGCTGATAGCATTTGCTCGGAATGCCAGCAATGGGGCTTTTCTGTGGCAGAACGCAATTTTGAAAATCGGACGCTGTATCACGGGGACAATCTGCCGTTCCTGCGGGGGATGAACAGCGGGACGGTGGACCTGATTGCCACGGATCCGCCGTTCAATAAGAACCGGGACTTTCACGCCGACCCCGGCAGCCTGGCGAGCGGCGCGCGGTTCGTTGACCGCTGGGCCTGGGAGCGGGACGTGCACCAGGAGTGGGTTGACGCCATCAAGGACGACTGGCCCGGGGTGTGGCAGGCCATTGAGAACGGGCGGGTTAACCACTCGGAAGGGACGGCGGCGTTTTTGTGCTGGCTGGCTATCCGGTTGATTGAGATGCACCGCATACTAGTCGACGACGGCTCAATTTACCTGCACATCGACCACACCGCCCACGCCTATGCCAAAGTCCTGATGGATGCCATCTTTGGGCAACGGAATTTCCGCAACGAAATTGTCTGGTGTTATCGGGGAGGGGGAGTTCCAAGAAACGACTTCGCCCGGAAGCACGATACGATACTGCGCTACTCAAAATCAGGTCGGTACACGTTCAACGTCGATGATGTGCGGATTCCCTACAGCCCCGACGTTTTGAGTAGCGATACAAGCCGCTACGACAAATCCTACCGTTCCAACAAAGTCTATTCAGGATACCGCCCCAACGACTTGGGCAAGCACCCGGAAGATTGGTGGCCGATACAGCCGTTGATGCCGTCGGACAAGACTGAACGCACCGGCTACCCGACGCAAAAGCCGCTGACGTTGTACGAGCGGGTAGTCCTGGCCAGCAGCAACCCCGGCGATTTGGTGCTGGACCCGTTCGCCGGTTGTGCCACCACGCCCATCGCTGCCGAGCGGCTAGGGCGGCAGTGGGTCGGGATGGACATCTGGGACGGCGCCCACGAACAGGTCATTAAACGCCTGGCCGACAACCGCCAGTTGCTGGCAGATCCAGACCCCCAGGTCATCTACACCACCGCGCCGCCGGAGCGCACTGACGAGGATGACGACGGGCCTGACGTTCCCGACCTGGCGCTGCGGCCGCGGCGGGTCAAGGAGCGCTGGGAGCGGCTGTCCCACGCCGAGATGCGGGAGATACTGACTGAGGCCCAAGCCAACGGGCCGCTGGTGGTGTGCGCCGGCTGCGGGTTTGAGCTGCCGGAGCGGTACATGGAGCTGGACCATCGGGAGCCGCGCAAGGACGGCGGGGAGAACGTAATCACCAACCGCATCCTGCTGTGCGGGCCGTGCAACCGCACCAAGAGCAACAACCTGACGCTGTCGGGGTTGGTGCGCTACAACCGGCGTGAGGGTTACGAGGTCAACCGTCAACTGGCGGAGTTGGCGGCGAGCAAGGCGCGGGACGCGGCGCAACGGTGTAGGGATGAGATGCGGTGAAGGCTAGGGCGGTGGGGGGAGATGGGGATTGGGGAGCGACAGAAGAAGGCCGTCCACCTAGATTATACGGAACCAGATGCCCGTAATCTTGCCACATGGCAAAATGGTATGATAAAAAGGCATGACTTCATATGGAGGAGAGAGCGATGGAACGTGTCAATATGAAGCTGGTGGTTATGACCCAGCGACGCCCTGACAAGTGGGCGTGTCGATTGCCTGCATTCGGTTGCACCGTCTATGGCGCAACTTTTGAAGAGGCGAAGGCGAACAGTCGCGATGCCGTTAGTACGTTGCTGCGAAGCTTCACCACCCGTGAAGAGGTCGAGTCCTTTTTGCAATCTCGCGAAGTTGATTACACGATCAGCGTCGTAGAAGAAGCTGAATGGTCTGAGGAAAGCAACGAAGCGATGGAGGTGTCCCTTGCCATTGCCTCGTAAAATATCCAAGATCGAGTACCTGGCTCTAGTGGAAGAGCTAGGCTTTGTCTTGGTGGATGAATTTGGGGACTACAAGGTCTTCCATCATTCCAGGGATAGAACACGACGGTTCGTGCAACAGTTCGCTGTTTGGGACATTGACATCGAGGATGTGCTGGCACAGCTAGAGGAGGTATGGGTCAGCAAGGAAGAGGTGGAGAATGCCTACGAGAGGTTATTCTCCAATAGTTGACAGCAGGAAGACACTCCTTGCTTTCAAAACCCCGCGCGCTCCATTGCGCCGGGTTTTTTGTTGGCGCAACCCACACGACACCTCGAGTTTTGCACAATACGGAGGGTGACGGGGCGGGGTTGACGGATGGGGTGTAGCGGGCGCAGTGGTGGTAGGAGCCGTCGACGGCGGTAGCACGGGATGTGCTAGGATGGCGGGGAGCGGAGGGTATGGCAGTGTACATCGCGGAAATGGCGCTTTTCGGAGCGGCTATCGGCACGGCTCTGGCCTGGATCGCCATTGCCGCTACCGCCGGGCCCCCGCGTCAGCGCGTTCCTCTGGTGGAAAGAAAGATTGCCGTCCAGCGTAGCGAACTGAGGAGCGAAATTGCGGCGGTGCGGAGCGAGATTACCGAACTGCGGAATGAGATGCGGGCCGGGTTTGCGGAGCTGCGGGCGCAGATAGAAGAGACCAACCGGAGAATAGAGGCGACCAACCGGCGGATAGAGGAGACCAACCGGATTCTGGTGGGGTTGGCGAATCATCGGCACGACACGGACGGCACGACGGTATTTACTATTCCGCAGCCGTAGCCGGCTGACCACGGCCTTGACGAGAGGCGCAGTCGTCGCCCTGGGAATGGGGGCGGCGATTTTTTGTTGGGCGACACCTGGGGGTTGACGGATGGGCGCTGAGGCAGTATTGTGAACATACGTTCGCTGTATGGTGGACGGAGTTTTGACAGGGCGCGGTGCGCCGTGAAATGGAGGTTCCTGGAGCGGCCATTGCAATGGGGATGGTGGTGGTACGGGTTGTCGGGGTGACGCGCCGCCGGGTATAATTCGACCTATGGACATTGGACTTGCAATCAGCGCGGCGGCGGTCGCCGTCAGCATCCTGGCTATGGTTGGCGGTATGGTCTATTGGGCCGGGAAGGTGTCGGGACGGATTGACGCGATGAGCTGCCGGATTGATGCCCGGATTGACGCCCTGGCCACCGAGGTTGCTGAAACTCGGCGGGAACTCCTGGCCGCCATCTCCTATCATGAACACGACACGGACGGCCGCATCCGATTTCGGGTTCCTCCGCCGGCGGTTTAGCGAAGGGCGACGCCATCTAAATTCAAAAGGAACCGGGATCGCCGCCCTGGGAATGGGGGCGGCGATTTTTGTTGGGTGACACCTGGGGGTTGATGGATGGGACTCTGGGGCGTTATTGTGAACATAAGTTCGCTATTGTGTGAACGGAGCTTTGAAGGACGCGGGAGTGACGATGGGAAAAAGTGCGAATGACGGTGTGGTGGTTAACCCGGTGGAGTTTGCGAGGGAGGTGCTGGGGGTTACTTTGTGGAGCAAGCAGGAGGAGGTGCTGCGGGCGGTGATGGCAGAGAGACGGGTGGCGGTGAAGTCGGGGAACGGTTTGGGCAAGGATTTCACGGCGGCGGTGGCGCTGCTGTGGTATCTGCACGCGCATAATCCGGGGATAGTGCTGAGCACGGCGCCGACGTTTCGGCAGGTGCGACACGTCTTGTGGCGTCAGATACGCGCGTTGCATCGCCGGGCGGTGCAGGATTTGGGAGGGCGGATGCTGGATACGCGGTGGGAGCTGGCGGACGACCGGTACGGGCTGGGGCTGTCGGCGGACGAGGCGGAGCGGTTTCAGGGATTTCACGGCAAGAACATGCTGGTGGTGGTGGACGAGGCGGAGGGAATCGAGGATGAAATCTACGAGGCGATTGACGCGGTGATGACGTCGGAGAACGTAAAGCTGTTGCTGATTGGGAATCCGACGCGGCCCGAGGGGCCGTTCTACCGGGCGTTTCACGATGAGAAGGGGATTTACAGGCCGATAACGATATCGGCGTGGGAGTCGCCGAACCTGGTGGAAGGGGAGGAGAATATAGCCGGGTTGACGACGGCGGAGTGGGTAGAGGAGCGGCGGGCAATTTGGGGGGAGAACAGCGACGCGTACCGGGCGCGGGTGCTGGGGGAGTTTCCGAGGCTTGGGGAGGACGTGTTGATTGCGAAGGATGACATTGATGAGGCGGTGGAGGAGGAAGGCCCCGTTGCCCCTCCCCTGGATTCCGGCTTTCGCCGGAATGACGGTGGTGGGCGGGACTGGTCGGGGATGTTTTTGGCGGGAGTGGAACGGTGGGCGGCGGGGCCGGTGGTGATTGGGGCTGTGTCTTTTTCACATCTCCGAG
>VXTR01000045.1 GCA_009837355.1 Chloroflexota bacterium | reverse complement strand
GGTTGGAAGTTGCCACTATGACCGAGGATGATACCCCGCAATAATCAACAGAACCCGGCGATGCGCTCCGGAACCAGCTCAGCAACCCCCGTAATCACCATCCCGGCGTAAGCGTGCCCCACCAGCACCGCGTCCCTGATGTCCTCGGATTCCAGCAACTGCGCGATGTCCCGAACGTGCAGGTCCAGGTTGAGAACCGCCGGCGGAATCAAAAACGCCAGATGCCCACGCTCACCCAACCCGGTAAGGCTGGGAGTCAGTGCCATATGACCGGCCTGACGCAGCAGCGGAGCCGCCTTCCACCAGCACCACCCGCCGTGCCAAGCCCCATGTACGAGAACGAAGGTTGCCATCGCAATTCCTCTACATCATCACCACCGACCGCAGCACCTCACCGCGCTCCATCCGCTCAAACGCTTCCTCCACACCCCCGATGCCGATGCGTTCGGTCACGAAAGCGTCCAGGTCCAGGCGTCCCTGCTGGTAAAGGTCAATCAGCATCGGAAAGTCCCGCGAGGGCAGGCAGTCGCCATACCAGGACGATTTGAGCGACCCGCCGCGCCCGAATACTTCAATCAGCGGCAGCTCGATTTTCATGCTGGGGTCGGGCACGCCCACCAGCACCACGGTGCCGGCGTGGTCGCGCGCGTAGAAAGCCTGCTCGTAGGTCACCGGGTTGCCCACCGCCTCAATTGCCACGTTCACGCCGTTGCCGTCGGTTAGGGCGCGGATGGCTTCCACCGGGTCGGTGTCAGTGGAGTTGACCGTGTGCGTCGCGCCGAACTCCTTGGCCCATTCCAGCTTGCGCTCGTCGATGTCCACGGCAATGATGGTGTGAGCCCCGGCCAAGCGTGCCCCGGCCACCGCCGCATTGCCCACGCCGCCGCACCCGATGACCGCTACCGAATCTCCCCGGCTCACGCCGCCGGTATTCATCGCCGCCCCCAGGCCGGCCATAACGCCGCAGCCAATCAGTCCGGCCGCTGCCGCACTGGCCTCCTGGTCAACCTTCACCGCCTGCAGAGCGTCAACCAGCGTCAGCTCGCAGAACGCCCCGATGCCCAGGGCCGGCGATAGGGCCGTGCCGTCGGGCAGCGTCATCGGCTGAGCGGCGTTGCGGCTGGCAAAACAGTACCAGGGCCGCCCGCGCCGGCAGGAACGGCAGTTGCCGCACGGCGCCCGCCAGGCCAGGATCACGAAGTCGCCGGGCTGCACGTTGGTTACCCCGTCGCCCACCTTCTCCACCACGCCGGCCGCCTCGTGCCCCAGCAGGAACGGGAACTCGTCGTTGATGGCCCCTTCGCGGTAGTGCAGGTCCGTATGACACACGCCGCAGGCCTGCACCCGCACCAGCGCCTCGCCCTCTCCCGGGTCGGGCACCAGTATCGACGTCAGTTCCACCGGCGCGCCTTTTGCTCGTGATATCACTCCTTGAACTTCGTTGACCCCCATCGCAATTCCCTCCGTGTCAGCCGCCTATTGGCCGCTTCGCAGCGGGTATAATGCCTCAACCGATTCCCCCCGTCAAAACCATAACCCGTCATCCCAACCTCACCCCGTCATCCCAAACCTCACCCCTTCATTCCGGCGAAAGCCGGAATCCAGAGCCTACCCGCATCAGACCTTGCCACTATGCCCAAGCGCGTCATCATCGACACCGACCCCGGCGTTGACGACACCGCCGCCATCCTGCTCGCCCT
This sequence comes from Chloroflexota bacterium, assembly GCA_009837355.1. Taxonomy (GTDB): domain Bacteria; phylum Chloroflexota; class Dehalococcoidia; order Lucifugimonadales; family UBA3495; genus Bin87. Next base: position 28,187 of record VXTR01000045.1, on the reverse strand, counting down.
GGCCAGCCCGGAGCTCCACGTTGAGGCGCTGACCGCCATTTACGGCAACGGCTCCATGCCCCAGTGCGCCGCCAACGCCCGGCATATCCTCGAAGTCGCCGGGCGCAGCGACATCCCGGTCTATCCCGGAGCCCACGGTCCCTTGCTCCGCCCGCCCAACGCCAATTGGGCCGCCCACATCCACGGCGACGACGCTCTCGGCGGCGTGGCCGGCCCCGACTCCGATGCCTCCGCGTCTGCCAATGCCGTAACCCACCACGCGGCTGTAGAGATTGCCCGCCGCGCCCTGGAATCTCCAGGCGAGATTACGGTGCTGGCCCTGGGTCGCATGACCAACGTTGCCTTGGCCCTGCGCCTGGCGCCGGAAATCGCCGACGCACTGGCCTCCGTGGTGGTAATGGGCGGCGCGGTCAGGGTTCCCGGCAACGTTTCACCCGTGGCCACCGCCAACTTCCACGAAGACCCGGAGGCAGCGGCAATCCTCTACGATTCCGGCGTCAGCATCATCCAGGTGGGCCTGGACGTTTGCGACCGCTGCGGGTTTTCCGACGACCAGTTTGAACGGCTGCAAGAATGCACTGCCCCGGCGGTGCAACTGTTGGTGTCTGCCTCGGCCTACACCCGGGACGCCTACCACCGATTGGGTCGCCTCGCCCAGTGCGAAGCCGTGCGTTACAACGACGTGCCGGCCGTCGCCTGCGTCATTGACCCAACGCTGATGGAAACCCAACGGCTGCCGGTGGCGATAGATACCGCCAGCGACCTGACCAGAGGCCAGACGGTAGTGGACTGGTACGGCCTGACCGGACGCGCCGCCAACGTTGACGTGTGCCTGGACGTGGACGCCAACCGCCTCACGGAGATGGTGGTGCAGCGGCTGGCCAACCACCCCTGGCCGCCGGGTGAGCAGCAATAACCCCTCTCGGTTAGAGAGGGGTTTCGGATTCCGTTCGTCTCGGCGGGCGGTTCAGCCCAACGCCGCCACCGCGGCCTCCACCTCGGCATAGTCCGGTTCCGTGGCCGGCGAATCGGCCACCCAGTGGTAGCGAACGATGCCCTCGCCATCCACCACGGTAACCGCTCGCTTGGCGGCAACGTAACCCTGCATACCGGCCAGGCCGGGCAGCGCCACGTCGTAGGCGTTGACCACCTCCCGGTTGTAGTCGCTGAGGAACGTGTACTCCACGTTGTTGGCGGCTTTCCAGGCGGCCTGCGCGAAGGGCGGGTCCACTGTGATGCCAATGACTTCCGCGTTCATGGAACCGAACTGGTCGATCCGGTCCCGCAGCGCGCACATTTCCGTGGTGCAAACGCCGGTGAAAGCTCCGGGGAAGAAGGCGATGACCACGTTCTTGCCGCGATAGTCGCTGAGGCTGTGCTGAGTGGCGGGGTTTTCGTGGAGGGTGAAATCGGGGGCGGGCTGCCCTACGGTGATGGCCATGTTCAAACCTCTGGTTGATCGCTGGTGTGATTCGGTTGGAGCGACGCCATCCCGTAACCGAGGGGACGCCGCCGGTTATCTTATCACACCGAATTGGCGTCGCCGACGCTCAATGACCGTCCGCGCCTCCCGGGATGGCAAATATGATACAGTGCAGCGAAATTTTGCTGCCCTGAGATAAGATGACCGACGCAGAGCAACCGGCGGTGCGTTTGCCGCTGCTCAATAAACTGCTGTTTTCCGCAGACCACATCGGTTTGCAGGCCATTCAATACTTCCGGCAGCAGTGGGTCCTCTTTTTCCTGGTTCCGCCCGCCATGGAGGGCGTCAGCCGCGTCCCCGACGTGGCGTTGCCGGGGTTCGACCTCGACGCTCGCGTGCTGGCCGGCGTCCTCATTTTCACCGGCCGGTTCATCGACGCCTTCACCGACCCCCTCATCGGCTGGTGGAGCGACCGCACCCGCAGCCGCTGGGGACGCCGGATCCCCTTCATTCTGTTCAGCACGCCCTTTTACGCCCTGTTCGGCGCCCTGGTCTGGTTCCTCCCGTTCGAGGGCAGCAGCTGGTGGAACGTCTTGTACTTCGTGCTGATGCTCGAGCTCTTCTTCACCGCCGCCACCATGTCCAGCGGAGCCTTGGAAGCCCTGGTTCCCGAACTGACTCGCACCGCCCAGGATCGGATGAGCGTGGTCAGCCTCATCTTCCTGTTCGCCGTCGCCGGCGCCGGCCTCGGGCTGGTAATGGGCGGCTTCATCGCGGACGCCTTCGGATTCCAGATTGCGGGAACCTTTTTCGCAGTTCTGGCGTTGGTGTTCCGCTACCTGTCGCTGGGCGCAGTATGGAACCGCGCCCCCCGCGACATCACGCCGGCGTCCGTCCCCTTCTGGCGGGGCCTCAAGGACACGCTGCGTAACTCCCAGTTCGTCGCATTCCTGCCCACTTTCGTGATGTTCACCACCGGCGTCGGCGTGCTTCAGGGATGGGTGCCCTTTTTTGCAGTGGGAGTGCTGCTGCAGGAGCAGGAAGGCTCGGCTTCCAGCTTCCTGTCAATGAGCGTAATCGCCGGCGTGGTGGTTGCCGGGATCGTCATCTGGATACTCTTCGCCGGTGGCCGGATTACCAAGCGGCGGATATATGGGATCTGCCTGGTCGCCAGTGCGCTGCTGTTCCCCTTGATTGGCCTCACCGGGCTGGCGATGGCCGGCAATCTGCTGATGCAAGGCCTGGTTTTCCTGTTCATCGCCGGAATGCCCATGGCCGCAGTGTTCCTGCTGCCCAAGGGCCTCACCGCCGACATCGCCGACTACGATGCGCTGGTCAGAGGCGAACGGCGAGAGGCGATGTTCTACGCCACTCAGAACTTCTTTGAAAAGCTCACCTACGCGCTGCCGCCCCTGCTGTTGAGCCTGATTTTGCAGTTGGGCGACTCTGCCGAGAACCCCCTGGGCATCCGGCTGGCGCCCCTGATGGCCGGAGTCCTGGTGCTCCTCGGCCTTACCTTGTGGCCCCGCTACCGCTTGCCGGACACCATCAACCGGGAGACGGTAACGCAAGCCGGGCTGCTGACGGCGCGGGCGTAGCCGGGTACTCCCGTCGTCTATCCGTTCAGCTGCTCAGCCAGCGCCGCCGCCTCGGTTACCGGCAGTTGGCAGGCGTAGTTCTCGCAAACGTAGGCCGTGGGAACACCGTCCTGCATGACGCGCTGCTCCAGCAACGGCGAGTCTTTCACCGGAGGCGCCGCTGGGTCGGACATGCCGACCACTACCCGGTTGGGCAGAAACCGCCGGCCCACTGCACTAAGCATCTCCTGCGTCGCCGACGCATCCGTCGGCCCCACGATGACGATTTCCTTGGGCAGCGATACGTAGAAGTCCAGCGCTCCCAACCAGTAGCCTGTGGCGGAGGGAGCGCGGCCCAGCAGCTGCTGCAACGCGCGCAACGGAGTCGCCCCCTTGCCCGAATAATCGTCGTTGCCGGTGATGACCGCCAGGCGAAGCAGCACGTCGGTCGCTACTGATCCGCCGCAGGGCTGGGCGTTGTCGAACACGTCCCGGGGGCGGATGACCAACTGCTCATGGTCGCTGCCGGTGTCGTAAAAACCTCCCACGGCATCATCCCAGAACAGGGCAATCATCCCGTCGGCGACAGCAACGGCCTCTTGCAGCCAGCGCGGCTCCAGCGTCGCCTCGTGCAGCGACAACAGGCCGTCGGCCAGGCAGGCATAGTCCTCCAGGTAGCCCAGCAGTTTCGCCTGCCCGTTCCGCCACGTCCGTAGGATGCGCCCGTCGGCATCCCGCATATTGTCCAGCAGGAAAGCCGCGTTGTGACGGGCGGCGTCCAGGTAGTCAGAGCGTCCCAGGCCGGCCCCGGCCTCGGCAAAAGCGCGCAGCATCAGGCCGTTCCACGAGGTCAGCACCTTGTCGTCCCGCAGCGGGTGGATGCGCCGCTCCCGTGCTTCCAGCAGCACGCTCCGGGCCCGCTGGATTGCGGCCGACAATTCATCCTCCGAAACGCCCCGACGCTCAGCGTAGTCATCCGGGGCCACCGGCACGTTCAGAATGTTCGCCCCCTCAAAGTTCCCTCGCTCGCTGACGCCGTAATACCCCATTACCAAGTCGGCGTCGTCGCCCAGCAACGAGCGCAGCTCCTCCGGCGTCCAGACGAAAAACTTGCCCTCCACGCCCTCGCTGTCGGCGTCCTGCGCCGAGTAGAACCCGCCGGCCGGGTCGGTCATCTCCCGTAGTACGTAGTCCAGCGTCTCCTCGGTGATGCGCCGGTACAGCGGGTTGCCGGTTATCTGCCATGTGTGCAGGTACAGACGGGCCAGCAGCGCGTTGTCATAAAGCATCTTCTCAAAGTGAGGCACCAGCCAGTACGCATCCGTCGAATAGCGGTGAAATCCCCCGCCCACCTGGTCGTACATGCCGCCGTAGGCCATCTTTTGCAGCGTCAACTCCACCATTTCCAGCGCCCGGACGTTGAAGCCGTGATGGTAGTAGCGCAACAGGAACTCCGGCGTCATCGGCTGCGGAAACTTGGGCGCGTTGCCGAACCCGCCGTTCAGATGGTCAAACTGCGTCGCCAGCTGGGAGTACGCGCTGTGCATCACCTCGGTGGTCAGCGGCGTAAAGCCCCGGGGCATCTGCCCGCTGCGGCCCATCTGCTCGGCCAGCTGGCGCGTCACCCGGTCGATTTCGCCCTTGTTGGTGTGATACGCCTGGCTTGCCGCCGCCAGCAGACGCGGAAAACCCGGCATACCCGGACGATCCTCGGGAGGAAAGTACGTGCCGCCGTAAAACGGGTGTCCCTCCGGGGTCAGGAAAACCGTCATCGGCCACCCGCCGCTGCCCGTCATCATCTGCACCGCTTCCATGTACACGGCGTCCAGGTCGGGCCGTTCCTCCCGGTCCACTTTGATGTTCACGAAATGCTCGTTCATCGCGGCGGCGATGTCCGGGTTCTCAAATGATTCCCGCTCCATCACGTGGCACCAGTGGCAAGCCGAGTACCCGATGCTCAGCAGGATGGGACGGTCCTCGTCCCGTGCCCGGCTCAGCGCCTCGTCCCCCCACGGATACCAGTCCACGGGGTTCTCGGCGTGCTGCAGCAGGTACGGGCTGGTTTCGTCAATGAGGCGGTTGGACATTGGGCTGCTCTCCTGGAAAGACAAATCCGCGCGTGCCGGTGAAGCGTATGTTGATATGCCGGGCTATCTGCTAAAATCAAACTCGCGCCGCTCAGCATATCAGATAATCCGGCGGCGCATTGGACGTAACAAAAGGATATGTTCGGACTCTCGGCTAAATCATGGTGGGCTCTATTGGCAGCGCCGTTGCTGGTAGTCGTTCTGGTGGCCTGTGCCCCCACGGCCGACACCGACTCTCCCACCGCCGGCGTCATCACCGGCCCCGGCGTCGGCAACGTCGCTCCCGAATTCACCATGACCCGCCCCGACGGTGAGCAGATTTCCCTCAGCCATCTGGACGCGGCCGACCAACCCGCCCATCTCTTCTTCTTCGCCTCCTGGTGACCACACTGCCGGGCTGAGTTGCAGTCCATCGACCCCATCGCCAGCGAGTACGACGACATCAACTTCTACATTGTCTCCTTCGACGAGAACGCCCAAATTGTTGACGACTACATCACCGAACACGGCTACACCGACGTCATCGCCGTCGAGCCGGTGGGTTCCATGCTGGCGGATTTGGAAATTACCCGCCAGACCACAATGATTGCAATCAATGCCGACGGTGTCATTTACTATCGACAGCTTTCGGGCGACGCCGGCCAATGGCCGCAGCATCTTGATGTTCTTACCGAGAATCCGAAAGCTCCCCCTCCGGGCTTTGTAATCCAGCAGGAAAAGGAAGAACGGCAACGAGACATCCAGCTGCCCAGTTGATGAGGATAGTCTCCGGCGTCGTTGACGCCGCCAACCGCAGATGACCACAATGCTACGCATAACCTTTGCAACCTTGCTCGCCGCCGGCTTGGTGGCCGCCGCCCTTGCCTGCGGGTCGGAACAGCCCGCCGCGCCCGCCACCAACGTTCCCGCCCCGACATCGTCGGACGCTGCCCAGGCCCAGCAACAGGAATCCGCCACCGTTGCCGCGCCGCCAACGGATGCGCCGGCCCAGGTTGCCCCCACCGCAGCCCCGTCTGCTCCTACCGCTGAGACTCCCGCAACTCAGGCTGCATCCCCCACCGCACGGGCGCAGACGCCGGCCGCTCCCCCCGACACGGCCACGGCGGCGCCCCCGGCGACCGTCCAACCAACTGCAGCCGCCACTTCTCCACCCACGACAGCGCCACAATCTCCGGCAGCCACCAACACGCTCCCGCCGCCAACCGAAGCCCCAACCGCGGCTCCGCCTCCTGCCACGCCCCGTCCTGCTGCCCCCGAAGGAACCAACGTCGGAGAGACGCCACCGGCCTTCGCCATGAACCGGGTGGACGGCACGCCGGTTGCCTCAGCAGACCTCGCGATGGCTGGCCGCCCCGTCTTTATGCACTATTTCGCCACCTGGTGACCACTCTGCCGCGCCGAGTTACGGACGCTTGCCCCCATCATCACCGAGTACGCCGGACAGGTCGACTTCTATCTCGTATCCTTCAACGAAAGCGCCGCCACCTTGGATTCCTACGTACAGCAGAACGGCTACCAAGACATCATCTCCACCCAGCCGGCCGGCTCCATGCTGCGCGACCTCAAAATCACCAGCCAATCCTCAATGCTGGCCATGGACGCCCACAGCGTCATCACCTTCCGCAAGGGCTACGGCCGGGGCGCCGACGAGCAAACCCTCCGCGCCGAGTTCGAACGCCTCACCCAGCAGTAGCCTGCCGCGGTGCGTGGGATACCGATAAGATACCCATGCACCGGCGCTTCTACTTGGCCGCCGGCGTCCCCTCCAGCTCGGCGTTCAGCATCCCCACTATATCCGGCAGCGCCGTCGCCCCGTGATTGTCGCCGTCCCGCGTGCGCACGGCGGCAGCTTCGGCCTCGGCCTCCCGGTCGCCCACCACCAGCATATACGGCGTCTTCTGCAACTGCGCCTGCCGGATTTTCTGGTTCATCCGCTCGCTGCGGTCGTCCACCTCAACGCGGAACCCGTTATCCCGCAGCTGCTCCGCCACCCGCTCGGCGTACTCGTTATGCCGGTCGGCGATGGGTATCACCACCGCCTGCACCGGCGCCAGCCACAGCGGAAACGCCCCGGCATAGTGCTCCACCAGCACGCCGAAGAAGCGCTCCAGCGAGCCGAGAATCGCCCGGTGCACCATGTACGGCTGCACCCGGTTGCCCTGCTCGTCCTGGTACACCAGGCCGAACCGCTCCGGCAGGTTGAAGTCAAACTGCACCGTGGTGCATTGCCAGTCCCGCCCCAGCGCATCCTTGATTTTGATGTCGATTTTGGGGCCGTAGAATGCGCCGCCGCCCTCGTCAATTCCGTACTCCAGCCCGCGCTCCACCAGCGCCAGGCGCAGGGACTCGGTGGCGTGTTCCCACATGTCCAACTCGCCCACGTACTTCTCCGGCCGCGTGGACAGCATGATGTCGTATTCGTCAAACCCGAAGGCCGCCATGATTTCAAACGTCAGGTCCAGCACGTCGCCCACTTCGCCGGCCACCTGGTCCGGCAGGCAGAAGATGTGAGCGTCGTCCTGCGTGAAACCCCGCACCCGCATCAGCCCGTGCAGCACTCCGCTGCGCTCGTACCGATACACCGTCCCCAGCTCGGCGATGCGCAATGGCAGCTCCCGGTAACTGCGCAGCGCCGAGCGGTAAATCTGGATGTGGAACGGGCAGTTCATCGGCTTCAGGAAGTATTCCTGCTCGTCGATTTCCATCGGCGCGTACATGCTGTCCCGGTAGAAATCCAGGTGTCCGCTGGTCTGCCACAGCCGTGCCCGCCCGATGTGCGGCGAATAGACGATGTTGTAGTTCCGGCGGTAGTGAATGTCCCGCCAGTAGTCCTCAATCAGCGAACGCATCACGCCGCCCTTGGGGTGCCACACGATCAGGCCCGGCCCGATTTCGTCATGCACGCTGAACAAACCCAGCTGCCGGCCCAGCGTGCGATGGTCCCGCCGTTCCGCCTCGGCCAGCCGCTCCAGGTGCGCCTCCAATTCCTTGCTGGATTCAAAAGCCGTGCCGTAGATGCGCTGCAGCATCGGACGGTTTTCGTCGCCCCGCCAGTAGGCGCCGGCCGTGTTGAGCAGCTTCACGGCGGCAATCTCGCCCGTGCTGGCCACGTGAGGCCCCTGGCACAGGTCGGTAAATTCCCCGTGCCGGTAGATGCTCAACGTGGTCTCATCGGGCAGGTCGTCGATGATTTCCTGCTTGAACGGCTGCGACTCAAACATCGACTGCGCATCGTCCCGCGTCAGCTCCTCCCGCACGAAAGGAGCATCCGACTTGATGGTTTCCAACATCAGCGCTTCGATGCGTTCTAGGTCTTCGGGAGTGAATGGCCGCTCCACGTCAAAGTCGTAATAGAAGCCGTCGGCGGTCGGCGGCCCGATGGCCACCTTGGCCTCCGGAAAAAGTTGCAGCACTGCGTCCGCCATAACGTGAGCGGCGCTGTGCCGCATCCGGTGGCGCAACGATGCGATAGGATCGTCGTCAGCGTGTTCAGGAGTTCCGTGGTCAAGCATGAGGGCATACCTGTGCAGTAGGGGTAAAAGGAGGATAGCTGCGTATATTATACGCCAACCCCCGGCCCAGAGACGTTTACGGCCGGGCTACCGTGAAGCCGATGACGCCACTATCAACGTCAACCTGCCAAGTTCGCCAGTAGTTGAGGATGTCGCGCCCCAACAACGATGGTATATCGGCGTTGTCGTCAGTGAGGTCGGCAACGTACAGGGTAGTGGTATAGCGAAGCGGCGTCTCGGAAGCGTCGTCATGGAAAGTAAGTGTGCCCGGTATAAGGCGGTAAATGGATCCTCCGCCGATGCCATTGATTTCCACCGTTTCAGATTCCCACAGAACGGCTTGCGGTATCGCGAGTTTAGGGATGTCCGCAGGATGAATTGCCGTAATGCTGGCTCCGCTATCGACCAGAAATGTCAGCGCCGCTGGCTGGCTATTGAGGTTTGTCCTGACCGTTGCTTCCACAAAATAGCCGCCGTCGGTTATGCTTCCGGTGATCATAGAACCATCAATTTAGGATTGGTCGCCAGGAAGCCGGTAGCGACGGCGCCGCCAAGCGAACCCAATTCATTGAGGCGTTCAGATAGTTCCAGGCTGGTAGGTGCGACAGCGACCACGCCATTCTCGTCGACCCCCACCCACTGGTCAGGATACTGTGCCGTCAATGCGGCTTTTTCCTTCCACAGCCTCAGGTTAGCGGCATGATAGCGCTTCATCAGATCATTGAATTCGTCGACATCGCCGGTGAATGGAACCGGCGTGGCTTTCTTATCAGACATAACGCATTTCCCCCTGGTACTGGCAGTTTCAATTTAGCCTCCGCGGCTTGCAATGGCAACCGCGAGGTCAGGCATCCGCCATAACATAACGGCGCTGTGTCGCATTCGGTGGCGCAACCATACGATAGAGTGCCGGCAGTGTGTTTGGGAGTTCGGTGGGGATAGAGACTGCTCTACCTGTTTGCCCAACTTGCCGCTTATTTTACCCAACGACCTGGGTAAGCTGATACACGGACTGACAAGGTAGCCTCCCAATCGTCTGGGTCGAAATATCATTCTCGGCGTCTGGGTCTACTACCCGGCCCACGTTTCCTGGCTTTACGATTGTTGTACCGTTCGATCGTGTTAGGCGATAGCGGAGTGGGATGGTTCACAGCTTTGTGAAGGCTGCTCGAATCGTCGTTTTGATTCACGTCGCGTCGATCATAACCTCGCTGTTCATAATCAGCTGCATTATGCTTGATGCTGATGCGCCGCTGGCCGTGCCTATTGAAGCCTTGGCAGTCGTAGCCCAGCCAGTCGTAGCCCTTATCGTCGTATCGCGTACCGTTGCGATTCAGGCCGTTCTGGTCGAAGCCGCGGCAGTTGTACCCTGCCTCGTCATAGCTAGTGCCATTGCGATGCTGCCCGTTCCGGGTGAAACTGGAACGGGCATAGCCTCCATCGTCGTATCGGGTGCCGTTGAGATGCAGCTCATTCAGATTGAAGCCACGGCGGTCGTAGCCCTGTCTGTCAAAGCCTTCATCATCATACAACGCACCGTTAATGTGCCATCCGTTCCGGTTAAATCCGCGGCGATCGTACCCGTTCTGGTCGTGGCCATTCCGATCGTAACCATTCTCGTCATATCGGGTGCCGTTGTAGTGCCACCCGTTTCGATTGAAACCTTGATGGTCATAGCCCTGCCGGTCATAAGTTCGCTGATTAGCCATTTTGTCCCTCCTATTCGCCACGCCGAAAAGAAGTCAAAGCTACAGCGGCCGAATTGTACCCTTCTGCCTGTATAATACGAGGCAACATCTTCTTTATCAATGACCTTACCCAGGAGGCACCCCACCGATGGAAGAACTTCGCCAGCATCTCGCCGAACTGACCGTCAAACTCGACGCGGTCGTGGAGCGGCTTTGACCTTGCCGGCAAGGAATCGTCCATCGCCGAACTGGAAAAGGAGGCCGCCGCCGCCGGATTCTGGGATGACCCGGCCGTTGCCCAGCGCAAAATGCAGGAGCTCGGCCGGCTCCAGCAGTCGGTAGAACTCTGGCGCGGACTGCAAGCCCAGGTCGCCGACCTGTTTGAACTTACGGAACTGGCCATCGAAAACGGCGACGACAGCCTGGCCGATGAACTTACCGCGGAAGCCGCCGCGGTAACCGATAGCCTGGCCCGCGCCGAGATTGAACTGACCCTCTCCGGCCCCTACGACGACCGGCCCGCCATCCTCACCATCCACTCCGGCGCCGGTGGCACCGACTCCCACGACTGGGTTGAGATGCTCACCGGGATGTACGCCGGCTGGGCTACCTCCGACCAGCGTCCGGTGCAGGTGCTGGACACCGCCTACGGCGACGAGGCCGGGCTGCGCACCAGCACCATGGAAATCGGCGGCGCCCACGCCTTCGGTTATCTCAACGCCGAAGTCGGCGTGCATCGCCTGGTGCGAATGTCGCCCTTCGACCCGGCCCGGCGCCGCCAAACCTCTTTCGCCCGCGTGGAAGTGCTGCCCGCCGTCCTGGAAGACGACGCCGAGGTTGAGGTGCGCCCTGAAGACCTCAAGATGGACTTCTTCCGTTCCAGCGGCCCCGGCGGACAGAACGTGCAGAAGGTAGCGTCGGCAGTTCGACTCACTCACGTGCCCTCGGGCATCGTGGTGTCCTGCCAGACCGAGCGCTCCCAGCACCAGAACCGCGACTACGCCATGCGCATCCTGCGTGCCCGCCTCCTGGCCCGACGCGAGGAAGAACGAGCCAAGGAGCTGTCAGTTCTGCGGGGCGAACGCGTCTCCGCCGAGTGGGGCAACCAGATTCGCAGCTACGTGCTCCATCCCTACAAGTCGGTGAAAGACCACCGCACCGACCACCAGACCGGCAACACCGAGGCCGTGCTCGCCGGCGATATCAGCGGTTTCATCGAGGCCTACCTGGTGAGCAAGCTGGGCGACGACGATTAGCTCCCGCCGCCTCAGCCGCCAACGTCCGGCGGGCTGGGCCGGATTGGCGACAGCAGATGCCCCATGTTCTCCCGCTTGATGCGCATATACCCTTCGTTGGACTCGTTGGTCGGCACTGTAATGCTGACCCGGCCCGTAACCTGCACGCCCAGGCCGCTGATGCCGGCCATCTTGTGCGGGTTATTGGTGAGCAGCCGTGTGTGCGTGATGTTCAGGTCGCGCATTATCTGGACGGCCAGGTCGTACTTGCGCTCGTCCGGCTGAAACCCCAGCGCCACGTTGGCCTCAATGGTGTCCATGCCGTCGTCCTGTAGCGCGTAGGCCTTGATTTTGTTGTGCAGCCCGATCCCCCGTCCCTCTTGGCGCAGGTAAATCAGCGCCCCCGAACCGTTCTCAAAAATCATGCGAATCGCCAGGTCCAGCTGCTCTCCGCAGTCACATTTCAGGCTCCCGAACGCGTCCCCGGTGAGACACTCACTGTGGACGCGTACCAGCACCTCGTCGCCGGCTTTCCAGTCTCCTACCACTAGCACGGCATGTTCGCCGCTGTCGATGGAGCTGCGGTAGCCCATAATGCGGGCCACACCGTACTTGGTGGGCAGGTTCGCCTCGGCCACCCGTGAAATCAGCGACTCGCTCATGCGACGGTGCGCGACCAATTGCGAGATGCTGAAAATCTTCAACTCGTGTGTGGCCGCGAACTTCTCCAGTTCCGGCATCCGCGACATGGTTCCGTCGCGGTTCATAATCTCGCAGATTACCCCCGCCGGATAGGCTCCTGCCAGCTGGCACAAGTCGGTTATCGCCTCCGTATGGCCCGGACGCCGCAATACCCCGCCGGGATGTGATCGCAGCGGAAACATATGGCCGGGGTGCATGAAGTCGCCCGGCTGGGAGTCGGGGTTGATTAGCGCCCGCACGGTGGCGCTGCGGTCATAGGCGGAAACCCCGGTGGACGTGCCCGCCTTGTAATCAACCGAGGTAGTGAAGGCCGTCGGCTGCGTGGTTAACGCATTGCGGCTGCGCAGCAGCGGGATGTCCAATTCGTCCAGCCGCTCGCCCAGCATGGATATGCACACCAGGCCGCGCGCGTGGGTCACCATGAAATTGAGCGCGTCCGGAGAGGCGTGCTCCGCAAAAAGGAATAGGTCGCCCTCGTTCTCCCGGTCTTCGTCGTCCACGACAATGACAAACTTTCCGGAGGTCAGGTCTTCAAGCGCCTCTTCAAGGCTGCACAGGGACATTATTCCTCCGGCGTCGTTGCTTCGCCCACGGGATCGTGCTCGCGGCGATAGTCAATGAGCTGAGCGATGGACAGTATATTAAGGCCGTGCTGCTTCGCCATGGGTTCCAGATCGGGCATCCGGGCCATGCTCCCGTCCCCTTTCATTATCTCACACAGCACGCCCGCCGGATAAAGCCCCGCCAGCCGGCACAGATCTACGATGGCCTCCGTGTGGCCAGCACGAACCAGCACGCCGCCCTCGTGATAGCGCAGCGGGAAAAGGTGGCCGGGCTGGATGAAGTCCTGCGGTCGCGACTGTGGATCAACCAGCGCTCGTATCGTGGCCGCCCGGTCTCCGGCCGAAATGCCCGTGCTGGTGTTCACCGCGTAGTCCACCGGCATCGTGAAAGCGGTAGGCATCGCCGAATCGGTGTTCCGGCTAGGCAGCATCGGTATCTCCAACTCATCCAGCCGCTCCGCCATCATGGGCATACACAACTGCCCGCGAGCGTGAGTTACCATGAAGTTGACCGCCTCCGGCGTTACGTGCTCCGCCGGCAACACCAGGTCGCCTTCGTTTTCCCGGTCCTCATCGTCCACTACGATGAGGAACTTCCCAGCTTTCAGGTCCTGGAGACCCTGTTCGATGCTTGCTAGCGGCATCTCGATGCAGTTTCCGGTGATGGTATCGGGGCGCTCAACTGAACTTGGCTTCCAGCAGACTTTCTACGTACTTGGCCAGGATGTCGGCTTCCAGATTCAGCTTGTCGCCGACAGCCCGTTCCTCCAGATTCGTGTTCTGCATCGTGAACGGGATGACCGATATGGTAAAACGGCGTACCGCCTTTTGTACCACCGTGAGGCTGATTCCGTCAACCGCGATAAACCCCTTCTCCACAATGTAAGGAACCAGCGACTCTGGCGCCTCAATTTCCATGATGTAGCAGTCGGCTTCCGGCGTGAGGCCCGTGATGACTCCGGTTCCGTCCACGTGCCCCTGCACGATGTGTCCGCCCATGCGCCCGTTCGCGGCCAGCGCGCGTTCCAGGTTAACCGCAGCGCCCGGCCCCGCCTGCCCCAGTGAGGTCCGCCGCAGCGTCTCCGGAGCCAGGTCAACGGCAAAGCTGTCCCCGTCAAACTCAACCACGGTCAGGCAAGCCCCGTTCACCGCGATGCTGTCCCCCAGGTTCACGTCTTCCAGCGTCTGGCGGGCGTTAATGACCAGCCGGTAGTCGGTGAGGCTTGCCACCCGCCCGACCTCTTCCACGATTCCGGTGAACATAACCTCAGTTGCCTCCTCGGGCCGTGCTCCCTCGGACCGTGCCCCCTCGCATCGGATAGCCGGTAATCAGCCAGTCCGCGCCGATCTGCTCCATCCGCGTGCGCTCCAACCGCGTAACGTCCGCCATCACCGTCGCGCCGTTCCCCTCAATGGGCGAGGGCGCGCCGGCCCCGCCGATCAGCGCCGGCGCCACGAAAGCATACACTTTGTCAATTAACCCGCCGTCCAGCATCCCGCCCAGCACGCTCCCGCCGCCTTCTACCAGCACGCTGACGATGCCCTCACCGCCCAGATATTCCAGCAGCCCGGCCAGATTCACCCGCCCGTCCGAACCCGGGAAGGCCCGCACCGTGGCGCCGGCTTCTTCCAACGCCGCAATGCTTGATTCATCAACATCGCCGCCGGTCGCAATGATGGTGCGCCCCGGCTGCCGCAGCATCCGGGCGCCGGGCGAAATTCGCGCGCTGCTGTCAACTACGATGCGCACCGGCTGCACGTCCGACGGCAGCGCGTTCCCTTCGGTATCCCGCGCGGTCAGCTGCGGGTCATCCGCCAGCGCAGTGCCGATGCCCACCATTATGCCGTCCAGCTCTTTGCGCATCTGCTGCACTCGCTCCCGCGCCTCCGGCCCGGTTATCCACTGCGATGCTCCCGTGCGGGTGGCGATCTTCCCGTCCAGGCTGGTGGCGAACTTGGCTACCACAAAAGGCATACCGGTGGTTACGTGCTTGGCAAAGGCTTCATACAGCTCATCGGCTTCGGAAAACGAACACCGCTCCACGCCGATGCCGGCCGCCCGCAAAGCGGCAACCCCGCCTCCGTCAACGCGCGGGTTGGGGTCCCCCACGGCATACACCACCCGGCTGACGCCGGCGGCGATGATGGCGTCGGTGCAGGGTGGCGTCCGCCCGTAGTGGCAGCACGGCTCCAGCGTGCAGTACAGGGTTGCGCCCTCGGCCGCGTTGCCGGCCTGGTTCAACGCGCCGACTTCGGCGTGTCGCTGGCCGGCCGGCAGTGTGTATCCCTCTCCAACTACGACGCCGTCCCGGACCACCACCGCTCCCACCGCCGGATTGGGGCTGGTCGTCCCCAGGGCAGATCGCGCCAGCCGCATCGCCCGCGCCATCGGTTCGGTTCCCGTAGGCATCGCACGTTCGCCTCAGCTGCCAAAGTCCCGGTGGAACCGGCTGGCCGTCGGACCCGATTGCCCCTGGTACTTGCTGCCCAGCTCCGGTGAGCCGTACAGACGCTCCGCCGGCTCGCTCAGCCGCAGAAACGAAATCTGACCGATTTTCATCCCTTGGTACAACGCGATCGGCAACCGGGCCACGTTGCTCAGTTCCAGGGTCAGCCGCCCCTGCCAGCCGGGGTCAACGAAACCCGCCGTGCTGTGGATCAGCAGGCCGATGCGCCCCAGGCTGCTCTTGCCCTCCAGCCGAGCCACCAAATCGTCGGGCAGCTCAATGTGCTCCAGCGTGCTGCCCAGTGCGAACTCGCCCGGATGCAGCATGAACGGCGTTGCCTCGTCAATCTCCACCGGCTCGGTCAGGTTCTCCAGCGGCTCCCGCACGTCAATGTAAGGCTGTCGGGAGTTGGAAAACACCAGGAACCGGTTGTCCAGGTGCAGGTCGATGCTGGCCGGCTGGATGTCATCCGGGTCAACGGGGTTGACCACGATGCGCCCCTCGGCAATCTCCCGGCGGATGGTGCGGTCGCTGAGTACCATGGCCCTACTTCAATTCGTACACGCCATACACGACGACGGCAATCTCGTCCTCGCCCACCGCGATGGGAGTATCGTAAGCGGCTGCCGTCTCAGCCCTCAACCCCAGCAACTGGTTCGTATCGAACCCACCGGCATCTACCGGAACGTCGCTGAGCACTCTGAGCTCGCCTAACTCGCGGCCGGCGAACTCGGCCAACTGCGCCGCGATCTCCTCCATATCGGCCACGGCGGCCTGCCTCGCCTCTCTCTCCATCCCTGCGGTGTCCGAGAAAGAGAAGTCAATGTTGTGGAACTCAATGTGGTCGCCCCCGGCGGCGACGGCAGCGTCAATGACGCCCGCCACCGTGTCGGCTTGCCGAACCGTAACGGTCACGCCGTTGCTGACCGTATATCCCACCTTTTTACGGGTTTGGCGACTGTAATCGTATTCCTCGTGTATCCGGAAGTGGCTGGTGGTGATGTCTGTCTCGAGCACCCCTTGCTCTTTCAGCGCGGCCATCACGCCGGTCATTGACGCGGCGGCGGTGTTGCGAGCCTCGGACACCGTTTCAGAGGTTACGGACACTCCCAGCGACAGGGTGGTCAAATCCGGCGTCCCCATGGCTTTCCCGATCCCCGAAACCCGCAGCACGTCGTAGTCTGCTCCTTCGGCCTGGACCGGCGCCGGCGCCGCCTCAACCGTCGAGACGCTGTCGCTCGGTGGGGCAGCTGCCGGCGTCGTCGTACAGCCGGCCAGAGCCATCAACACGACTCCGGCCGCCAACGGAGCGGCGATGCGGAAAATACGTCCGGCTTTCCTCATGGATTATCCCTACCCCTGGAAGTTGACCCGCCCGCCCAGCAGCGCCCGAGCCATCACGAACTTGTGTATCTCGGAAGTCCCACCGCCGATGCGGGCGTGGCGCAGCATATGGTACCAATGGGCGATGGGCATATCCAGGGTTTCCCCCATGCCCCCAAAAATCTGCATAATCTTGTCGATGCTCCGCCATCCCCATTCCCCGGCCGCGTACTTCACCATCGATGCCTCCACTCGCACGTCCTCGCCGGCGTCGGCGCGGGCGGCCGTCTCCCGAGCTACCGAGCGCAGCGCAATGATGTCCATGTACACGTCCGTCAGCATCCACTGGATGGCCTGCCGGTCGGCGATGGGCCGCCCGTAGGTAATCCGCTCCTGCGACCAGTCTATGGCCATCTGCAGGGCCCGGGTCAGGATGCCCAGCGCCATCGCGCCCCGCAGCAGCCGGTCGTGATGCACCAGCCACTGCTGCCCCAGGTTGAAACCTTGCCCTACCTCGCCCAGCACCTGCGTCTGCGGAACCCGCACGTTGTCCAGGTGAATGTAGTGCTGCTGCGCCTTGGTCGGCACAATCCACACCCGGATGGGTTCAAAGGTTACCCCCGGCGTGGGATTGTCGATGATGAACATGGTGATGCCGCCCCGCTGCCGCTTGTCCGGGTCCGTAACCGCCTGCACCAGCAGGAAGTCCGCGGAAGCCGCGCCGGATATAAACATCTTGGAGCCGTTCAGTATCCAGTCGTCTCCGTCGCGCACGGCCCGGGTCTGCATCATCCCGCCCGGGTCGGAACCCGCCTGCGGCTCCGTCTGCCCGAAGGAGTAGTACAGGTCCCCGTTGATCGCCGGATACAGGTACTTTTCCTCCTGCTCGCGGGTACACGCCCCGATCATGAACATCGGCACCGGCGAGGTGGGCAGGTGAACGATGCTGCGATGTACCTCTTCTTCCAGCGCCAGGTGCCCCAGCGCGCCCATTCCGCCGCCGCCATACTCCTCCGGCACAAAGGACGTGTAAATGCCGGTTTGCTTGGAAACGTTGTTCAGCCGCGCCCATTGCCCCGACGAGAGAGTGCCCAGCACGCCCGGCACGGCCTCCAGCACGCCCCGCGGCGCTCCATTGTCGGGTTCCCCTTCCTGGGGCGGATTCGCTAGGTATTCAGGTTCAAGGGGGATGCACTCATCACGCACAATCTGGCGCACGGTGTTCTTGAGAGCGTCCAGTGCAGGCGGCAAGCCGGTCTCGGTGGTCATCTTAACTCCGGGTCGGTATTCGGCAACTTGTAAGGGATTGTCCGTACTCCCTCTCCCGCCAGGGGAGCGGCTGGGAGGGGAGGCGTTCCTTCAAATTAGGTCGTCAGTGGAACAGGCACACGTACTTCAGCGCCGCCACGGCCGGGTCATCACTGGATTCGGCGGCCAATCTGGGGACGTATTCCCCCGACGCCGGCTGCATGGGCGACGAGGTCGCTTCGATAACTTCAAGGGCGGAATGCACGCCCCCAAACACGATGGCTGCCGCGAAAACCACCACCATGCCAACGCCGATCACCTTTCGACTCAGCAGCAGATTCCTCCGCGTCGGGTCGGCTGATTGGTCGGCAAAGCCGTTTTCGCTGGTCGTCACGATATGCCTCAGATAATCCGGCTCACCGGCAGTGGCGCATATTGCGGCTATGATAGCACACACCCTTGCCAAACTCCCTCTCCCCTGGTGGGCGGAACGTCCGCCTCCGGCGGAAGAGGGTTGGGGTGAGGGGGAATTTTAGTGATAGAATACCCACGCCATTCACCCCGCAATCCCGCAACTTTCGTGTTATGAATCAATCCGCCCTGCGCAGCCTGCCCAGCGTCGAGCGCGTCGTCACTAGCGACGTTCTCGCCGACGTCATCGCCGCCTACGACCGCGACTGGGTTGTCGATCTCACACGCAACGCCCTGGCGGAAACCCGGCGCAGCATCCTCGCCGGCGGCGAACCCCAATCTCCCGACCAAATCGCCGGTTCGGTACGGCAGGCCATCGACGACCTCGTCACGCCCTCTCCTCGTCCCCTCATCAACGCCACCGGCGTGGTGATCCACACCAACCTCGGACGCGCTCCACTGAGCAAGGCCGCCATGGCTGCCGCCGACGCCGTGGCCCGCGGCTACTCCGACCTGGAGATTGACCTGTCCACCGGCCGCCGCGGCTCCCGGCAAGCCCATCTCCAATCGCTGCTCTGCCAGATTACCGGAGCCGAAGCCGCCCTGGCCGTCAACAACAACGCCTCTGCGCTGCTGCTCGGCCTGTCCGCCCTTGCCGCCGGCCGCGAGGTCATCGTCGCTCGCGGCGAGGCCGTGGAAATCGGCGGCGGCTTCCGGATTCCCGACGTGCTGCGACAGAGTGGCTGCCGCCTGGTTGACGTGGGCACCACCAATCGCACCTACGCCCGCGATTACGCCGACGCCGTCACCGACGACACGGCGGCTTTCCTCAAGGCCCACGCCAGCAACTTCCGCGTCGAAGGATTTACCGCCGCCGTGGATGAGCGGGAATTGGTTGCCCTGGGCAAAAGCGCTGGCATACCCGTCCTCCACGACGTGGGCAGCGGCGCCCTGCTGCCCACCGAAAAATACGGATTGGCCCACGAGCCTACTCCCCAGGAGGCCATCGCCGCCGGCATTGGCTTGGTTTTCTTTTCCGGCGACAAGCTGCTCGGCGGCCCCCAGGCCGGCATCGTGGTCGGAAATCGGGATCTGGTCAGCCGGCTGGAACGCCACCCGCTGGCCCGCGCCGTCCGCATCGACAAGATGAGCCTCGCCAGCCTTACCGCCACTTTAACCCACTACCTCAGCGGCAACGCCGAGTCCCAGGTCCCCGTCTGGCAGATGATTGCCGCTCACCCGGATGCCGTTCGCGCCCGTGCCCAGCTGTGGAAAGATGCCCTCACCGCCTCTGTCGGGTATGAAACCGCCGTCGTGCCGGCCCGTTCCGCCGTCGGGGGCGGCAGTTTGCCGGGCGAAACTCTGCCATCCTGGGCCTTGTCCATATCCCCCAACGGCAGCGGAGCCAGCCCGGAGTCCCTCCTGGCCGCCCTGCGCGACCAGCCCACGCCGGTTATCGCCCGAATCGAGGACGACACCGTCCGTCTGGACCCCCGCACCGTCCTTCCCGAACAGGACGCGGCGCTGCAGCAGGCTTTGAGCGCAGCGTTGGCCCCATAGCCGTATCATGCATTACATAACGGCGGCCATCATCGCCAACAATCGTAAGCGTAGAGGAATATAGCGTGTCGGATTATCTTTTGGTGCATGGAGCCGGCCAGGGCGCTTGGAGCTGGGGCAAGGTCTGGGGTCACATGACGGCCCCTGAAGAACACCCGCCCCGTCTGTACCGTCCCCGGCAGGCGGTGCGCGTGCAGGCCGTTGACCTCCCCGGCCAGGGCGCTGACCTTTCCCGGGATGCCGCCCTGGTTGACCTCAACGAGGCCGTGCAGGCTATCTTCGCCTTGGCTCAGCGCGAGAACTTTACCGACTTCGTCATTGCCGGCCACGAACTTGGCGGGACCGTTGCGTTGCAGGCCGCCTCACAACTGCCGGTGGCGCCCAAACGGATCATCCTCGTGGCCGGGATTGTTCCATCGCCCGGCGCTGCTCCGGTATCCGCTTATCCACTTCCGGCCCGCGCCGCCGTGCGGCTCTGCAAAACCCTCGGCAACCTCACCGGACGCGACTTCAGGGTTCCCCCCGCTATTGTCAACAACTACCTCTGTCGGGGTCTCGACCCCATGCAGCACGTCGAAACCGTCGGCCATCTCGGCCCGCTGCCCCTCCGTATGCTCACCCAGTCGGTAACGCTGGAACTGGACGCCCTGCCCTGTCCGGTTACCTACGTCGTCCTTGGCAACGACCGGCTCATCTCGCCGGCCCGCCAGCGCGCCATGGCCGGCCGCATCCCTAACGCCACCGTCATCGAGCTGGACGCCGCGCACCAGGCTGCCGCGCAAAAGCCCCGGGAATTGGCCGATCTGCTGCTGGCGGCCTGATGAACCAGTCCCCGGCCGCTTTGGCGTCCTTTGTCGCCGACCTGCATATCCACTCGCCCTACGCTTTCGCTTGCAGCAAGGCGCTGACCCTGGACAACCTCGCAGCTTGGGCAAAACGCAAAGGCATCGACCTGCTGTCCACCGGCGATTTCACCCACCCCGCCTGGGCTGCCAAGCTGCGCGCCAACCTCGTTCTCGGCTCCGACGGCCTGTACCAATACGGCGGCGTCCGCTTCGTGCCGGGAACCGAAATCAGCTGCGTCTATCGCCAGGCCGGCCGCGTTCGCCGCATCCACGTCCTGGTGCTCATGCCCACCCTGGATGTTGCCGAAGACTTCACCCGGCGCCTGTCCCGGTACGGCAACCTGTCCTCCGATGGCCGTCCCACCGTCAGCCTGTCGGCCCGGGATCTCCTCGCCCTGGCCCTGGACTGCCACCCGCAGGCCCAGGTCATACCCGCCCACGCCTGGACCCCCTGGTACGGAATGTACGGCTCCCGCAGCGGTTTCGACAGCCTGGAAGAATGCTTCGGCGACCTCTCCCCCCAGGTAACTGCCGTGGAAACCGGTCTGTCTTCCGACCCGGCAATGAACCGCGCCGTTCCCGAGCTGGACACCCGCTCCATCGTTTCCTTTTCCGATGCCCATTCGCTGGGTCGCCTGGGACGGGAACTGACCGCTTTCAGCGGCGAACTTTCCTGGGATGGACTGGTGTACGGCTTGTGCCGCTCCGGTGTGGCTTTCACCGTGGAGTTCTACCCGGAGGAAGGTAAGTACCACTACAGCGGCCATCGCACCTGCGGCGTTGTGTACGGCCCCACCGAGGAAGCCGCCAACGGGACCGATTGCCCGGTCTGCGGACGCCCTCTGACTCTGGGCGTACTGCACCGAGTCTCCCGGCTGGCCAGCCGTCCCCTGCTTGACGACCTGCAGCCCGACGCATCCGGCCTGATTGACTCCGGCGGACTGCATCCTCCCTTCGCCCGCCTGATTCCCCTGCAGGAGGTCATCGCCGCCGTCCGCGGCGTGGGCGTCAACTCCCGCCGCGTCATGCGGGAGTATGACGCCGTACTTGACCACATGGGCAGCGAGCTGGCCGCCCTGCTATACGCTTCCTCCGCCGACCTCCTGCCTGTGGCCGGGGAAACCCTCACGGAAGCCATCATGCGGGCCCGCACCGGCGAGGTTACTGTGGAGCCGGGATACGATGGCGTGTATGGCACGATAAAGCCCGTGCCTGATTCCCTGCCGGCCGGCCAGCCGAGCCTGCTGTAAGCATCTGATGCGAACCGATTGACATGGACGTAGCGTTGCGCCGGATGCGGGCCGAAGACATCCCGCAGGTCATCGCGATTGAACGGGAAGCCTTCTCTCCCGGCTGGGTCGGCACGCCCTTCCGCCGCGACCTGAACAGCCGCTACTGCCGCTTCTTGGTGGCCTATCTTCCCGACGATGACGATACGCACTCGCTGGATGACGCTGCGCAGCCGGCGTCCGGCGCGCCGGACGCCTCCATGTGGGGGCGGATGCTGCAGGGCGTGAAGTCTGCCCTGGGCCTCGCCGGCGAGCAGTTCAACGATCAACTGGCCGGCTATGTCGGCATCTGGCTTCAGGGCAGCCAGGCCCATATCACCGAGATCGCTGTTCGCGAGTCCCTGCGCGGTCAGGGCATCGGCGAGCTGCTGCTCATCGGCACCGTCCGCGTAGCCCTCGAACAGGGCATGGACGAGGTTACCCTTGAGGCAAGGGTATCCAACTTCATCGCCCAGCGCCTCTACCACAAGTACGGCTTCAACGAAATGGGCATCCGCAAGAACTACTACGCCGACAACCGCGAAGACGCCGTCATAATGACCACCGACGCCATCCACGCCGGCGCCTACCGCGAACAATTCACCCGCCTCCAGGAACGTTTCCTGGAACGTTACGGCGAAATCCACATCGACCTGTAGGCGACGCCATTCAACCCCCCGTCGGTTGACCGATGCCCTGCGCCTTGCTAGAATGCCCGATAGTCTTATTGCTTGGGCGGTCATGCTTACCATTGGTCTAACTGGCGGTATTGGCAGCGGCAAAAGCGCTGTTGCCAACCTGTTGCAGCAGTTGGGTGCGTCTATCATCGACGCCGACCGGCTGGGACACGAAGCCTACACCCCCGACTCTGAGGCCTGGCGACAGGTTGTTGCCGCGTTTGGAGAGGACATAGTTACCGCGCAAGGCGAAATCGACCGGCGCAAACTCGGCGCCATCGTCTTCGCCGACCCCGACCAACTCGCTCGCCTCAACGGGATCATGCACCCCTTGATGGCCGGCATGGTGGCAGAGCGCAAGGCCCGGCTGAAAGCCGACGGCGAATCCGTCGCCGTGGTCGAAGCCGCCGTGCTCTTTGAAGCCGGCTGGGATTCCCTGGTCGATGAAGTATGGACTACCAACGCCTCCACCGACGCCGTAGTTGAACGCCTGCGCCAGCGCAGCGGACTCAGCGAAGAGGAAGCAAGGAAACGAATCAACTCACAGATGCCTGCCGAAGAACGCAACCGACGCTCCGATGTCGTGGTGGACAACTCCGCCGACTTGGCTGCTCTGGAACGCGCGGTCAGCGACCTCTGGCAGAATCGAGTAAAAGGAAAGGTACATCAAGGCAATGGTTGAAGCACACGTCGAAATGCTGGAAGACGAACCCAGTTTCAAGGAATTCGCCATCGAGGAATTTCTCGTCCGCAGCGAACCCTACTACCGCGCTGTCGGCGACGAACTCGAACTCTTCGAAGCCGCCTACGAACAGCACATACCCGTCCTCCTCAAAGGCCCCACCGGCTGCGGCAAGACCCGGTTCGTGGAGTACATGGCCTGGAAGCTCGGCCGCCCCATCACCACGGTGCGCGGCCAGGACTCCCAGGAAATGCGCGAAGGCGAGGTTCGTGTTCCCCTGGTAACCATCGCCTGCCACGAAGACCTCACCGCCAGCGACCTCGTTGGGCGCTACCTCCTGGACGCCAACGGGACCCGCTGGATCGACGGCCCCATGACCCGCGCCGTCAAGGCCGGCGCCATCCTCTACCTCGATGAAGTGGTCGAAGCCCGCAAGGACACCACCGTCCTTATCCACCCCCTCACCGACCATCGCCGCATCCTGCCGGTGGAGAAGACCGGCAACATCATCGAAGCCGACGACCGTTTCCTGCTCTGCATCTCCTACAACCCCCACTATCAGAGCGCCCTCAAGGACCTCAAGCACAGTACCCGTCAGCGCTTCATCTCCATCGAGTTCGACTATCCCCCCGTGGATGTGGAAGCCGAAATCGTCGCCAAGGAAAGCGGCTGCTCCGACGAGGAGGCCCACGCCCTCTCCCGCCTGGGCGAGAAAATCCGCAACCTCCGCGAACACGGCCTGGCCGAAGGCGCCAGCACCCGCCTGCTGATTTACGCCGGACGTCTGATGCGCCAGGGCATCCCCGCCCGCCGCGCCTGCCAGGTCGCCATCGTTTGGACCCTCACCGACGAAGAAGAACTGCAGCGCAGCATCGAAGAGGTGGTGTACTCTATCTTCGAGTAGCTCCGGCCCTGTCAGCAGCAGTGGAGGCTGCATGGGTGAAATCACCCTCGACCTGATTCACAACGCCTTGGCGCAACGTACTCCCATTACTGCCGCCCCGGATGGCCTGATGCCGGCGGCAGTAATGCTATTGCTCTACCGCAAGGACGGCGAATACTGCGTGCTGCTCAATAAACGCTCAATGACCGTCGAGCACCACAAGGGCGAAATGTCCTTCCCCGGCGGTGCTAGAGACCCGGAAGACGTCAACTTCCAGGCCACCGCCCTCCGCGAGACCCACGAGGAAATGGGTATCGCCCCGGACGACATAACCATCCTGGGCCGTCTCGACGACAACGTTACCCGTTCCAATTTCCTGGTCAAGGTCTTCGTCGGCACCATCCCCTACCCCTACGAATTCCTGCCCAGTTCCATCGAAATCGCCGAGGTGGTCGAAATACCCATCGGCGTCCTGCGCGACCCCGCTACCCTGCGCTGGGATTCCCGCATCGAAGACGGCGAGCGCGTGGCAGCGCGCTCCTATGGCTACCAGCAGCATCTGGTGTACGGCGCAACTGCCAAAATCCTCGACCAGTTTCTCGACATTATCGAGGATCGGCTGAATAAGGAGGACCCTGGTTTTGACTAACTCCGCAACTGGCGAGCTCCTGGCTGAACTGGCCAAACTACCACCGGCTGTAACCGAAGCCTACGATGCCGTCTCCGAAGCAATGGGCGAGTCCTTCAGCGATGAAGAACTGGCCCTCTGGGCCAAGGAAGGCGTCGCTATCGGTACCCAAACCGTCCGCTCCTGGGAATCCGCCGTCGAATACTACCGCGTCAGCCCGGAGGTCGCCCGTTCCCTGGCCTTTGCCTCCTTCATGCAGTGGGCCCGCTGTGGCACCTACCTCTCCCAGGATTCGCCCACGCTGGCCGTTGCCTTCTTCAAAGCCAGTCCCACCATCGTTACCAACCTCCGCCCCCAGTACATCCCCCGTTGGGCCGGCCTGGGTCGCTCCCTCTACAAGGGAACCTGGAAGTCCAGCACCCTGGCCGCCCGGTTCTTCGAGGTCAGCCCCGACCTCGTGCGCAACCTGCCCTTCTGGGACGTTGAGGTCTTCGCCTCCCTCATTGAGGCCCTCTCCTACAAGTCCTACGATGTGGCGGCCGAGTGCCTGGTGCTGGGCCGCGATGTTCTCCCCGGCATGGGCCGCGAGCGCGAAGCCTTCCTCTCCATGTCCCGCGCCCTCACCGACACCAGTTGGCGCGAGGTCAAAGCCTGCCTCGAAATGGCCCCCCGGGCCCTGCAGCACGTCGAAGAAGGCCAGACCGGACGCTTCCTGCGCCTCGGCGAAAAACTGGCCAAGATGGGCCTCCGCGACACCTCCCGCTTCCTCTACGACGGCGCTCAAGCCCTGTCCCACGTCTCCGCCGGCTCCCAGGGCCACATCCTCGACCTCTGCGACGGCTTGCTGGCTACCACGCCCGACGCCGTCCCGCCTTTCCTCAAGAGCCTTGACCCCGTGCTCAACCGCATCACCCTGCCCCAGCTTGACCAGTGGTACGCCCACGGCGTCGAGCTGCTCAACGAAAATCCCGAAAGCGGCATCGCCTTCTTCAAGGTGGAGTCCAACACCTCCGAAGCCATGCTGGAAACCCTGTCCTCCAGCCTTGACTTGGAGCGGGTCAAGGGCGTCATGCGCCTCTACACCCGCGCCCTCTCCGGCACCAACATCGAGGTGATGAGCACCGAGGAACTGGTGCGACGCCAGATTGGCTGGGTTGACCAGGACACCGCCGCCACCGACGGCACCAAGGTGTACCTGCCCCCCATGATCGACAACTACAACGACAAGGCCCAGAACTTCGCCTGGTTCAAGGTCGTCGCCACTCACCAGGTTTCACACCTGGAGTTCGGCAGCTTCCAGTTTGAGTTCCCCCGCCCGGCCAACGTATTCGAAGACCGCCGCATCGCCATGGAAGAGGCTATCCAGGCCCGCATGGACGCCATCCGCACCATCGCCGCCGAGCAATTCCAGCTGCAGGACGCCGACGTTGCTCCTGTGATGGACATGGACCAGGGCCCCGGCGGTACCATGCGCGTCTATACCGACATCGGCCGTTTCCTGGCCCTTTTCGAAGACCGCCGCATGGCCTTTGACCTGTTCAGCGTCCTGGAAGACTGCCGCCTGGACTACCGCATCAAGACCGACTATCCCGGCATCCGCCGTCCCGCCCTGGACGTGCAGCGCGATGCCCTCGCCCAGCGCCCTCGCGTCGAGGACCTGCCCTTGCAGGAAGCCCTCATCGAGCTGCTGGTGCACATGAGCCTCGACCGCTTTGAGGGCCTGCCGATCCCCCAGGAGTATCGGGAAGAAGCCTATATGTTGGCCCGCGTCATGCACCGCCTGCGTACCATCCGCGCCTCCATCGAGGACACCGCCGAGGCCGCCCTACGCGCCTACGAAATCATCTCCCGCCTCCAGAACGAGCAACAGCCCGAGGACGAATACCAACCCGAAGACCTCGACGACCCCGGCGAGTTCTCCGAAGAGGAATACCAGGCCCTGCTGGACAAGCTCCAGGCTCAAATGGACGAACAGCAAGGCGAACAGGGCGAAGGCGACCCTTACGAATCCCCGGAGCCTGTAGAGTACCGCGGCGACTTCAAGCCCGAAATGGTCCAGCTCCTCACCAAGCTTCAGATGGACCAGAGCCAGATGGGCGACGCCGAGCCCATGACCCAGGAAGAGCTGGAGCAGCTGTTGCAGGACAGCGCCGAGCTGGAACTCGACGCCCAGGAAGGCGACGTTGACCAGAGCATGGCCATGTTCGCCCAGAACATCATGAAAGAGGCCGGCGTCCCGCCGCCCTCCAACGACCCCGGCAAAGGTTACGGTCCCATCCTCCACGATGACGACGCCGGCGGCGAGCTGGAAGCCCTGGAACCCAAGACCTTCGTCTATGACGAGTGGGACTTCCGCGCCAACGACTACAAGCCACGCTGGTGCATCGTCAAGGAGAAAATCCTCGACGAAGGCGACCCCAACTTCTACAACGACTCCCTGCGCAACTACGCCTCCCTGCTGGCCCACATCAAGCGCCAGTTCGAGCTGATTATGCCCGAAACCTGGCGCAAGACCTACCGCCTCATTGACGGCGAGGACATCGACCTCAACTCAGCCTTGGAAGCCTGGGCCGACCTCCGCATGAACGTGCCGCCCGACGAAAAAATCTACTGGCGCCGCAACCGCGTCGAGCGCGACGTTGCCGTGGTCTTCCTCCTGGATATGTCCGCGTCAACCGCCGAAGCCATCGACGAAGGCCGCCATTCCGTGGACGACCGCGACGCCCCCGACGACCCGGTGGAGTACATGGTCTGGCTGCGCCGCCGCCGCGAAGGTCTGGTGCGCCGCCACTACAAGCGCATCATCGACCTCGAACGCGAAAGCTGCGCCCTCCTCATCAACGCCCTGGAGTCAATCGGCGACACCTACGGCATCTACGGCTTCTCCGGCTATGGCCGCGAAAACGTCGAGTTCTACGTCATCAAGGACATTGACGAACAGTTCAACGACAAAATCAAGCGCCGTATCGACAAGGTGACGCCGCTCCACGCCACCCGCATGGGTTCCGCCATCCGCCACGCCATCACCAAGCTGGAAAACCAGGACGCCGCCACCAAGATAATGTTCCTTATCAGCGACGGCCGGCCCCAGGACCGCGGTTACAGCCGCGAGGGCGTGGAGAAAGAGTACGCCGTCCACGATACCCACCAGGCCTTGGTGGAAGCCAAGCGGAAGGAAATCACCCCCTTCTGCCTCACCGTGGACAAGGCCGGCCACGACTACCTCAAGACAATGTGCGGCGACCTCAACTACGAAGTCCTGGACGACATCTGGGCCTTGCCCGAGCGTCTCCCCATGCTCTACCGCTCTCTTACCATGACGCGGTAAGCGGCTCAGCCCGCTGCAAACCAACAACGGGGCGGGTTTCAAACCCGCCCCGTTCGTTTCTCCCCTCGTCCTGAACCTGTCGCAGGACGTCCCCCGGCCC
>VXTR01000009.1 GCA_009837355.1 Chloroflexota bacterium | reverse complement strand
CACCTGAACCCGGTGGGATCAATCAACCCCGTCGAAGAACTCAAGCGCATCCGCGAACTCAAACGCATCCGCGGCCCCTGACCCACCGCCTCGCCGTATCTTCCTTTGCTAAACTGGCCGGGTAATCCAGTATCAGGGAGGGCGCTTTGGAAATCGGGAAATTGCCTCAGGAACTGATGAGGGAACTGCTCGCCGACCTGGGAGCCGACGACCAACAGGTGGTTGTCGGCCCGGCAGTGGGCGAAGATTGCGCGGTGGTCGATCTGGGCGAGCGTCTGCTGGTGGCCAAGTCCGACCCGGTTACCTTCGCCGCCGAGCGCGTCGGCTGGTACGCCGTGCAGGTGAACGCCAACGATGTGGCTTGCACCGGCGCGGCCCCCCGCTGGTTCCTGCCGACCGTGCTGATGCCCGCGTCGTACACGCCCGACGCCGCCCGGAATTTGTTCTCCGACATCGCCAACGCTTGCCGCGACCTCGGCGTCGCCGTCATCGGCGGCCATACCGAGGTAACCACCGGCATTGAACGGCCGATAATCGCGGGAACGATGCTGGGCGAGTTGCGCGAGCGCTCCCGCCTGGTCTCAACCGCCGGCGCCCGGGATGGCGACAGCCTGATTCTCACCACCGGCCTGGCCATCGAGGGAACGGCCATACTGGCCTCGGAATGTGCCGACCCATTGCGTACCGCCGGCGTGGACGAGGCGACTATACGGCGGGCGTCCGCGTACCTGGCGACGCCGGGCATCAGCGTGGTGGCAGCGGCGCGGGCTTTATGTGAAGCCGCGGACGTCCACAGCCTCCACGACGTCACCGAAGGCGGCATCGTAACCGCCCTGCGCGAAGTGGCGGCAGCCTCCGGGCTGGGCGTGGTACTGGAGGCGGAAAGCGCCCCGGTATTGCCGGAATGCGAGGCAATCTGCGCTGCCTTGGGCATTGACCCGCTGGGATTGCTGGGTTCGGGCGCGCTGGTGGCAACCATGGCGGCCTCCGATGTGCCCCGGGCTTTGCGCGCCCTTGACCGCATCGGCGTGAACGGGTGGGAAATCGGCCAGATGATCGAAGCGGAATTGGGGCTGTGGCTGATTGACCGCACCGGAGAGCGCCCGATGCCCGAGTTCCGCAGGGACGAGCTGGCGCGCTATTTGGAAGGTAACGGCGGCCTTTAAACGGGTTCAGGACAACCGGTTTGTGGGTCGAGTTTAGTCGTTGAGGTAGAGATTGATGCAGTCCCGCAGCTGTGCCAGCGTGATGTTCGAACCGCTGATGGTGATGGAAATCTTTTTGCCGCGTACCAGTTCCGGGTGCCGCACCGCTCCGGCCAGTGCCGTCGCGCCCGCTCCCTCCGCCAGCGTGTGCGCCTTCTCCACCAGCATGGCCACGGCACGCCTGATGTCATCGTCGCTGACCAGCACGAAGTCGTGGAGCCGGTGGCGAATAATCTGCTGTGGTAGCTCGTAGCCGATGGCGGTGGCCGTACCTTCAACCCAGGTCTGCATCGGCGCAGCCACCAACTGCCCCTGCTGCCACGACAAATACGCGGCCGGCGCGGCTTCGGACTGCACGGCAACCACCTGGATGTTGGGACCCATGGCATCGGCGACCACGCAGGCCCCGGACACGCCGCTGCCGCCGCCAATGGGCAGCAGCATCACCTCCACGTCGGGCATCTCTTCGATGATTTCCAGGCTGGCCGTCGCTACGCCGGCAATGAGGGCCGGCTCGTTGACCGGATGCACGTAGCGATAGCCTTCCTCCTGGGCCAAACGTTCGCAATGCTCCCTTGCTTCGTCAAAGTTCGCGCCGTGGAAAATGAGCTGTGCGCCCAGGGCCTCCATCGAGGCAACCTTGTTTGGATTAGCCCCCATGGGCAGGCCAATCAGCGCCTGAACGCCGAACATCCGGCAGGCGCTGGCGATGGACTGGCCGTGATTGCCGCTGCTGGCGGTAATCACCCCGCGGGCGCGCTCATCCTCCGACATTCCGGCCAGCAGGTTGATGCCGCCACGGGATTTGAAAGCCCCCAGCGGAAGGTGCTCCTCGTGTTTGAGGTACACCTCCGCCTCCAGCGCCTCGCTGAGCGCGGCGGAGTAGGTCAGCGGAGTGCGATCGATGTATGGGCTGATAGTAGCGCGGGCCTGGTAAACGTCGTGCAGGGTCGGA
Source organism: Chloroflexota bacterium (assembly GCA_009837355.1). GTDB lineage: Bacteria > Chloroflexota > Dehalococcoidia > Lucifugimonadales > UBA3495 > Bin87. Next base: position 27,765 of record VXTR01000009.1, on the reverse strand, counting down.
ATGTTCACGGCGACTCTCCGGTGAGGATATGTGTGCAGGCATAGCTGCGGTTGGCAGATTAGGCAACCAGCCAATAGGTGTCAACCTTGCTCAATGCGGCCCTGGAGAAATGTACTGCCCTATTACCCTGGGCGCAGCAGCCAGCACGCCGAACTTGTTACATTTCCTACTCAGTCACTTTCCACGTGCGGCGCGTGTAATTGCATGTACTCAACTTGCATTGAAGCCAGCCCAGAGATCGGTGCATTCGTGTAACGGATTGGCCTTGATGGAGCAGCGAGGGCCGAAATTAGCAGCGTGCCGACGCCGGTACCGGAATGCACTGCATTATTCGAAGCGCCGCCTTGATTCCAAATACTCAGGCAGGTACGGGACGTCTGCTGTCCAGCCGCTACATTGCCCGCATCGGCTGGCAGGCAGTACACGCGCCGCCAGTACCGCCTCGACGATCCCGAGACCCAGTGTGCCTCACCGGAGCGTTTTGCATGCACTGACCGCCGCAGCCGAAGCTGGCGCGCCGCCGACCCTCCAGTGGGCCGCGGCCGCCGGGTCGCCTTCCATCCCTATGGGCGTCCGCCCCAGCGTCCCCGTCGCCGCCAACAGGGCAGGCTGGTAGAGGAAGTAGCGGTTCCCGAAACTGCCAAAATTGCTCAAAAGTCGTTTTCACAGCCCTAGCGCCAGGTCTGGCGGTGTGGGAAAATAGGCACGTGTCAAGCGAGTTCTAAAAGATTATAAAAAAGATTCAAAAACTTTTTAGACTTGGTCTTGACACCGGCTATGAAATTTGCTAACTTTGACGATGTACAGACCACCGGCAAAGAAATGCAGTACACGAAATCGGTAAGCAGCAGACCACGCTGCTAATCGGTACACCGCTGGAGGTGCGCTGTGGCACGCAAAACGAAACTGATGATACGCGTAGAAAAGGAATTCGACCGCCCGCTGGAACGGTTGCTCCCGGAACTGGTCAACGACCAGGGCCTCACCGCCACCGCCGACACCCTCGGCGTTAGCAAGGCCACCCTCGGCTACTGGATGCTCAAGCTCGGCATCAACGTGCGCCGGGTCGCCCTGGCCCCCGGTGAAGTGCTGGAAGTCAAGCGCGCCAGCTAACCAACGTGAACTACGTCACGGGCCGCGGTGGCAGTGGCCCATGACGCAGCCGGGCGCCACCGTCGGGTCAAAGGCGAGCTGACTCTGCGATGCGCCCAGTCCATCCGCCGTTGGGCGGTTGGGCAATGAAACACCCCGGCCGGTGGCAAATGGCCGGGGCGTTTTGTTTTGAGCAAGGCCTGGTCGCCCCCTGCTCGGGAATAACCGGCCTTCGACAAGCTCAGAATGAACGGCGTTATGTCAGCCCGTGAAAATGCCCTCCGGCAAGAAGGCGGAGACGGTTACGTTGGGCAAGTCCACGATGTTGCTGACGCGGAGGTCAACGGCCACGCTGCAGATTATGTAGGCTTGTTGGGCAGTCCAGCCGCGTTCCTGCAGCAGGGCAATCATGTTGAGCAGGGCATTCCGAGCCGCCAGGGACAGGCTGGCCTCGCCTTCCTGGGTACCATCGGCACGGATGGGATAGCCGACTGTGGCGGTGAAGTTGCGGGGCGCCGCCCATTCCGGTGGCAGGAAGTAGTCGGGATGGGCATAGCGCGGGAAGGTTATGTTATGCCGCGCGGCTTCGCCCTTGTGGACGGCGAAACGGACGGCGCAGGTTGCGCCCATCTCGATGGCGGTGATGCAGACTTCCCCGTCCCCCTGGGCGAAGTGACCGTCGCCGGCGGAGTAGAGGCCGCCGGGCACGGCTACGGGTATGAAGAGTCTAGAGCCGGTGGTGAGCTGCTTGGCGTCCACGTTGCCACAGTTCTCCCGGGGCGGAATGGTACGCAGACCCTCGTTGGCGATTTGTCCGCCGGCGGGCACGGCGTCCTCCGGGTCGGGAGGCGCGGCTTGGCCACCTCGCTGCACCCAGTCGGCTTCCCGGGCGGCCCAGGCGGCCAACTGCCCGTGGGATGGAGCCAGACCGGCCGTGCCCATAAAGGAGCCGTCGGGAATGCGCACGCCTGGGATTTGCGCGGAGGTGGCCCAGCCGTCGGCGATGTCCCAGTGCACTAGGTAAGGCTCGGTGAACACGTCGCGCAGGAAGCCGGCGCCGGGACGGTTGCGGGTCCAGCCCCGAGGCTGAGCGGTTATGTCAAGGTACTCGATTTCCAGCAGGTCGCCGGGTTCGGCGCCCTTGACATAGACCGGGCCGGTGAGCGGATGGCCGACTTTGGCGTCCAGGCCGGCCAGGTCGTCGCCGGTCATGCCGGGCTGGATTTGGGAATCGGAGGCGTCGCGCGTTTCCAGGACGACTTCCTCGCCGGGATCGACCTCGATGATGGGCGGGATGTCGGGATGCCAGCGATTGTGGCCGAGTTGCGGTTCCTCTTTGAGACGCTTGGCGCGGTCGATGGTAATGGATTGCATGGTTTCCCTCCGATGCAGTGCGGTTGCTCTTGTTACGGAGCAGTTCCGTGGTACCACTTGTCGACTATTGGAGCTACAGCGGCAGCGTGCGGCCGGAAAGCATCCTCGATCTGGCGGATGCCCACAGAAGAGCCGTCAAACTCGTCGGCGTAATCTTCAATCTGCGACTGTAGGTAAAGATCGCTCAACCCTTGCCGGAAAGCGGTACTGCCGAGGGTGTTATAGAGCTCGAGGAAAAACTGTCCGCCAAGCGCATAGTTGCAACGGTAATCGTAGATGACGCCGGCGGCGTCTAGGCGCTCCAACAGGCCAATGTTGTCTGCGTCCGGGCAATATGTAAAGTAACGGACACAGCCGCTCCAGTGCGCTGATTTTCAGCGATGGAGGCCAGCAGTTCCGCCAGTCCTTCGTCCAACCAGTTTGGGTTGTTGCGCCAGTAGAAATGAGCCACCTCGTGAGCCATCAGATGGCCGGCATAGTTGGCGTCATCACTGCTATCGTCAACATCGTATTGAGGCAGCATCACGAAATAGTCTCCGTAGTGCGTGCCGTGAGAGTAACCCAAGACAGCAGTTCCGAAAAGCAGCCCCACGTAGTTGGTGGGCAAAGCTGTACCCATAAAGCCTTCCACGCTGCCGACGCTGTGCTCCAAAAGGTCGATGCTACGCGGTGCGCCGGACGCGGTGCGGATGATGGCGAGGTCGGTGGTTCCGGTATGAGGGAGCGTTACGGAGCGGCGTTCCACAGTGGCCTGCTCCGGATCAAGCAAGGGACGAAGAAAAGCCGGCGCGGCTTCGTTTACGCTGTCCATGAGGGCTACGACGGGTGCCCATTGGTCTGTAATACCGCCTTTGAGCGTGGGGTGGGCCAGTACTTCACGCAGGGCCAGAATCTCCGTGTAGGCCAACCAGGACATAGCTTCCAACGCGGCGGAATCGGTCGGTTCCAGCGTGTGGAGGAAAGGCATATTGGCTATTGATTTTGCCAATGCGATATCTTCGTGCTGAATATAGTCCAGGCTTCTCACCGCTCGGCCGGCGTCATTGCTTAAGTCGCCCTCCAGCCAGGGTTTATTTGCGATGGCCCTCGCCAGCTCAGCATCTTCCCTAACAATCCAATACAGGGCGTCAATAATGGACTCCTCGATTGCGTCCAGTCCGTCCACTAACCAAGGTAAATTGACGATGCGATTCGCTAATGACACGTCGTTGTAGTAAGCAATTTCCCAAAGCGTATCAACGATATCGCTCTCGGATTGTGTAACGCCGTCCGTTAGCCACGGGAGATCAATAACTTGCTGTGCCAGTGGCGCATCCGTTTTGGCAATCCAGTATAGATACTCCACTACATGGGATTCGGGCTGGGTAACGTCGTCCGCCAGCCAGGGCAGATCTGCAATTTCGGTGGCAAAGGTAGGTAGGTCGTAGCCAATGTTGTTGATGCGCACGATGGCCTGTTTTTCCGGGCCGGTGACTCCGTCAATGACCCAAGGGCGATCCAGCAATACGCGTGCGACTGAAGTGTTGGAGTTTGCCAGCGTGGTCAGTTCTCTTGCTGCTGCCCTTTCTGATTCGTTGATTCCATCGGCCACCCAGGGCAAACTGGCGATGCCCAGCGGGGTTGGCGTAGGTGTTGGCCCGGGTGTAGGCGGTGGCGCCGCGGTATACGTAGGTCTGGGTGTGGCGGTAGGTATCGGCGTGGGAGTGGGCAAGGCGCGGGTTGCCGTTGACGCTGCAGAAACCGCTGGTGCAGGTTCCGCTGTGGCGGTCGGTTCAATTGTGGCAGCAGCCCCGGCGGGCGGGTCATCAGCCGGCGGCGCTGGTGAGGATGTGGTGGATGCTGACGATTGAGTGGGCAACGCCCAGGGTGTTTCGATTGCTTCGGTGAGTAGGGCTAATCCGTACCCTGCGCCGACCGCGGCAACCATCAGGAACAGCACTATGGAGATGGTTACGAAGCGCATCTATCATAGCCAGTGGGAATGGTGAGGGGCAAACACAAGGGTTGCCCCTGCGAAGGCATGGTGCGAGAGGTGGTTAGAGGGACCAGTCGTCGGGGAGTTCGGGGGTTGGTAGCGGGCGAATCATTACTTCGACCATGGCGGACTGGCCTTCCTCGGTGGCGCGGATGGCGCGGCGGAAGGCGTTCTGGAGGTCGTTGGGGTCTTCGACCCGCTCGGAGTAGCAGCCGAGGCCGTCGGCGACGACGCTGAAATTGCCGCCGAGGACGGCGACCTCCGGGGGCGTGCCGTTGGGGTTTTCCATGCCCATCATGCCGCCGCCGGTGCCGCCGTTGTTTATGACAACCGTCAGGATGGGCAGGCCCATGCGGGAAGCGGTTTCGAGGTCCATGCCGGTCATGCCGAAGGAGGCGTCGCCGAGGACGTGGCAGACGAGATGGTCGGGGCGGCCCAGCTTGGTGCCGATGGCCGCGCCGACGGACCAGCCCATGGCGGCCATGCCACCCATGGCGACGAAGTTGCGCGGCCGGGTGGTCATCCAGAAGGGGACGACGTAGCCGCGGCTGCCGCCGGCGTCGTGGAGGGCGATGGTGCGGTCGGGGTCGATGACCTGCTGCAGCTCGTGTACGACACGGTAGCCGTTGGTGGGCGTCTCGGTGTCAGTGAACCGGGGCATCCACTCGGTTTCGTACTTCTCATGGCAGGCGCGGATTTCGTCCACCACTTCTTGCTTGATGCCGCCGCCATTGGGCCCGAGGCGCTGACCGACGGCGTTGATGATGGCGCGGAGAGCCAGCTTGGCGTCGGCGAGCATGGGAAGATCAACCTGGTAGGTCTTGTTCAGGTCGGCCTGGTCGGCGTTAATGTGAATAATGCTGACGCCTTCCGGGATGGGACGGCCATCGGTGCCGTTGGGCTGGCGGAAGGAGTTGCCGACGGCCAGGACGACGTCGGCCTTGCGGTTGATTTGCAGGGCGGCGCCGGAGGCGTAGCGGCTGCGGGGATAGACGCCGCCGCCGAGGGACAGGGGGTGATTTTCAGGGAAGATGCCCTTGCCCATGATAGTGGTGGCCACGGGCATGGACAGCATCTCGGCCAGCTCCATGACCTCCTCGGTGGCGCCGGCGGACATTGCGCCACCGCCGGCGTTGAGGATGGGGAAGCGGGCGTTGACCAGCAGGTCGGCGGCGCGCTGCACCTCGGCGTCGGCGGGGCCGGACTTGCCGGGGGTACCTACCGGGGTGTAGGCGAGGACGGCGTCATCGGCTTCGGCGGTCATGACGTCCTGGGGCATTTCGAGGACGACCGGCCCGGGGGAACCGGAGCGCAGGGCAGTGAAGGCCCGGCGCATGACCTGAGGGATGTCCTGCACGCGGGTGAAGGTGCCGCGCCACTTGCAGAGTCCGTCGAAGATGCTGGCGGAGACCTCCTGCTGCCACTCTTGGCCGAGGTTGCGCAGGGGGTGCTGGCCCATAAGGAGCAGCACGGGGATGTTGTCGGCGTAGCAGCCGGCGATGCCGGTGAGGCAATTGGTGGCGCCGGGGCCGGTGCCGGTCATGGCGACGCCGACCTCGCCGGTGGCGCGGGCGTAGCCATCGGCAATCTCGACGCCGAGGCGTTCGTGGCGGGCGGCGAAGGGCCGGATGGAGGAGGCGCGCAGGGGACCCCAGAGGGGGTTCAGACCGCCGCCGGCGAATCCGGATATGTAGCGTATTCCTTCCTGTTCGAGGGCTTTGACGACGGCTTCGGCTCCACGCATGGCTGCACCTCACTGCGTTTAGGTTTGCCGGGATGATAGGGCAGTGGGGGGATGGGGTCAACCGGGGTTCGGTTTCTTGCGTCGATGAACAAGATGGACGGGATGAGCCGGCTGCTTAGGATTGGCGTGATTCAGGAAGGGCGAGGCTCGGAGGGTCGAGTAAAGCGCCGCGGCCATTGGTCGGCGACGCACGGAGGACGGGAGACTTTGAAGATAATGGAGCCGCACATGGTTGGGTCGCGACGGAGGCGGGCGCAGTCGGGGCAGTCCAGAGGGTGGTCTTCATATTGGCTGTCCAGGGGCCGACCGGTGATGTTGCGAAGTTCGCCCAGGGTGGAGATGGTTGGAGGGGGCAGCGGGGAAGGTTCAGCCTGGGCTTGGGCGATTATCTGGTCGAGGGTAGGCGGATTGGGATGCTCGGCGATGGCGTGATTGAGGTCATCGGCAAGTCGGCGCACGCGGCGATGGAGCCGGGTCAAGATACGCAGGGCATCGGGGCGGTCGAAGGACTCCAGGCGTTCGGGATGGTAGTAGTACACCTCGGAAAAGGTTACCAAGTGTCCGGCCGGCAAACTGTTCTCGCGCACGACGCTGCGGAGAGCGATGGTGAGCCGGCGTTTGGTGCGGGTGCGGAAGCCCCAGTCCCAGTGCATGGCCGCAGCGGTGACGGCGTGGCTGGCCGAGCGGCGGATGGCAATAGAGGCGGGGCCGATTTTGCCAAAGGCCAGGTTGACACGGGCGCGGTATAAATAGCGTTGGCTGGAGCGTTGGTGGGTTTGTACGGTTCTGATGGTGGTTTCTCCTCTGCGTTCGTCAGCTGGTCGGTGGGTTAGTTGGCCGGTTGGTTGTGGGAGGCAGGACTTCGCTTCGTTGTCAGCGTACGGCCGGGTTGGGTACGCAACTATTTCTCCTATTTCTTTCCGTGTACTCGACGCGTCGGTGAGGACGCGCCTACACGCGGGCTGGGATGTCCCAGGGACACCAGTGGGGCATTGCCGGTGAGGAGTCAGTCTTTGATCGGCAGTTGCCACCTGGGCCGGTTGCGATTTTGGTACTGACGGGGTTGGCCGTCGGAGTGAAGTCCTGCCTCTGGATGGGTGAATAATGGAATAAGGTTTTGCCTAGACGCTATTAGGATATACGTTCTAATAGGCGTTGTCAAGGGAGTGGATGACATTCGTTGAAGGGGGCGAGCTCCTCCCCTGGATTCCGGCTTTCGCCGGAATGACGGAGTGATTTGCCGGTTGTCGATACTCTCTAGTCGGCGACGCGGTACGCGACGCATTCGACTATTTCGATGAGCAACGGCTTTTGGGCAAGACCGGTAGTGCCGATGACGGCGCGGCAGGGCGGGTTGGGAATGAACTCCCGGTACACCGAGTTGAATTCGTCCCACCGGTCCATGTTGGTCAGGAACACAACCATCTTGACCACCCGTGCGAAGTTGGTGCGGGCCGCGGTCAGAATAGTGTCGACGTGCCGGAAGCAGGCGCGGTATTGTTCCTGGTAGGTCTCGCCGACGGGGACGCCGTCGAAGTTGGAAGAAGTGGTGCCGCGGCAATGTACCGTGACCGCCCGCACTTTGAGCATCCGGGTCAGGTCTTCCTCAAAGTAGTCGCTGTACAGCCCGGTGCGGTAGGAGACGGAAGCGGTGGCGTCGTGGCGCCCGTCGGCGATAATCAGGTCCAGCAGCCGGTCGCGCTCGTCGAAGGGTAAGGCTTGGGCCTCCTCAATGGGCATGGCGTCGAGCTCGGCCAGAGTGAGAGCAGCGCGTCCGGTTCGGGTCATCGTTGAGCCTCCTGGTGTTTTGGAGTTCAGCCGCCAAGGTTGTCCAGTCTCGCGGGGTCAGCCTATATTAGTCATCAGCAGCACAAGGCTGCAAGCGAAGCGAAACTGTCATTGCGACCACGCCCTTGATGCAGGGGGTAGCAATCCCGTTGGGATGACGGGGTGGGTGCGGATGACCTGCCAAATGCGGAAAGGCCAGGCTCCTTCGGCGAGCATCGGAAAAGGTCGCTGTTCTCGGTTGACCCTTGGCATAGGCGCCGGTATCATCGCGGCTACTTGAGCGGGGTTGGTCCCCCTCACCCTAGCCCTCTCCCGCAAGGGGAGAGGGGACCTTGCAGGAGATTTACCATGCCGCAGGCTCATGAGTTGATTGTGCAGTTTTTGGAGGAGGCGGGGATTGACGCGGTGTTCGGGATTCCCGGCGGGGGAACCGGACAGATTTTCACGAATCTGGTGGGGAAGGAGCCGGCCATCAACACGTACCTGACGCGGCACGAGCAGACGGCGGCGATTATGGCCGACGCCTACGCGCGGGCGACGGGCAAGCCGGCGGTCATCATGGGGCAGGGGCTGTTCATGGGTTCCAACGCGTCGTTCGGGATTATGGAGGCGATGCTGTCGTCCAGCCCGATGCTGGTGCTGACGGACACGTCGGACGGCGGCGTGGGTCAGCATCCGGCGAACCAGTCGGGGGCCGGCGAGTACGGGAGCATCGACCTGCACAACATCTTCAGGTCGATGACGAAGTACACGACGCTGGCGACGTCGCCCAAGGAGGCGGCGCTGGGGGCGCAGCTGGCCATCAAGCACGCGATGAGCGGGCGGCCCGGGCCGGCGTGCCTGCTGATGCGGACGGCGTCGATTGGAGGCGAGGTTGACCTGGAGTCGCCGCCGTTCATCCACGACACGGCGGGCTACCTGAACACAGCCAAGCCCCAGGCGGCGCCGGCGGACATTGAGAAGGCGGTGGAGATACTGTCCCAGTCGCGGCGTCCGGTGATTGTGGCCGGCAACGGGGTGCACATGGCCGGGGCGCACGGCGCGTTGCAGCAGTTGGCCGAGCAGTGGAACGCGCCCATCGCCACCAGCTACAAGGGCAAGTCGGCCGTCGCCGAGACGCATCCGCTGTCGGTGGGCATGGTCGGCATCTACGGACAGGAGGCGGCCAACCGGGCGGTGGGCGACGCTGACACGGTGGTCATCGTGGGGGCCAAGCTCAGCCCGCAGGACACGGTGCGGGAGCGGCCCTCGGTGTTCAATCCCAAGGGTCAGCGCATCATCCAGATTGACATTGACGACCGCAACGCCGGGTGGACGTTCCCGGTGGAACTGGGGTTGATTGGCGACGCCGGGAGCATCCTGGGCCAGCTGGTGGAAGCATCGGCGGAGGCGTCGGGAGCGTCGGCGGGGAACCGGAGCGAGTGGGCCGGCGCGCTGCCGGGTCGGAAGGCGGAGGCGGGGTTCTACGAGGACGCCGGTCTACATACGGATTCGTCGCCAGCGCTACCGCAGCGGGTGGTGCGGGTGCTGCAGGAGACGATGCCGTCGGACACGGTGTACGCGCTGGACGCGGGGAACAACCGGACGTGGATGGCGCACCTGTTTCAGTCGCAGCAGGCGCACACGTTCTTCTGTCCCGGCGGAACGGCTGGGATGGGTTGGGGACTGCCGGCGTCGGTGGGCTTGCAGATTGCGTATCCCGGCCGGCCGGTAGTGTGCGTAACCGGCGACGGCGGGTACATGATGACGGTGAACGCGCTGTCCACGGCGATGCAGTACGAGCTGCCCATCGTGTGCGTGGTGTTCAACGACGGCGCGCTGGGGATGGTGCGGCACCACCAGACGCCGGGTCAGTACATCGCATCGGAGTTTGCGGAGACGGACAACGCGGCGGTGGCGCGTGGGTTCGGGTGCTTCGGCGTGCAGGTGGCGGATTCGCGGGATTTGGCCGGGGCGCTGCGGGACGCGCAGGAGTCGGGTCTGCCGGCGGTGGTGGACGTACTGATTGACCGGGGGCCGAGTCCGGACGACTGGCGGGCGGACGCACGGGGGTCTGGGGAGACGTAAGCTAACATCGCGACGGTACAGGATAAACGGCACATTTGATTGGGGCGGATGGTTATTCGCCCCTACATTCAGGAGATAAGACATGACGTTTTGGAGTGACGAACAGCTGGCATCGATTGACCGGATGCTGAATCCGCGGTCGATTGCGGTGGTGGGAGCGACGCCCCGGATGCAGTACGGCGGGCGGTTCTTGGCGGCGGCAATGGGGTCGATGGAGCGCGGGGTCGACGTGTATCCGGTGAATCCGCGCTACGAAGAGGTGCAGGGGTTGAAAGCCTATCCATCGGTGTCGGAGTTGCCGGAGGCGCCGGACGTGGTGGGAGTGGTGGTGCCGTACCACGCGGTGCTGGACACGCTGCGGGAGAGCCACGAGAAGGGTGCCAAGTCGGCTATCGTCATATCGGCCGGGTTCGCCGAGCGCGGCGTGGATGACCGTCGGGATCTGCAGGGCGAGCTGGGACGGTTCGCGCAGGAATCCGGGATGCGAGTGAGCGGGCCGAACTGTTTGGGTCTGGCTAACCTGAAGGATGACATCTGGGCCAGCGCATCGTCGCGGGGAGCGTCGGGATTGAGCGGGCCGGTCGGGCTGGTGTGCCAGAGCGGGGCGTCGGCCTTCGGGCCGTTTCTGACGCGGGCGGTGGACGAAGGCATCGGGTTCACGTACATCGTGTCCACGGGGAACGAAGCGGACCTGGACTTCTGCGACTTCGCGCGGTATCTGCTGGATGACGACGACACCAAGGTCATCGCCGGGTTCATTGAGGGTTTCAAGAACGGGCGGAAGTTCGTGGAAGTGGCGCGGCTGGCGGCGGAGCGCGGGAAGCCGATTGTGCTCATCAAGATTGGGCGGTCGGAGCTGGGTTCGAGGGCGGCCGGGTCGCACACGGCGGCGCTGACGGGCGTGGACGCGCGGTATGAGGCGGTGTTCGAGCAGTACGGCGTCACGCGGGTACAGGACTACGACGACCTGCTGCAGGTGTCCAACCTGCTGGCGCGGTGTCCGAGGCCGCCGAGCCGGGGCGTGGCCGTGGTGTCGCACTCGGGTGGCATCAGCAGCCTGACGGCGGATATGTTCGGGCAGGCGGGGCTGGATTTGCCGCCGCTGTCAGAAAGAGCGCAGGACGGGATCAACGGTATATTGAAGGGATTCGGCTGGGCGGCCAATCCGTCGGACGTTACGGGATTCGCCAACAGCGACGACTTTCCGGCGATCATGTCTTACATGGCCGAGGACGAGAACGTGGGGACGCTGGTGGTGGCGTCGGCGGGGGCGGACGCGCAGGCGACACAGGTGATAGCGCAACGGGACGGGAGCGACAAGCCGGTGGCGTTCCTGTGGACTGGGACACGCGGGGCGCAGTCGGGGTTGCCGATGCTGCGGCAAGCTGGGATACCGGTGTTTTACGTGCCGGACAAGCTGGCGGCGGGCGTGCGTTACCTGAACGACTACCACGACTGGCGGGAACGGTGGCTGAGCCGGGGAGTTGTGGATAAACCGGAGCCGACGGCGGGCCAGGAAGCGTTGGCGAAGGCGTTAAACGGTGAGGGAGCGCTATCGGAGTACGACAGCAAGGCACTGCTGAGGGCGTTCGGGGTGCCGACCACGCGAGGGCAGCGGGTTGAGGATACCGATGGTGCGGTTGCAGCGGCGGAGCGCATTGGGTATCCCGTGGTGGTGAAGGTGAACTCGGCGGACATACTGCACAAGACCGAGGCCGGCGCGATACGACTGGGGCTCGCGGACGCCGACGCGGTGCGTAAGGCGTTTGAGGAGGTTACGGCCGGGGCAAGGGCATACGATGCCAACGCGCGGATTGACGGCGCGCTGGTGCAGGAGATGGTGTCGGGAGGCGTGGAGACGATTGTGGGAATCTCTTACGACGAGCAGTTGGGGCCGTTCCTGCTGTTCGGGACGGGCGGCGTGATGGTGGAGGTGTATGAGGATGTGGCACTGCGGTTGTGTCCGATTACGCGGCAGGACGCGCTGGAGATGATTGACCAGGTGAAGGGAGCGCGACTGCTGCGCGGGTTCCGGGGCGCGCTGGCTGCGGATGTGGACGCGCTGGCGGATACGCTGGTGAGGGTGTCGCAGATGGCGGCGCTGCTGGAGGGTTCGCTGGGCGAGTTGGACATCAACCCGCTGATGGTTCTGCCGGCAGGGCAAGGGGTGAAGGCGGCGGACGCGCTGGTGGTGGGAGTGGGAGGGTAGAGTGAGCGGTGCCCCTTTCGATGCTCGAGAGGCACACCGGGGCAGGCTCAGGATGGACTGACGGGCCTAGCGTTCCTGGAGGACTTCGCCGGAGAGCTGGTTGATGCGGTAGAGGCGGACCAGGACGGCTGCGCCGATGCGGTCGGGGTCGCGGTCGAGTTCGCCCTGGACGGTGCGGGCCATTACGTTGTCTCGGATGGCGCCGGAGCGGTACACGGTGGCCTCGCCGTAGAAGCGCAGGTTGACGCGTTCGGTGGGATGGCGGTAGAAGAGGACGATTTTGGGGTTGGATTCCAAGTTGGCGGCGGACTGTCGCCAGCCGCGTTCCCAGTAGGCCAGGGTTTCCCGGTCGAAAACCAGGACGCTGCCGCGCATACTGATTTGCGGCTCGCCGTCGGCGGAGACGGTGGCGATGCACATGGGGCAGCGGTCGGCCAGGGCGTTGTCGATGCGGTTGCGGAGGTCGTCGTCAATGTGAATCATGGTACTTCCGGGGTAGTAAGCGGTGGCGTTCACCCTCATCCTAAGCCTCTTCCATCAAGGGAGAGGGGATTTCAGGCTATGCCAAGGTCGGGAGGGTGTTTTGGCAGCCAGCGCTTAGTATGCTGTATAATGCCGAGCAGTCAAAAAATGGCGACTGCACCAGATGATGGTCATTCGCCAATTTTGATTTTAACCTGCGCCGTTTCGTTTGGCAATGTGAGGGGATTGACACTTGCTGATTGCGGATGTCAGGCAAATTAGCACCCTCACCTCAGCCCTCTCCCATCAAGGGAGAGGGTGGTAGATTGCCGAGCAGGAGTTATTGTGACTATTGCCGCTACTCTGGAAATTCGGGACCGGTTTGATGCCGCACAGATTCAAGTGAGCCTCGCCGAGGCCGGCGGCGGGAGGAGGGACGCAGCGCCGACGGCTTTCGCATTGGAGCTGTCGGCAGAAGAGAGGGCGACGCTGGACGCATACAGCGCCGAGTACCGGCGTCCCACGCCCGGAGCCCTGCCCAGGGTGGAGGCGGTTGAAGAGGTGATGCGCAACCTGGGGCGGCTGCTGTTTGAGACGGTTTTCGGCGCCGGCAACGAGGGGCGAGCATTCCTGAACGAGGTAATGGGTCGGGAAGAGAGGGCAGAGTTGGCGATAGTGTCACCCAGGCCGGATTTCTTGTCGCTGCCCTGGGAGCTGATGAACGACCCCAACCTGGGCTATTTCATTCCCAACGGACTGGCGGGCGTGGTGCGACAGGCCTCGTTGGAAATACCGAAAGGCGAGGTTGAGGAAAGGACGGATGACGCGCTCAACGTGCTGATGCTCTCGGCATCGCCGTTGGAAGGCCGACCGCCGGCGCAGGGTGGGCTGGTGGAACTGGATGCGGTGGCCGGCGGCAATCTGGCCACGGCGACGGTGGCGGCGTTGGAAGGGTTGAACGTTGAGGCATCGCTGGACAACCCGCGCCCGGCAACGTTGGCGGCACTGCGGCGGCTGTTGGAGCGAAATCAGAATCATTACCACATCGCGCATATTGACGGGGCGACGCTGGATGCTGACGGCGCCATTGTGCTGGAAGACGAAAGCGGCGCGCCCAGCCCGACGCCGTCGGCCGAGCTGGGTAAGGCGCTAGCGGATGGCGGGGTCAACGTGGCGCTGCTGTCAGCGGGGGCGCAGCCGGATAACGCGGGTATGGCGCACTGGTCGGCGGCGGCGACGGAGATTGCGAATGCGGGCGTGGCGCAGGTTGCCGTGCTGCCGGCGCCGTTGCATCCCGATACCGCAGAAGCGGCAATGCGGGCGTTTTACACCAGGCTGTCGCAGGGCAATGCCGTCGCAACGGCGGTAGCGTCGGTGCGACGGGGCCTGATGGACAGCCCGGAGCGGGTGTCGGTGTACGGCAAGCGGGTGTTCTGGGACTGGCAACTGCCGGCGGTGTACCAGTCCGAGCGGTACATGCCGGCGGTCATTGCGCAACACCAGCCGGACCCCCTGGCGCCGCCGGTGATACATCCTGAAGAAGCCCCGACGGAAGACTTGCAGATACCGGCGCAGGGACAGCACGGGTTGGTGGGCCGGCAGGCGGAGCTGCGGCAGTTGGAACGGGCATTGCAAGCTAATGCGGTGGTTCTGCTGGCTGGGGACACGGGAGTGGGCAAGACGGAGTTGGCGTTGGGCCTTTGCCGGTGGTTTTTGAAGCCGGCGCGGGTGGTATATCCAGGCGGCGTGTTTTACACGGCCTTTGAGGCGTCGCAGCTGGCGGGAATCGAGCGGGTGGTGCACGAGATAGGGACGGCGGTGGCAGGACTGAACTTTGCCGATATGCCGGCGGGGCAGCAGCGGCAGTGGGTCACGGAATACTTGCAGCAGAATCCGTCGCTGTTGGTGTGGGATAACGTGGAAAACGTGGCCGGGTTCCCGGACGGGAGCGCGGGATTGCTGGACGAAAGCGAATTGCCGGGCCTGGCGGCGTTCCTGGGCGAAGCTACTACCGGGCCGGTGGGCACGGCGGCTCTATTGCTGAGCCGGCGGGACGCCGAGGGCTGGCTGACGATCCCGTATGCGTCGCTGAGGCTGGAAGGGCTGACGACGTCGGACCGTTTCGGGCTGGTGGCGGCGCTGATGGACAATGCGGAAGTGCCGGAAGCGCGGGCCGGAGCGGACCTTGGGGAACTGCTGAATCTTCTGGAGGGCCATCCGCTGGCGATGCAGATGGCGATTCCGCCGGTGAAGGAAGTGCCGGCGTCGGTGGTGGCGACGGAGTTGCAGCGACTGATGGCAGAGCAGGCGGACGGCGGCGAGCCGGGCCGGAGTACGGCGCTTTCGGCGGCGATGGAGTATTCATTCTCGCGGATGTCGCGGCGGAACCGTACGCATCTGCCGTTTTTGGCGCTGTTCCAGCGGCGGGTGATGCTGGACGTGCTGTCGCACATCACCGAGGAACAGGCTTACGGGCAGGTACTGGGGAACGACCTGGCGTCGGGGGCGTCGCGTTCGTTGCTGACGCCGGACGGGAGTATGCAGTCGTCGGGACGATCTTACGCGGCGTGCCGGACGTTGCTGCGGCAAGCGCAGTCGGCAGGGTTCCTGGAGCCGGTTTCGCCCAGCGTGTACCAGATTAACCCGGCGTTGCCCTGGTTCCTGGGGCGCAAGCTGGGTGGGCAGGTTTCAGGCGACGGCATCCGGCAGTTGGAAGGGGAATTTGTGCGAGTGTATGCCGACACTGCCGATTACTTTATGGAAAGCCTGTACGAGAACCAGGACGCCGGAGTTACGGCGGTGCTGGCGGAGGAAGGCAACGTGACGCAGGCGTTGGGGCTGGCACTGGAATACCGCCAATGGGACAACGCGCAAATCCTGATGCAGCCGCTGGCGCAGGTGTATCGGATGCAGAAACGGTTCCCGGAGCTGCGGCGGCTGCGGGGTCAACTGCTGGACGTAGTGGGTCACACGGCGGCGGAAGCGGAGGGCAACGGCGCTATTGAGTTCTGGCAGTACTTGCTGGGAACGGACGCCATGGAGTCCGTGGAGCTGAGGGAGTTGGACCGAGCCGAGGGGTTCAACGAGCAGCTGCTGGCGTACCTGCTGGGGCAGCCGGACGGGGAGACGGACGCGCGCACCGCCGCCGTGTACCATCAGAACGGGCTGATTGCCACCCGGCGAGGGCGATACGACGAAGCGACGGAGTGGTTGGAGAAAGGGTTGGAGATAATCGACGGTGGGGAAGACCAGGAGTCCATTGCCGATGCCTGCTTCGCCATCGGGCAGGTGCGGCACCACCAGAGGCAGTACGGATCGGCGAAGGAGTGGTACTCGCGGGCGCTGGACATTCACCAGCGGCTGCCGGACTACGAGGAAATGGTGAACGACTTCCGCGCCCTGGGGTCGGCGTGTCATTTGCGGTTCGAGTACGACGAGGCGCGGAGTTGGTATCACCGGGCGCGGGAGATGGTTGAGGATAACCGGGATGAAGAGACGGCAGTGTACATCTTCCACGCATTGGGCACAGTTGACCATTCGGAGTACCTGTTTGAGGACGCGCAGTCGTGGTATCAGCAGGCGTTGGGTCTGTGCGACCGGATGGGGATGACGGAGCAGATGATTGTGGAGTTTCACCACCTGGGAACGCTGGCACAGGCGCGGGGGATACCGGATGAAGCGGAGGAGTGGCTCACCACGGCCATGGAGTACCGGGAGCGGCTGGGCGACGTGCGAGGCGCGGGCGTGGAGGCACGTCAGCTGGGCGTGGTGTTCCACGAACAGGGTAATCTGGAGCAGGCGTACCGCTGGTATGACCAGGCGCGGACTGCCTTTGAGGGTGCCCGCGACGTGCTGCGGGCGGCGCGAACCTACGGCCAGCTGGGTATGGTGGAAGAGGAACGAGGAAATCTGCCGGAAGCTCTGGAATGGGTGGCGCGAACGTATCAGCTGGTGGTCCAGTACGAACTGCCGATGCTGGTGCAGGTGAAGGCGCATCTGGCGCGGCTGCGGGACGCCATGGGAGAAGAAGATTTCGGGCAGTGGTGGCGGGACAATACCGGAGCGGAAGCGCCGACGGATTTGGACGTGGACACGAGCGAGATTTTGTGAGAAAACCCGTCACCCAGCCCCCTCCCGCAAGGGGGTAGGGAGCGATAGTACCGGCTAGAGACGAGGTGAATGAGATGGCGTTGACACGGTTGGACATTGAGACTCGGAAGGCTTTTGCTGGCGGAAGTTCCTTCGGCGACGTGGGACGGTATGAGCAGATTGACGGGGTGGCGCACTTTGCCGTTGACCCTGAGCACTCGGATCACGCGGTGATTGCGGACATTGGGCTGGCACCGCGCAATGGCGGCGGGCTGGTGGAGTTTTCAGCGGACTTTCGCATCGTGAAGCCGATGGATAACGACCACGGCAACGGAAGGCTGCTGTTGGACGTGGTGAACCGGGGGAAGGAACTGGCGCTGAAGAACATCAACAGCGCGCCGGACGGACCGCCGGACGCCGTCCCGCATCCCGGCAACGGGTTCCTGATGCGGGAGGGTTATAGCCTGGTTTGGTGCGGCTGGCAGCACGACGTGCCCGACGCGGCGGGGCTGTTCCGCTGCAACGTGCCTAACGCGCAGAATGAGGACGGGTCGCCGGTTTCGGGCCGGATTGTGGTGTCATTCCAGCCGATTGCGGACATTACTACGCAGTTTCTGTCGGACCGGGAGCACCGGCCCTATCCGACGAACCACCTGGAAAGTTGGGACTCGGTGTTGACCGTGCAGGAGCACGAGGACGGTGAAGAGAAGGTGATTCCCCGGGAGCGGTGGGCTTTCGCGCGGGTGGTGGACGGTCGTCGGGTGCCGGATGCGGCGCACATCACGCTGGACGGCGGGTTTGAGGCGGGCAAGGTGTACCGGGTGCTGTACGAAACCTCGCACGCGCCGGTGGTGGGATTGGGTCTGCTGGCGACGCGGGACATTGCGGCGTGGCTGCGGTATGGGGATGCTGACGGAGTTGGCACGGCCAATCCGCTGGGCGGAGCAATTGGGAGGGCCTACGCTTACGGGCGCAGCCAGAGCGGGCGGTTCCTGCGTCAGATGCTGCATCTGGGCTTGAACCGGGACGAATCGGAGCGGGTAGTGTTCGACGGGATGCTGCCCAACGTCGCCGGCGGCAAGATGGGCGAGTTCAACGTGCGCTTCGGGCAGCCGTCGAGCCTGTCGAACCGCAGCGTGAACAATCTGCCGCCGTTCCTGGATATTGATCTGGGCGGTGAGGATGGAATACTGGCGGAGGTAACGCGGCACGGCGTTGCGCCCAAGGTCATCTACACCAACACGTCGTCGGAGTATTGGGGCGGGCACGGCGCGCTGGCGCACATGACGCCGGACGGCTCGGCGGACGTTGCGCTGCCGGACAACGTGCGCTCGTGGCTATTCTGCGGGACGCAGCACGCGCCGGCGAGTCTGCCGATTTCGGACACCAACCCGGACACCGGAGCGCGGGGCACGCAGGCGTTGAACTACGTTGACTACCGTCCGCTGATGCGGGCGGCGCTGTACGGTCTGGACCGCTGGGTTACCCATAATGAGGAGCCGCCAGGCAATTGGTATCCCAATCATGCCGATGGGAGCATAGTGGAGACGAGTGAACTAGCCGATTGGTTCCGCTCGCTGCCAGGCGTGGAGTTTCCCCGGCATCATAAGGTGATGCGGCGGTTGGACTTCGGGCCGGACCGGGCGGTTCCGACGGTGATACCGCCTGACGTGGGCGCCGAATACCCGTCGCTGGTGTCGGCGGTGGATGCCGACGGGAATGAAATCGGCGGCGTGCGGCTGCCGGCTATCGCGGTTCCGCTGGCGACATACACCGGGTGGAACGTGCGGCACTCTGATATTGGCGGCGTTGGGCAAGTTCTATCGCCGGGCGGGACGCTGGCGGGCGGCGCGATACCCTTTGCGGTTACTCGGAACGAACGGCTGGCAACGGGCGACCCGAGGCCGTCGATTGAGGAACGTTACGGGTCGCGGGAGGAATACCTGGCGCGGGTGCGGGAGTGCGCGGAGACGCTGGTGGCATCGGGCTACGTGCTGGCGGAGGACGTGGCGGTGTTGGTGTCGCAGGGCACGGAGGTGTACGATGCGATTGTGGGCGTATCGGCTGCGGTGGCGGCGGATGACTGAATCGGCTATCTTCGGTAAAACGCAAGGGAGCAACCGCAATGACAATCAAGGCTGTTGAAGAAGCCATCCACTACGTTAGGGGTTGGATGGAGGATGATGACGGGTTCTGGACATATCTAGACAGCAACGAGATGTCCACCCGCTATGTTCTCATCGATCCTATCCTCCACGCTCTGGGATGGGATACTGGGGATCTTTACCAGTGTGTCGTTGAGCATGGGAAGCCCAGTAGGGCTGACTATGTTTTGTTCGACGCCAACGACAATCGCGACGACAACCCCGTGGTCATCATCGAATCCAAGAACACTGGCTACCGGGCTCTGAATCGCCTCAAGAGCAATCCTCAAGACCTTGAGCTGCAACTGGCCAAGTACACAGATGGCAGCACTGCCAAAGTTGGGGTGCTGACTAACGGCTTGATTTGGCGGTTGTACGACTTGGACAACTCCCGTCGCAATCTGGCGAACCAGATTGTCGAGCCAGTAATCAACGTCTATCAGGACAACGCCAAAATCTCCAATCGCTACATACATGTGGCAGCGCAGACATTGCATAAGTATCTGGGCGCGCATCGGTTTGGGTGGTAAGGCTGCGAAATGGTGTCCCGAATGAAGGGTTCGATGGCGAATCCTTCAACTATGCAAATGCCCCAAATTTCACGACTTGAGGAGCTATATTATGTCTGTTGGGACTTCGATACCGCTGCCAGCTTATACGCTGGATCCGGCGTTCATGGCGCGGACGGCGGAGAGCCTGGGGTTTGAGTCAATCTGGTACGCGGAGCATCCGATTTTGCCGGTGCAGAGCGCGAGCCAGTTTCCGTCGGGCGGTGAGATTCCGTGGACTTACGCCCACTTTGCCGACCCGTACATCGCTTTGGCGCGGGCGTCCGGGGCGACCAGCACCATCAAGTTGGGCACGGGGATTACGCTGGTGCCGGAGCGGAATCCGCTGATGCTGGCCAAGGAAATTGCCACGCTGGACCGAATCAGCGGCGGACGGTTCCTGTTTGGCATCGGCGCCGGCTGGAACCGCGAGGAGACGGAGATTTTCGGCGGCGACTTTGACCATCGCTGGACTCAGACGCGGGAAGCGGTGGACGTGATGAAGGAACTGTGGACGAAGGACGAAGCGGAGTTCCACGGCACGTACTACGACTTTCCCGCGGTGAAGTGCAACCCAAAGCCGGTGCAGCAGCCGCATCCGCCGGTAATCCTGGGCGGGTTGGCACGTCGGGTCCTGCAGCGGGTGGCGACCTGGGGCGACGGCTGGCTGCCGAACCGGACTACGCCGCAAGAGGTTGAGGCCAGTCGCTCGCGCCTGGATGAACTGGCGGTTGCTCGCGGGCGGGACCCGAAGTCGCTGAGCATCTCAATATACGGGCAGGCTCCCGATGGACAACTGGTGCAGGATTTGCTGAACGCCGGGGCTGACCGGGTTGTGGTGCGTCCGGAACACTGCGATACGGAGGAAGAGATGGCGGCGCAGCTGGAACGGATTGCTGAGGCAGTGATCCGCTAACGGGATTCTCACCCTCACCCTGACCCTCTCTCGTCAAGGGAGAGGGGACTTTGGAGGCAATGGGTTTTATGGACCGCACGACGGAAATGCTGAGTTCCTACGCTTGCAACCTCACCTATGAGGATTTGCCGCCGGAGGTGGTGCACCAGGTGAAGCGGACGGTTGCCGACACGCTGGGCTGCGCCATCGGCGGGTATTTGAGCGAGCCGGCCAAGGTGGCGCGCAAGCTGGCCGGGGACGTTACCAGCGGCACGCCGTCGCGGATTCTGGGAACGGACGCGTATTCATCGCTGGACATGGCGGGTTTCGCCAACGGCGTGATGGTGCGTTATCTGGACTGCAACGACTCGTACTTTTCGCCGGGCGGCGGGCACCCGTCGGACATGATTCCGGCGGCGCTGGCGGTGGCCGACGCTGTGGAGGCCGACGGCAATACGGTGATAACGGCCATCGCACTGGCTTATGAGGCATTCTGCCGGATTGCTGACCAGGTGCCGGATAATCAGTGGGACCAAGGGATATTCAGCGTCATCGGGGCGGCGTGCGCCGCGGGCAAGGTGCTGGGGCTGGACGAAGAGCAGATGGGACACGCCATTTCGCTGGCGGCGGTGCCCAACGTGCCGCTGCGGGTTACCCGGATGGGCGAGCTTTCTATGTGGAAGGGCTGCGCGGCGGCGGCGGCGACGCGCTCGGGTATTTTTGCGGCGCAGCTGGCCGCAGAGGGAATGACGGGACCGTTTGAGCCTTTTGAGGGGCGCAAGGGTCTTTGGGAGCAGGCGATAGGGTACCCGGTGGAGATTGAGGCGTTGGGCGGCGATGATGCTCCGTTCCGCATCCTGGAGACCATTTTCAAGTTTTACCCATCGCAGATTCACACGCAGGCGCCGATCGACCTGGCGATACAGCTGCACGAGCGGGTGAAAACGGACGAAATCGCTTCCATCAATATCCAGTCCTACAAATCGGCGGTGAGCAGCGCGTCCACGGAGCCTGAGAAGTGGGATCCCCAGACGCGGGAGACGGCCGACCACAGCATTCCGTTTCTGACAGCGGTGGGTTTGCGTGACGGCGCGGTTACGCCGGCGACGTTTGCCCCGGACCGTATCGCCGATGATGGACTGCGCACCATCATCAACAAGATGCGGATTGAGGAGAACCCGGACTTCACGGAGCGGTATCCGGCGGAGTACAACTGCCGGATTGAAGTCATCAAGGCGAATGGCCAAACCGAGGTAGCAGCCACCAGTTTTCCCAAGGGCCACGGGAGGAACCCCTTGAGCGACGCCGAAGTGGACGCCAAGTTCCGCCGGCTGGCCTGTCCGACGGTTACGGAGCAGCAGTGTGAGCAGGCGCTGGAGCTGATCTGGTCTCTGGAGAATCTGCCGAATTTGCGGGGGATTTTCGACAGTTTGGTGGTGTAAGGCGCCGTCGGTGAATCCGATTTGGCGGCGGATGCGTATGATAGGCATCAGCGGAGAAACCGGAAAGTGGAGATACCGGGGGAGCCGTGTCGGAATATAATCGCAGCGAAGACGCTCAGTGCATACTGGACATAGGCGCCGGATACGAAGCCGGGCTGGAGAGGATATATGACCGCTACGCCCAGCGCATCTATTCGTTGGCGATGTCAGTGCTGAAGGACGAGGGGCTGGCCGAGGACGCGGTTCAGGAGGTTTTCGCCAACATCTGGCGGAAAGCGGAGAGCTACCGCCCGGAGATGGCGGCGCCGGGGACTTGGATTATGTCGGTGGCGCACCACAAAATCGTGGACATGTATCGTTCACGTCGCAGGACTACCGACCATACGGTGGAACCTGAGGCGGAAGCGATCTTGCGGATACCAGACCGAACGCCTAGTGTAGAACAGCAGGCGGAGCGAAATTTCGACGCGCGGATGGTGCAGGCGGCATTGATGGAATTGCCTGAAGAGCAGAGTCGTCCGCTGTACCTGTCGGCGTGGCATGGGTACAGTCAATCGGAAATCGCCAACCTGCTTGATATACCGTTGGGCACGGTGAAAACGCGGATGCGGTTGGGGATGCAGAAGCTCAAGGCGGCGCTGGAAGAGTATGTGGTCTGAACATTACAACGGCCCCGGCAATGGACCGGAGCACCCGGAGGAAGCACTGGCCGCGTTTGCGCTGAACGCGCTGGATGACGCCGAGTTTCAGGCGGTCTTCCATCACGTGGTCAAGTGCCTACACTGCCAGGAAGTGCTGCTGGGCTTTCAGGAGGCCTCGGCCCGACTTACCGGGTCAGCGCCTGAGGTTAGTTTGCCAGTTGGGATGAAGAGCCGAGTCTTAGCGGCGGCGGTGGGCCGTGAAGAGGTAACGCTGGAACCGGCACTACCGCCTGCCGACGCGCGTTGGTCAATGAAGCGGCTGCGTCGTTGGCTGGCGCCGGCGGCAGTGGGAGCGCTGAGCGTGCTGTTGGCGGTATCGGTAGGGGTGATGGTGGTTCAGCAGCGGGAGATAGGCCAGCTGTCGGCGGCCTATGAGTCGGTGCAGGAGCGGCCTCCGGCCAGCACCATTGGCGCGACAGCCTCGGTGCGGGGCGGTACAGTCATCCCTAGCGGCGGCAGCGCAGTATCAGTCAGTGACGATGCGTCGGAAATGGACGCTGAAACGGTGGACCTGGTGAAACAGGAAATGGCTGAAATGGTCGAAGCCTCGGTGATGTCGGCGCAGCCGGAAACGGAAAAGATGCCGATGAGTTCGCCAATGGGCACGGAGCCGGAGGCCAAAGGGGTGTTGATGGTGGAGCCGAGCGGCCGGCGAGGGATGCTAATGGTGTCGGGGATGCCGGCGGACTCGTACCAGATTTGGCTGGTGCGGGACGGCCGGCAGGTGCTGGTTGACCGTATCGTGGTGAATGACGACGACGGCGCCGGCGTGAAGGAGCTGGAACTGGACGAGTCGATCTTCCATTTTCACCAGGTTGCACTGACGCCGGACGAACGACACGGCCCTACAAATCCCACGGGCGAACAGTTTCTTACAGCGCTAATCAGACATTAGCCGCGAACTCTGAGGAAACGGGAGGCGTCGAGTTATGACCAGTACAAGCACGACTTCGCCAACGCCGGGCCCGGCCAGGGATGGACGGAAGGATGACGGTCTGGATTGCGAAATCTGCGGAGCGCGGATGTACGAGCGCAGCTGCAAGATAATCTGCCGCAACTGCGGGTTCACGCGGGATTGTTCGGACCCGTAGTCGGGAAGGGCCACCAGTCAGGATAGTCGCGCAGTTGCAGATGGCGAAACAGCTCGGGTTGGACGGCGACGGCCTGGCGCATGGCTTCGATTACGGGCTGGCGGATTGACTCGTGAGCCTCGCGGGAAACGCGCAGCTTGAACAGGTGGTAGCACTCGCGCAGGCTGAGTCGGGACAGAACGCGTTGCAAATGGGCATGGGTTACCAGGTACTGCGCCAATGCCGGGGAATGATCGTGCAAGGTGTAGAAGGCCCGTTCCGCTGCGGCGATGGCGCCGTTGAATGTGTCCTCCATGCCGGCATTCCGGATCAGCGAGGGGATAGCGCAGCCATTGGCGACGGTGAGAGGCTGGGATAGATAGGTTTGCATCCGGTGGCGGCGGAACTCGCGCAGCGCGCCGTAGTCAAAGGTGAACTCGAAGAGGTAGCCGACCAGCTCGAACTCCCGGGGCGGCGCGTCGTGGGGGCCGATGCTGCGGACGGCGGCGTTGATTACGTCCCGTTGTTGCGCCCCGGTCATGGCGTCGGATTTGGCCAGGGCGTCGGCGTAGGGTTGCCCATCGCGGTAGAGCAGGGCGGCAGCTAGCTTGCGTTCAGCGTCCCGGTCGTAATCCAGCAAAGTTACGCGGGTTCCTTCGTCCGGTTCTGGCCCGCGCTCGATCTGAGGGGATACCTGCCGCCGTTGCGCCACGTAGGGGTTGTGGTCGGCGTACTTGACCAGGGTGGGCGTGATGCTGCGGCCCTGGTCGCGGAGGTCGGCGCCGATTTCCCGCTCTTCGGCCAGGGCGGATGACATCAGCTTGGTGATGGCGTGCTCCAGGGTCCTGGCGTTGGAGGTGATGCCGACGTTGGTGAGGGTAGCAGCGGGCAGGATGGCGCGGCAGGCGTCGGTGGCGAGTCGACGCAGGCGGAGGGAGTAGGCACTATCACGTTCGTTCTCGCGTTGGGAGCGAGTTTGGCGCAGGTCGTGTAAAACGCCGTCAAGCAGTTGATGGTAGGCGTCGAACAGTGTGCGGCAGGAAGCGATGTATTCGGCGCGCAGGGACGGCTTGGCGTCCAGTTCTGTGGGTATATGGAAGCTACCGGGGTCGATGACCTGGTAGCGGGAGGACTTTTCGGTGTAGGAGGCCAAGCGGTTGTCTTCCAGGGTATCGCAGGCCAGGCGGGAGACGTTCTCCACCGCCAGGTGCAGGACAGCGTGCTCGGCGACGGAGGAATGGCCGTAGCCGACGACCCAGCGCTCGTTGAAATCGGCGGCACTTTCGGCGGTAACGCGGGTGGCGATTTCATCAAAGGGCTCCGGCGACCGGGAGGTCATCGCGAAGGTTACGGCGATTTGCTCCTCGGTCAAATCCCGGGGCGACAGGGGATAGATGCGCCTGGAGTTGTCCAGCGGCTCCGCAGGGGGATGACTCATTGGATGATACCGCCGCTTTGCCGCTGGCCGTTCTGGATTCCCGCCTACGCGTTAATGACGGAAGTAACGGAAGTCAGTTCTGGCAGAAGGCGGGGAAACCGTCGGGCATGACTACTTCGATGAGGTGGATGCGGTCGGCGGCGACGGCGTCTTGGACGGCGCGGCTCATTTCGGCGACGTTGTGGACGCGGGTTCCACCGATGCCGTAGGAGTCGAAGAGCTTGATGAAGTCGGGGTTCACCAGGTCGGTGGCCATCTGGCGGCTGCCGCGGGCCTGCTGGTAGCCTTTGAGGACACCCCAGGCGGAGTCGTTGAACACCATGACGATAGGGTTGATGCCGTATTGGACGGCGGTGCCCAGCTCCTGGGCATTGTACTGGAAGCCGCCATCACCGGTTACGCAGATGACCGGGGATTGCGGTCGTCCGACTTTCGCGCCCATAGCAGCTGGGAAGCCGAAACCGAGGCCGGCCCAGCCGTGGGGGTACATATAGCTGCGGGTTCGGTTCATTTGCAGGCAGCGGACGGCGCGGTTGGCCGGCACCGTGGCGTCCAGGGAGAAGATGGTATCGTCAGGGATGACGGAGCGGATGGACTCCCAGGCGCGGAGTTCCGGCCCCCACTGTTCCTGCAGGCGGGCGTAGATCTGCTCTTTGAGGCCGGCGACTTCGTTGCGGTAATCGTCACCGGCGCTGATGTCGGTGTCGCCGGCCGCGCTGAGAAACTGGCGGGCAACGGCGCCGCTGTTAGCGGTAATGCCGACTTCGGTATCGAAGTTCTTACCGATGTAGTCGCCGTCCAGCAGGACGTGGACGATTTTCTGCGGGAGCTTGAGACCGACGCCCGCGGTGGAACGGTAGGGCAGGTTGCTGCCGAGCACCAGGGCAACGTCGCAATCGCCGAGCCAGTCCAGCACGGGATTGTGTCCCCAGATGCGGTTGCCCAGGGCCATGCCCAGGGAAAGCGGGTGATTTTCGGGGAAGGTTCCCTTGGCGCCATCACCAGTTACCACGGGCGCGCCCAGGCGTTCGGCCAGCTGGATTATGTCATCCGCGCCGCCGGTGGTGTGGATTTCCTCGCCCAGGAAAATCACCGGGCGCTTGGCGTTGCGGAGCAGATTCCAGGCACGTTCAACCTGGACCGGATCGCCCTGAGGAACCTCAGGCTCGCGGGGCTGCAGGACTTCGACGTCGGCTTGCTGGCCGAGGAAGTCGGTGGGTACTTCCAACTCGATGGGACGAGGGCGTCGCTCGCGGAAGCGGACGAAAGCCTCGACGAAATGGTCGGGGATGGATTCAATCTGGCCGATGCGGGCGTTCCAGTCGGTTACGGCGGCGAACATGCCCAGCTGGTCTTTGGTTTCGTGGGTAGCCATCTTGCCGCTGCCGACGAACTCGGCTTCCACGTTGGTGGTTACCTGGAGGATAGAGGAAGCAGAGAAGTAGGCTTCGCCCATGGCGCCCACGGAGTCAGCAGCGCCGGGGCCGGTGCTGGTGAGCAGTACGCCGGGTTTGCCGGTGGCGCGGGAGTAGCCGTCAGCCATGTAACCGCAGCCGAGTTCCAAGCGTCCGCCGATGAAGCGAACGTCGTCCTGGTGGTCGAACAGAGCGTCGAAGAGGTCCAGGGTGTGTACGGAGATGATGCCGAAGACGGTATCAACGCCCTGGGCTTGCAGGGAAGCGACGACGGCCTCGCCGCCGGTCATTTGAGGCATGGTGGGACTCCGGTGGGTGTCTGGATTAGAGGAGGAGGCTGACGGGGTTTTCGAGGACGCGCTTGATTTCCATGAGGAACTGGGCGGCCTCTGCGCCGTCGGCGACACGGTGGTCGGTGGAGAGGGTGGCTTTCATCATGGTGCCTACGGCGAGCTCGCCGTCGCGGACGACGGGTTGCTGCTTGACGCTGCCCACGGCCAAGATGGCCGCGTGGGGCGGGTAGATGATGGCGGTAAAGCTCTCCACGTCGAACATACCCATGTTGCTGATGCTGAAGGTAGTGGAACTGTACTCTTCGTTGCGTAGGGTGCCGCTGTTGGCGCGGCTGATGAGGTCCTTGGTGGCGGAGGCAATCTGGAGCAGCGACTTGCTCTCGCAGTTGCTGACGCCGGGGAGAATGAGGCCGGATTCCAGGGCGATGGCGATGCCGATGTTCATTGCGCCGTGGACTTCAAGATAATCGCCGCGGTAGAAGGAGTTGAACTTGGGGTGTTTGGCCAGGGCCAGGGCGCAGGCTTTGACCATGAGGTCGTTGACGCTGACCCGGTTGTCCGGGTCGGAGGCGTCGTTGACGTCGCGGCGCAGGGCCATGGCCTTGCCCATGTCAATTTCGGCGGTAACGTAGAAGTGGGGCGCCGTGCTCTTGCTGTCGGAGGTAACCCGGGCGATGGTCTGCCGCATCCGGCTCAGGTCGATGCGCGAATCCGCGGGAGTGGCTACGGGCGCGGCGGAGGGGGCCGGAGCCGGCGCGGGAGCAGGTTCAGAGGCCGGCGCTGACGCTGCCGGCTGGTAGTTTTCAACGTCGCGCTCGGTGACGCGTCCGTTGGGGCCGGTGCCACTGACCAGCGACAAGTCGATGCCGCGCTCGCGGGCCAAGCGTCGGGCGATGGGAGAGGCGCGCACGCGTCCGTCGGCGGATGGCGGAGCATCAGCGGGCGGAGCGTCCGCAACGGCCGGAGTTTCGGGCGCAGGGGCCGGTTCGGCAGCGGGGGCAGGGGTAGCGGCCTCGGGG
>VXTR01000072.1 GCA_009837355.1 Chloroflexota bacterium | reverse complement strand
GCGTCGGGGCGCAGCTCGGCGGGCAGGTCGTCTTCCCATCCGGGCAGCTGATGATGGTGAGTGTCGGGCAGGAACATGATGGACAGCACGCCGATGGCGCTCATCACGAAGGACAGCAGGATGGTGGCGGTGTACTCGCCGGTGATGGCGAGGAGCAGCGCGCCCAGGCCGGCTCCGCAGGCCATGCCGGCGCCGGCGCCCATCATCTGGAAGCCGTAGGTGGTGCCGATGGGAGCGTTGCCGTAGTACTGGCGGTTGATGATGGGGAAGGCGGACATCTCGCCGCCGAAGCCGATGCCGAAGAGGATGGAGAACAGGTAGAACATCCATACTTCGGGATACCACTGCACGGCGACGAACAGCACCACGACCGGCGCAACCTGGAGGAAGAAGCAGGTTGCCATCACCCACTTGCTGCCCAGCAGGTCGGCGGCGATGGGGACGCCGAAGCGGGTAACCGTGCTGACGATGCTCATGGTGGCCGCGGCACCGCCGGCAATGGCGCCGGCGATGAGCAGGGCCGAGTCGCCGGCGGGCAGCGACTTCCAGCCGGGTTCCAGGCCGGCGACGATTATCTGGGGCAGGAACACGATGATGATGCTGTGGCCGGCGCAGCCCCAATAGTGGATGCCGATGAGGTTCCAGAAGGCCGGCGTCTTGCGGACCTGCTGCAGGAAAGCCTTGGTGCGCGCCTTGGCTTCCAGACCGGCGCTGGCGACCCGACGGCGGGGAGACGCGCCGCTGCCGTCGTCGCCGAGCTGGCGGAGTCCGATGTCCTCGGGGGTGTTGTAGAAGATGCGGGTGAGCAGGAGCAGAATGATGCCGCCGATGACGCCGGGAATCCAGAATGCCATGCGGATGCCCAGGACGTCGGGGCTGCCCAGGAAGGCGAGGCGCTCGCTCCAGTCCACGCCGCCGCCGACGCTGAACCAGGTTACCAGGCCCAGCATGATGGGCAGGGCGACCACCGGGCCGAAGCCCTGGGAGGATTGCAGCAAGCCCATGCCGACGCCCAGGTGCCGGCGGAACCACGAGGTTACGGCGACGGTGAGGGGCACCTGGAAGATGCCCATGGACGCGCTGAGGATGATGCCGAAGAACAGGAAGAGGTGCCACACCTCGGTCATAAAGCCGGTGAGAATCATCCCGACGATGTAGAGGGACGCGCCGAGGGTCATGGTGAAGCGGGCGCCGTAGCGGTCGCCCAGCCAGCCGGCGGGCGGGCCGAAAGCGCCGGAGATGACCCATTGCAGGGAGAAGGCCAGGGTAATGAGCCAGACTTCCCAGCCGAAACCGACGGCGATAAAGGGCACCAGCGCCGGGAAGGACATACGGAAGGACGACGACACCAGGCGCATCATGGCGGTAATCGCCACGATGACCCAGGCGTAGTGGACGTGGTGGCCGCCGACGGTCAACTGGGCCGGGCGCAGGTTCAACGTGGCCATAAGAAACTATCTCCCCAAACTCCGGCAGTATGCGCCCGGCCCTAACGGTGTGTCAAGGAAAGCGCGCCCCTACTATTACAATTCGCCATAATGCGGCGGCGCGTCGGGCGTTGCGAGCGAAGGGCCGGAGACGCTTTCGAGGCGGGATACCAGAGTCGGGATTTGGCGATTGGCGGGGTTGAGTGAGGGTTGAGATTGGCGGTTGGTTCCGCTGGGTTCGTGGTGGTTCCTCCTGTAGATGGTTGGTTGGGTAGCCTGCCTGAGGTCGGTTTCCGGAATTCACTTCGGTCGTTGTCAGTCCCACGGCCGGGGGGTTCTTACGCACTTCCACATAGGTGTTTTTGTGACGGAGATCTCCGGCAGGTCCGGGGATCTGGCGCCCGTCAATGGCCGCAGTGGTATCGCGCCGTGCCACACCTGGTCTTTCTCCCGGGCTGCAATTAGCCGGGATGGCAGCAGTGGCCGCTCCGGTGTCACGTCTGGTCTTTCTCCCTGGCAGGTAGCTAGCGCAGTTAGCCGGGATGGCAGCAGTGACCGCTCCGTCGTGCGATTTTAGGATTAGCTGACTGGTTGGTGGCCGTTGACGA
Organism: Chloroflexota bacterium; assembly: GCA_009837355.1. Lineage (GTDB taxonomy): Bacteria > Chloroflexota > Dehalococcoidia > Lucifugimonadales > UBA3495 > Bin87. The sequence continues at coordinate 28,164 of VXTR01000072.1, read as the reverse complement.
CCGTAGTGATGTTGACCTCGTTGGCAGGCTGGGATGGTTGATTTGATGTGCACAGGGCCATTATGAACTGATGTTCGCTCAGATGTCAAGCGGCAGTTGTCATAGGATTGCCGATCGCTCAACTTCAGTTTGGCTGGGGCGCTGCTCGGTGAATTGTACGGGGCTACGGGTATGGAGGATCGTTATCGTTTCCTTTCTTGTCGCTCTGTAGCTACAACGTATGACCACGTGCCTTCTTGGTTTGGGAACGAGGCACCAGTCAGAATCTCAAATCGTTTGAGATTTGGTATGTACTGGTCAAATGCTTCGGTATCTACTGTACGTCCCATTCTGAACGCCTTGATCACATTTGCCGCCAAAGATGCCAGCGGTTTGGTGTCTTTTATGCACAGATGACCATTCCCTTCTATTGCTGACCATACGATGGATTCGCGAGAATTGCCGAAATCATGCTTACATGGTGCAACACAAATCCCAGATGTGGTGATTATGAGGTTGGGGCAGTACGCCGCGCCTTCTTTTTCAGCAAATGCGTTCAACTTGGCAATCATTGTGTTTTCGTTAACCGACATTGCGCTTGCTATTCCAAATCCCCAGATTTGGTATAAACCGCCCTTATTCTGTTCGTATTGTTCTTCCTCGGTTCCTGAAAATGCTATTAATGAGCCATACGACCTGTACGGGACGGTCGGGCCAAGGCCAAGGCCATCGTCTGTCGGCCTGCACCACCGTTGTAGTTTCTTCACCGATGCAATCTTTTCAATAATGTCATCGACCTCACGCGTTCCTATGGTACTTTTGACTTCCCCAACGGCAATCACTCCTTCACAGGGGTAGTACGATGTTTCTTCGTCTTCATCCAGTGCAAATGCGGGACAAATGTTGTCTTCATATAGGATGATGTCAATTTGATTTGACGTGTTGCCTTGTGTGTCAATGACAAAGCCTGAACCTACGCCGATGCCGCTGGGCAGCAACTGCCGAAGCTTGTTGCGTACTGCTCTCTCTCGGATACGGCCTATACTGCCCGGTGTGGTTGCGAGTCCGCCTTGAGTGAAGGCTGCGATCAGCTCGTCCCCGAGGCTGTTGAAAAATTCGTCAATGTTGAAGGCTTTGGCCATTTTCGTCGTGCTCCACATAGGGTTTCATGTCGGTATCTGATCAGGTTTTCGCTTTAGCTTTCTGGTTTTCTACCAATTCGCTTACTCCAGCATACTCCGCCGCGCGTTCACCGGCAATCAGAGGTTAGGTTGCCACCGATTGCAACACCGCCGCTATGCGGCGGGCGGTTTCGGCGAACGCCTGCACTTCTTCCGGGCGCAGGGGGCGGTTCAGGACGCGCTGCTCGCGGTAGGAGAGCCACTTTTTGAGGACCTGGTAGCCGCCGAGCTGGTAGTTCCATACACTGGCGGGGACGTTGCGCCAGTAGGCGCGGTCGTTGAGGTAGATGTCGCAGGTGGTTTGTCCCAGGGCCGGGAGGATAGGCGTGTCGCCCAGGGTCGGGAGCGTGTCGGACAGGGTGGCACGTTCGGCGGCGGTGTAATCTCGCTCCACGATGCGGCCCTAGCCGGGCATCACGGCGTCGCCGGACCTGTGGTAGTCCCGGCCGCTGGATTATTGCAGGTGGCGGAGGTGAGCGAAGTAATCCTGGGCGGCCTGGGTAAGTCTTGCGTCAGCCATGGCCGTTATTATGCCATTGCGGGGTGAGATACGCTAAACTAACTGGCGCCGCTATCAATCCAAGTGGGGACGACCGCCCGTCCAGCGACACCGGGAGTTTTTGCGATGACCAACCCCATCGGGGCCAACCTGTTCCGGCATCTTACCGCCGTGGGCGATCCTACCGTCGCGCCGGACGGCAGCCGCTGCGCCTACGTGCTGAGCTGGATTGACGGCGACACGTCGGAGGGCCGCTCGCGCATCTACCGGGTGAGTTTGGCAGATGATGGCAACGGGGATGGGAAGCCGGAGCCGTCGCCCTTTACGCGGGGCAACGCCGATTCGCATCCCCGGTACTCGCCCGACGGGGCGATGCTGGCGTTTTTGAGGGTTGATGAGGGGACGCCGGCGCGACGGCAGGTCTGGCTGATGCCGTCGGACGGCGGCGAGGCCGGGCAGCTGACCCATTTGCCCAACGGCGCGCGTGAATTTGCGTGGGCGCCGGACTCCGCAAGGCTGGCGGTGGTGGCCGACGTTTGCCCGGATGATGGGGACGTGGATTCCGGCTTTCGCCGGAATGACGGGAGTATGGGGAATGACGGAGGCGCGGAGAGCGAGCCGAAAGTGCGGGAGGTTCGCCGCATCCGCTACCGCCACGACGCCATCGGCTGGCGGGGCGATTGCCACTTTCACCTTTTCCTGGTGGACGTGAAGACAGGGGAGACGGCGCAGATTACCGATGGCGACTGGGATGACACGGCGCCAACCTGGTCGCCGGACGGCAGTCGGATTGCCTTTATCTCCGGTCGGTCGGAAGCGCGGGACGTTACAGCGTCCAACGAGGTGTACGTGGTGGATGTCCCCGGGGCCGGCGAGTCCGCGCCGGAGCCGGAGCTGTGGTCGCAGGGGTTGACCGATGCGGCGGCGGTGGCGTGGTCTCCCGACGGTCGGCGTCTGCTGGCAGCGGGCGGACAGGGCGAAGGGCTGACGGTACTGTGGCAGGCGTACCTGTACGTGCTGGAACCGGGCCGTCCCCCGCGCCGCCTGACCGACGATAGCATCCGGCCCTGTCTGGGGTATCCGGGCATCTTTCCGCCGCTGGAGCTGCGCTGGACGGCGGACGATGGTGACGGCGATGGCCGGATTCTGTTCCTGGCCGACGCTGCCGGGGAAACGCGGCTGTACGCGCTGGACGTGCCGGCCGGCGACGGCCTGGGCAGCCTCGCGCCGCTTACCGACGGGGGCGAGCTGCTGTCGGGGATTGCCATGGACGCCGGAGCGGGGCGCGTTGCTCTGACGGCATCCAATCCAACCTCGCCGTCTGATTTGCACGGCGTCGCGGCGGACAGTGGCGTGCGGCAGCGTCTGACGGCGCACAACGACGCCTGGCTGGCGGAGCATCCGCCGGCGACGATGGAAAAGTTCATCGTGGAGCGGGACGACTTTGACGTTGAGTGCCGGCTGTACCATCCGCCGGGGTTTGACGCGGCGCGGCAGTATCCGCTGGTGCTGGAAATTCACGGCGGGCCCAATGGGGCGTTTTATGACTCTTTCGTGCCCTGGCACCAGGTACTGGCGGGGGCCGGCTATCTGACGCTGGCGGTGAACCCGCGGGGTTCGTCCACCTACGGCGAGGAGTTCGTCAACGCCGTGCTGGGCGACTGGGGCGGCGACGACTACCGGGACCTAATGGCGGCGCTGGACGAGGTGTGTGAGCGGGAGTACGTGGACAGCGAGCGCCTGGGCGTGCATGGATACAGCTACGGCGGCTATATGACGACGTGGGCCATTGGGCACACGCAGCGATTTCGCGCAGCAGTGGCCGGCGCGCCGTGCATCGACCTGTGGAGCATGTACGGCACATCGGACATCGCCACCGGATTCGGGGAAACGCAGTGGGCCAACCGCTTGGCCGGCGGTATGTCCATCAGCCGGCCGCTGGTGGACGAGCTGGAGCAGGGCGTGGACAGCCTGGCCTACCGGCTGCTGCAGCGTTCGCCCATCACCTTTGCGCCGCAGGTGGACACGCCGGTGCTGCTGCTGCACGGGGAGGACGACGCCCGGTGTCCCATCGGGCAGAGCGAACAGTACTTCCAGGTGATGAAACGATTGGGGAAAGAAGTCGAGATGGCGCGGTTCCCCGGCTGCGGGCATGGCTTCCTGCGGACGGGGCACGTGGCCTTGCGGCAGGGATACCTGGAGCGGATGCTGGGGTGGTTCGAGCGCTGGCTGTGAGGGCGGTTTTGCACGTCCCGGCATGATACGGTACGATGCTGTTGAGCGGCAGGAGTAAGATTCAGATGCCCACTAATGATATTTCGGAAGAACGCGTCAAGATGCTGGCTGATTTGGTCGGCATTCCTATTGATGACGTTGACCTGCCGGAAGTTGCCAACCGCTTTGCCAGCCTGATACGGGAGTTGGACCGGCTGCAGGAGCTGGACCTGGAGGGCATTGAGCCGGTCAGCATTTTCCCCGACGCGGATGGTGACACGCAATGACCGTATCCCGCAGTCCCGACGATATAGTTTTTCTGTCTGCCGCCGCTACTTCGGCGGCCATTCGCGCCGGCGAGTTCACCGCTACCGATGCGGTGAACGCTTATCTGAGTCGGATTGACGCCATTGACGGGGACATCAAGGCCTACATCACCGTTACCCGCGAGGAGGCGCTGGGCGCTGCCGCAGATGCGGATGAGGCGCTGCGGCGAGGCGATGAGAACGTGGTCAACGGGTCGCTATTCGGTGCGCCGGTGGCTATCAAGGACCAATTCAACACTGCCGGCATCCTGACCAGCAACGGCTCGCGGGCCTACGCCGACAACGTGCCGGCCGACGACGCTACCGTGGTGGCGCGGCTGAAAGCCGCCGGCGCAATCCTGCTGGGCAAGCTGAACCTCAGCGAGCTGGCCATGGGCGGCACCGCCGATCCCCCCTACGGCACGCCGCAAAATCCCTGGCGGTTCGGACATACGCCGGGCGAGTCCAGCAGCGGCTCCGGCGCGGCGCTGGCCGCTCACCTGTGTGCCGCTTCCGTCGGCGAGGATACCGGCGGCAGCGGACGGGGCCCGGCGTCGTACTGCAACGCGGTGGGCTTACGGCCAACGTTCACTCGCATCAGCCGGCACGGGATTACGCCGATGTGCTGGTTTATGGACGCCGCTTCGCCCATGACCAAGACGGTCGAGGACTGCGCCCTGGTGCTGGGCGCCATCGCCGGCTACGACCCGCTGGACCCAACCACCAGCCGCCGGCTGGTGCCGGACTACCACGGGATGCTGGACGGCGATATTCGGGGTATGCGCGTGGGTCGAATGGTTGAGCTGTGCGACGCGCCGGATATGCACGCCGACGTGCGCCGGGCCGTTGACGCCGCGCTGGAGACGCTGGCCGGCTTGGGCGCGGAGGTAGTGGACGTATCCCTGCCGCTGACGGAAATCGCCGGTGCCATATTCGTGGGCATCGCCGATACGGAGGGAGCCGGCGCTCGCGACGGCCTGATGCGCCGGGCGCCGGAGCAGCTGGACCGGGCATCTCGCACCCGGCTGCAATCGGCGGCGCTGGTGCCGGCCAAGGTGCAGAACCGGGCGATGAAGGCGCGGGTGCTGCTCCGCCGCCAGCTTGAGGAGGCGTTCCGGCAGGTTGACGTGCTGGTGTCGCCCACCGCGCCCTATCCCGCGCCGCGCCACGACGCGCTGACCGCTCCCTTTGAGTCAGCGGACGACGTGCGGCAGCGGTTCTTCTTCCGTCGCTCGTACACGGGTTGCTATCCGCTGGCGGGAATGCCGGCGGTGTCCATCCCCGGCGGGTTCACGGAGGACGGGCTGCCTATCGGGCTGCAACTGGGCGGTGGCCCGTTCGCGGAGGGCACAATCCTGCGCGCCGCCTACGCCTATCAGCAGGCCACGGAGTGGCACACGCGTCGCGCCCCGGTGTAGCCGTTCCCCCACTATCTTGGTGGGCCGTGGGTTTTCACCCAGAGGGTTTTGCCGTCGCTGACGTACTCGATGGTGCCGTCGCGGGCGGTGAGGAAAACTTGCCGGGCGCCGACGAGGGATTCCAGCCGTTCCATAACGTCGGGATGGGGATGGCCAAAGCGGTTGTCCCGGCCGGCCGACACTGCCGCGCTTCTGGGGTTAACAGTGGCCAGGAACACCGGCGTGGTAGAGGTACGGCTGCCGTGATGGGACGCTTTCAGGACGTCGGCCTGGAGCTTTTCGCCGGCGGTTGCCACCAGATGGCGCTCGGCGTCCGCCTCAATATCGCCGGTGAGCAGGAAGGAGGTTTCGCCGTAGTCCAGCCGCATTACCGTGCTGGCGTCGTTGGAGTTGCGGCGGCTTCCCGCCGACGAGCCGTCCGCCGGTGGATGCAGCACTTCCAAGGTTACGTTCCGGCCCAGTGCTATGTTATGACCGGCGCGGACAACTGCCGTGGGGTGCTCGTGATTTTCTAAAACTGCTCGCCATTGGGGATGCAGCGTCGCATCCTCCGATTCGGCTGCGTGTTGGCTCTGCAGCACGACGCCGGCCCGGTAGCGGGTCAGCACGCCGAGCAGGCCGCCGACGTGGTCGCTGTCCAGGTGCGTGGCGGCAACTACGTCCAGGCTGCGGTCGCCGGGCGGCAGCAGTGGGTCCAGGGCCGTCATCACGCTTTGAGCGTCCGGGCCGCCATCAATCAGCATCTGGCGTCCGTCGGGAGTTACTGCGAAAATCGCATCGCCCTGCCCGATGTCCAGCACGTACACGTGGAGCAGCCCGTCGGCTCTCGCGCCGGAGAGCTGGCCGACCAGCAGCAGGATTGCGATGGCTACAACCGGAATGCCCCCGGCCAGCAGCGCCGGCAAACCTCCCGGACGCCAGCGGGGACGCCGCCGCAACCTGGCCACGGCCCGGCGCATCCGCCGGGATGACACCAGCGCCGCCAGTAATGCCAGCGCGCCCAGCCACGCGACCATCACCTCGGGCGTGAGCCAGGGCGCAGACAGCAGCAGCGGCGGCATAGTGTCGGCGACCCACGTGAGCCAGGCCAGCGGGGCCCACGCCAGCGTTCCCAAGGCAACCGCGAGCGGCGTGGCCAAAAATCCGGCCAGCGCGGTCGCCATCGCGCCCAACAATGCGGCGGGCATGGCCGGCATCGCCAGCACCGTCGCCGGCACGCTCATCAGCGGGATTTCCCCGAAGTGCCAGGCGACCAGGGGCAACGTCGCCAGCGTGGTGGTGGTGGAAACCACTACCGACGCAATCAGCAGGGACAGCGCGTATTGACTCCAGCGTGCCAACCAGGAGCCGGATGCGGACAGCGGAGCGGACGCTGCTGTGGTCAGCGCGGCAATCAAGGGCAAGGCCAGCACGACGCCGGCCATGGCGGTGAAGCTGAGCTGGAACGAGAGGCCGGACAGTAGGGATGGCTCGATAGCGACCATCAGCGCGGCGGCCAGCAGCAGTGCGGTCAGGCCGCGCATTCCCCGTCCCAGCAAGCCCTGGCCGAGAAACAGGCTGCCCATGATGGCGGCGCGCACCACCGGCGGGTCAAGCCCGGAGAGAACGGCGTAGGCCCACACCACCAACAGCGACACTGCGATGGCAAAGGGATGGTTGCGCCCGACTGCGGCAGATGCGGCGGCCAGCGTCAACGCCATCACGATGCCGACGTGCAGGCCGGAGATAGCCAACAGGTGCGACATTCCCGCATTGCGGAAGGAATCTTTCAGTTCGTGGGGCAGTTCGGTGCGGATGCCGAGGAGCAGGGCTTGAGCCAGCCCCGACTGGGGCGCCGGTATCCCCTTGCCGATGCCATCCGCGAGCTCTGTTCGTACGCGATGCAACGCCACCGTCGGCTTGAAGCTACGGCCCGTAGAGACCGCCTCTGCCTCACGCGCCCACATTACGCCGGCGATTCGCTGGGACTCCAACCAGGCGGCGTAGTCAAAATCGCCGATGGGTTGAGGCCGCTCCAGGCTGCCGGACAGCCGCAGGGTGTCGCCGTAGCGCAGGAAGGGGCGGTTGCGTTGCGCCACGAAATCATCCGGCGGCAGGGCGTACACCAGCAGGTTGGTTCCGGTGGGAACGTCGGCCGGCCGGCCGTCGGGGCCGGCAACGACCTGCGCCCGGAAGCGGTAGCGGCCGCCGGAGGACGCCGGGGCGTCGGTAATGCGCACGGCTGCGCTGACCTCGGCGCCGGTGGGAATCACGGGCAAGGCCGGCGGCTGGGCAGCCTCGGCGCGCCAGAAACCGAAGAGCAGGGCCGCCGCCAGCAGCATGGGACCGGCCGGCAGTCGGCATAACCGAAAGGCAACGGCCACTGCCATCGCTGCCAGGGTCAGGAGCAGCAAGGGCAGGGCGGACGATAGCGGAACGTCCAGCCACAGACCCAGGCCGACGCCGGCGACCAGGGCCGCCAGAGCCAGGTCCGGGAACGGCCGCATCGGTTACGCGCTAGCGCGAGCTGACGGTAATCAGGTCGGCAATCCGGTCGTAGGTGCCGCTCCCAATGCCGGACACGGCGGTGATGCCGTCGGCGCTGACGAATGGGCCGGCTTGCTCCCGGTGGCTCACGATGGAATCGGCGCGGACGCTGCCGATGCCGGGCAGCGTGTCGAGGCATTCGGCGGTGGCCGTGTTGATGTCCAACGGGACGGCGCAGGGAGCGGCGGCGGGTTCGCCGGGAATCGCATCATCGGTGGGTGATACGGCGCTGACCGCGTTGGCGTCGGTATCGGCAACGGCGGGAATCCGGTAGTGCGCGGCGTCGGTTACGTGGGCGGCCAGGTTGACGCGGTTGAGGTCGGCGCGTTCCGTAGGGCCGCCGGCCAGTCGCAGCACGGCGTCAAGACGTTGGTCGGGAGTGGTAACATAGACGCCGGGGTTGACCACCTCTCCGGTCAGGTACACGGCGATTTCGGCTTGGGCCGGGACAATGTCGGCCGGCCGGGAGCCGGCGACGGCATCGGCAGGCTCGGCGCCGCTTGGTTCATCAGAGGATGGCGCAGCCGCCGGCGGGATGATGCGAACTCCGTCGTCAGCCGGCCCGGACTGGCCGTCATTGCCCAGCAGCATCCAGGCGGCCAGGGACAGGATGGCGACGGCGGCCAAACCCGAAATCGCAGTTGCCAGAATACGCCCGGAGCCGATGAAAGCCAAAACAGCCACCTCCCTGCTGCGGCGCTCCTTACCGATAAGCGTCGTTACCAGGATCGGAAATTTTACGGATTTTAGATAATTTTTGTAAAATAAGCAATCGTTCCAAGGCTAACTACCGGAGGAAAGAATGACTGACTTCAACACCGGGTCGGTGACGGCCAACGGCATCGACTTTCACTACCTGGAGATGGGCGACGGGCCGCTGGCCATCTGCCTGCACGGTTTCCCCGACCACGCCTGGTCCTTCCGGCACCTGCTGCCCGATCTGGCGGCGGCCGGCTTCCGGGCGGTAGCGCCCTTCATGCGGGGTTACGCGCCCACGTCGGCGCCGGCGGACGGACGGTATCATTCGGCCCTGATGGCGAGGGACGCCGTGGAACTCATCGGCGCGCTGGACGCAGAGCGGGCGTACCTCATCGGCAACGACTGGGGCGCGGGCGCCGTGGTTGGCGCGACCGCCCTGGCGCCGGAGCGGGTCATCAAGCTGGTAACCATCGCGTCGGGGCGGGTTGACCGGGAGTTGAGCATGAACTTCCAATACCTGCAAGGCACCTGGCACGGGTTCTTCTTCCAGAGGCCCAACGCCGAGGACGTGGTGGCCCACAACGACTACGCCTTCGTCGAAGAGTGGTGGCGCTGGGCATCGCCGGAGTGGGACATACCGGCCGAGGCGCTGGAAAGCATCCGGTCAACCTTCCGCAAGCCGGGTGTGGTGCAGGCGGCGCTGGGCTACTACCGGGCCCGCTACGACGCAGCGCAGGTGGACGACGCGGTGCGGGCCGACCAGGCGCGGATTGCAGCCGGCCCCATCACCGTGCCGACGCTGGCCCTGCACGGCACCCGCGACCGTCCCAAGCGGCTGGAGTCATTCCTCAGTTCGGGGATGTACCAATACTTCGCCGGCGGGCTGGAGAAGGTAATCATCCCCGGCACGGGCCACTTCATGCACCAGGAACGGCCCGAAGAAGTGAACCCGAAGATCCTGAAGTTCCTGACTCGCTGACCCTAACCGCGGAAGGGGCGGAAGAACTCCCGGACTTCGTGGGCCAGCAGCTCCGGCTCCTCCAGGGCGGCGAAGTGGCCGCCGCGAGGCATCTGCGTCCAGCGACGCACGTCGTAGGAACGCTCCGCCCACTCCCGGGGCGGCTTGGCGATTTCCTGGGGGAACATGGCCATGCCGGCCGGCGTGGGCACTTTCTCGTCCTGCTCCATCACCCACAGGCTGCTCTGGTTCTCCTTGTACATCCGCACCGACGAGCCGATGGTCCGGGTGACCCAGTAGATGGTTACCGTGGTCAGCAGCTCATCCTTGGTGTAGCTGCTTTCCACGTCCCCGTTGCAATCGCTCCAGGTACGGTACTTCTCCACAATCCAGGCGGCCAGTCCGGCGGGAGAGTCGTTGAGACCATAGGACAGCGTCTGCGGCTTGGTGCCCTGGATGTGGCTGTAGCCGCCCTCAGACTGCTGCCAGTTTTCCCGTTGGTCCGAGTGGGCCTGCTCGGCGTCAGTGAGGGGACGCGAGCCGGGGCCGAGGTAGGGCACGGGCCGGGTGATGGACGTCAGGTGCACGCCAATCATCTTGTCGGAATGAGCGTAGCCCAGCCGCGAGGTTACGCCGGCGCCGATGTCGCCGCCCTGGGCCGCGAACTTGGGATAGCCCAGGTTCTCGGTCATCAGCCTGGCCCACAGGTCGGCTACCTTTTGCACCTGCATCCCCGGCTCCTGCGACGCCTGGGAAAAGCCGAAGCCGGGCAGCGAGGGCGCCACCACGTCGAAGGAGTCGGCCGGGTCGCCGCCGTGGCTGCCGGGGTCGGCCAGCAAGGGGATGATCTTGGTCATCTCAAAGAAGGTGCTGGGCCAGCCGTGGGTGATGACCAGGGGCATCGGGTTCGGCCCCGCGCCCTTTTCCAGGATGAAGTGGATGCTCAGCCCGTCAACCTCGGATTTGTAGTGGTTGAAGGCGTTGAGCTTCTGTTCCTGGGCGCGCCAGTCAAAATCGGTGCGCCAGTACTCGCAAAGCTCCTTGATGTAGTTCAGGTTGGAGCCGTACTCCCAGCCGACGCCGGGCATCTCGTCGGGCCAGCGGGTTTGGCCGAGACGCTGGTGCAGGTCGTCCAGCACGGCGTCGCTGATTGCTATCTCAAAGGGCTCCATTGCTCCTCCGCATCTGATAATCCTTGCGTGTCGTGTCGCTCATGATGAGCTGGCCGCAGGTTCGACTCTGGCGTTTCCCCCCACGGCCGTCACGTCCCAATCCGGTACACCCGCACCGCCGTGTCGTGGAACGCAGCCGCCCTTTCGGACGCCGAGTATCCCTCGGACATGCGCTTGAAGGCGTTGTACATAACGTTGTACGAGAACGACACCTTGTCCACCGGGAAATTGCTCTCGAACATGCAGCGGTCTGGCCCGAAGGAGTCCAGGCAGTGCCGCATCCAGTCGCCGACCGAATCGGCCAGTTCCTCGGAACCGATGGGCGTCTCCCGCTCGTGCCAGTCGTAGCCGATGCGAGGCATCCCGATGCCGCCCAGCTTCATAATTACGTTGGGACACGCGCCCACCGCCTCGATGCCGCTGCGCCACTGGGGAATTACCTCGTCGTCCCGGTTGGCGTAGGGGCCGGTGCGCATCATGCCGCCGATGTGGTTCAGCACGATGGTAAGGTCGGGGATGCGCCGGGCGAAGTCGGCCAGGTCGGGCAGTTGCGGGAAGAACACCGTGGTCTCCAGGATAAGGCCCATGTCCCGCAGGACGCGCGCGCCGGCCATGTAGTCGTCCCTTTGCAGGCAGCCCTCAACCTCGCGGTTTTCAACCTCCGGATGGGGGTCCCATCCGACGGAGTGGCGGATGCCGCGGAAACGGTTGGGGCTGGCGGCCTGCAACGCCTCCAGCACGGGCCGCACGCCGTCCCCCAGCTTCAGGTCGGCGCGGCCGATGATGGCGGCGGCGGCGCGAGATTCGCCGTAGCGTCCGCTGGCGCTGTCGTCGGCGATAGACTGCACGAACTCCACCTCGCCCACCGAGCGCAGCTCCTCCGGCCCGTCGGTGCGGTACTCGGAACGCGCCTCAATGAACACGGTGGAGCGCACGTTGTGGCCGCTGGTAATGTCCGCCACCAGGTCGGGCAGCAGGTACTGCTGGTAGTCAACGGGTTCGGGCCGCTGCACCCAGAAGTGGTGGTGAGGGTCGCAAATTGGAAGGTCAGGTTCCAGGGTGGATTCGGTGGTAAGGGCCAGCCATTCGTTGCCACGGGGCGGCATAATCGTACCTCCTGAGCATGAGGTTCGGCGACGGTAGATTGGAACGGCACAATCATAGCACAGGCGCCCTTCTGCAAAATCCCGCAGATCCTGAATCTGACCAAACCCACCACCCCCACGTTGACACGCCGCCGTATTCCCCTAGAATGAACAAAACAGGACACTGGAACATTCGGAGGTGAATGATGACGCAAACGACGGCCTACACGGTGGACGCCTTCATCGACGACGTGCGCGATATTTTCGACGCTACGCAGGACCCCCTGGCCCAAGCATCCGGCGTAGCCGAGCGCATGGAGCTGCTGCTGGCCACCCCCGGCTGGCTGGAAGAGCGCCTCGAACTGCCCGACGAGGGCGGCTACGGACGCTATGACCTGCACCTGGACGAGGAATACGGCCATCCCGGCGGCGGTTTCTGGCTGATAGCCTCGGTGCAGAAGCCCGAACAGGACAACCTGCCCCACGACCACGGCAACGCCTGGGTGGTGTACGGCGTGTACGAAGGCGCCATCAAGCAGACCAAGTGGCGCTGGTTCTACCCCGGCGAAGGCGTGGACTCGGTGCAAATCCAGGAGACCGGCGACTTCGTCCAGAAGGACGGCAAGGTGGCCTTTTTCCTGCCCGGCGAAATCCACAACACCCTGAACGTAACCGGCGACCGGGCCGTGGTAGTGCGCCTGGAGTCCCAGAAGCTCGACCGCATCGTCCGCTACCAGTACAACCCCGACGAGGGCACCATGGTGGTGATGGACCGCTAGCCATGAAAGCGTCCTACCTGGGGTCAATGGGGTACGCGCATCGGCGGGACTTTCCGCTGACCTGGCCGACGCCACCCAGCTACAACGACCCGGCCGTCTCGGTGCAGAGCTACCAGGACGGCATGGAGGAGTGTGAGTTCGCCGAGGAGATGGGCTTCGAGTGGGTGAGCTTTTCGGAGCATCACTACTCGGGGCGCATCGCCACGGGCACGCCGGCGGTGATGGCGGCGGCAGTTGCGGAACGCTGCAAGAAGGTCAAAATCGCCATGCTGGGCCCGCTGCTGCCGCTCAACAATCCGGTGCGGGCCGCCGAGGAGCTGACCCTGCTGGACAACATCACCAACGGCCGGCTGGTGATGGGCTTCCTGCGCGGCACGCCCAACGAGGACCAGGTGTACGGCGTTAATCCTGCGGAAGGCCGCGGCCGAATGCTGGAGGGCATGGACCTGATTCTCAAAGCGATGACGGAACCGCAGCCCTTCGCCTGGGAGGGTCGCTACTACCAGTTCCGCACGGTGGCGGTGTGGCCCCGCCCGGTGCAGCGGCCCTATCCGGCAGCCTTGGTGGCCACCCGCAGCGACGACACGGTGCAATACGCGGCCAAACGTGGGCTGGGCCTGGGCGTGTCCTTCCTGCCGTTGGACCAAACGGCGCAGATTACCGACAAGTACCGGCAATGGTGCGACGATGCCGGCTGGACGCCCCAACCGGAGCAGATGGTGTTTCGCGGCAGCATCTACCTGGCGGAAACGGATCAGCAGGCGCAAGACTGGTTCGACCGGCAAGTCAACCAGGGCCGCGCGCCCGGCATGGCCCTGCGCTCGTCGGTGTCCCAGGTGATACAGGCGACGCGGGACGGCCAGGAAGTAGATTACCGCAACGTATTCGCCGGCAGCGCCAGCGGCGACATCGTGGGCGGCGCGCCGGGGCTGACCTTTGTCGGCGGGCCGGACAAGGTGTTCAAGGAAATCAAGGCGTATCGCGACCGCTGCGGCATGGGCGTGGTTGACCTGTTCTTCCAGCAGCCCACGCTGACCCACGGGGACATCATGGCGGAACTGGACCTGTTCGGGCGGGAAGTGCTGCCCCGGCTGAAGGAACTGTAGGGCGATGGCGACGGCGGGACCGGGCGCTGCCCCGGTAGTCATTTACGGGCCGGCGGGAGGCTATGCCGCGCTGCGGGACGGGCTGGCGGAACGGGGCTGGCGGGCGCTCGCGGCGGAGGATGCCGGCTTTGAGTGGCCGGAACCCTGCGGGCTGGTTGGAATATCCGACGGCGCTGAGGCAGCCCTGCGGCGCGCACTGGATGCGCCGGAAACGGTTGATGTACTGATACTGATTGCTCCGACGGCGATACGTCCCGCAAACGGAGCCATCGATAGTGGGTCAGCCGCGCTGGAAAGCCGACTGCACGAGGTGCAATGCCCCACACTGGTAGTATTCGGGCAGGACGACGCGACGGTGGCGCCGGAAGCAACCAGCATCTACCGGGAGCGCATCCCCAATTGCAGCATCGCGTTTGTCTATGACGCCGGGCACGACGTGGCGGCGGAGCGGCCGGAGGCGCTGGTGAACCTGGTGGCGGATTACCTGGAGCGGCGGGAGACGTTCATCGTGCAGAACCGCAGCAGGGTTATCAATCCGTAACCCCTCACCCCAGCCCTCTCCCGCAAGGGGAGAGGGGACTAATCAGCGGTTGGCGGTGCGCTGCCCCTCTTGCAGTTCGTCGATTTGCTCGCGGGTTCGCCCGTAGATTTGAGGCACGTCCCAGCCCTGCAGGCCGGAGTAGGTGTCAATCTGGGAACGGTGGTGGACTTCGTGCTCGATGAGCATCATCAGGATGCGCCAGCCGCTGAGGGAGCCGTCGGTATCAATCATCTTGATGCGCCGTTGCAGCCATTCGGGCGGCGTGTCGTCCAGGCGGCGGTGGAACTCGGCGTGGGACTCTTCCAGGGCGGGTATCCAGTCCGCTTGGCGCTGGGTGCTGGGCACGGGCCAGTCGTACAGCCAGCCTTCGTTGCGGTAGGCGCGGGCGAAGTACATCCGGGACTCGCAGATGTGATGCACAATCTGGTTGATGCTCCAGGACTTTTCGCCCTCGCCGGCCGGGGGTGTCCAATTTTGAGCCGGCGAGGGCAGAGCCTGGATGTCGCGCAGGGTGCGGCGATGAATGGAGTCGAAGTAGCGCAGGAATTCCCGTGGTCCGGTCAGCATGGCGTTCGTGTCTCCCAGGTGCGTTGGCGTAGTGTAGAATCGGGGACTGAATATCGCAAGCGAGGGTATGGCAATGAAATATGACGTGATCGTCGTTGGCAGCGGTTCCGCCGGTTCGGTGGTGGCCAGCCGGCTGTCGGAAGACCCCAGCCGTTCGGTGCTGCTGCTGGAGGCAGGCCAGGACTACCCCGACCCGGAGCAGCTGCCGGACATGGTGCGCGACGGCTACTCCGCGGAGGGAGAGCAGCCGGGTTCGCCGGTGTCGTGGTCGCTGCGGGGCGTCATCAACGACCAGCAGGGCGAAATCAACATCGCCCAGGGCAAGGTCATCGGCGGCTCCGGCTCCATCAACGGGCAGGTATATCTGCGCGGGCTGCCCGAGGACTTCGAGCGGTGGGCATCCTTCGGCAACGAGGAATGGACCTACCTGAAAGTGCTGCCATACTTCCGCAAGGCCGAGACCGATCTGGACATCCAGGACGACTTTCACGGCAGCGAGGGGCCGATTCCGGTGGTGCGGCGGGAGAACGAATCCTGGCCGGACGTGCAGAAGGCGTTTCACGCGGCGGCGATGGAGCGGGGCTACGCGCGCAACCCCGACCTGAACGGGGCGGATTCGGACGGCATCGGCGCGATTCCGATGAACAACCAGGCCGGCGTGCGAATGAGCACGGCGATTACGCATCTGAACCCGGCGCGACACCGGCTGAACCTCACGGTCAAGGGCAACGTGTTCGTGCGCCGGGTGCTGTTCGACGGCGCCAAGGTGGCCGGGGTTGAGGCGGAAAGCGGCGGCGAGGTATTCAACGTGGCGGCGGACCAGGTGGTGCTGAGCGCCGGGGCGTTGAAGTCTCCGCACATCCTGATGCTGTCGGGCGTTGGGCAACGGGAGCAGCTGGACGAGTTCGGGATTCCGGTGGTGCACGAATCGCCCGGCGTCGGGCAAAACCTGTTCAATCATCCCATGGGCAACGTCAGTTTTCGGGTGAAAGACCACGTGGAACTGTTTGCCAACGCCGAGGCATTGCGCTTCGGGCTGCGGGTAACGTCGGAGGCGCCGTCGCATCCCTGCGACGTGATGCTGCACACGCTGGGGGTGTTCAACGTGATGACCGGGGAGCGTCTGCCGGACCGGACGGCGCGGATCGCCTGCGCGCTGGAGCTGCCGGACGGGTCCGGCTGGGTGCGGTTGCAGTCTGCCGACCCCACGGTGCAGCCGGCCATCAACTACCGCTATTTCCACAACGAGAACGATATGCGGCGGATGCGCGACGCGGTGAGGCTGGCGGCGGATATGCTGGAATCGGAGGCGTACCGGGACGTGATTGAGCACCGCACCGCGCCGGACGACGAGACGCTGGCCGACGATGGCGCGCTGGACGCCTGGATCCGGCAGACGGTGGGCACGTCGCGCCACGTGTCGGGAACGTGTCGCATCGGGCCGGAGGGCGACGCGATGGCGGTAACGGACCAGCAGTGCCGGGTGCGCGGCGTGTCGGGCCTGTGGGTGGCGGACTCGTCAGTCATGCCGCAGGTTACCCGGGCCAACACCAACGCGACGGCGATAATGATTGGCGAGCGGGTGGCGGACTGGATAAAGCAGTTGCCTTAAAAGTCCCTGATTTGAGGCAGGACGGCGCGGCCAAACAGTTCCAGCTCCGCCATCACGTCCTGATGGGTCAGGCCCGGCTGCTGGAAGGCCAGGTCCACGACGCCCACGCCGCATTGGTCATGGTAGGCCCGCAACTGCCGGGCCACCGTATCCGGGCTGCCTACGAAGTTCAGCATCCGGACTCCGCCACCGCGCTGCGCCGGCGTGAGTGGCGGCGCAGTGGTTTGTGCCGGTGGGACGCCGCCGGTTCGGGCGGCTTGCACTGCGCCGGCCAGCGACTGGCCGATGAAGGTTCCCCGTCCTCCGCCGGCGGCTTCCACCCGCTGTTTGAGGGTTTCCGCCCCCGCGTCCGTTTCGGCCAGGCAGATGCCGCCCCGGTACACAATCTGCTCAGATGAGGGTTGCCAGCCAGCGGTGGCGCACCATTCCCGGTATTGCGCCACCACCGCCGCCATGCTGTCCGGCGGGTCGTAGGAAACGCCCAGCCCCAGGCGTTTGGCCGCCGCGTAGCGCACCGTATCCTCGCTGCGGGTGGCCACCATAAGCGGCGGCAACGGACGCTGCACCGGCTGAGGCCAGAGGGAAACGGTGCGGTATTGGTAGTAGCGCCCTTCCCAGGAAAAGGGCTGGAGTTCAGTGAGGGCCTTGATGGCCAGGTCCATGGCTTCAATCAGCCGCTCCCGTCCCTCGGCCGGGTTCAGGTCGTACACCAGGTCTTCGCTGGGGGTGCCGCGCATAAAGGCGGCCACCAGCCGGCCGCCGGTCAGGTTGTCCAGCATCCCGATCTCTTCGGCGGCGCGGATGGGGTTGTTCAACGGCAGCAGCTGCCCCAACAAAGCGATGCGGACCCGCCGGCACCGCTCGGCGACGGCGGCCGCCATCACCGCCGGGTTGGGCGTGGTGCGGTTGCCGGAATAGTGGTGTTCCGAGAAGCTGAGCCAGTCGAAACCCAAAGCCTCGGCCAGTTCGCATTCCGCCATCCCATCCTGGTAGGAGCGCAGGGAGACTTCGGGGTCGAAATAGGATGGCGGGACCGGCCAGCCGGCGGGGAAATTGTGGCGCTCCGCATAGCTCATGCTGGCGAAGTAGGATGCTTTCATGGACCAACCCCACTGGACGTGTCGGTGATGGGCGGCACAGTGCGGATGCCAACGGGTGGCCTACCCCAGAACTAAACCCCCGGCCGCACGTTGTGCTGGGTCGCCCGCTCGTAGGCGTCGCCGATTTGCACGAGGAGCGGCTCGGCGAGATGCTGGCCGACGAACTGGATGCTCAGGGGCAGGCCGCCGCTGTTCAACCCGGCCGGCAGGGATATGGTGGGCGCGCCGTTGAAGTCGTAGGGGATGGTGAACCGACCCCACGTCCACTCGTCCTCGCCCATCGGCCCGTACAGCTCCTCCGGCGTCACCCGATGCGCCACTCCGGTCATGGAGGGGCACACCAGCACGTCTATATCGGCGAAGACGCCGGCCAGAACGCCGTTGCATTCCAGCCGGACGAGGTTGGCGGCGGCGTAGTCCACCGCGGTGTAGCCGCGTCCCTTCTCCAACCAGCCACGGAACCAGGGGCCGTAGTCGTCGGCTTGGGAGGGGAAGGTGTCCCGGTGGGCGGTAGCGGCTTCGGCGGAGCACAGCACGCCCCAGGCGCGGGAGTACGGCAGCGTGTCTGGCATCCGTACCGGCACCAAGACAGCGCCCATGCTTTCCAGCAGACTCGCGCCGGCCAGCACGGCCTCGGCGACTTCGGCGTCAACTTCGCCGCCGCCGATGTAGTCTTCATCCACGCCGATGCGGACGCCGGCAACGCCCTGGCCCAGGCCGGCGAGCATCTCGGGTACCGGCGCGTGTAGCGACGTGGGGTCGTTGGAGTCGTGGCCGGCCAGGGCTTGCAGCATAATGCCGGCGTCGGCGGCGCTGCGGGTCATGGGGCCGACGTGGTCCAGCGATTCGCCCAGCGCCAGCACACCATAACGGCTGACGCGGCCCCAGGTTGGCTTGATGCCCGCCGTGCCGCAGGCCGCCGCCGGAAAGCGTATTGACCCGCCGGTGTCGCTGCCCAGCGAGCCGTAGCAGAGGCCGGCCGCCGTGGCCACGCCGGAGCCGCTGGACGACGCGCCGGCCCAGCGGTCGGCGCCCCAGGGGTTGATGGGGATGTCGAACTCCGGGTTGTAGCCGGCCATGGCTCCCTCGGTGAGGTTCAGCTTGCCCAGGATGATGGCGCCGGCCTCGTTGAGCTTCCGCACCACCGTACCGTCGAAGTCGGGGATAAAATCGCGCAGGGCTTTTGCGCCGCCCATGGTCGGGACGCCGGTGGTGAAGCACAGGTCTTTGACGGCGATGGGGACACCGTGCAGGCCGCCCCGGTAGCGTCCGGCGGCAATTTCAGCCTCGGCGGCGCGGGCCGACTCCATAGCCGGCTCGGTCATGACGGTGACGTAGCTTTTCAACTGGCCGTCCAGGGCGGCGATGCGGTCCAGGATGGCCTGGGTCAGCTCCACCGGCGAAATCGTGCGGGAGCGCAATCCCTCGGCAATCTCGGTAATGGTCTGGTAGTGCAGAGGCGTATCCGCCATGTTGTTGCTCCTTGCGCTACGCCGCCGGTTGCACCAGCTCGATGAGCACGTCGTCGGGCCCTTCGATGTAAGACAGGCGGGAGCCGGTGGGGGTGTCGGTGATGGGCAGCACGGTGCGAATGCCGGCGGCGGTGAGGCGTTCCATCTCAGCCTCGATGTCCTCCACGTCAAAGCCGAAGTGCTCCAGGCCCAGGCGGTTCAGCTCGGCGACGGCGCGCTCGTCCGACGAGCCGGGCGGCTTGGAGGATACGTTGAGCCGGCAGGCGCCGCCCATCTCCATGCCGATGGTGATGGTGTTGGGCATCACCGTGCGTTCGGACACGATGCGGGCGTTGAAGTGCTTTTCGTACCAGGCGGCGGTGGCATGAGGGTCGGCGGCGCGGATGTGTACGTGGTTGATGCGGTATTCCATAGCGGGGTGTCTCCTTGCAGGCGTTGCGGGCGTGGCTGGCAAATGGGGTATTGATGGCGCATTATAGCGTGTCCATCGTCCCTCTGGCGGCGGTTGCCGCTGTGAGTCGAGGTTGCTACACTGGCGTTGTCTTTACCGCACACCCCCAACCGGATGGAGCTCAGGCTCCGGGAGAGGATTATGATTTACGAAGTTCGCACCTACGACTTGAAACCCGGCGCCGTCCCCCAGGCGGAGGAAGCCTTCGCCGAGGCGCTGCCGCACCGGGAAAAGTACTCGCCCATCGCCGCCTTCTGGCATACGGAAATCGGACCGCTGAACCAGATTATCCACGTGTGGGGCTACGAGGACATGGAGGAGCGCAACCGCATCCGGGCCGAGGCTGGCCAGGACCCCAACTGGCCGCCGAAAATCACGCCCGGCAACATCCTGAACATGAACTCGGAAATCTGGAACCCCGCGTCCTTCATGCGGCCCATGGGCGGCGACCAGGCGCTGGGCAACATCTACGAGATGCGCGTCTATACCTACGAGAACGGCGCCATGCCCGAGCTGCTGCGCCGCTGGGAAGAGTCGCTGCCCTACCGGGAGGAGTTCTCCCCGCTGGCCGCCGGGATGTTCACCGAGTTCGGCGACCTGAACAAGTGGATGCACGTGTGGCCCTACCAGGACCTGAACCACAGGGCGGAGGTTCGCGCCGCCGCCAGCAAGATACCGCAGTGGCCGTCGGGCGCGCCGGGTCGGGTGAAGCAGGAGAACAAGATAATGATTCCGGCCAGCTTCTCGCCGATGCACTGAGGTCGGAGTGAGCGACCGGCGCGCATACCACCTAGCCCAGTTCTATGAGCTGTTAGACCGGCTCGAGGATGAGTTGTGTGGTGCGCGCCGGCTGTCCGAGTGCGATGGCAAAATGGGTTGGCCACGGCGTGGCGTCTATTTCTTTCGGGAATCGGGCGAAAACCGCAGCGATAGCGGCGACGGCCCGCGCGTCGTGCGGGTGGGAACCCATGCGCTGAAAGCCGGTGGCAAGGCCACGCTCTGGAATCGGCTTTCGCAGCACCGGGGCACAGTAAAAAGCGGAGGCGGTAATCACGGCGGCTCGATTTTTCGTTCGATTACCGGCGCCGCTCTAATGCAGCGGGACGGCTGGGACTGTTCGACGTGGGGGCATGGTAGTAACGCTCCCAAAGCAGTCAGAGAGGCCGAACATCCTTTAGAGCAGGCTGTCAGCGCCGTCATCAGGGATATGCCCTTCCTGTGGCTCGCGATGGACGATGAGCCTGGGCCGGGCAGTCAACGCGGCTATATTGAGCGCAATGCCATCGCGCTGCTTAGCAACTACAAGGGAGAGCGGATTGACCAACCGTCGGGGGGATGGCTCGGCTATCACAGCGAACGGGAGAAAGTTCGTAAGTCTGGCCTGTGGAACAATAATCATGTGGAAGGCGGTTATGACCCTGCCTTTCTGGATTGCTTGGAACGACTGATTGGATAAATCGGAGCAATAGGTTATGAGCGACAGTATCGTAGTAATTCAATGCGCCGGTAGCAAACAGCCGAACGCCGGCCATCTCCAAAGCAGTGACGGTCGCAAGGTAATGTTCGTCTCCAATCCTCAACTAGCGCCGCCGAGTTCTGACTACAACTACGCCCGCCCCGACGACTTGGCGGACACCGGCCGTTCCTGGAGAGAAGAACTACAGCGATACAACCGGGAGCCGGACGATAACCCGTTGGGACTCCTGCCGGCCTGGCGACTCTACCAGAATCCAGCCTACGAGCTTCTTTACCGGAAATGTGGGCCAGACAACCTTTACATTCTGTCGGCGGGCTGGGGATTACTCCGAGCGGACTTTTTGACCCCGACCTATGACATCACATTCAGTGGCAATGCGAAAAAATTCCAACGCCGATACCAACGGGACCACTACAGCGATTTTCGTAAGCTGCCGGACGACACCGCCAAGCCGGTGGTGTTCTTCGGCGGGAAAGACTACGTGGGCCTGTTCTGCGAACTGACCAGTCGAGTGCAAGGGCCGCGCTGTGTACTTTACAATGCAAACAATGCCCCTAAAGCCCCAGGCTGCCAAACGAGGAGATTTCACACCTACACCAGAACTAATTGGCACTACGAGGCCGCTCGATCGTTCGTGGACGACAAGATTGGGATTTGATCCGCGAGCTTGTGGCGAATTGATTTCTGGATTCCGGCGAAAGCCGGAATGACGTTCTGGCGTTGCAGAATCAAACCAAAGAGGAAAGACGATTATGAAACTGCTCACTTACGACAACGGGAACGGGGCGCGCTGCGGTGTCCTACAGGATGATGCGGTGGTGGACGTTACCGCACTGCTGGGCGGGCGCCGTACCATCAGGGACGTTGGCGCGCTGCTGGATACCGGGCCTTCTGCCATCGACCGCGTTGGCGACGCTTTGGCCGGCAACGTGGCCGCGCCGGCCGTGGCCCTGACCGACGTGCGGCTGCGGGCGCCGGTGCTGCGACCGCCGACGGTGCGGGACTACATCGTCTATGAGGAACACGCCACGTCCCAGGGCACGCGGGAAATCAACGAGGTTTGGTACCGGATGCCGGTGTTCTACTTCTCCAACCCGCTGGTCATCTACGGGCCGGACGAGGAGGTGCCCTATCCGGCGGCGTCGGAGCAGCTGGACTACGAGCTGGAAATCGGCGCCGTCATCGGCAAGGCCGGCAGCAACGTGCCGGCGTCGGAGGCACTGCAGTACATCGCCGGGTTCTGCATCTTCAACGACTGGAGCGCGCGGGACTTGCAGTTTGACGAAATGGCCTTCGGGTTGGGGCCGGCCAAGGGCAAGGACTCGGCGTCGTCAATCGGGCCGTGGCTGGTTACCACCGACGAGCTGATGCCGCACATCAAGGACGGCCGGCTGGACGCGAAGTGCCACGCGCGGGTCAACGGCGACGACTGGCTGCGGGACGGCGAGGCGGTGAACGCCTGGTACAGCTGGGGCGAGATTATCGAGCGGGCGGCCAAGGACAGCCGCATCGCGCCCGGCGACGTCATCGGCAGCGGCACCGTGGGTGGTGGCTCGGTGCGCGAGTCTATCCGCAAGGGCTACGAGACCTCGCGCTGGCTGGAACCCGGCGACACCGTGGAGCTGGAGGTCGAGCACATCGGCACGCTGCGCAACACCCTGGGCGAGAAGGTGGGCGTTGACGCCAACTATGCCTACCTGCCCAACAATCCGACGGCGACGCCGGAGCGGGGCACGGCGCGGGATTACCGCTACGAACGGCGGCGTTAGCCTCGGCTACCACCGGTCGTAGTTGCAGACCTCGTTCAGCGGGAGACGGGTAACCGGGCCGAAGCTGCCCCGGGGGTAGCCGAAGGGCATGCAATAGACAATCTGCGCCGTGTTGGGGATGCTGAAGAGGGCGTGGACTCGCTCCTCCACCACCGCGTGCAGGGTGGCGATGGTGCCGCCGATGCCGAAAGCCCGGGCGGCCAGCAGCATATTCTGCGCCGACGGTATCACCGAGCCGGCGGCCTGGGCGCCCTTGGACGTGGCGCAGATAATCACCATCACGGGAGCGTCGCCGATTTCGTCGGCCATCCGCATGGCGGAGCGCATGGAACTCTTGCCGGGCGGGATGTCCTGGGGGCCCATGATGCCGGCGTCGGCGCGCTTGGCCCACCACGCTTCGCGGTAGAGTTCGGCCAGCTGGCGGCGCTTATCGGCATCCTGCACGACGATGAAGTGCCAGCCCTGGTTGTTGCCGCCGTTGGGGGCGCGGATGGCGGACTGCATGATGTCTTCCATCACGTCGGCCGGGATGGGGTCTTTCTTGAAACGGCGGATGGCCCGCTGGGTGAACATGGCTTCGCCCAGTGGGATGACGTTGAGACGGTCGGCGGTGGTCACGTTGTTGCCTCCAAGTGTGAGCATTGCCGGAATGTTACCACAGGGGTGGGTGCCTGCTTGATATAATGCTGATGGTTTTAGGAGGATGGTATGAATCAGCGCAGCATTACAGACGCGGAACAGGCCTATCGTCGCCTGGGCGTCGCTCCAATCATCAACGCCAGCGGGTCGGTTACCCGGCTGGGTGGCTCGCGGACGCGACCCGAAGTGCTGGAGCAGATGGCGGGGACGGCCCGGGTGATGGTCAACATTGACCAGCTGAACGAGAAGGCCGGCGAGGAAATCGCCAGGCTCACCGGCGCGGAGGCGGGGCTGGTTACCAGCGGCGCGGCCGGCGGGCTGCTGCTTCAAGCGGCGGCGTGCATCGCCGGCAACGACCCGGTGAAGATGCATCGGCTGCCCGACACCGACGGGATGAAAAACGAAATCGTGATGCAGACGATGCACCGCTTCCCCTACGACCATGCGTACCGGGCCGCCGGCGCGAAGATCGTGGAGATCGGCGATTACCTGTTCAGCCACCCGTGGCAGCTGGAGGGGGCCATCAACGAGCGCACCGCCGCCGTCGCGTACCTGTGCGCGCCTTTCACCAGCAAGCGGGTGCTGCCCCTGGCCCAGGTGTGCGAAATCGCCCACGCTCACGACGTGCCGGTGATTGTGGACGCCGCATCCATGCTGCCGCCCCGGGCCAACCTGCACCGTTACCTGCGCGACGGCGCGGATATGGTGATCTACAGCGGCGGCAAGGGCGTGCGCGGGCCCCAAGGCACCGGCATCCTGTGCGGCCGCGCCGACCTGATCGCGGCGGCCCGCGCCAACGCCAGCCCGGCCCAGTTCATCGGACGCGGAATGAAGGTCGCCAAGGAGGAAGTCGTCGGATTGGTAACGGCGCTGGCGATGTTCGTTGACGAAGATGAAGAGGCGGAAATGGCCTACTACCATCGGCTGGCGCAGCGGGTGGTTGACAGCCTGGCCAAAGTGCCCAACCTGAACA
Source organism: Chloroflexota bacterium (assembly GCA_009837355.1). Taxonomy (GTDB): domain Bacteria; phylum Chloroflexota; class Dehalococcoidia; order Lucifugimonadales; family UBA3495; genus Bin87. The sequence goes on along the minus strand of VXTR01000072.1, from coordinate 3,642 downwards.
TCACCCTGGAGCACGACGGCATTGATTACCTGATACCCAACGCAGTGCTACGCCTGGGCGGTGGCTGGCCGGGGCCGTCGGCGGCTCAGGTTGCCGCGGCGTTGCAGCAGGGCGACCCGCCTATCTACCTGCAGCAGTTGCGCGCGCCGGACGAGCTGATGGTTGACCCCCTGAACCTGACCGAGGGGGAGACGGACGAGGTTATCCGAAGGCTGCGGCAGGCGCTGAGGACATAGGCGGTCGGCGATTTATTTCCTCCACCGGAGGCGGACAGGCGGTATAATCGGCGGCGGATTTGATAGCAGGCGACCACGTATAGGGGGCTAATTATGGCTGACGACTTGTCCGGGCTGCTGGCCGAGACGGAACTGAAACTGCTGGACGGCACGCTGGAACGCACCGAGGGCCCGCTGTGGCATCCCGGCGGGTATCTCACCTTCGTTGACCTGCAGCGGGAGCAGCTCTTGAAGTGGGACCCGCAATCGGGGCAGACCACGGTAATCCGGGAGAACACCGGTGAGGGCAACGGCTGCACGTTCGACCGCCAGGGCAACCTGCTGATGTGCGAGGGCGCCGACCATCGCTGCGTAACGCGGATGGACGCCGCCGGCAACTTAGTTACCATCGCCGACCGGTGGGACGGCAAGAGGTTCAACAAGCCTAACGACGTAATCTGCCGCCGGGACGGAACGATTTACTTCACCGACCCGCACCTGCGTTTTCCCGAGGAGCTGCGGGAGATACCATTCGCCGGCATCTATCGCATTGACACCGATGGGTCGGTACACCTGGCCACAGACGAGTGCGAGTACGCCAACGGGCTGGCACTGTCGCCGGACGAGTCGGTGCTGTACGTGGCAATCAGCCGGGCAGAGATGGCCGACTTTGAACGTGAGGAGAGCGGTCAGTTCTGCCCCAACCGGCGCATCCGTGTCTTTGACGTGGCGGCGGATGGTACGCTGAGCGGCAACCGGGTGCTGATTGAGATGGGTTCGACGGCGCCGGGAGTGCCCGACGGAATGAAGGTGGACACGGCCGGCAACGTCTGGTGCACCGGTTCCGGCGGCGTGTGGATTGTGTCACCGGCGGGCGAACGGCTGGGTGTACTGGAAACGCCGGAGGTTACGCGGAACATCTGCTTTGGCGGCGATGATATGCGGACGCTGTTCCTGACATCGGGAGCGTCGCTGTACAGCATTCGGGTAACGACGCCGGGAATTGGAGCATATTGATGAAACTCACCGAACGCACGCGCATCAGGAATCATCCGGAAAGGGCGGTTCCCGAAGAGACGGAGGAGATTCTGTCCCAGGGAATGGTGGCTCACCTGGGCTTCATACAGGATGGGATACCGTTCGTCATTCCGTTCAGCTACCACTATGATGCTGACACTCCCGACCTGCTCTACCTGCACGGTTCGGTTCGCAGCCGGGCCTTGAAACACATGGCTTCGGGCGCGCCGGTCTGCATCACGGTTACGCTGACGGATGGGCTGGTGTATTCCCGCAAGGCGATGAACCACTCCATGAACTACCGGTGCGCGACGGTCTTCGGCGTCGCCCGCGAAATCACCGACGAAGCCGAGAAGTTCGACCTCTTCGACAAGATGGTGCAACGGTACTTCCCCGGCCGCACGGTGGGGCATGACTACAACTCGCCGGCCTCCGGCGGCCTGGGCGCCACGGCGCTGGTGGAAGTGAAGATTGCAGAGTGGAACGCCAAGGCCAGGCGCGGGAACCCCACAGGGCCGGACGACGACAAGCCCGACGCGTTGGGGTCGGCCGGCGTGATTGACTTTCGCGAGTTGTAACCGCTGGGCCGTTGGTGCAGGTTGGTCGTGGGGATAGTCAACCTCGCCGGCGCCGGGGACGCTGCCATACAAGAAGCCGCTGCGCTGCTGGTGGAGGGGTTCGCCGAACACTGGCCGGCGGCGTGGCCGGATTTGGCATCGGCGCGGCGGACGGTGGCAGAGTCGCTGGGCGAGGGGCGGATTTGCCGAGCTGCCCTGGACGATGGCGGCGGTTTGTTGGGTTGGACGGCGGCGGAACCGCTTTACGGCGGCAACGTGTGGGAGCTGAACGTCATCGTGGTGCGGCCGGACCGCCAGCGGCAGGGCATCGGGCGGGCTTTGTTGGTGGATATGGAGGAGCAGGTGCAGGAACAGGGCGGGTTGACCATCTGGCTGGGTTCGGATGACGAGAACGGGATGACCTCGCTGGCCGGCGTTGACCTATACACCGACCCATTGGCGCATCTGGCGGCCATCCGCAACCGCAAGGGACATCCCTACGAGTTTTACCGCAAGACGGGGTTTGCCATCGTGGGGGTGCTGCCCGATGCCAATGGGCTGGGGAAGCCGGACATTTTCCTGGCGAAATCGGTGGCGCGGCGGTAAGTTGGGCCGATTTGTGGTAAAAATAGGGCAGGCAAGGCGAACCGACCAACGAGGAGGCTCTGATGACTACTGCCACGAACGTCGTCGGCAACGGCGCACACACTTATGAGTTTGACCGGAACTGGGCACAGGCGCCCGACGGCGTCCCCATGCCGGCCGCCGCCGTGTTCGGCGATGACGAGGATCGGGTCTATTGTTTCAACCGCAACCCGGAACACCCGATTATGATTTTTGACCGCGACGGCAAGTTCATCAAGTCGTGGGGCGCCGGGATGTTCGAGTTTCCCCACGCCATCATCATTGACCAGTGGGGCTACGTGTGGCTGGTGGACCGAAACATGGGGCAGATTTTCAAGCTGACCAAGGACGGCGAGCTGGTGATGACCATCGGTGAGCACGGCTACCGCTCCGACACGGGGGCGGACAACAGCAGCTTTGACTCCAACTCCTGGCACCAGGTGGTACGCGGCGCCGACCCGTTCAATATGCCGGCGGGCATCGCGCTGAACGACGCCGGGGAAATCTACATCGCCGACGGGTACGCCAACGCGCGGGTGCACAAGTTCACGCCAATGGGCGAGCACATCTTCTCCTGGGGCGAGCCGGGCGCCGGGCCGGGGCAGTTCAACCTGCCCCATGGCGCCTGGATTAACCGGCAGGGCAACCTGCTCATCGCCGACCGGGAGAATGACCGGGTCCAGGTGTTCAAGCAGGACGGCAGCCACGTTGCCGACTGGCCCAGCAATCTGATTGGCCCGGCGGTCATCTGCATCGACGATGAAGACGTGGCCTACGTGGCCGAGCACAACGGCGGGATGCTCAGCATCCTGGACGCCGAGGGGCAGCGGCTGGCCCAGTGGGGCGACCTGACCCATCGCAGTTGCCACGGCGTGTGGGTGGACAGCCAGAAGGACCTGTACGTGGTGGAGCCTTACGAAGGCAGCACCGGACGGACGGTGGTGAAGTACACGCGGAAGGGGTAGCGGGAGGCGCCCCCTCACCCCGGCCCTTCCCCATCAGGGGAGAGGGAGTTTCGGAGTAGGCGGCGCGGTTGCGGATTTCGCCGCAGGTTTGCTAAAATGGTGGCGCGTTGTCGGCGTGGACTGGCGGCGCGCCTACCGTGGGGCTGTAGCTCATTTGGGAGAGCGCTTCAATGGCATTGAAGAGGTAGCGGGTTCGATTCCCGCCAGCTCCACCACCGTACCCGATACTGCGAACTCCGCCGTTCAGGGCTATTTCGGCGGCGT
>VXTR01000048.1 GCA_009837355.1 Chloroflexota bacterium | reverse complement strand
CCCCCGTCCCCTACAGCCGCGCCCTGGAAAACCTCTACGTCCCCAACGCCGACCGCGTAGTAACCACCGCCCGCCGCCTGCTGTCCTGACCCTTCCCGTCATTCCGGCGAAAGCCGGAATCCACCTCCATCCATGTCCATCCCCAGGAGGCCCCCACCATGACCACCGTCGGAACCGGCAACCACACCTACACCCTCACCTCCGACTGGGCCAAAATGCCCGACGCCCACCCCCTGGGCGCCGTCAGCGCCATCGCCAGCGACTCCGCCGGCGACATCTACGCCTTCCATCGCGCCGACCCGCCCATCGCCATCTTCGACCGCGCAACCGGCAACTTCAAGAGCGGCTGGGGCAACGGCGGCTACGTGTACGCCCACGGCTTCTACATCGAGGACGACGTCGTGTACCTCACCGACCGGGACACCTCCACCTGCATGATGTACACCCTGGACGGCAAGCTCATCCAGATGCTGGGCCGCTACATGGTCCACTCCGACACCGGCGCCGAAGTCGCCGGCCAACTCGTGCCCCGCGCCGCCGGCCCCTTCAACTACCCCGCCGAGCTGGTGCCCTCGCCCAGCGGCGACCTCTACGTGGCCGACGGCTACCGCAACGCCCGCGTCCACCGCTTCGACAACGACGGCAACCACAAGTATTCCTGGGGCAAGCCCGGCAAAGAGCATCCCTACGAGTTCCACCTGCCCCACAGCCTGCTGGTAACCCGCGACGACCGCGTGTACGTCTGCGACCGCGAGAACAGCCGCGTCCAGGTCTTCAACACCTCCGGCGACTTCCTGGCCATGTGGACCGACACCTGCCGTCCCACCGACATCGCCGAGACCCCCGAGGGCGATTTCGTGGTCAGCCAGCTGGCCCCGCTGGACGAATCCCACCCGCCCCGCGTCGCCATCTTCAATCGCGACGGCAACGTCCTCGCCCGCTGGGACAGCCGCTCCGCCCACGGCATCTGGTGCGACGCCCACGGCGACATCTACCTAGCCCTAACCGGCGACCGCGCCGTGGACAAATACGACCGCACCTAACCGCCGCTAGACGCGCAAATAACCTTGCGCGTGTCAATCGCGTACAATAACATTCGGCAACCTCCAACTCAGAGGCGGCCAGGAGAAAATAGGAGAGAGTCGTATGGCTACCACGGTGTTCAGCGCCGACGTGGACGAACGGATCATGCGCGAGGCCAGCCAAGTCCTGGCCTCGGACGGCATTACTGTCGCCGAGGCATTCAATCTGATGATGAACCACATCGTTGTGGAGAAGCGAATCCCTTACTTCGCGTGTTTCGAACCCAACGAGGAAACGCTCGCCGCCATCGCTGATACGGTGCAAGGCAACTTGGTCACCGTAGGCAGCGTAGCTCAACTTATGGACGAGCTGAATGAGGACGATTAGGCGAACCGCGCAATTCAAGCGGGACTACCGGCGGAGATATAAGAAACTGCCATATCAAGCCAGATCTAGTCCTGCTTTACAGCAAAGCAACGGCAGGCGAACTTAGATTGACTCGATTAGGTTCCCATAGCGAATTGGGAATCTAACTGGCCCCCACTGGCGACAAAGCCGTGGACGAATAAGAGCGGCGCTATACCGGTCGGGCTAGCGCCGCCCAATTGGCTATGTCGTATTTTGCGGAATAGCGGCTGCCGCACTCCGCACAAGATGGGAGAAGGGAAATGAGCGTGAAGAAATCCATATTTGGCAGCAGAAGCGAGGAGAGGGGTTTCCGCTCCATCGAACATACTTGGGGGGAGAAGTACAGGATTATCCCGCAATTCCCGTGGTCAGCGATTTTCACGCCAGACCCCAGATGGCGAGATACCAGCAACTTGTTCTTCAAGACTAGCGTGGACTACCTGTTGTCCACGGATGAAGGGCAACCGCTGCTGGCCATTGATTTTGACGGTATGGGTCGTGGGTACGATAGGAACGGCGAATACGTGCAAGTACAGCCTACAGAAGACCCGTATCGGAAAGCAAAGTTCGACTTCAAACTCCAGTACGCCCGGAGCAACGAGTTTCCGTATCATATCGTAGCGTCGGAGGAATTCAATAAACTGGGAAATGGTATCGAATTGACGGTGGTGGACAGCATCATCGGCTCAATCATTGCCCGCCAGCGATTCTTGGAAGAGGTGCAATCACGCACTTTCGCGGACGTAAATGAAGCCATGGACTTGGAAATCGCATTGGAGATCGAGCACAGCCCTATAATTCAGAAAACGTTTGAAGTGATGAACCAAATATCGGCAATAACGGGTGACGACAGCGCCTTTTATCGCAAAACCAAGAGGCCCTTCTCTGAGCCAGACTTGCCGGACTTTGAATTACCTCCCTGGTCAAATTTGGAAGCATTCAAGCACAGGCTAGAAGCAATGGAAAAATCGGAAGAGCGGGGTTGTGTAGTCACTCTCTCGGAGACGCCGGTGGGAGAAGTGTCGGACGTAGCGACAGTTAGGAACACGGGTGCTTGCGTTGATGTTGGCGAGATAGCAGAGTTGCTGGTGTATAGCAAACTGCTACGCCTCCTCAAGCGAAAAGCGTGAAAGGGAAGCAGACACTACTACCCTACAAAATACGACGGAACCGATAAATCGAAGGGGGCGAGCACCAAGCCCGCCCCCTTTGTCTTCCCATCGGATGGCCTAGACTACGCTGCCACCCCCGCCGGCACGTGCGCCTTCAAAAACTCCCGCGCCTGGTTGATGGTCAGCGACTTCAGCCCCGGCTCTTCCTTCCACGGCCAGGCCGTTACCTGCGCCCGCGGCGCCAGCGCCACCATGTCCATCGCGGCTTGCAGCGAGTGCGACGGCGTGTCGTCCGGCATCACCAGCAGCGGCGTTTGACACTGCCGGGCAAAGTCCCGCGACACGCTGTAGAAAAAGTCCGGCTGGATTCGGTACAGATTGTGCAGGTACTGCTCGATGGTCTCCATCGATAAGTCTGCACGGTTCGCCAGCAGCTCCGGCGCCCAGATGTCCGTGCCCGAGTCATACATCGAGTCCTTCGTCGCGTCGGCGTGTCCCACTGGCTGGCACAGCACGGCGGCGGTAACCCGACCCGGCGCCCGCTTGATCAGCGTCATCGCGAAGGGCCCGCCGATGCAGAAGCCGATGAACCCAAACTCCCGTATCCCCAGGTGGTCCATCAGTCCCAGCTGGTCATCGGCAAAGGCGCCCCACGGGTCTTCGACCTGCACCGGCCCGGTGGACTGGCCGCCGTTGGCGTTGCGCTGGTCCATGGTGATCACCCGGAAGTCGCTCTTGAACTCCTCCACGGCGTTGAACACCTGGTTGGGCCAGCCGGCCATGATGGAGTTCAGCCCGCCGCCCGGCGTCGCCAGCAGCGGAAAGCCGGAACCCGTCTCTTCGTAGTGAATGGTAACGTCGCCTCTGGTATAAAACGGCATTGCAGTGCCTCCTTGATGGTCCCGGTATCAACGTCCACGCAAAATGGACTTCCGGCCAAATTGTAATTCGGCAAGCCCGGTTGTCAAGGCGGCCACCAACCCGTCCATCGTCGCAAAAACGCCTATTGACAACCCGTAGTACATCCGTGCTATTATGGCCCAGTGCAGCACAACACAATCCGGTCAACAGCCAGTCAGAGGTGAATCCAGCCTACCCTTCGGTCGTTCACGGCCAACCTAGTCAGACCCAAAATCGCAACCGGCCCAGGTGGCAACCGCCGATCAAAGACCTAACTCCTCACCGGCGCTGCCCCACTGGTGTCCCTGGGACATCCCAGCCCGCGTGTAGGCGCGTCCTTACCGACGCGTCGAGTACACGGAAAGAATAGGAGAAATAGTTGCGTGCCCATCCGGCCGTATGCTGACAGCGACCGAACCCAGGTCAACTCACCTCTGGCAGACCGGAAAATCCCAAACCTAAACCAACCTCAGGAGAACCCAACCAACCAACTTCAGGAGAACCGACCCAACCAACCCGCTCATGGTGAGCCTGTCGAACCACCAACCCAAAGGAGCCAACCGCCGAACACCAATCAAATGATAGTATGGGCCATGCGAAACCGACCCGATACCCAAGGAGTTCTCACATGGCCCGCCTCGATGGAAAAGTCGCCCTGATTACCGGCGCCGCCGGCGGCATCGGCCGCACCGCCGCCCGACTCTTCGCCGACGAAGGCGCCCGCCTCACCCTGGTTGACCTCGACGAGGACGCCCTCCGCGACATCGTCCAGTCCATCGGGGCTGACCGGGCCGGCTACGTCGTCGCCGACGTCACCCAGCCCGACCAGACCCAGGCCTACGTCAACGCCGCCGTGGAGCGTTGGGGCGGCATCGACGCCTTCCTCGCCAACGCCGGCATCGAGGGCGCCGTCGCCCCCATACCCGACTATCCCATCGAGATGTTCGACCGGGTGATGGCCGTCAACGTGCGCGGCGTCTGGCTCGGCCTCAAGTACGTCATCCCGGTCATGCGCGAGCGCGGCGGGGGCAGTATCGTCATCACCTCCTCCACCGCCGGCGTCGGCGGCAGCCTGGACCTCTCGGCCTACACCACCAGCAAGCACGCCGTCATCGGCATGATGCGCACCGCCGCCATGGAGGGCGCAGCCTCGGCCATCCGCGTCAACACCGTCAATCCCGCTCCCATCGAAACCCGCATGATGCGCTCCATCGAGGAGCAGCGCGTGGCCACCCTCGACGACGGCGACGTAACCACCGAGCAGCTCAAACGCGCCACCGCGGCTCGCATCCCCCTGCAACGCTACGGCGACCCCGCAGAGGTCGCCCGCCTGATGCTGTTCCTCGCCAGCGACGACAGCAGCTTCTGCACCGGCGGCGTGTACATGGTGGACGGCGGCCGCTCCGCCGGCAACCGCTAGCTCCTTCAGTCCTTCCCGTTACCCAACCCGTCTTTCCGGCCCCCAACCCGTCTTTCCGGCGAAAGAACGTCACCCCGTACTTGATACGGGGCCGGAATCCACCCCCGGCTTGCCCCGCCCGGAGGCAGGTGCTACACTGCTCCGAACCTGAATTACCCGCCCCGGGAATGTGATGCTGGCCGACCCCGACGCCTCTACCGTCGGTATTTTTTTAAACGCCGACGCCCCAATCGCCGACCTGCTCCGCCAAGTTCAAAAACTGGCCGGCGATTCCGGGGTGTCCGCTTACCTGGTCGGCGGTCCGGTGCGCGACCACCTCCTCGGCGCGCCGATCAAAGACCTGGACATCGCCGTGGTGGGCAGCGCCCCCTCCCTGGCCGAAAAACTGGCCGATACCCTCGGCGGACGGGTGACTGTTCATCCCCGCTTCCACACCGCTACGGTGTACCTGCCCGGCGGTTTGCCCTGGGTTGACCTCGTAACCGCCCGCCGCGAAACCTACTCCCGACCCGGTGCCCTCCCGGATGTTACGCCGGGCACCATCGCCGACGACCTGGCCCGCCGCGATTTCACCATCAACGCCATGGCCATCCCCCTCTGCGGCGACAACCGCGACCTGGTTGACCCTCACAATGGCCGCGCCGACCTGGCAGCCGGCGTCATCCGCACGCTGCATCCCAACAGTTTTCTGGACGATCCCACCCGTATGTTTCGCGCCGTGCGCTACGAACAACGCTTCGGCTTTCGCATTGACGACGCCACCCTCACCGATATGCAGTCGGCGTTGGCCAGCGGCGCCATGGTCACGCTCTCCGGCCCCCGCATCGACAACGAACTGGGCCGCATCGTCCGCGAACCGTCGCCTTTGCCGGCCCTGCGCCGGGCTACCGAACTCGGCCTGCTGGCCGCCATCCACCCGGCCATGCCCACCATGGCGCACTGGGACGCCCTGGCCGGCTGGTCCTCCGTCCCGCCCGGAGCGGAACCCGCCGACCGGGAATGGCCAATCTGCTGGGACGCCGCCCTGTTCTGGACGCTGGACGGCGAACAGGTTGCGTCGCTCGCGATGAAAAACCCCGAGCGTACTAGGTGCGCCCGCTATGTGGACCTGCTGAAACCGCGGCTCCCGTTTCTTGCGGTCGATGGATTGACTCCGTCTAACGTTTGCGCCCTGTTGGAAAATTCGGCGTCCTCGTTCTCTATGCCGTTCACGCAGCCCGCGGCGCTGACGGTGGCGCTGGCCTTTGCCGAGCCCACAGCCGCCCAAAATATCCGACGCTATCTGACCGAATGGCAGGATGTGAAACCCCTGTTGGACGGCTCCGACTTGCTGGCCCTGGGCGTGCCGGAAGGCCCCGCCGTGGGAGAACTTCTGGAAGCCCTGCGCAACGCGCGGCTGGACCGCGAAACCAGGAACCGGCGCGATGAACGATTCTTCGTGCTGCGCAGGGTGTCCTGCTAACGTAACTCTTCAACGCATATTCCGACTATCCGATTCAATGCCAATCCAAATAATGTTCCCGTGAGGTGGTGAAGTGGCAACCGCATTCCAGATACCCGGCCCCGTCTTTTGCGTCGTCTGCAACGAGGAGTTGAACGGCCCCCATCGTTCCACTTGCCAGATGTGCGGCGGGCCCTTCCATCAGCCCTGGCTGCCCGACAGCGACGCGCCCCGCTGCGGTCGCGGCGCCAGCCATGACGAAACCCTGGCCGTGGTTTTCCTGTGCCGCGATTGCTACGACAATCGCCGCCCGCCCAGTCAAAACTAAGGAGCGTTACTACCGATGAAAGCCGTCTATTTCGAAGCCCACGGCGACGCCAGCGTCCTGCAATACGGCGACCGTCCCGACCCGACGCCCGGCCCCAGCGATGTGGTCGTCCGAGTCGGGGCCAGCGCGCTCAACCGGCTCGACATCTTCACCCGCCAGGGCCAGCGTGGCTTGGAGCGGGAGTTTCCGCCCCCGTTGATTCTGGGCGGCGACACCGCCGGCGAAGTGGCGGAGGTCGGCGACGGCGTTACCACGCTCAGCGTCGGCGACCGGGTGGTGGTCAACCCCCGAATCGCTTGCGGCGTCTGCCAATGGTGCGGCGCCGGACGGGACGAGCTCTGCCCCAACAGCCGCTTCCTGGGCACCGCGCGGGACGGCAGTTACGCCGAGTTGGTAACCGTGCCGGAAGTCAATGCTTACAAGCTGGACGCCGACGTGTCCTTTGCCGCCGCCGCCGCCGTGCCCACCACCTACCTGCCGGTGTGGAATATGGCGGTGCGACGGGCGGCCCTGCAGCCCTGGGAAACTGCGCTGGTCTTCTCGGCTTCCGCCGGCGTCGGCGCGGCGGCCATCCAGGTGTTCAAGAACGTGGTGGGCGCCAGGGTCATCGCCACCACCAGCACGGCGGAAAAGGCGGAACTGGCCCGCAACCTCGGCGCCGATTACGTCATCAACTACAACGAGGAGGACGTCTCCCAGCGCGTTCGGGAAATCACCGGCGGCGCCGGCGTTGACCTCCTGGTTGACCACGTGGGCGCCGACGTGTGGGGACACGGCTTCCGCTCTCTGCGCGCCGGTGGCCGCTACTGCATCTGCGGAGCCACCAGCGGCCTGCGCACCGAGCTGCACCTGGGCCTGCTCTTCAGCCGCCAGATTGAAGTGTACGGCGGCTACATGGGCTCCCGCGAAGATATGCGTCAGATTGTAAACGGCCTCAACCGCGGCGTCATCCAGCCCGCCATCCACCAAACCTACCCCCTGGCCAACGCCGCCCAGGCTCACCAGGACATGGAGGCCACCAACTTCTTCGGCAAACTCCTGCTCCAGCCCTAATTGCTGGCCCGTCGGGCTTACTGGCCCAGCATCCCCCGCACCGCCCCCACCACATCGTCCAGCGGCACCATCTCCGCCTCTTCCGCCGTGCGCCCCCGCATCTCCACCGCAGACTGCCGCAGGTTGCGCGGACTGACCACCAACCGCACCGGCAAACCTATGAGATCTGCGTCGTTGAACTTCACGCCGGCCGCCGCGTCCTCCCGGTCATCGAACAATGTCTCAATTCCGCCCGCCCACAGCCGGTCGTACAATTGTCCGGCTGCCTCGGCCACGGCGTCGTCGGCCATGTTCAGCCCCACCAGGTGCGCCTGGTAAGGCGCGATGGGCGCCGGGAACACGATGCCCCGCTCGTCGTGGTTCTGTTCGATAGCCGCCGCCAGGATGCGGCTCACCCCGATGCCGTAACAGCCCATCGTGATGGGCTGCTGCTGCCCGTCCGTGTCCAGATAGTACGCCCCCAGGGACTCGCTGAAAAAGGTCCCCAGCTTGAAAATATGGCCGACTTCCACCCCGCGCGTGAAATCCAGTTGCGCGCCGCAGTAGGTGCATTTGTGCCCCGGTTCAGTGAGAGCGATGTCGGTCAGCAGGTCGGTGTCGAAATCCCGGGGATAGTTGGCGTTGAGGTAGTGAGTATCCGGCTTGTTGGCCCCCACGACAAAGTTGCCGCCGCTGTTGATTGACGGGTCGGCCACCCGGCGCACGTTGGTGATTCCGATGGCCGACGCCGAGCCGGCCACCAGTCCCGCCGCCGCCACTTCGTCGTCGTCCGCCAGGCGCAGCTCGTTGCAGTGCAACGCGTTCTTCAGCTTGACCTCGTTCACCTCCAGGTCGCCCCGGATGGTTACGAACACCACCTCTCCGTCGGCGGCGTAAAACACGGCCTTCAGCGTCTGCGCTTCTTCTACTCCCAGGAACTCGGCCAACCCGGCGATGGTCTTGATGCCCGGCGTAGCGACTTCCTCCAGTGGCAGCGGCTCCGGCGCATCCTGGGCTGGATACACCCCCTCGGCCTTTTCGGCGTTGGCCGCGTAGCCGCAACTGGTGCAGGTGATGACCGTATCTTCGCCGGTGTCGGTGGGCAGCAGGAACTCGTGGGAATCCTTGCCCCCGATGGCTCCGCTGTCTGCCTCGGCCATCACCACCGGGATGCTGCACCGCCGGAACACGTTGCGATATGCTTGCGCCATGGCCTGGTAGGAATCGTCCAGCCCGGCATCGTCGGCGTCGAAGGAATACGCGTCCTTCATCGTGAACTCGCGGACTCGCACCAGGCCGGCGCGCGGGCGCGGCTCGTCCCGGAACTTGGTCTGCATCTGGTACAGGATTACCGGCAAGTCCCGGTAGCTCTGCACGTTGCCCTTGACGATGTTGGTTACCACTTCCTCGTGAGTGGGCGCCAGCGCCAGCGGCCGGCCCCGACGGTCTTCCAGCCGGAACATATTATCGCCGAAAGCGGCGTCCCGGTCCGTCTGCTGCCACAGTTCCAGGGGTTGCAGGGCGGGCATCCGCAGCTCCTGGCCGGCGGCGGCGTCCATCTCCTCCCGCACAATCTGCTCAATCTTCCGCAACGACCGCCACGCCAGCGGCAGGTAGTTGTACACGCCGGCGGCCACCTGCTGAATCAGCCCTGCCCGCAGCATCAGCCGATGGCTGGCCGTTTCCGCCTCCGGCGGGTCGTCCCGCAAAGTACGAGTAACAAGTCGCGAAATACGCATAAATCAAGCGGTTCCTTCAGTTGCCCAGGGGTTAACAAGTTCCACACCGCAATCGGCAAAGTCACCGACATCGCGAGTAGCCACAGCCATGCCCGCCGAGCGTGCGATAGCCGCTATCTGTGCGTCAGGGTGTTCGATGCGTCGCCCAATTCTACGTCGGTGGGAACGTATATCGGCATAGATTTGAGCGGCGGCGCTGTCGAACGGAAGTATGCGAGCCGCAAGATACACGCGGAGTAAATGATCAGTTCTAATCAGCAAACTACTGCGCCGATGTCCTGCCGGCATGATGGCTAGGCCATAACGCATTTCCGCTTCTGTCACAGCGGTGGTGAACATTTCGCCAAGAACCTGCCTGCGCCACCAAGCCATAACTCCCGGATCTGGTCGAGGAGAAACTATCTCCGATGCCACGTTGGTATCAAGAATTGTCGTCATCGTCGTCAAGCCAGTAGAACCGGACTACTGGATCAGGGTTCTCGCTTCTGGGACGAACTTCGACCCCTACTCCTAGACCCTTGAATAGCTCGTGGATAGCCGCGGCGTGGTTCTTGGGGTGAGGCAGCGCCCCCGGCTTGTCCAACGCAATGCGCAGAACGTTCAGCGCCTCTTCTTCAACGGAGCACCCGTTGCCAACGGCTCGGGCGCGGAGACGCACCGCCGTTTCTTCGTCTAGGTCTTCCAAATTTATGCTGACCATCATGCCACCTCCATCCGGGGCATTAGCCCATTTTAGCACGCCGGGCCCGTTGACATTCAGTCGGGGGCTATGATTGCGATGGTGAGCACTACCCCAGCGGCAATAGCGCCAAAGCGTCACTAATCCCGTATCCCCTTAACGCCAGCGCTATGCCGGCCACGCTGACTATCATGCCAATCCAACCGATTTTCCATGCGCTCGTCTCTTGATGGAGCGCCCTCACTACCCCTAGTAGTGAAAGCAAGAAGCCCGTAGCGAGCAGCGCGATGGTAATAACCAATGCGGCAATATAGACCCATTCAAACAGGAATTTCATTCCATAGTGCGCAACAGACAACAGCGACATTATCCAAGTCACTACGCCAACAGCTCCGTCAGCTAAATTACCCAACATCGACGCCACTATTGGCGCCAAAATCACTGTGAGGACGATCAGAGCAATCAAAAAGAAATCTACCCAGAACGGCCAATTCCAGTAGTACAGGGCGAATAGCACTGGAATTTGGACAATAACCCTTAGTATGGTTGCTGGCCATGATAGGCAACTCCCGGGCAGCAACAGCCCGACTAGACTCATAGCGATGCCAGCGATGGCGGGTATCGCTATCGCCGTCTCTCAAGTGGTGGGTAAGCTGGTTGTCAAGTACAGCAGTACGCCAATTCCCGCAAAAGCCAAGCCGGCCAGCGCAACAGTCCCCCACAGTAGGCTGTGCAGGAAATCGCCCATCACCCCATCGCGTTCACACCCGTCATCCCCAACCGGAACTGCCCCAGGTTGTCGTAAGCGCTGGTGTTCACCATAAAATGCTGCGCGGCAGCGTTGATGTCGCGCATACACCGCTGCAAGACCCGGTCGTTGTAGATGGCGTTGCCGCCGCCGTAGCGAAAAGCCGTCGTCGCCACCTGGCACGCCACGTCGGTGGCAAAGACGCAGGCCCCGCGCAGCCGCAACTGCCGCTCCAGGTCCGGCCGCTCGTGGCGCAGGCAGAACTCCCAGGCGTCTTCCAGCGCTTCCCGGCACAGGGCGCGAGCCGCGCGCAACTGCTGGTCGCACTTGCCCAGATCGTGCTGCAACGCGCCCCGCAGCGCGATGGGCGAGGTCAGGTAGCCCCGCTGGTAGGAGCCGGCCTGCAACGCAATCTCGTCCAGCGCTCGGCGCGCTACGCCCAGCGCAAAGGCAGCGTGGTCGGGAGTCACGAAACCCGGCCGGCCCATCCAGAACATTGGCCCGCCCTTGCGTGGGTCGGTGGTCAGCAGGTCGAAGGCCATGTCATCCGGCACCAGGTAGTCCGTTAGCACGAAATCCCGGCTGCCGGTGCCCTGCAGGCCCATCACCTGCCAGTTGTCCAGGAACTGCACGTCGTCAACCGGGCAGGCCATGATCATGTGCTCCGGCCCCGGCTGGTCGTCCCGCACGATGCGAAAGCCGGCCAGCATCCACGACGAATGCGCCGCCCCGCTGGCGAAGGGCCACCGTCCGCTCACCTGCCAGCCGCCGTCCACCGGCGTCGCCACTCCACGCGGTATCAGCGCCCCCGATGCTATCGGCATCTTGCCGGCCCCGAATACCCGGTCAACCCCGGCGTCGGGCACGAACGCCCCGATCAGCGCGGTGCTGGTGCTGTTGATGAACGCGCACCATCCCGCTGACGAATTCACGTAGGACAGCTCGTCAATCAGCTCCAGGTACAACAGCGGGTCAACCTCCGGCCCGCCCAGCTCCCGGGGCACTTTCAGGGAGAGCAGCCCTTCCCGGTACAGCGCTTCCACCGATGGCCAGGCCAGCGTTTCGCTGGCGTCGTTGGCCTCCGCGTCAGCCTCCAGCGTGGGCCGGACGCGGGCGATCGCGTCCAGCAGATGCTGACGCAACGTCTCGCGCTCGGCGGGCAGCTCCGGTACGCCGCAGCTTTCTAGGGCGGTTACGTCGCCGGGTGCGATGCCTTCAGTGTCAACGATTGTGCCAGCGGAGGCAGTTGAGGTCATGCCGTCGCCCCCGTGGGCGTCTGCTCAATCTCCTCCATCAGCGCGTCCAGCATCTCCGCCTCGGGCACCACCCGCACCTTCTCGCCCTTGCGGAAGATGATGGCCCGGCCCGCGCCGGCGGCGATGCCCACGTCGGCGTCTTTCGCCTCGCCGGGGCCGTTCACTTCGCAGCCCATCACGGCCACCTTGATGTTCTTGTCGGTGCCCTTCAGCAGCGCGTCCACGTCGTTGGCCAGCTTCCGTATGTCCACGTCGGCCCGGCCGCAACTGGGACAGGCCACCATCACCGCGCCCTTGTCCCGCAGGTTCAGCGACTTCAAAATTTCGTAGCCCGCGAGGACTTCCTCCACGCTGTCGTCGCTCAGCGACACCCTGATGGTATCGCCGATGCCCTCGTACAGCAGCACGCCCAGCCCCACGGCGGTGCGGATGGAACCCGACTTCGCAGTGCCGGCCTCGGTGATGCCCAGGTGCAGCGGGTAGGGAACCATCTCGCTCAGCCGGCGATAGGCTTCCACCGTGGTCGGCACGTCGAAGGCTTTCATGGAAATCTTGATGTGCTCAAAGTCCTGCTCTTCCAGCAGGGTAATTTCCCACAGCGCGGTGGCCACCATGTGATCCACGACGCTGTAGTCGCCCTCTTGTTCCTCGCCGGCCTTGGGCAGTTGGTTCACCAGGTCCATGTGTCGCGAAAACCCCCGCGTGCGCCCGATGCCCCCCACCGGGGGCAGGCTGCCGAAGTTCACGCCGATGCGGATGGGGATGCCGCGCTCCTTGGCCGCCTGCACCACCTCCCGAACCTGGTCCTCGTTCCGCAGGTTGCCGGGGTTCAGCCGCAGGCAGTCCACGCCGCCGGCCGCGCACTCCAACGCCAGTTGATAGTGAAAGTGAATGTCGGCAATCAGCGGGATGTTTATCTGCTTCTTGATTTCCGCCATGGCCTTGGCGGCTTCCATGTCCGGCACCGCCGCCCGGATGATTTCGCAGCCCGCTTCCTCCAGTTGGTGAATCTGCCGCACCGTCGCCTTCACGTCCCGCGTGTCCGTCTTGGTCATCGACTGCACCGAAATATCGGCCCCGCCGCCAACCTTCACGTCGCCCACGTACACCGGCTTGGTAGCTCGTCGCATGGTCATACTCATCATTGCACCGCCCTTCGCAAGTTGTGCAAGTATCCCTCTCTGTCCGGCAATCATACACGATAGCCCGCCCCGCCTGCCACCGCCACCCGTCGCGGTTCAAATCCTCGTTGCTGATGATTCGACACTCCAACGCTATGGCGTCCCAACGCTTTCTGCCTGAATTTTGCACTATCCGAAATGTATAAACCCCATAGTCGTTTGGAGTATAATACCCTGGTATAATACGCCGCAATCAGGTGTCAGGCAGGTGAAGGCGTGCGAGACGTAATTCAGGAAGCCGTCAATCAGGTGGAATCCGGCAACCCGTGCGTGCTGGCCACGGTGGTCCGCACCAAGGGATCTACCCCCCAGAAAGCCGGCGCCATGCTCCTGGTCCGCGAGGACGGCAGCGCCGTCGGCACCCTGGGCGGCGGCTGCGTTGAGGGCGACATCTGGTTCGCCGCCCGCGAAATCCTCCGCAACCAGGGCGGCCCCGAGTTCAAAGACTACTACCTCAACGAGGACATCGCCGCCCGCGACGGCCTGGTCTGCGGCGGCACCATGTACTTCTACCTCGAACCCTTCTGGGACACCGACGACTTTGCCGACATCGGCCACGAGCTGCTGGGCGCTTACGACGGCGCCGAGCCCGCTGCCCTGGCCACCATCGTCCGCTCCGATGCCAACACCGCCCCTCTGGGCGCCAAGCTCCTCCTCCGCTCCGACGGCTCCGTAGCCGGCGGCATCGGAACCGCCGAGTTGGACGAAATCGCCCTGGAAGCAGCTAGCCGCGTCGCCGCCGTCGGAGCTAATGAGTCGATTGACCTGGACTCCGACACCGAGCTCTTCGTCGAAGGCTTCACCACGCCGCCCACCCTGGTGATGGTCGGCGGCGGACACGTCGGCAAGGCCACCGCCGACCTGGCCCACCGCCTCGGCTACCGCGTCTATATCGTGGACGACCGCGAGGACTTCTCCAATCCGGAACGGTTCCCCTACGCCGAGGAAACCATCGTTACGCCCTACACCGGCTGGGCCGCCCATCTGGACGTCAACGTCAACAGCTTCATCGTCATCGCCTCTCGCGGCCACTGGTTCGACGACGTAGCCCTGGAGTCGGCCCTGTCCACCCGCGCCCGCTACATCGGGCTGCTGGGCAGCCGGCGCAAGACCCTGATGATTTACCAGCGCCTGCTCCAGGAGGGCATCCCCCGGGAGCGGCTGGCCGAAGTTCACGCCCCCATCGGCCTGGACATCGGCGCCCTGGAACCCGAAGAACTGGCGGTGAGTATAATGTCGGAAATCATCATGGCGCGACGCGGAGGTAAAGGTAGCCCGATGACTATGGATGACTGGTATCTGGAACGGGCCGAGCAACGAGCCAACCGGGCCATGGGCTTGCCGGCCGACTAACTGAATGGCCGGGTATGGCGGCCGGTCCGCCATACCCCAGACCACCCTTTGCCCTCCCCCGAACAAACGTTCATATAACCAAAAAGGTATTCACCATGACTGAAACACTGGCGCGCATCAGCGCCCGGCGACCGTGGCTTGTCATCGCATTGTGGGTGGTTCTCGTCGTTGTCGGCGGCGGGCTCAGCAGCCAACTGTTGGACAGCGCCACCACCACCGAACTCAGGTTGGGCGGCGGCGCTGAATCGGAGCAGGCCGCCGAACTGCTGGAGACCCGCCTGCGCGACGGAAAGCCGGAACCTGTGATGGAATTTGTCATCATCCAGTCGGACAGCCTCACCGTTGACGACCCTGCCTTCCGGGAAAAGGTCGAATCCATCTTTGTGAACGTCGCCACCCTCGTTCCCGATGTGGTAACAGTGGCGGGGCATTACTATCTGACCAACGATGAAACGCTCGTGTCGCAAGACCGGCAGACCACCATTATGCCCGTTGAGATGACCGGCCGGCTGGAAGAAGCTACCGAGAACGTGACCAGCCTCCTTGAAATCGTGCACTCGGCCAACGAGGGCGAAGAATACCGCGTGTTGCTGGGCGGCTCCGCCAGCATCGCCCACGAGTCCAACGAACTGGCCACGGAAGACCTGGAACAGGGCGAGCGCATCGGCGTGCCGGTAGCCCTCATCATCCTGCTGGCCCTGTTCGGCGCAGTGGTGGCCTCCCTGATCCCCCTCGGCTTGGGAATCGTTTCTATCGTCATCGCCCGCGGCATCGCCGCGCTCATTGGGCAGGCCTTCGAGCTGGTCTTCTTCGTAACCCTGATGATTACCATGATTGGCCTCGCCGTCGGCATCGACTACTCGCTGTTCATCGTCTCCCGCTTCCGGGAGGAGTTGGACAAGGGCCTGGACAAACGCGCCGCCGTGGCACGGGCCGGCGCTACCGCCGGCCGTGCCGTCCTGTTCAGCGGGCTTACTGTGGTCGTGGCGCTGTTCGGAATGCTCATCGTTCCCGCCACCTTCTTCCAGTCCCTGGGCATCGGCGCCATCGTCGTCGTCCTCGTCGCAATAGCCGCCACCCTCACCTTCCTGCCGGCCGTGATGTCCCTTCTCGGCGACAAGGTCAACTTCCTCTCGCTGCCCTACTTTGGCCGGCGCCGCGCGCCGGACACCGAAACGCAGCAGCACGGCTTCTGGGAGACCACCACTCGCATCGTAACCAAAGTTCCCATCCTCAGCTTCCTCATCGTCGCCATCCCCATGGTGGTCGCCATCGTCTTCTACTTCCAGATCAACACCGGCATCAACGGCGTTGACACCTTCCCCGAAGGCGCTGAAACCAGGGAAGCCTTTTTCATCCTGGAAGAGGAATTCTCCTTCGGTTTGGTGAATCCCGTTGAAATCGTCATCGACGGCGACGTTGGCAATCCCCAGGTACAGGAAGCGATTGGAAAGCTCGAAGCCGCTTTGATTGAGGATCCGCGATTCCCCATCCCTCCCGCTGTGATTCCCGCCCCGTCGGGCGAACTGGCCCTGATGTCTGTCGCCATCCATGGAGAACCCAGCGGCTCCATGGCCGTCGATACCGTTACTCAACTTCGCGAAGATCTCATCCCGGCCGCTTTCGCCGGTGTTCCCGCCGACGTTTCCGTGGGCGGCGTAACTGCCGTCACCGCCGACCTCTTCGACATCGTTGACCTCTACACCCCCATCGTCTTCGCCTTCGTGCTGGGCCTCAGCTTCATCATCCTGCTGCTGGTCTTCCGATCCATCGTCATCCCCATCAAGGCCGTGGTGATGAACCTCCTTTCCGTGGGCACTGCCTACGGCCTTATCGTCCTGGTGTTCCAGAAGGGAGTCGCCACCGACCTGCTCGGTTTCCAGCACGCCGAAGTCATCGACGTCTGGATACCGCTCTTCCTGTTCACCATACTCTTCGGCCTTTCCATGGACTACCACGTCTTCCTGCTCAGCCGTATCCGCGAGCAGTATGACCGCACCGGAGACAACGCCGCCTCAGTAGCTTACGGGCTGCGTTCTACCGCCAGCATCATCACGGGAGCCGCCCTCATCATGGTGGCGGTGTTCGGCGCTTTCGCCGCCGGCGAAACCATCATCAACCAGCAGGTGGGCTTTGGCTTGGCCGTCGCGATTTTCCTGGATGCCACCCTCGTCCGCTCGGTGCTGGTCCCCGCCAGCATGGAGATGCTGGGGCGAGGCAACTGGTATCTGCCCTCTTGGTTAAGTTGGCTTCCCGACCTGCGCGTGGAGCCGGTTGAGGAATAGCCCAGCGGGCGCGTGAATCTGAACGCCGGCTACATTTACCATGCTGCAAGTTCCCACCGAATACGTACCAGGCTACGCCAAAGCCCGCGAAGTCGACCCGGAACGGGCCGACCGGTACATCGCACATACCATGATCGGCGACCCCTTGGCCGACCGGGCGGTGGCTTCCTTCGCCGACATCACCCAGCGCGAGATGCACCAGCTGATTGCCGCCGGCATGAACCGCGATGAGAATGTGTTCCGCGACGCTCCCCAGGAACTGCGCGACCTGTTCAACGCCAGCGAAAACACTCCCGACTGGTTCTACGACCATCCCGTGTACCCCGGCTGCCGTCTCTTCCACTCCAGCCCCGACCGGTTCTTGACCGCTTTCGCCGCCGGCGCCATCGTCCAGGGTTTTACCACCCGCATCAGCAAGTCTTTCACCACCACCGGGCGCATTCTCGACCGGGGCGTTCATCGCCTGGCCCAGAACATCAAGCACCTCTACGAGATTATGATTCCCGAAGGACTGGAGCGGGACGGCGAAGGCTGGAAACTTTCCGTCCGCATCCGCCTCATCCATGGTCAAATGCGCCAACTGTTCGCAAAATCCGGTCAGTGGGACACCGAGGCCTATGGCGTTCCCCTTCATGCTGCCCATATCGGCCTCGCTTCGGCCCTCTTTTCCGAACAGTTGATGGCCCACACCCGCCGGTTGGGCGTCCGCATGACGACGGAAGAGCGCGCCAGTTTTATGCACATCTGGCGATGCTCGGCCTGGCTCATGGGAGTTCCGGAAACCATCCTTTTCGACAGCGAGTCCGATGCCGCCGAGCTTGGTCGCATCGGTCTGCTCTGCGAGCCGCCCCCCGACGTGGACGCCATCATCGTCGGCAACGTCATCATCAACAGTGCAGCGCTGGTCGCCCACGTCCTGGAGCCCGCCGAGCGTCAGGCGTTGACCAACCAGGGCTATCGCATTTCCCGCGCTTTCATCGGCAACGAACTTGCCGACCAGTTGGAATTCCCCAAACAGCGCTCCTTTTACATCCTGCCCGCCCTGCGCTTGGAGCGTCAAGTTAACAAAGTCATCGACCAACTGCTGCCGGCGCGCGCCGCCACCCGCAAAGCGCAAGCCCTCGACTCCCTGCTCAACGCCGCCACGCCTGATGATTCCGCTGTGGGCATCAGCTACCGCCTTCCGGTTACCATCGGCGATGATCCGTCAAAGCCATGGTGAAGCCGCTGCTCCCGCCCCGTTCCTGGTAAATCCGTTGTTCCCGCCCCGCTTATCGTGAGTCTGCCCAACCGTCCTGCCGTCGCTATGCCCCTCTTCACCTCCGCCGTTCTCCTCGCCGCCGGCGTGTCCCGGCGCATGGGGACGCTGAAGGCCCTGCTGGACTGGCAGGGCCGCCCCCTCATCGTGCACCAGATCGTCGCCCTGCGCGAAGCCGGCGCCGCCGAAGTCATCGTGGTCCTGGGACACCGCGCCGACGAACTGCAGGCCCGCATCGGCGCCAACCGCGACGTGTACCAGGCCGGTGGCGTGCGCTGCGTGGTCAATCCCGATTACGCCGAGGGCAAAACCACGTCCATCAAGGCCGGCCTGCGCGCCATCTCCCGCCCCAAAGACGACTCGCCGGGCCCGATCCTGCTGCTCAACGTTGACCAGCCCCGCAGCGCCGCCGTCATCCAACAGGTCATCACAGCCCACCTGGACGGCGACGCGCTGATTACCATCCCCACCTGCGACGGCAAGGGTGGACATCCCATCGCCGTCAGCCGCATCTTGTATCAGGAACTGCTGGAGATAAACGAAGTTACCCAGGGAATGCGGGCCGTAACGGAACGTCACCGGGACGTCACCCGCCGAGTGGAGTTGGGCGCGCCGGAACTGCTGTGGGACGTCAACACCCCCGAGCAATACCAGGCCGCGCTGGCGGCAATCGGCGGCGATGCCAAAAGAGAAGCCAGCGCCCGATAAACAGTCGGTGCGCTGGCCTTGTTTTCATCGGCTGCGGCCATCCGCTTGCCGGTCTTCCGACCGATGTGCCCGCCCCTTCGGGAGCGCCTTGACTGCGCTGCTCTGGGCGTATGGCGTTGTCAGTGCCAATCGACGGCCCGCTCGATTTGTTTTCGCCCCGGTCGGCGTCCTCCCGGCATCGTCATACCGCGTCGACTACGCCAACGGGGCGCTTACAGGGGAAATGCCAACTATGGTTCAGCGTTATCAGCGAAACCATTCCAACCTCCTGCATTGACGACGGCTCCTTTTCTTTGCCATCGGGCTTGGCGAGTGGGGTTTCCCTAGCAACCCCAGCGCCGTGAATACATAGTATAGCGTATCGTGATGCTTGTCAACACCCAAATCCGGCAATTTTCGGGCGAATTTGGCGGCCTTGCCCCCGCCAACCGTCAAATCGTCTAAACTGGCCGGGTAAAGTATCCAAAGCTCAGGAGTTGTGCAGCCATGAGCGATGTCAGCGGCAACGGAATCACGCCGACCCCGGCGGTTCCCCCGGCCCTTCCCAGTGTGTACGGCGACGACGGCGTAACCGTCATCGGAATGATTGGCGTAGTCCGCGAGGCCGCCGCCAATCAGGGCGCAACCCTCAGCCTCTTCGGCGGCGGCATCAACCCCGGCGCCGAAGTCCCCTCCGGCGTTGACCCCGACTATATCCTCGACTTCGCCCGCACCCACGAGGCGGCCGGCTTCGATATGGTCCTCACCGGCTACTCGTCGTCCACTCCCGACGGCTTTGAAGTCGCCGGCTACGCTGCAGCTCACACCCAGCGGTTGGGCTACCTCATCGCCCATCGCCCCGGCTTCGTCGCGCCCACCCTGGCCGCCCGCAAGGCCGCCACCCTGGACCAGCTCAGCAACGGGCGCATCGCCCTGCACGTCATCACCGGCGGCAACGACCTGGAGCAGCGGCAGGACGGAGACTGGCTCGACCACGACGCCCGCTACCGCCGCACCGACGAATACCTCGCCGTGATGCGTCGCATCTGGACCGAAACGGAACCCTTCGACCACGACGGCGAGTTCTACCACCTCCAGGATGCCTACAGCCAGGCCCGCTGCCGCCAGCGTCCCCATCTGCCGCTCTTCTTCGGCGGCGCCTCCGACATCGCCCTGGACGTGGCCAGCCGCCGCGCCGACCTCTTCGCCCTGTGGGGCGAACCCCGGGCCTCCATCGCCCAGCGCATCGCCGACGTGCGCCAGCGCACCGCCGCCGCCGGCCGCAACCCCGACGAGATGCGCTTTAGCCTGTCCGCCCGTCCCATCCTGGCCGACACCGAGGCCAAGGCCTGGCAGCGCGCCGAGGAGATTCTCGCCCGCATCCAGCAGGCCACCGCCGGCCGCGTCACGCCGGGCGTTCCAACCCGTCCCCAGTCGGAGGGCGCGTGGCGTCTGCTGCGCTTCGCCGCCGAGGGCAGCATCCACGACGAACGCCTGTGGATGCCCATCGCCGCCGCCAGCGGCGCGTCCGGCAGCACCACCTGCCTGGTCGGAACCCCTCGCCAGGTCGCCGATTCCCTGCTGGCCTATTACGACCTGGGCTGCTCGGCCTTCATCATCCGCGGCTTCGACCCCTTGGCCGACGCCGCCGACTACGGCCGCGAGCTCATCCCCTTGCTCCGCGAAGGCGTAGCCGCCCGCCGCAAGGCGCGGGTATAATCGTCCCTCGTAGAATCGCAGCAGCCCGGAGGCTCAGAAAATGGTTGACTACTCGGCCCTGTTCTCCCGCAACTTGCCCCGCGCCGTCGCCATGCCGCCCGGCGCCGACGCCGCGGTCAAGTACACCTTCTCCATCACCAACGCCGTCCCGGAAGTCATCGGCTTCGACCAATACCTCGCCGCCGCCCGCGCCGGCCTGGACTCCGGCGGCCCCAACTCCCTGGCCGCCTACCCGCCACCCGGCGGCCACGTCGGCCTGCGCGAGCTGATTGCCGAGCGGCTGGACGCCAACCGGGGCTTCAACACTTCTCCGGACAACGTGTTTATCTCCGACGGCGCCGGCGGTGCCATCAGCATCATCCTGGAAGCCTTCATCAACCCCGGCGACGCGGTCCTGGTCGAGGAATTCACCTATCTCGGCAGCCTCCGCATGATGCTCGAGCGCGGCGCGGAGCCTATCCACGTCCCCTGCGACGAAGACGGTATGCTCCCCGATGCCCTGGAAGACGCCCTGCGTTCTCTGGATGCCGCCGGCCGCCGCGCCAAGTTCGTGTGGATGATCCCCGTGTACCAAAACCCCCTGGGATTCACCGTCTCGGAACCCCGCCGGCGCGTCCTGCTGGACGTTGCCCAACGCCACGACGTTCCCATTCTGGAAAACGAGTCCTACGCCGACTTCCGCATCGACGGCGCGCCTCTGCCCACCGCATTCTCCGGCCTCACCAACCGCGACGACGTGATGTACGTGTCCTCATTCACCAAGCTGCTGGGCTGTGGCTTGCGCGTCGGTTTCGGTGTGATGCCGCCGGCAGTCGGCCAGGCTTTGCAGCAGGTCAACGGCGGCGTGCCGCCCCGGCGCGGCGTCAGCCACCTGGCGACCATGATGGTGTACGAATACCTGCGCGAGCATGAGGCGGAGCACATTGAGGCCGTCCGCCAGGCGTTGGAGTCCCGCCGCGACGCCATGCTGGACGCCCTGGAACAGAACTTCCCGTCATTCTGCCAGTGGCCCCATCCCCAGGGCGGTATGCTGATTTTCGTCCGGCTGCCGGAAAACGCGGACACCTGGGCCACCCTGCCCAAGGCCGTGGCCCGTGGCGTGAAGTACAACCCCGGCGGCGTGTTCCGCGCCGACCGTGGACGCAACAACTACCTGCGCCTGACCTACAGCCACAACACCCCCGACGAAATCCGCGAGGGCATCGCCCGGCTGGCCGAGCTTTTCCGAGAAGAGGGTTACTTCGAAGGGTAGCGCCGGCCGGCGCTAACCGCTGCGCAACCGCGCCCGCTCTCGTCCCTCAATGAAGTGCACGGCCTCGTCCGGGCTGACGCGTCCCACCGGCCCGCTGGCGTACATCGCGCCCAGCACCGTGCCGCCGCGTCCCAGCAGCAACTCCGTGGGCTGGATATGCCCGTCGTGCGCATCCGACCACCAGGAGCCCAGCAGGTCGGCGTCGGCGCGGGTAACGCCGTAGGCCATGGGAAACGTTACGCCGGCCTTTTCGGCCATCTCCTGTACCAGTTCCCTCGGCTCCACGCTGGCGGCCACAATCGCCAATCCCATTTCGGCCAGCGCGTCCTGCTGCGATTGCCACGCGGCCAACTGCCGCGCGCAGTAGGGTCACCAAACCCCCCGGTAAAACAGCAACGCCAGGTAGCGCGAGGACATCTCCTCTGGCAGCGCCAGCGTTCCGCCGTCAATCAGGTTCAGCGTAAGGGCGGGCATACGGTCGCCCTGCTGCAGTTTCTCGTTCACGATTGATACCCCTCCGGCCAGAACAGCTCGTAAAGCCGCTCCGATAGTTCCTCGCACAACTCTAACCCGGCCGCGACTTCAACCTCATTCGCCTCATCCTCGTAAAAATTAGTATGTAGGCTACGCGCGACCATGAATGAGTTGTTGATCCAAGCCTGTGTGTTGTCGTCGCCGGACTCCCCCACCATTCTCGACAATTGCCGTACTATTTCCCAAATGGAACGATGCTGGTGGATGATGCCGCCGTGCTGCGCGCTGACCGCCTTAACGGTTTCCGCCACCATGCCCCACGCCTTGTTGGACGCCTGGGGCAGGTCGCCATCCTCCCGCAGATGCTTTCGCGCGCTGGCGCGGAAGTCTCGGCTGAGGTCAGCGTACTTTTCCGGCGTCCGTCCGGCGTCGTCAGGTCGAGCTTGATCGCTGGACGCGGCCAGCCCACGAGCTACGGCGGCGGCGATGTCAGTATCAGCGTAAGCGTAAGCCATCGTTCAGTCGCCCACCGCTTCGGCAGTCCCCGACTTCAAGCGTTCCGGCCACCAGGGGTCGTCGTAGTCGTCGAACAGGCCCTTGATGTGCGGCATTACTTCGTTGGCGAACAGGTCGGTATTCTTCTTCACCAGTTCCGGCGGCATGCTGCCAATCTGCAGCAGCACCATCAGGTGCCCGATGCGCAGCAGTTCGCACGCTTCGGTCAGCTTTCGCCGCACCGTTTCCGGGCTGCCGCCGATGACGTGGCCCTGATCGATGTAGTCCTTCCAGCTGTTCTCGGTAGCCGCTCGCTGCGCCTCCTCGCCCATCTGCGGACGCAGCGACTTCCGGATGGAGTCCAGCGAGCGGTAGCCCGGCGATTCCGCAAAGGGCGGATACACCCGCAGCATCTTCTCGTAGAAGTACTTGACGTGCTCCTCGTAGTCCTTTTCCGCCTGCTCGTCCGTCTCGGAGACACACACCAGTTGCAGGAAGCCCAGCCGGTGCGGATTGTCGTCAATGCCGCGCTCGGCGACCCGCTCCCAGTAGCCTTTGACGATATTATGGCCGCGCAGATACCCGTAGTAGGACAGGTAGCAGTACACGTAGTCCCGGTCCAGCACCCAGTCCCAGGTCTCCAGGCTCCCGGAACCGGGCACCCACACCGGCGGATGCGGTTCCTGCATCGGCCGTGGCCAGATGCTGATGTAGCGCAGCTTGTTGTACTTCCCGTTGAAGATGGTCGGCTGGTGCTGCGTCCACGCCTGCATCACCACGTCGTGGGCCTCGGTGTGTCGCTCCCGCAGGGTGATGGGAACCTGCCCGTAGGAAAACGTCGTATCCATCGAGGTCCCCACCGGGAAGCCGGCCACCAGCCGCCCGCCGGAAATCACGTCAATCATCGCCATCTCTTCCGCCACCCGCACCGGCGGGTTGTACAGCGCCAGGCTGTTCCCCAGCACTATCACCGCCCCGTTGTTGGTGCTGTTCGCCAGCACCGATGCAATCAGGTTCGGCGACGGCATGATACCGTAGGCGTTGTTGTGATGCTCGTTGACGCAGATGCCGTCAAAGCCGGCCTCGTCGGCGTAGCGCAGTTGGTCAATGTAATCGGCGTAATACTGGTTGCCCTTGGCCGGGTCGAAGTTTTCGTTGGGCAGGTCAACCCAGGCGGAATGATGCTGCTCGGCAAAGTCGTCCGGCAGGTCCTGGTAGGGCATCAGGTGGAAGAACGAGACTTTCATGTCAATCTACCTCGGCGGCGCGGCTGCCGCCCGTATCAAGTGTTCGGATTGTAACACGGCGGGATCCGGCAGCCGCTTCGTCAGCGTGGTTCAGCCGGCCAGCCACCCCTTGACCGCCGCGATGAAATCGCCGGGGTTGTCCTCAAACACCATGTGGCCCGCCCGCTCGATTTCCGCCAGCGTCCCCTGCGCCAGCGTGTCAATCATCCGCTGCGCCGTTTCCTCGGTCAGCAGGTCGGTCTCCAAACCGCGCACCAGCAGCGTGGGGCAGGTGATCCGCTCCAACGCCGGCCACAGGTCCACCGCCGGTGCCGCCGTCCCGTTGATGCGCTGCTCCCGGATGGCCGGGTCGAACTTCCAGGCAATCTTGCCGTCGGGCAGCTGACGGGTCTGGCCGGCCAGCCGCCGCCGCATCACCGCCTCCGACGCGAACCGGTTGCCCGCCTGCACGTGGGCTAGGGCGTCCTCAAAACTGTCAAATTGCGGAGGAATAGCCCGCAGCTCTTCGGTGATGCGATTGCCGCCGGTCGGCTCAATGCGCGGCCCGATGTCCACGATGCACAGCCGCTCCAGCCGCTCCGGGTACTCGCCGGCGAAGGCCATGCTGTTGCGTCCGCCCATGGAGTGCCCGAACAGGATGAACTTGTCCAGGCCGATGGCGTCCACGAACCCGGCGAGGTCCGCCACGAAAGCGTCAGTGGAGTAGTCCCCGCCGGGCGCGTGGTCGGTGTCGCCGCGGCCCCGCTGGTCCAGCGCGTACACGTGATAGTCGCCGCACAGGGCCTCCGCTACGTCTTCCCAAACGTGGGCGTGTCCCCGCAGCCCGTGCAGCAGCACCAGGGGCGGCTTGCCCTCCGTGCCCCAGTCCAGGTAGTGCAGGTTGATGCCGTTGGCGGTGACGGTTCGGCTCTTGGGCTGTACTTGCGTGGTCATAATAATTGCTCCTTAACTCCATCTACCTTGGTGGGAGAGGATTGGGGTGAGGGGCCGCCTACTTCAACTGCCAGTTGGGGCGGCGCTTTTCGGCGAAGGCTCGCGGGCCTTCCTTGCTGTCCTGCGTGGTCAGGATGTAATCGTAGGCCACGTAGGTCTTCGCGCTGATTTCCGCGATGGACATATCCAGGCTGCTGTACGCCAACTCCTTGATGGTGCGCACGGCCAGCGGCGCGTTCTGCGCGATGCTTTCCGCCATCTTGATGGCCTCCGGCACCAGCTCGTCGGCCGGCACCACCTTGTTCAGAAAGCCCATCTCCTTGACCCGCTCGGCCGGCAGCAGTTCGCTGGTCATCACCAACTCCAGCACGTTGGTAATGCCAATCATCTTGGTCAGTTCCACCGCAAAAGGCGGCATCAGGCTCCACTTGGTTTCGGTGATGCCCAGCCGGGCGTTGTCCGCCGCCAGCCGCACGTCGCACATCTGCGCGATGGACCAGCCGCCAGCCGCCGCCGCTCCGTTCACCGCCGCCACCAGGGGCTTCACCGGACGCTCCCACATGTGCGGTTTGTTGGGCGACATGCTGTTTTCGGCCCGGGCCTGTACTCCCTCGGAGTTGTCAGCGGCCCGCTCTTTCAGATCCCGCCCGGCGCAGAAGTTGCGGCCGGAGCCGGTAATCACGGCCACCCATGCTTCATCGTCCTCATTGTCGAAGTGGTTGATGACCTCTTGCAGTTCCCGGCGCAACTGCCGGTTGATTGCGTTGGAAGCCTCGGGTCGATTCAGCGTGATGACGGCAACGTGATTGTCCACGCCGGTCTTTTCGTACAGTATCGTTTCAGGCATCGTGGTGTGGTCTCCTTTTGAGAGTCTGGATTTGTGGATTTATCAGCCTGGGCAATCAAGCGTAGTGTCCCAGGAACTGCCCGCCGATGACGTGCAGATGGCCGTGAGACTGGCTTTGCAGTCCATCATAGCCGAAGTTGGACAGGATGCGAAAACCGCCCGGGCAGTACATGCAGCCCAGCGTGGCCGCCACGTCCCCCAGCCGCGTCATCAGGCCGCTGCTCCACATCTCCAGCTGGGACATATGGCGACGGGGCATTACCAGCAGCATGATCGGCACCCAGGTCAGTCGGTTCACGATGGCGATGATGTCGTTGTCGAGATATCGAATGCGCGCCGGCTCCCGCCCTGCGACTATCTCGCAGAACACGCAGTAGGGGTCGGATGCTTCAGAGGGGTTGTTAAGGTTGGTCATATTTTCTCGGTTGGTCGCCGCTTCCGATCAGCATCGGTTGCGGAACCTCGGACTGAGGAACTTCCCGGCAATTGTAACCCATATCGAGCCTTCGCAACTGCCGCCCCCCAGCCTGACCCTGTCCCAAAACAGCCCATATACTGCCCGCCAAAATTCTTGCACAAAACTAAAAAACCGTCTAAATTTGCCTTGTCGCTCAACCCGGGACCACCGTGATATGAAACTCCACCTAGCCAAGCTACCATTGGCGCGCCGCCTTATCGCCCCGCTGCGCACCGTCCCCATCGTGGCCGCCTTGGGCCTGTGGCTGACCGCCACCGGCTGCTTCCTCGGCGGCGGCGACCTGCCGTCCGTCGCCTACGTCTCTGGCGATCAGGACCAGGCTCGGGTTTGGATTAGCCAGCCCGGCGAGGACGAGCCGGTTAACATATCTCCCCGCAATGCCCGCGCTGGTTTCCCCCGCTGGTCCGCCGAGCAGCGTTATCTGGCTTGGATTTCCAACCGGGAAGTCCCCTTGCTGATGGTCTATGACGTAACAACCGAAGAGACCGAACTCCTGGTCTCCGGCATCGACCCCTCCCAACCGCCCGTCTGGGCTCCCGAGGCCGACCGCGTCGCCTACGTGTCCGACGCCGGCGGTTCCCCTGACATCTACATGGTCGAACTGGCCACCGGCCAGGCAACCCGCCTCACCTTCAGCCAGGAGCGCGAAACCATCGGCGACTGGTCCCCCGATGGCCAATGGCTGGTCTTCACCGAAGCGGGACGCGACGGCCTCCTGCTCCGCAATCCCACCGGCGTCAACCGCATCGAACTCACCGATGGCGCCGACAGCCACCCGGTCTGGTCTCCCAAGGGCGACCGCATCGCATTCGTGCGTGAAACGGAGCGAGGCCAGGACATCTACGTCCTGCGCCCTACCCGGTCGGACAACTGGGCGGACGATACCGATGAGGTGGCCGTTGCCAACGACGAGTACGACGAACTCCAGCCGGCCTGGTCTGCCGATGGCCGTCGCCTGGCCTTCGTGGTGCAGTTCGACGACCAGTCCGACATTTTCACCGTCCTGTCCGACGGCTCCCAACGCGAGCAGCTGACCTACAACACCGTTGACGACATGATGCCCGTCTGGTCCGGGCGCGGCGACAAGATTGCCTTCGTCTCCCACGCCTACGGCAACTCGGAAATTCTGTACATGAACCGGGACGGCGCCGACCAAATTCGTCTCACCACCACCGACCAGATGGACAGCCACCCGGACTGGTAGCTCCGCCTCTGCCAACCGCTCCACCCTCCGGCCAGCGCCGATGCCAAACCCTGCTCCAGACATCATCCCCCCGGACGCCGGCCCACTGCTCGCCGGGCTCAGCGCTCCCCTGGCCGCCGTGTCCACCCGTTCCGGCGAGGTCGTCAACGCCCAGATTGCCGTGGCGATAACCGCCGCCTCCATCGTGCTCCATCGCCCCCGCCTCATCGTCCAGATTTACCACACCAACTACACCCACGACCTTATTGCAACCGGCGGTGTACTGGCCGTAAATTTCCTCAACCATGACCAACTCCCCCTCATCTGGCAGCTGGGGATGCGCTCCGGCCGCGACGGCGACAAGCTCAACGAGATCGCTTATTCAGTGGGCACAACCGGTAGCCCCCTGCTGGAAGGCAGCTACGGCTACTTGGACTGCCGCGTCGTCAACGCCATGGACGGCGGCGACATGACCGCGTTTCTGGTCGAGGTTCTGGCCGCTCAAACCAACGGCGGCCAGCGGCTGACCTGGCGGGAAGCCCGGCCACGCCTGCCCCGGCATTGGGCCGATGAATGGGACCGCAAAATCGCCGGCGAGATGAATGTCTCGCTGGCTACCATGGCGGATATTGACCCGGCGGCCTGGGCGTATCCCCCAGCCGCGTGGGACGGACAATGATGTGGATGCTACAATGCCCGCATGAGCGACCATCACGTTGACACCGTAATGGACGACGCCATCGCCGCCGTCGTCGCCAGCATCCACAACACGCCCCATCAGGCCGTCGTTGCCGTTGCCGGCGCCGGCAACTACGCTCTCGCGTGGCTGCTCGGCGTTGGCGGCGCCTCCCGCACCGTCCTGGAAACCCGTATCCCCTACGGCTATCTGGCCATGACCGACTTCTTGGCCGGCTATGCCCCGGAGCAAACGGTCTCTGCGGATACCGCCCGCCGCATGGCCCGCTCCGCTTGGCAGCGGGGTCTCGCCCTGCGCGAAGGCGACGCCCCCATCGTCGGCTTGGGCTGCACCGCCACCATCGCCACCGACCGCACCAAGCGCGGCGACCATCGCGCCTATATCGCCACCTGGGACGACGCCGGCGTAACCACCGATGCCCTTACCCTGGAAAAGGGACTGCGCGAACGTGCCGGCGAGGAGGACGTGGTCAGCCGTCTGGTCATCGCTGCACTGGCCCGGGCCTGCACCGTGGACGCCGAAATCGACTTGCGTCTCGCCTCCTCCGAGCAACTGACTACCGAAACCGCCCGCCACGCCGACCCGGTGCAGCGCCTGCTGGACGGCGACGCCCGCTGGGTTACGATTCATCCCGACGGCTCTATGGCCGTGGACGCCGACCCGCCCCAGGCCTTGCTCCCCGGCTCCTTCAACCCACTGCATCCGGGCCACGTTGAACTCGCGGCGGCGGCCAGTGCAGCGTTGGCAGCGCCGGTAGCCTACGAGCTGTCGGTGGTGAACGTGGACAAGCCGCCCCTCGCCGTGGACGAAGTGCAGCGGCGCATCCAGCAGTTCCAAGGCGTGGGCACAGTGGTGTTGACCGGAGCCGAAACCTTTTACAAGAAGGCCCAATTGTTCCCCGGCTGCGGCTTCGTCATCGGCTGGGACACCGCAACGCGCCTCATCCAACCCCGCTACTACAACGACTCGGAGTCCGCCATGCTCACCGCCCTGGCCGAAATGTGGGCCTCCGGCTCCCGCTTCGCCGTCGCCGGCCGCACTGACGACGACGGCACATTCCGCACCCTGGCCGACGTGAACCTGCCCGGCGGTTTTCACCCCCTGTTTGTGGACATCCCCGAAAGCGCCTTCCGGTCCGACCTGTCCTCCACCGACATCCGCAACGCCGGCTGATTTGACACCGTAACCGGCCGTTGCTAGGATGATTTAATTGAAGACAACTTGGTATTTCGATAACAGAGTGCGCCCAAGGCGCCCTTACCTTACCATGGTCATGTGCGCTATCGTGTTGTCAGACCCGATACGAACCGAAGAACAACCGGATGGGCGTTTTCGATTTTGGGGTGAGATTTACCTCCCCGGAGAGAACAGGCCACGCATTATGCGCGTTGTCACGTTGTCGGACGGCGAGACAATTCATAACGCGTTTATCGACAGCGGCTTCCGCAGGTAACTGACTATGCAATATCATTACCACCCAGAAACCGACAGCCTTTACATTGAGCTCAAGGAAGGGCCAGGTGTGGAAACTCGCGAAATCTTGGATGGCCTCAACATCGACGTTGACGCTTCCGGTGAGGTCGTTGGATTCGAGATTGACCACCTGTCCCAACTCGCCGCTAACTTGGCAGCTCTGGAAGTGGAGGCATTGCCTCTGCGTCCAGTTATGACCTGACGCCGATATGCTGACGACGCTTACCGCGCCCCTCCTCCAAGCCTTCAACCCCTCCGCTTACGCTGGCAACTGGCTGGCCGTGGTCATCGCCGTCATCATCGCGCTGGCGGCCATCGGCGTCATGTTCGCCGGCTCGCAGCTGCTCTCCGCCCGACGCCGCTCGGCAACCAAGCTGACGACCTACGAATGCGGCATCCCGCCCACGCCCTTCGCCTGGTCCAACATCAATATCCGTTTCTACGTCTTCGCCATCCTGTTCCTTATCTTCGACGTGGAGGCGGTCTTCCTGTTCCCCTGGGCGGTGGTATTCGTCAAAGAGCAGGCCGCCGGCAACCCAATACCCTTCTACGCGATGATTCTGTTCCTCGCCATGCTGTTCTTCGCCGTAATCTACGGCTGGCGCAAGGGGGTACTCGATTGGCAGAAGTAACGC
>VXTR01000087.1 GCA_009837355.1 Chloroflexota bacterium | reverse complement strand
GCGAGGGGGATGGAGGCTTGGGTGAGCTGGCGGTAGAGGGGGAGCAGTTCGGGGGCGTGTTGGGAGAGGGCGGCCAGGTGGGCGACGATGGTGTTAGCGTCGCCGCGGACGGCGGGGCCAGTTACGGCGGCGGACGGCCCCGCGACGGCGATGGCCTCTATGGTGGCGCGGGCCAGGGGGACGGCGGCCTGTACCCCGTCGGCCTCGGTGAAACCCATGCGGGTCCAGAGGCTGACGGCGGCGTCCAGCAGGGTGGTTACGTAGCCGCAGGCGAGGACGGCGCTGGCGTGGTACAGGGGGCGCAGTTCGTCGGGGATGACGATGGCGTGGCCGTCCAGACGCTGAGCCAGGGAGGGCAGGTAATCGGCCAGCCAGCCGGTGGCAGATACGGCGAAGGTTACGCCGGAGAGACGACGGGCGGCTTCGGCGGGGTCGCTGAGGGCGGCGAAGGTCTGGAAGGGGTGCATCGCGCCGACCGATGCGTGGGCGTAGGCGGCGGGCTGCAGCAGTTCAGTAGAGGCAGCGCCGCAGCAGTGGACGACGCCCTGGCCGTCGCGCCAGTTGACGCTGGCGGCGACGTCGGAGATTACGGCGTCGGGGGTGGTGATGAAGACCAGGTCGCAGGCGTCGGCGACGTTTTGAGCGGTGTCCATGGCGGTGCAGCCGTTGATGCGTTCCGCCAGCGACTCGGCGCTGGCTTGGGTGCGGCTGGAGACGGCGGTTACGTTGCAGCCGGTGGAGGCGAGGGCCAGGGCAAGGCCGCGGCCGAGGGTGCCGGCGCCGACGAAGCCGATGTGGGGATTATCCGGCGATGCCATGGTTCAACTCGTTGACTGACGGGATGCCGGCCAATCCGGTGGCTGATTGGATGGCGTCGAGGACGGCGAGGCCGGCGACGTGGGTTGCTGCGGCGGTGATGGCGGTTAGGTTCGACGGCGTCGGGTTGTGGCCGGTGGCGACGCAGAAGAGCGTGTCGCCATCGCCGGGGGTGTGGCAGGGACGGATGGCGAGGGCCAGGCCGTCGTGGGCGGTTGAGGCGACGAAGTTGGCCTGCATCTTGTCCAGCGCGGCGTCGGTGGCGACTACGCCGATGGTGGTGTTGGTCATCGCGGCGGCGTCGGGCGGGTATTCGCCGTTGAGGATGGCGGCGATGGGATCGGCCATGCTGCCATCGTGCCGGCGGGGGCCGGCGACAAGGCTGCCGTCGTGGGGGTCGTAGATGCCGCCCCAGGCGTTGACGGCAACCGTGGCGGCCACGGATATGCCGTTGGGGAGTGTGCAGCAGGCCGAGCCGATACCGCCCTTGACTGCGCCGCCCGATCCGAAGGCTTTGGCTACGCTGGCCCCCGTTCCGGCGCCGACGGAACCGGAGGGCAATGGCGCATCGCTGGCAGCGTCGCAGGCGGCATAGCCGGCGTTGGCGTCGGGGCGCAGGTCGGCGCGGCCCACGCCGAGGTCGTAGAGGATGGCCGCCGGGACGATGGGCACCGGGCCGTGGGGCGTTTCAAACCCGACGCCGCGCTCCTCGAGCCAGCAGAGGACTCCGGCGGTGGTGGCCAATCCGAATGCGCTGCCGCCGGCCAGCAGGACGGCGTGAACGCGATCAACGCGGCGGATGGGGTTGAGCAGGTCGGTTTCGTGGGTGCCGGGCGAGCCGCCGCGTATGGCGACGCCGCCTGTAGCAGTATCGCCGCACAGGATTACCGTGCAGCCGGTGGCGGCGTTGGCATCGGTCCAGTGGCCTGCGGTGATGCCGGGAACGGCGGTGATGGTATTGTTGGCGGCCATTTCACTCGTCGGTGTCAACTGATGCGAGCAGTTCCTCGGCTCGCTCCAGCATTAAGCGCTGCCGTTGGGGGTTGACCCCCTGGTTTTCCAGGTAGAGGCGGAGGGCGGCCAGGGGCTGCAAGTCAGTGGGTTCGGCGGCCAGGCGGCGGCGGGTCTGGTCGGTTACCTCGCGGGAGATGCTGGCGACGTAGTGGGCGGAGGATAGGGACGGGCGCAGGTCGGCGTCGCGGACGCGAGCGGATTGTTCGCCGGAGAGCCGGATGCGCAGCCGGACGATGGCGCCGGCGACGGGGTGGCGGGCGATGGCGCGGGTGATGAACTCGGTGGGGTTGGCATCGTTTTCCGGCAGTGTGGCGTCCACGGTGACGAAGGGACGGGCGGCGATGCGCTGGAAGCGGAAATCGGTGAGCCGTCGGCCCTGGGGCGCGGACGGGTCGATATCGATGATGCAGAAGCCCTTTTCGTCCGCCTCCTCGGAGAAGTCCACTCGCTGCGGGCTGCCGGAATAGACGACCGCCGGCCCGATGGCGTCGCTGCCGTTGGCGGCGGGGAGACGCAGCACCTGGTGCTTATGGATGTGTCCCAGGGCCACGTACTCCAGCTGCGGCTGCTGCACGGCGCTAACGTTGAGGACGTGGTCGTTGCCGAGCATCATGGAGCGTTCGGAGCCGATGGTGGCGCCGTTGACGGTTACGTGTCCGGCCATGATGGCGGGAAAGTCAGGGTTGAGCTCTTGCGCGCGCTGGGCGATGGCGCCGGTCATGCGGCGTTCGATTTCCTGGCGAATCTGCTCGATGGTGAGGCCGCGGGATTCGTCCCGGGCCAGCATGTCGCCCCGGGAGGGCCAGGGCACGGCGAGCACCTGCAGGGGGCCGGCCGGCGTGGGCACGGTGTGATTGGCCAGGCGCGCGCCGACGTGAACGTTGGGTACCTCCAGGGTGGAGAAAATCTCCACGGCGTTGGCCCTGGCGGCGGCGGCGGGCAGGTCGTGGTTGCCGGCCAGCAGGAAGGTGGGAACGCCGGCGGAGGACAGGCGGCGCAGTCGCAGGGCCAGCTCGCGCTGATGGGTTTGCGACGGGTCTCGGCCCTTGTAGGCGTCTCCGGCCAGGAGCACCAGGTCAACGGCGTTGGCGAGGGCGTACTCCACTATCTCATCCAGCGCGCCGAGGAAGTCGCCCAGGCGGGTGGACAGGCCGGTGTTGGGGTCGGTGCGTCCGTAGTTTTCGACGCCGATGTGGAGGTCGGAGAAGTGCAGTATGCGCATAGCAGGGCAACTATACACGGGGCAATGCCCTGCTGTGAACCGGATCAATGTTGGTGTGTTCGCTTCCGTCCTGCAATGATATACTGGGCCTGTCGGGAGGAGGGATCCGACAAGCCCAGCAGCCCGGAATGGGCAGGGGAGTGCGCGTTACCGGCCGCTACGGTAGCGCGCCCACTTTTTGCAGCAGCGCTTGCGTTCCGGCCAGGTCGGCCAGGTCAGCCAGGGTGATGTCGGGCTGGCTGATGTCGGCCAGCGGCGTCAAGAGCACCGACGGTCGGACACCCTCAACCAACGGGTACTCGAAGGTCTGCCCGGCGAAGTACTGCTGGCCCACGGAACTGAGCAGGAACCGGATGAAAGCCTCGGCGTTTTCGCTGTTCTCAGCGGTTTTCAGGATGCCGGCTCCGGATACCATGACGATTGACCCCGGCCCGCCGCTCCGCAAGTGGGCGTTGCGCGCGGCGAAGTCCTCGCCTTCTTCCGCCAGGAAGCGGTAGAGGTAGTAGTGGTTCACCAGTCCCACGTCAATCTCGCCGGCGGCGGCGGCGACGACCTGCGGGGTGTTCTTGGGATAAATCTGTACGTCGTTGTCCAGCATGGCGCGCAGCCACTGTTCGGCGCGTTCTTCCCCCCAGCCAACTCGGAGGGCGGTAACCATGGCCTGGAATGACCCGTTGGTGGGCGCCCAGCCGATGCGTCCCTTCCACTGGGGTTCGGTGAATCCCCAAAGGTCGCTGGGGAGGTCCGCTTCCACCAGGTTGTCGGTGCCATAGACCACGACGCGGGCGCGCCCGGTGATGCCCACCCAGTGGCCAGCGCCGGAGCGGGCCCATTGAGGGGTAAGTTCGATGATGTCCGACGGCAGTTCGGTCATCATGTGGGAAACTGAGGCCAGGCCGCCGGGGTCCTGGGCGTAGAAGACGTCGGCCGGCGAGTTGTCGCCCTCTTCCAGCAGGGTGGCGGCCAGAGCCGCGGTGCCGGCGTATTTCACTTGCACGTCGATGCCGGTGGCGCCCTTGAATTGCTGGATGATGGGGTCAACCAGGGACTCGCTGCGGCCCGAATAGATAACCAGCTTGCCGGGGTCGCTGGCCGGCGCGGATTCGCGCACGACGCGGGTAACTTCCACCGGTACTTCGCGAGTTACTTCCGGGCCGGCCTTTTCGACGATTCGGGTCACCTCAACGGGCACTTCGCGGGTTACCTCCGGACCGGCCTGTTCCACGATGCGGGTTACTTCTACCTGGACCGGCGCGGGCGAAGATTGGGCCGGGGCCGAACTGCCGCAGGCTATCGCCGCCGTCAGTAGTATCGCCGCCGCGGCGATAAGCCACCAGCGGGTCGTTCGTGGGTGTTTCAGTAGGTCCATCATGGGCTCCTTTCCTCCGCGTATTCGGGTGGCGACGGGCGGCAGAACGCACACTTTGCGTTGTCGTATGTCAGCCTGCAGCCCTAGCCTTCGCTGATATGCGCCACTGATTTTAGTATGCACTAAATCAAATGTCAATAGCAACGAATTATGAGAACAGTCTGCCATAAATTGTTCCTATGTTGACCCATTATTGAGAGATACGGCGCTACGACCGGGGGATTGGCTCCGGCCGGGCGTTTCAAATGCGGGCCTTGCTGTCAAAACGGCGGCAATCCTGCTAGACTACCGGGCAGGCAGGGGGAGGCAATCCTGCCGAAACCGACGCACCGGAGTTGACAGGCCACAATGACTACGCCGCAAGAGCTGTACCACCTGCAGGAAGTTGACCATCGCATCGACGGCATTGACGCCGAACGGAAGCGGCTGGAGCAACGGCTGGCGGCCGGCGTCAACCGACCGGACCTGACCAGCGAGGCAGAGCAGAACGCCGCTCAGGCCCGAGCCATCGGTGAAAACGTTCAGAACCGGCGCGAGGAGACCGAACGGCTGCAGGAACGGTTGACCGGTCTGGAGGCTCGGCTGTACGACCCCACGACCTCGCGCCGGGACCTGTCCACCATCCAGCGCGAGGTCGATTCGACCAGGTATCAGATCAGCCAGATGGAAAGCGTTATCGCCGAGCAGGAGGAAGAGCAGCGTACCCACGAGGAAGCGGCCCAGTCGGCCCAGGTCGAGATGCAGGAAGCCGAAACGCGGTGGCAGGATACCCTCACGGAGATCAACGACCGCCTGGAACGGCTGTCCGGAGAACGGGACGAGGCCGTGGTGCAGCGCAAATCGCTGGCCGAAATTCTGCCCGACGCCGACCTGCAACGGTACGAACGGCTGAGGCGAACCAAGGCCGGCACTGCTATTGCCCGGGTGGACAACGGACGGGTCTGCCTGTCCTGCCGCATGACGCTGACCAGCAACGTGACGCGGCAGTTGCGGAACAAGTCCCGGCAGGTTCCGTGCAGCGCCTGCGGCCGGATTCTGTATCAGCCGTGAACGGCAGAGAGGTTTGAGGGATGAAACCCTTGCGCATCGCCATGCTGCACCTGGCCCCGGTGGTGGCCGACGTTGACCACAACCGCCGGCTGGCGGAGCAGGGACTGGCCCGGGCCGCCGAGATGGGAGCGCAATGGGTCATCACCCCGGAGCTGTTCATCACCGGGTACAAGTTTGCCGAGGTCATCGGCACCGACTGGATACTGCCCCAGCCCGACGAATGGATGCGGGCCTTCTGCCGGCAGGTTGCCGACTGCGGCGTAACGGTGTTTCTGTCGCACCCGGAACGGGATGCGGAAGCCGGGCTGATGTATAACACCGTTTTCGTCATCGGGCCGGACGGTAGCATCATCGGCCGGCATCGTAAGGTGAAGGCCCTGCGGGGGCCGGAAGCCTGGTCGTCGCCCGGCGCGGAAATCGCTCCCATTGCCGTACCGGTGAACGGGACAGCGGAAGGTGGCGAGGTGCCGGTGGGCGTGGTGATTTGCGCCGACGCCTACCGCAACGACGTGGCCGGCGCGCTGCAGGAACGCGGGGCGAAGCTGCTGGTTTCCCCCGCTTCGTGGGGGCCGGGCGACTGCGGCCCGCTGGGAGAGTGGGAGCAGCGCACGCTGGACACGGGGCTGCCGATCATGGTGTGCAACCGCTCGGGCTGGGAGGCCGACGACCTGGACTTCAACGAGGCGGTGAGCGTGGTGGCAATCGATGGCAAGCGGGCCTTGGAGGCTTACTGCGGCGAGGAGTCGGCGGCGCTGGTTTTCGACTGGGATCTGGACGCGATGGCGCCGTTGTCCCACGACTACGAAGTGGCGTGGCTGTGAGCGGCGACTTTCGCCGGTTGACTTTCGTAGGGATTTTTGGAGAACCGGGCTTGTCGGGCGTGTTGACAGGCCCCGGTGAATGTGATAATTTTCACCAGCCCTGAACGGGGGCCGATTTTTGCGAGGGGCAGGAATCGGTAATCTCCGGGGCGCGACGAGCGGAAACCGTTCCTAAATAGACAAGTTCAGTTAGGCAGGTTCAGCACTCAAATGCCGCAAACCGACCCCAACGCGATGAACGCGATATACTGGGCCGACGTTAGCCTCTGGCTGACCTACCTTTGGATTTACTTCCCGCTCATCATCATCTTCGCGTTCAGCATGCTCATCGCTCACGGGCTCATCCCGTCGGGCGTGCAGACTGGAACCTATCCGGCCGCGTTCAGCAAGTTGCGCATTCCGATCACCGTCATCGGCCTGGCTGCCCTGGGCGGCGCGGTGGCGATGATGGTACTCACCATAATGCAGTCTCCGATGACCCTGCAGAACGTCTGGGATCGGCTGTTCGTATAACGACACGCAGGACAGACTGAGGCCAGCGCGCATCGCTCGGAATTTCCGCCGGCGTCGCCATCGGCCCATCCGCCACCGACGATTTACGATAACTTACCCATGCCGCCGCTGCCGCCCACCCGACAACTTATCCCAATGGCCCTGGCGGGGCTGCTGGCAACGGCTATCGTAGCGTTTATCGTGGTGGTGCTGTTCATGTCCTGGTTCTCCAATCCGCCCTTCGGGTGGGGCAACGCGCCGGCGCAGCCCATTCCCTTCCCGCATACGGTGCACGCCGGGCCGGTGGAGGAAGGCGGACACGCCATCCAGTGCGAGTTCTGCCACCGCAACGTAACCACCGGAGCCGCCGCCACCGTGCCGGCCGTTGAAGTTTGCGTAATCTGCCACAAGCAGGTCAACGGCGCCAACGCGAAGGCCGACGTAGCCGAACCCGAAACCCTGATTAACATCCAGCGGGTGCTGGACAAGCA
Source organism: Chloroflexota bacterium (assembly GCA_009837355.1). Taxonomy (GTDB): domain Bacteria; phylum Chloroflexota; class Dehalococcoidia; order Lucifugimonadales; family UBA3495; genus Bin87. The sequence goes on along the minus strand of VXTR01000087.1, from coordinate 96,860 downwards.
TGCTGACGGTCGTCCCATCGACTGGGAGCGCGTTCACCGGATGCCCGACCACGTGCGGTTCGTCCACGAGGCGCACCTGCGATTCCTGACCCAGGGCGAAGAGCGCACGGTAACGCTGCCAATCGGAGACGAAGAGCCGATGCAGCTGCCCGTGCCGGTGCAGGAAGCCTGTTCCGTCTGTCATGGCGACGTGGCCAGCATGACGGAAGTGCAGCCGCAGGACGGCCAGTCGCTGAAAATGGGCACGTGCCTGGACTGCCACCGTGAAAACGACGTAAGCACCGACTGCACCGTCTGCCACAAGTAGATACCACGGAACACCGGAACTGGTACCAATGAAACTAACCCGCCGCAATTTCCTGGCTTGGGCCGGCATCGCCGCTACGGGGGCGATTGCCTGCGACGTCTTTGACGACGAGTTGAAGGTGCAGAGCCCGGCGCTCATCCCTGAGGACCTGGTCAGCGGGCGGGACACCTGGTACGCGACCTACGACGCCTCCGTACCCGGCGGCCAGGGCCTGCTGGTGCGGGTGATGGAAGGCCGGGCCAAGAAGGTGCGCGGCAATCCCCGGTTCCCGACCAACCAGGGCAAGCAATCGCCGGCGGCGGACGCCATCCTGCAGTCGCTTTACCATCCAGACCGGATCGCCGGGCCGATGCTGCGCACCGGGCCGCGGGGTTCCGGGCAGTACCGTCCCATCACGTGGGAGGAAGCGCTGAACCGCTTCAACGCGGCGGTGAACGAACGGGGCCAGGGCATGGCGCTGATAACCGGCACCCGCTGCGCTGGCTACGCCACCATCTGCAAAGCCTTTGCCGACGCGTTCGGCGGCAGCCACCTGCGCTATGACGCCATGGACGACGCTGCCTACCGCGCCGCCGTCAACAAGGTTACCGGCGTGGGACGCGTTCCCTATCACGACATTGCCAACGCCGAGGCGCTGGTGAGTTTTGGCAGCGATTTCCTGTCCACCTGGGGCAATCCCACCGCTTACGGGGTAGCCTACGGCAAGTTCCGAAGCAAGGGGCATCGGGGACGGCACTACCACTTCGGCGCCCGCTATTCGATGACGGCGGCGAACGCGGACAAGTGGGTGCCCATCGCGCCAGGTTCCGAAGGCTATGCAGCCATGGCGCTGGCCTGGGGAGTTGCAGAAAGCCATCCCGAATCACCGTGGGTGCAGGCGGTTACCGGAGAAGAAGGGCCGGGAGCGCTGCGCGACTTCATGCCTGATCTCACGGCCTCAATCTTGCAGATACCGGACGCCGTGCTGGACGGCGAATCTCCCAACGAGTTTTTCAAGCATCTTGCCCACGACTACGCCGCCCACGGCGGGCTCGTCATCGGCGGAGGCGGTGAGGCTGGCGCGTACAGCAACGGGCCGTTCAACGCGTCGGCGTCGTTGCTGCTGAACTACGTGCTGGGCAACGTGGGACACGAGGGCGGAATGCTGCCCGACCCGGGCAGCCCCATTGCCAGCGCGCCAGACAACGCCGCCATTACCACGCTGACCGACTGGCAGCGGATTGCCGGCGACATCGCCAGCGGCGCAACCGGATTGGTCGTCATTCACAACGCCGATCCGGTGTACGGGTTGCCGAACGGCGTGGGATTGGGCAACGCGCTGGAAAACGAAAGCGTGGCCGTCATCAGCGCCAGCCCCTTTATGGACGAAACCACGGTGATGGCCGACCTGCTGATACCCGACCGGACCGCCCTGGAGGATTGGGGAGACGACGCGCCGGAGCCGGCGCCGGGACACCGGGTGTACGGCGTCCAGCAGCCAGTGGTGAACCCCCTGGCCGACCTTGACCCGCGCAGCTTCCCCGACGTTCTTCTGTCCAGCGCGGCGGACCTGGGACGGGGCGACACCATGCCGGCGGCCAGCTACGAAGAACTGATCCGGGCCAACGTTGACGAACTGGGCGCGGATTTCACCGATGCGCTAAAAAACGGCGGCTGGTGGGATGACCGGATGGTTGGCGCGGCATCCACGCCGAGCAGTGGCTTACTGGACGAAATCGCCGGCATGGCCGCGCCGCCGCAAATGGAGGGCACGGGCAACTTCCAGCTGCTGCCCTTTGCCCACAACACGATATTGGACGGACGCAACGCGCACCTGCCCTGGGCGCAGAACGCACCGGACCCGCTGACGACCGTAGCCTGGCAGACCTGGGTGGAAATCAACGAGAAGCAGGGGCGGGAAGAATTGGGCCTGCGCGAGGGCGACGTGGTGGAAATCAGCACGTCGGCCGGCAGCATCCAGGCGCTGGTATATCTGAACCCCGGCGCGCCTCCGAACATCGCCGCCGTGCCCATGGGCGGCGGACGCCGGGCCGGCTCGGAATACGCCACCGGCCGGGACGAGCGTGAGAGCGGCAACGTAATGTCCATCCTGGCGGTGTCGGCCAACGACAGCGGAGGGCTGACGTGGAGCGGCAACCGCTGTACCATAACGCCCACCGGCGACAGCATGGCCGTGTCCAAGATGGAGGGCGGCTACACCAGCCGGGAAATCGGCGAACATCCCGCCGAGCAGGTATTCAAGACAGTCAGTGAGGGGGGCCATTAGCAGCCGACTGAGATTGCTCGCGGTCGTTGATGACAACTAACTATGCCGAACGCTTCATACGAACACAAGTGGGGAATGGTCGTTGACCTGGACAAGTGCACCGGCTGCCAGGGCTGTGTAATCGCGTGCCAGGCAGAAAACAACATCCCCATCAACACCAAGGACTACTTCCTGCAGCGGCGAGCCTACGAGTGGATTCGCATTGAACGCTACTGGGAAGGCGAGTATCCTAACGTGAAGGCGCGCTTCATGCCGGTGCTGTGCCAGCACTGCGAGAACGCACCCTGCGAACCCGTGTGCCCGGTGTACGCCACCTACCACAACGAGGAAGGGCTGAACGTTCAGGTATATAACCGCTGCGTGGGCACGCGGTACTGCATCAACAACTGTCCCTACCAGGTGCGGATGTTCAACTACTGGCATCCCAACTGGCCAGCCCGGCTGGAAAACCAGCTGAATCCCGACGTTACCGTGCGCTCCCGGGGCATCACCGAAAAGTGCACCTTCTGCGTGCAGCGCATCCGCCGCGGAGAGCTGAAGGTGGAATCCCAGGGCGGGCAGCGGCTCAACGACGATACCATCGCCGCCGGCAACTACGACCCGGCCTGCGTTCAGGCTTGCCCGACCAACGCCCTGATGTTCGGCGACCTGTCCGAGGACCGGCAGCCGTCGCCGTCGGCCATCAAGCCGTACTTTGACGACGTGAACGCGCATCCCGGCCACGGCGAGCATGACCGGGAGACCCGGGGTTACCGGCTGCTGGAAGAGATGAACACCCGGCCCAGCGTCATCTACCTGAAGAAAGTTGACCCGTATCCCTTGAAGGGCGGACACTGATGGCTAGCGAAACGCAAGCCCACCACGGCGACCAGAGTCACAGCGAACACGGCCACTTCGGGCCGGAGATGTGGGTTATCCCCGAGGCTTCGGTGCTGGTGGCCGAGGTCAACGAAAAGCAACGGATGACGCCGGGCATCTGGCGGGTGATATTCATTGCCGGTGGCGTACTGACGGTCCTGGGCATCGTGGGCTTTGTGCTCAAGGCTCTTTCGGATGGCTTTTCCGACCATCAGGCCTGGGGCTTTTATATCGCGGCTTTTGCCTTCGTGTTCACGCTGACGGCGTCGGCGCCGCTGGCGGCCTGCGCCTTCCGGTTCACCAAGAGCCACTGGCGGCGGCCTCTGTCGCGGATTGCCGAGATTTTCTCGCTGGTGAGCCTGGTGAACATCCTGCTGTTCATACCGGCGCTCATCGTGCTGCCGGACATTGGGGTAATGCACGAAAGCGGCGAGCAGTTGGTGCGCCGTTCCATCTGGTTCCAGGAGCTTACGAACCCGTCGGGCTGGCTGATGGCCGGAATGATTGGGCTTTCGCTGTGCTCGGTGGCGATACTGTGGGTGGCGGCGATGCCGGACATGGCGCAGAGCCGACACCACGTGTCAGGGTTCCGCGCCACGCTGTACGGCAAGCTGGCCGGCTGCTGGTACGGCACCAAGCGCCAGTGGCAGGTGCAGAAAGGCGGCCTGGCCATCCTCGGCGCGCTGTACTTTATGATGGTGGTCTTCGTCCAGTTCCTCATCGTGAGCGACTTCGCCATGGCGATGATACCGGGCTGGAAGGACTCGATACTCCCGCCGTTCTACACGGTAATCAGTTTCCAGGGCGGGCTGGCGACCATCCTGCTGGTGGCCTACGTCATGCGGCGCTGGGGCGGCTACCGTGAACTCATCGGGCAGGCGCCCTTCTGGGCGGCCAGCAAGGTGCTGCTGGGCTTGACGCTGCTGCACACCTACCACCTGTTCGCGTTCTTCATCACCTACTGGTATGGCCGGCTGGAAGTGGAGCAGGCGATACTGAACTACCTGATGTTCGACTCGTACCTGGGCATTTTCTGGGCGCAGCTGTTCTTCACGTTCTTCATACCGTTCCCGATACTGGTATCGAACCACGCCCGTCGGGAAGGCTGGGGCGCGCCCTTGGCGGCCGTCTTCATCATCATCGGACTGATGCTGTGGCACATCCGCATCTTTGCGGCGGCCTTCGCCGCGGCGCCGGCAGTGGAGGGTGGACTGTATTACCTGCCGTCCGACGCCTTCTCGTTCCCGGCGCTGCTGCTGCCCCCGCCGGAGGCGACGTTCCCCGGCATTGCGGACATCTTCATGATTCTGGGCGGAGTGGGCATTGTGATGCTGGTGTTCCGCATCGGCATGATGATGCTGCCGCCGTTGTCCCTGTGGGAGATGAAGGAAGGCTCCATGTACCAGAGGGTTGACACCCTGATTCGCGGGCGCTACCTGGTGCTGGGCAAACCGGAGTAATTCAAAATGCAGGAAGGCAAAGTCCTACCCGCAGCGCAAATCAACCGGGACCTGCTGCGGTCCATACTGGAAACACCCCAGTGGTTCTGGCCAGTGGTGTCGTTGCTGGGCGCGATAGTGCTGGCGGCGGCAATCACCATCGGCATTATGATCAACACGGGCCTGGGCATCACCGGCCTGAACTACAAGGTGGTGTGGGGCTTCTTCATCACCAACTTCGTGTTCTGGATTGGAATCAGCCACGCCGGGGTGATGCTGTCCGCGATCCTGCGTTTGGCCAAGGCCGAGTGGCGACGCCCGGCCACCCGGGCCGCCGAGGTGCTGACCATTTTCTCGCTGATGACGGCGATGATAATGCCCATCATCCACACAGGACGGCCTTGGCGCATCCTGTACTGGGCGTTCCCCTACGACTTCGCGCGTGGCATCTGGCCCAACATCCGCACGCCGCTGGTGTGGGACCCCTCCGCGATTTTGACCTACCTCACGTCGTCCACGCTGTTCGTGATAATCGCGCTGGTGCCGGACTTCGCCGTGCTGCGGGACCGGACCACCGGCTGGCCCAAGCTGGTCTATACGCTGCTGGCCATGGGCTGGGAGGGCAACCCGCGGCAGTGGAAGCTGCAAATCATCGCCGGCGTGCTGCTTTCGGCGCTGATTCTGCCGGTGTTCGTGTCCGTGCACTCCATCGTGTCCTGGGACTTCGGCATGGCGGTGGCCATCAAGTCGTGGCACAGCACGGTGTTCGCGCCGTACTTCGTGGTGGGCGCGGTGCACTCCGGCGTGTCGGCGGTGGTGTTCGCCATGATTCTGCTGCGCTGGGCCTACGGCTGGCAGGATTACATCCGCCACGAGCACATCGACGCGCTGGGCCGGTTGCTCATCGTCGTTGCCACCGGCTGGTTCTACTTCCTGGTGATGGAAATCATATTCGGCATCTACGGCCTGGAGGGCGACGAGCTGGCCGTGCGTGCGCTGCAATTCCTGCCCGGCGACTACGGCGTGGCCTACAACGTCTGGATGATTGTGTTCGTCGGCATCACTTACTTCCTGCCGGTCATCCTGTGGCTGCCCAAGGCGTGGCGTCGCAACCTGTGGATAATGTCGGCGGCGTGTATCTCGGTGAACGTTGGCATGTGGCTGGAACGCTACCTGCTGTTCGTGCCGGGCCAGGCCAACAAGCAGTTCCAGACCTTCACCTGGAACGACTACCTGCCGCAGTGGCCGGAAGCGCTCATCGTCGGCGCAACCTTCGCCTTCGTGTCGATGTTGATGCTGCTGTTCAGCCGGGTGTTCCCGCTGGTGCCGCTGTACGACATCAAGGAAGGCGACATTTTGAGAACCGAAATCCAGGTGGGCCGTCGCACCGTGCCGGCTACCTTTAGAGAAGATTAGGCAGAAAAGACCAGGGGATTAGCGCCATGGCGATGCCAGGAATTTTGCAGCAGTTGCGGGACGTAATGTCCCCGCCCAGTACCAAGCAAGCCATACTGGGCCTGTTCCAGGACGCCGAGTCCGCCGCCACGGCCGGCGACGGTCTGAAAGAGGCCGGCATTCCTGAAACCGACTACGACTTCCTCACCGATTCGCCCTATCCCGAAGGGTCGCTGGGCGAGCGGGAAGAGAAGCACAGGCTGTATCTGTATCCCTTCATCGGCGCGCTGCTGGGCCTGTCCTCCGGCATAATGATTACCGCGATGACGCAGGTGGCCTACCCGCTGATGACGGGAGGCAAGCCGATACTGTCGCTGCCGCCCATGGCCATCGTGTGCTACGAAGGGACGATGCTAGGCGCTATCCTGTTCACGGTCATCGGTATCGTTTTTGAGTCGAGGCTGCCCAAGTTCCAACTGGGCATCTACGACGAACGCATTACGCAAGGGTTCCTGGGCCTGCGGGTGAAGGCTGAGCCGGAGCAGCGGTACGAAGTTACTCAGATAATGAATTCCGCCGGCGCGGTGGACGTTAAAACGGAACAGTAAGCAACGCAAGAGCGGATTGACCCATGGCAACGCAAGCAATTCTGGGACTGTTCGACGACGCGGCGGCGGCGGCTGACGCCGGAGACGCGCTGAAGTCGGCCGGCATCCCGGAATCCGACTACAACTTCCTCACCGACGTGCCCTACCCTGAGGGAGCGTTGGGCGAAGGGATGGAACGGCACCGGCTCTACGTCTGGCCTTTGCTGGGCGGCGCCATCGGGCTGATCGCGGCGCTGGTGGTTGGCGGGCTGACCGAGATGGCGGTCCCCATGACCATCGCCGAGAAGCCCATCCTGGCGATGCCGCCGCTATCGGTAATGTGCTATACCGGCGCGCTGCTGGGCGCGATACTGTTCACCATCATCGGGCTGATAGTGGCGTTGCGACCCAACGTTGGCATCGGTCTTTCAGACGACCGCATCAGCCAGGGGCTGGTCGGCCTGTTGGTCAACGCGGACGCGGAGCAGCGATCGCAGGTTACGGATATACTCAACCAGGCCGGCGCGGTGGACGTCAAGGCAGGGTCGTAATGATGGCGGCCGACTAACGGAAAACGATTGGTAACGATGAGCATTTTGAGAACATCGATGAGGATGCCGGGGAGCCGGCAGCGGCTGCTGCTCACTTTGGCCGTGCTGGCGCTGGTGGCGATAGTGGCTACCGGCTGCGGAAGGGGCGTGTGGCCGTTTTCGCAAGGTTCGTATCCGGTGGACATCTTCTACGAAATGCACTACCAGCCGTCGCACAAGGCCCACGAGCCGCCCCGGTTGAGTCCGCCGGCGTCGGCGGTGCCGTGGTATGGAGCGGTCGCGCCAGAACCCACGTCCTTTGCCGGCTCAGGCGAGCATATTTATGCAACCAACTGCCTGATGTGCCACGGCGCAACCGGCCAGGGCGACGGCCCGGTGCTGGCACGCATCATCGTGGACTACGGCTACCAGACCACCGACGCGGCCCTGCTGAATCCCAACCTGACCTCGGAGGCGGCGAGGAGCCTGGACCGGGATGGACTGCGCGGCGCAATAACGGGCGGGGTCAACCTGATGCCCAGCTTCGCCAAGCTGTTGACCGAAGACCAGATTGAGCTGGTGCTGGACTACGTGGAAGGCTGCCTGCAGGATGGCGACGCGGCGGCGTGTGAGTAGCTGCAGCCCCCGAATGATATGGGGGTGGTTATGGTCCACACAAAGATTACAGCCGCCCCGGTGTGCCGGGGCGCTTTTCTTATCGTCGCTGCGTTGGGTGTGCTTGCTGCACTGATGTCCGGTGTTGCCTACGCCCAATCCGGGGGCGAGGTCGGGGCGTATGATGAGGCGGAGGCGCAGGCTATTGACCGGATGCTGATGTGTCCCGTATGCCCGGCGCAGACCATTGACCAGACCGAGGTACCGTTGGCCAAGCAGATGCGGGCGCAGGTGCGGGAGCTGCTGGCCGACGGGGCCACCCGTAAGGAAGTATTGGCCTGGTTCTCTGCGCCGGAACGCTACGGTCCCGGCGTGCTGGCCGAGCCGCCGCGCTCTGGCTTCAACCTGATTGCGTGGATTGTGCCTGGGGTAATTGTCGTCGTTGCGCTGGCCGGCGGCGTGTTCACTCTGCGGGCGATGCGACGGCCGACCGGGGACGCCGATAGCGCTTCCGGCGCGGCGGACGACTTGCAGCCGTACCTTGCCGCCGTTGACCGGGATTTGGCGATAGAGACGGAAACGGAGCAAAACGATGGCTGACCTGGGAGCCGCGTGTCTCTGGATGGCGCTGGCGCTGGCGACGTATTCCTGCGTTGCATCGGTGGCCGGGGAGCTGAGAGGTTCGCCGGCCCTGTTGGACAGCGGACGCAAGGCGTCCTACGTGTTGGTGGTGGTGGTGCTAGTATCTACGCTGTCGCTGGTGCAGTCGTTCATTGCGCGGGATTTCTCGCTGGCCTACGTGGCCGCCCACAGTAACCTGGCCATGGACAACATCTACACGTGGGTGGCCTTTTACGCCGGCAACGAGGGGTCGCTGCTGTACATCGCCTTCGCGCTGTCGGCGATGGCGGCATTGGCGATATGGCTGGCGCCGGCGTCCACCCGGCCTACGCTGCCGTGGACAGTAGCCATCCTGATGCTGATCGAGGTCTTCTTCCTGGCGGTGATGGCGTTCATGGCCAATCCTTTCCAGAAGTTGCCCTTCCCGGTGCCGGACGGCCAGGGAATCAACCCGCTGCTGACGCACTTCGGGATGTTCTTCCATCCGCCGGCGCTGATGGCCGGGCTGGTGGGCATCAGCATACCTTTTTCCTTCGCGCTGGGCGGGCTGATTGGCGGCCGGGCCGGCGACGAGTGGATTGACGCCGGGCGCGCCTGGGGCGTGGGCATCTGGGCACTGCTGGCCTCCGGGCTGCTGCTGGGATCGTGGTGGGCCTACACCATCCTGGGCTGGGGCGGGTTCTGGTTCTGGGACCCGGTGGAAAACGCGGCCTTCATGCCCTGGATTGCGCTGACGGCCTTTGTGCATTCCATCATGGTGCAGAAGCGGCGGGGTATGTTCCGGATGTGGAACATCGTGCTGATTAACGTGGCTTTCGGGTTTGCCCTGTACGGAATGTTCATGAACCGGGGCGGGCCGGTGCCGTCGGTGCACTCTTTCGGCGCATCGACGCTGGGGTGGGTGTTCCTGCTGTTCCTCGCGTTCGGCGTCATCGTGCCGCTGGCGATATTCTTCTGGCGGTACGACCTGATGCGCAGCGCGCAGCGGCTGGACTCGATGCTCTCCCGGGAGGCGGCGTTCCTCATCAACAACCTGCTGCTGCTGGGCATCGCATTCGCCACGCTGTGGGGCACCGTATACCCGCTGCTGTCCCGCCTGTTCGCCGAGCAGGAAATCACGGTTGCCAGGCCCTTCTTCGACCAGGTGAATGGGCCGCTCATGCTCGCCCTGGTGCTGTTGATGGGCGTCGGGCCGCTGCTGCCCTGGCGTCGGGCGAACCTGCAATCGCTGCGGCGCGCGCTGCTGCTGCCGGGCGCGGCGGCGTTGGCCACGGTTGCCGTGCTGCTGGCCGTGGGGATACGCCAGCCCTACGCTGTCATTGGATTTGCTTTGTGCGCCCTGGTGACGACCAGCATTCTCGCGGAATGGACGCGGGGAACCATCTCTCGGCGGCGCAGCGTGGGCGACAATCCGGTCGTCGGGTTCGTTCGCCTGATGATGGCCAACCGACCCCGCTACGGCGGCTATGTGGTGCATCTGGCGGTAGTGATGGTGGCCTTGGGCGTGGTGGGCCAGTCTTTCTACGGGGTGCAGCGGGACGTGGTGCTGTTCCCGGGCGAGGATGTGACGGTGGGCAACTATCGCATGATGTACGTGGATACGACGGCGTTGGCCTTCGCCGACCGCACCGAGTACCGCGCCACGGTTGAGGTGTACCGCGACGGGGAGTTTCTGGACGTGATGCACGCGCAGCGGACGTTCCATCCCGACCACAACATGGCGTCAACGCGGGCGGCGATACGCTCCACGCCGGTGGAGGATTTCTACGTGGTGCCCAGCGAGAACCGGGAGGACGGCGCCGTGGGGTTCCGCATCCTGGTGAACCCGTTGGTGTGGTGGATGTGGGTTGGCGGCCCGGTGATGATTCTGGGGACGGTGATTGCATTGTGGCCGTCTGGAGCCCCGGCTCGCCGACCGGTGGTTGCGGCGACGGCGGCCGGCGCGGCGGATTAGCGGCCGAGTAGCGGGGCGCTTGATGCAGCTTGGATTGGTAATCGCCGTTGCGCTGCTCGTGGTGGCCGTGGTGGCCTGGCCGCTGGTGATGAGGCGTCGCTCCGGGCCGCCGGCAACAGACACGGATGGCGATGCGCGGTCGCCGGACGCGGCCGCCGCTCTCAACGACGTGTACGACGCCATCCGCATCCTGCAAACCGAGCATGACCTGGGCCGCGTCAGCGACGGCGACTACCGGGAGCAGCTGGACCAGTACCGGCGGCAGGCGGCCTTGATACTGCGGGAGATGGATGACGCCAAGGAGAGCGACCGTTGTTCCTGAAATGGATTGTGCCAGTCGCGGCGCTGGTCGTCGTGCTGCTGGCTCCAGACGGGTTGTACTCCCAATCGCCGGATGCAGCCTCGGTGCAGGGGGCGCTGGTCAACGGCACGGAGGGCGGAGCGACACCGGCCGGCGCTACCGTATTGCTGCACCAGTTCGGGGTTGACTCCGGCTCGGTTGACACCTTTGAAACCGTGACCGATGCCGCTGGAGCTTTCAGCTTCGACGACGTGCCGCCAACGCCGGAGGACGGCAGCGCCGCGCTGGTGGCGCTCTATGGCGGCACGCGCTACAGCCGGGTGCTGTCTCCGTTTGAACTGTCAGCCCTGGCACAGTCCGGGCAGTTGACGCTGACGGTGTACGAATCCACCCAGGACGTGGGTGTGGTTACGACGGCCAGCCAGTCGATCATCATCACCGGCATCGACGCCTCGACGCGGCGCATCGCCACCGCGCAGATATTCACGCTGGAGAATCACAGCGACACCACGCTGGTTCCCGACCTATCCGCGCCGCCGATGATTGGCCAGTTCAGCTTCCTGCGCTTTTCCCTGCCGGCCGACGCCAGCGGGCTGGACGTGTCCACCGAGCTGGTGGGCGGCGAGGTGATACCGGTGGGCACGGGATTTGCCATCACCGCGCCGGTGCAGCCGGGGGAGCACCTGGTAAGTTTCACTTACACTGCTCCCTACGAGGGGGACACGCTGGCCTGGCGGGACAACACATTGCAGGGAGCGGAGTCGCTGCGGCTGCTGATTCCCGACGAGTTCGGCGACATCGCAGTGGGCGGGATGGCTGTGCTGGAAGGCGTAACGCTGGGCGAGGTGTCGTACCGCGTTTGGGGAGCGCAGGACGTGGCGCCCGGCGCCGGCGTGAATCTGCAGCTCTCCGGTCTGCCGGAGCCGTCGTGGGTAACTAAAATTGGCAATCCGCTGTCGGAAGCGAGGTTCTGGTTCGGCGCGGTACCCGTGCTGGTGGCCGTGGCGCTGGCCGGCCTGCTGGCCTGGGGAGTCATCCGGCGGCGTCCGACGGGAAACGCCGGGTGATGTCGCGTCGCAACTGGATTATCTTGGGGACGGCGGCGGCGCTGATTCCGCTGTTCGCCCTGCTGGCCTGGGCGGCGACGCAGCAGCGCGGCCAGCCGGCGGGCGCCGGCATCAATCAGCAGTTCGGCGAGATTCGGGTTGAGCAATCGCCGGCAGCGGACTTTACGCTGGAGCTGATTAACGGGAATGCCCAGCGGGGCGACGCTCTGCGCCTGTCTGACTTGCGGGGCAAGGTGGTGCTGGTGGATTTCTGGGCTTCGTGGTGCGGTCCCTGCCGCCAGGAGTCGGGGGCGCTGAACCGGGCTTACGCCGCCTACCAAGGCCGGCCGGTGGAGTTCATCGGCGTCAACGTCTGGGATACCCAGAACGCGGCGGAGTTGTTCCTGGTGGAGTTCGGCGTCGCTTATCCGGCGGGGGTGGACGCCGGCGGTGAGATCGCCCTCAACTACGGAGTCAGCGGCATCCCGGAGAAGTTCTTCATCGATGCCAACGGCGTCATCCGGCTCAAGTACGTCGGCCCCATGCCGGAGGACGTGCTGCGGGCCGCGCTGGAGACGTTGCTGGCGGAGGTGGAAGCCGACGGGGCCGGCAGCCAGCAGCGATGATACAATCAGTTCAAACATCCGTCGCGTAAGTAGTCTATGTAGAGGTCGGCCACGCATGAGCAGCGCCCGTTCCGGTTTTGACGACATGGAATCGCCGGTGGCGCTGGCGATGGACTGGGGCGGGACGTGGGCGCGGGCGGCGGTCATTGACCGGGCTGGGCGAATACTGTGGCAGGAGCGTGTTGCCAACCGGCCGGACGCGTTACAGGACGAGTTGGCGGCAACCGCCGGCAGTCTGCTCCGCCGGGCCAGGGACAACGCCTTCGGCCGTCCTGTCGCAGGGGCCGGCATAGCCTTGGCCGGCTCCATCGACGCCACCACCGATAAGCTGCTGTCGTCGCCAAACCTGCCGGCGCTCAACGGCGTAACGTTGCCGGACCTGTGGCGTCCGATGCTGAACCTTCCGGTGTGGGTGGGCAACGACGCGAACCTGGCCGCCCTGGGTGAGTGCTATTACGGAGCGGGCCGTCCCGTTGCTACACATGGCCAGCCGGCCCGCACCCTGGTGTTCGTAACCTTCAGCACCGGAGTGGGCGCCGGCGTCGTTGACGGCGGCGAAATGTTCGTCGGGGCCGCCGGGGCCGCCGCCGAGGTCGGCCACATGACCATCGACTACCGCGCCGACGCCTCGGCCTGCGCCTGCGGCAACAGCGGCTGCCTGGAGGCGTTGGCGTCGGGCACCGCCATCGGGCGGGCGGCCCAGGCTCGGCTGGCCGACGCGACGCCGGGCTCGCCTTTGCAGGTGGTGTACGAAGCCAACGGGGCCATCACGGGCGAGGACGTGTTCAACGCGGCGGAGCATGGCGACTCCGTGGCGGCGGAGGTTGTCAACGACGCTGTGGCCGCAATCATCGTGGGGATGGGCAACGTGCTCAACCTGTTCAACCCCGACGTGGTGGTGTTCGGCGGCGGCGTAACCCAGGGCCTGCTGCAACTGGGTTTGCTGGAGGAGATTGAAGAGGGGATGCGCCGGCGCGCCATGAGCTCCGGGCATCGCCGTTTCCGGCTGGTTCCGGCTACCCTGGGCGACAGCCAGGGGCTGGTGGGCGCGGCCAGCCTGGTGTGGGCGAAAACGGAACGGCGAACGGGCCGGGGCGACCAGTGGCCTTAAACGATGTAGCGTCCGCCGACCACGTTCATGCGGTCGCCGGTGATGTAGGCCGACTCGTCGCTGGCGTAGAACAGGCAGGCGTTGGCGATGTCTTGCACGGTGGCCTGTCGCCCCAGCGGAATGCCCTTCAGATGTTCGGCGGAGCCGCGCGCCACGTCCTGGAACTCCGGATACCACTCGGGATGCGCCCGGGACGTATCGGTGGAGCCTGGGTTGACCAGGTTGGCCCGCACGCCCTGTCCCGCATATTCGGCGGCGACGGCGCGAATCAGCCCTAGCAGCCCGGTCTTGGCGGTGGTTACCACGGCGGTTTCCGGACGCCCGGTGATGGCGGCCTGGCCGCCCAGGGCGATGATGCTGCCGGAACCCTGCTCCAGCATACCGGGCAGCACGGCGCGCATCAGGTAGAAGGCGGCGTGCAGGTTGGTCGCGATGACGTCTTGCCACTCCTCCACCGATACCTCCAGCAGCGCCTTGTGGGGACGCACCGCTACGTTGCTGACCAGTACCTCCACGGTGCCCAGGTAGTCGATGCCCTCGGCGACCATGTCGGCCACCCGGTCGGGGTCGGACACGTCGCCGATGACGGTATGGGTGCGTACACCCAACTCCCGGCACTGGGCGGCGACGGATTCCAGCTCATCGGCGGACTGCCGGGTGTTGAGAATCAGGTTGGCTCCTTCGCGGGCGAAGGTGCGGGCAATCTCGGCGCCGATGTTGCGGCTGGCGCCGGTGATCAGGGCGGTTTTGTTTTCAAGACGCATTTTTGACCTCGAAAGAGTACTCGTCCGTCAAAACGAACGGGGCGGCAAATCGCCGCCCCTGGAATCGTAACGCCGCCGGCGCGTCAGTAGGGGCCGTACCCGGGAACGTTGATGCAGGCTGCGATGTGTTGGGGCATTACTTCCCGGGCCTCCGGGATAACCCGCATGCAGTCGTCCGTGGTCAGCGGGCAGCGGGGATGGAACACGCAGCCGCTGGGCGGATTCAGCGGGCTGGGCACTTCGCCCGACAGGATGATGCGTTCACGCTGGGCGTCCAGCACCGGGTCGGGAATCGGAACCGCCGACAGCAGCGCGCGGGTGTAAGGATGCTGGGGGTTCTCGTAGATGGCGTTGCGGTCGGCAACTTCGACTATCTTGCCCAGGTACATCACCGCCACGCGGTCGCTGATGTGCCGCACCACCGACAGGTCGTGGGCGATGAACAGGTAGGTAAGGTCGTACCGTTCCTGGAGGTCTTCCAGCAGGTTGATAATCTGCGCCTGGATGGAAACGTCCAGCGCGGAGACCGGCTCGTCGCAGACGATGAAGGACGGGTCAACGGACAGGGCCCGGGCCACGCCGATGCGCTGGCGCTGGCCACCGCTGAACTCGTGGGGGAACCGGTCGGCCATGTAAGGGTTCAGCCCGACGTTGTTGAGCAGTTCGGCCACCCGTTCCCGGTACTCGCGCTTGTTGTTGACCAGGCCGTGCACCGCCAACGGCTCGCCGATGATGTTGCCGGCGGTCATGCGCGGGTTCAGCGAGCTGTACGGGTCCTGGAAGATAATCTGCATCTGGCGGCGCATGGCGCGCATCTGGCCGGTGCGGGCCTGGGCGATTTCCGTTCCGTCGAACCAGATTTCGCCTTCGGTGGGCTTGTAGAGGCGCAGGATACACCGTCCGGTAGTGGTCTTGCCGCAGCCGGACTCGCCCACAAGGCCCAGGGTCTCGCCGCGCATTACCTGGAAATCTACGCCGTCGATGGCTTTGATGTGGGCCACGGCCCGCTGGAAAAGAATCCCGGACGTAACGGGAAAGTGCATTTTCAGGCCGCGCACGTCCAGAAGGACGTCGCCATGGGCCGAGGAGGTGGCGGGGGCGGTCTGGGGCATTTCGGCGGTGGTCATCGTGAAACTCTCCTCATGGAGCGATAGCCATAGTGATAGCGGCGCTAGGCGGTTCCCATGGCGTAGCTGAGGGCCTGGACGCCGAGCACGTCGGAGCGCCAGCAGGCGGAAACGTGGGGTTCCTCGTCGCTGCTCTCAACCGGCATCAGCGGCGGCGTCTCGGTGGCGCACTTGTCAATTGCCCAACGGCAGCGGGCGCGAAAAGCGCAGCCCTGGGGCAGGTTCACCAAGTCGGGCGGCTGGCCTTCAATGGGCACCAGCTTGGCCGCGTTGCCTTCCTCGTCCGTCAGGCGCTGGTCCAGGCGCGGAACCGAGTCCAGCAGGCCCACGGTGTAGGGATGGCGCGGGTTGGTGTAAATCTCGTAGGCGGAACCGCGCTCGATTATCTTGCCGGCGTACATCACGTTGACCCGGTCGGCGTAACGTGCCACCACGCCCAGGTTGTGGGTAATGATGATGAGGGCCACTCCCAGGGTATCCGTAAGCGATTTCATCAGTTCCAGGATCTGGGCCTGAATGGTGACGTCCAACGCGGTGGTCGGCTCGTCGGCGATAATCAGCTGCGGGTTGCAGCTCAGGGCCATGGCGATCATGACGCGCTGGCGCATACCGCCGCTGAACTGGTGGGGATACTGCCGGATGCGCCGTTCCGGGTCGGGGATGCCCACCTGGGCCAGCAGGTTCACGGCGTCCTGGCGGGCTTCATCCCGGGATTTGCCCAGATGCAGCTGGATGGTCTCGGTGAGCTGGCGGTCCAGGGTCAGCACCGGGTTCAGCGAGGTCATGGGTTCCTGGAAAACCATGGCCATCTTGGCGCCCCGGATGCGGCGCATGTCGTCCATGTCCACCTGGAGGATGTCTTCGCCGTCAAAGAGGACTTCGCCGCCGATGGTTCTGCCGGGGGGGTCGGGAATCAGCCGCATCAGCGACAGGGCGCTGACGCTTTTTCCGCAACCGCTCTCTCCCACCAGGCCCAGGGTTTCGCCCGGCATCACTTCGTAGGTGATGTCGTCAACGGCCTTGACGACGCCTTCGTAGGTAAAGAAGTACGTTTGCAGGTTCTTGACTTCAAGCAGCGGCTCGGTCACGGCAAGGCTCCTCTCTCGGTCCGTTGTGCGTTTCCGGTCGGATAGATGTTGGAATACGCCGCCGCATTATAGCGTAACGGCGGCGCGTATGACGGCGTTCAACTTACCATACGGCGGATAGGGCTGCAAGGCTGCGGCTTGTCGCATTGAGCGGCATGGGTTATAAAACTACCGGCCGGCAGTTCGATTGCGCGCCGGCCGGAGAAGCCAGCTTGCGCTCCACGCAACCGCCCAGGTGAACCAGCCTATGCGAAAACCGCACATCTTTGCCGACAACCCCTTCAACCGCGGCGAGGTTGAACGCCGCGATGAGGACTGGATTGCTCAGCAGTCCGTAAATCCTGCCAGCAAGTTCCTGCCCTTCCGCAACCTCAACGTCCTGCTCACCGACGACACGCCGCCCGAGTTGGGTTGGCTACCCGCCGAAGCCGTTCACCCGCTGCCCGATAACGCCGAGTGGATATTCCTAGGCCTGCTGGAGGACGCGGCCCACTTCGCCGTTGATTTGTCCAAAGACGCCGCTGCCGCCGAGCGCACGCTGGATGCAACGGGCTGGCGTTTTGAGGACTGCCGCACCGCCGGGGAAACCATGTCCGGCCCCAACACCGGAATGCTGTCCCAGGCCCGCGCACAGCTGGACTGGAACCTGCGACACGGCTTCTGCGCCGTTTGCGGGCATCCCACCGACAAGGGCCGGGGCGGGCAGGTGCGTCTGTGCTCCGCCTGCGGCGCGCAGCACTTTCCCCGGACCGACCCGGTGATTATCACCGTAGTTGCCGACACGGCCGGCGACCGCTGCTTGCTGGGCCAATCCCGGGGCCGGTTGCAGCGGATGCGCGCCTACTCCGCCCTGGCCGGCTTTATGGACCAGGGCGAGGCCATCGAGGAGGCGGTGGCCCGGGAGGTGATGGAAGAGGCCGGCATTCGCGTCAAGAACGTGCGCTACCATTCGTCCCAGCCCTGGCCCTTCCCGTCCTCGCTGATGATTGGCTGCATCGCCGAGGCAGACACCACCGACATCAACATGGACAACGAGGAGATGACCGACGTCAAGTGGTTCAGCCGGGCCGAGGTGTTGAAGGCGCTGGAAGGCCGCAGCGAGGAGCTGACCGTGCCCGGCCCCATCGCAATCGCGCACCATCTCATCAAGTCCTGGGCCAACGGCGAGATGCCATAGCTGACACTTGCCCGTTGCGTCCTGCGGCTGCGTCAGCCTATGCTGGAAAGCATCCTGACCGGAGGGCCCCAGGCTCTTGACTCTTATCACTGACAGCGCCAGTGTCGCTGACTACGCCGAGCCGGCGACGCAATGGCCGTTCACAGACTATCCGCCGCTTACCGACCAGGAACTGGGGGGCTTTTTCGACCATCTGGTCAACGTGTCCCGCGGCGACCTTGTCTCCGCGCTGCCGGGACTGTCCGAGCCCGGCCTTTACACCTTGGCGGCCGCCCTGGGGCGCGGCAGTCGCGGCGAGGCGTTAACGGAAGGCCTGACCGACGCCCTCGTCGCTGAACTGCGCTGGCGCAACTGCCGCGCCATGGGAACCGATCCTGCCGGCCCGGTGCGTCGGGGTCGTCTGCTCCAGATGGTGAGGGCTTTCACCGAGTTGAAAGCGCTGGGGGCATCGTCGCTGCAGCGGCAAAAACTGGCCGGTCGGTGTCATTTCTGCCAGTCGGAATCGTTGCAGGTGTTCCTGCCGTCGGTGCGCTGGCGGTGTTTCGGCTGCGAACGCGGCGGCGGGCTGCTGGAATTTGCCGAGGAGTTGCTTACCGTCCGGGCCTAGTCCACACCCGGTACTCTGCCGGCTCCATGGTGGCCGGCGCGGTGGGGGATACCGCCACCACCAGCCGGCCAACGGACGTATCCGGCGCGGTCGTCGAGCCGGCGTAGCAGCGGCATTGGGCGTCCCAGGCCAGCTCCAGCCGTGTTGCCGACCCGCCGGCGTCGGGCGGAGCGTCGATAATCACCCACACTATCCAGTCCTGCCGGACCAGATTGTTGACCAGCACGAACCCGTCGGGCTGCCATTCATCCAGCTTCAGGGCAGCGTCATGCCACGATAGCCGGGTTTCCCGAAGGCAAAATCCGGTGCCGTGGATGGCGTCGTCGGTAACGTAGTGGAAGCGCAGCAAGATGTCTTGACCGGCGTAGGCTGCCAGCGAGGCCGCGCCGTCCTGCCAGCCGTCGGAGGTTCCGGTGTAGCCGTCCCCATAGCTGTTGCCCACCGGGTTGGCGTCCGTCGTGCCATCGGCCGGCAGCACGTCCCAAGTTGCGCCGCCGTCGGTTGAGGCGGTCAGGTACAGGTAATCCCAATTCTCCTCAATGTGGTGCCAGTAGCGATAGGTCAGCATCGGCTCCGAGCCGTCCGGTGCGGCGGGCACAGTCAGCGGCAGGGTGAGGGTGGCTGAGATGGAGTCGCCGCGGTTGCTCCACCAGCATTCGCCCGGCACGTCAACGGGCAGCAGCGGTGTGGCAGCGGCTCCCTCAAAGTGGACCATCATCGGCCCATTGGCGTTGACCAGTTCAACGTAGTCAATGGCGTACTGCGCCAGTTGGGCCGTCGAGCTATCGTCGTCCGGTGATTGTCGCCGGGTTATATCGGCCTCGACCTCCAGCCCGTCGTAGCCGTAGCGGGTTGAGTTCCAATCCAGCAGGTTCGCCGCCACCCAGTCGGCGAACACGGTATGAAAATCTGCCGGCGACCCGTCATCAGCTACCGCGCCGCGCCCATCCAGGAAGGCGTCCACGGCGCGGATGCCGTCGGCGTCGAGGGCCAGCAAATCCTGCAAGCCGCCCTCCGGCGCGTAATGCTCCCGCAGGTAGTGGGCGAACAGCGCCGCCGCTCCGTAGTTGAGGCCCACGTCGCTGCCCAGCTCGTCGGGCCAGTTCACCAGGGAGGCGTCAGGCCTGCGCAGGTATTGTTCGATGCTGAACACGCGATAGCCGGCTTCTTTCACTGCGAGCTCGGCCAGTCCTTCGTTCAGCCACGTGGCTTCCGACTCGTCGGCCTGCTGGTGAATGGAGTGCTGCAACTCGTGGGTGAGGATGTGCAGAAACCCCCGGTCGCCGTAGTCGGCCGCCCGTGAATTGATGTAAATCACATCGGCCTCGTTGCTGTACGGGCTTACTGCCGCCGGATACAGGTCGCCGCCGGACACGTAACCGCCGATGCCGGGAATCCGCCCGCTGACCACGTGGCGGCGATGTAGGGTCGCCCCCGGTTCAGGCGTCGTGCCGAACACCGCCAGGACCTGCGGAAAGACCCGTTCCTCGGCCTCCCGAACCGTGCGTTGCAGGTCATCATCCTCCACGCTCAGGCCCTCGGCAATCCACCAGTAGGCGTTGTCCGAGACCGCCGCCAGGTTGAAGCGGTTGCGTTCCATTTGCAGGCGGGGGTAGTTCAGCGTCCAGAAGTCGCGCGTGTCGCCCACCTGCCAGTCCGTTGCAGCTGTGGTCGCTGGCGGCGGGGCGTCAGTGCGGCGCAGCTGGCGGGCCAGCAGGAGCAAATCCCGCTCGGGCGGCGTCGGGAAGTTGGCGGCGGTCATCGGAACCGGGAGCCGCTCGGCTCGCGTTCCGATTCCCGGGCGCACCATGCGCTCGCTGGCCACTGTCGTCGCGCCGAGCGATATAATTCCAGCCGCTGCCGGAGTAGGCTCGCCTGTTGGGGTACTGTCGCCCGCCCGTGTCGCACCCGGCGCAGCCGACGGTTCGGCGGGAAGCGGCGTTTCCGACCCGCAGGCGGCTGCAATCCACAGCAGCGCCGCCAGGGCGACGCTGACGCCAATCGGCAGCAGTCGGTTTTGGCGCAATCGTTCCCTCACCGGCCCACTCAATATTGTCCTACTCTTCGCCCTCGCGCCCTTGCATAGCATCCACGCTTTCGGCGGCCTCGTTGTCTGTCTCGGGTTCGGGGCGCGGGTCGGTGTTGTAGCGGTTCATCGCGATGTCGATGCCCTCGGCCAGCAGGCATTCCACGGCCTCGGCGGCCCGGAGGATGGCGTCGCTCACCGCCGGCTGCTCGGCGTCGGAGAAGCGGCCCAGCACGTGGTCAACGCTGCCCGATATGCCGGGCCCGCCGATGCCGATGCGAAGTCGCGGAAAGTCGATGGTGCGCACGGTGCGAATGATGTCCTTGATGCCGTTGTGTCCGGCGTCGGAGCCGCGGGCGCGCAGCCGGATGCGGCCCAAAGGCAGCGCCATCTCGTCGTACACGATAACCAGGTCCTCCGGTCGTCCGCCGAATCTTGCCAACAGATACGCCACGGACTCGCCGGATAGATTCATAAAGGTGCGGGGCCTAGCCAGCGCCACGGGCAGGCCGTTGTGATAACCCTGCCCCAACGCGGTGGTGCGTCGCCGGTCGTTGATGGCGATGCCCCAGCGTTCCGCCAGCAGGTCAACGCAGCCGAAGCCCACGTTGTGGCGAGTATCCCGATAGCGGGGGCCGGGGTTGCCGAGGCCAACGATGATGCGGGCTCGGGGCCGTGTTTGAGCGTCGTCAATACCCATAGAATCAAATCACCCGACCATCAAGGTTGCCACGCCGGGGCAGGGATGGCAAGGGCGCGGGTGTCGCGATTGCCGAGGCATCGGATGGTGAGATGCGCCAATCGTGGTATCATAATCTCAGCAAATCCGGCAGCGAAAATGCCTCGCTGCCACAGAAGACACAGGAGGTCATTAATGGGAACCAGTGAAATCGTAGCGGTTGAGGTTTTTCATCCCGACGCATTCCCTTTCAGTACCGAGAACCCCAGCGGCGTTCCCGGCGCTACCAAGATTGAACCCAACGTGGTAGCCGCCATCGTTGGACACGTGGTCAACAGCGTGTCTGGCGTGGACCGGTTGGGCAACACCGGCGGGATACTGCGCACGGTTGCGGACACGGTTCGCTCCCCCGCTGCTGCCCGAGCTACCGGCGTTGGCGTCGAAGCCGGCCAGAAGGAAGCCATCATCGACCTTGACGTCGTGATGGTGTACGGCCACCGGATTCCCACTGTCGTGCAGGAAATCCGCGAAACCGTCGCTCAGGAGCTCTTCGATCAGATTGGCCTGGTCGCCAAGGAAATCAACGTTGGCGTTATCGGCATCGAGTTCCCGTCCACTACTCCGTCCCGTAACGTGCAGTAGCATCGGGCACGATGAACCTGCTGAACGGACTTCTGGTAACCATTGGCGCCCTGGCGAGCATAGCCGTCGGGGTGCTGGTCTTGCTCCTGGTTACTGAGACCATCCCGGCGGAAAGCCTCCCCAACGCCGCCCTGCGCCAGCAGTTCGCCGGCATGGCCGAGCATAGCGGGGCCGCCCTTTGGCAGGACGTGGGCATCGCCATCGGGTTCATCGCGGTCGGGCTGATTGTCCTGGCCCTGGAAGTGAGGATGGTGACCCGCGGCGGCGCAGCCGGCATGGTGCTGGTCAGTTCGGGACCGGAAGGCGTCGTCCGCATGTCCATTGACAGCATTGCCCAATTGGCCCAGCGCACGGCCCGGGGGAATCGGGACGTTCGCAACATCCGCTGTAGCGTCAGGGCGGCTCCCGGCGGGCTGACGATTCGCTGTGTGGCCGGCCTCCGCATGGGCGCCGACGTGACCGAGGTCAGTTCCGACGTGCAGCAGAATATCCGCGAAGTGGTGGAGCGCCTCACCGGACTCCCCGTAACCGATGTTCCCGTTCGGGTCCGCTACGAAGGCGACCGCGACCAGCCGGTTCTCACGAGGTGACAGGATGCCCAAGCCAATTATCGTCGGCCTGCTGGCCGGGCTGATTTTCGGTATTGTCCTCATCTGGCAGGGTGCCGGCGCGGCCGGCCTGGTTATCCTGTTCACGCTGCTGGGTTCTCTGGTCGGTTTTGTCCTCTGGTTTGGCTGGCGCATATACACCGGGGAGATTGACGGCCAGACGCTGCGGGCGCTGATACAGATTATCTTCGGGGGGCGGCAGCGCTGAAGACTCTTCCGTTGACGGCTCTTCCCTCACGGTGCTACATTGGCGGCGAAGAAATGCAGCAAACGACCGCAGCCAGGGAGGGTTGAAAATGGCCAAGATGGACTTTGGACTGTTCACCACTTGGAACGCCGTGTACGAAGGGGATAAGGTCCCCTGGGACCCCGACTATCAGGGCGGCAAACTCCTCGAAGCCGAGGCTTACAAGCAGAACTTCAAGGAGATTGACCATATCGAGGCGGCCGGCTGGGACTACGTCTGGTTCGGCGGCGGCCACTTCTCCACCCAGGGCAGCATGGACCCCCAGTCCTTGATGCTGTCGGCCGTCATCGCCAACCACACCGAGAACATCAGGATCGGCACCTCCATCCACCGGCCGACCCTGCGGCTGCCCGGCGAGACCGTATCGGAGCGGGCATTGCCCCACGAACGGTACGCCTTTGACAACCTCCAGCTTGAGGACCCGTTCCAGGTCGCGGAGCAGGTTGCCATCGTTGACCAGGTCAGCGAAGGCCGGTTCATTTACGGGCCGGGGGCACGCACCCGCGGCTCCGACGAGCGCCGGGAGTACTTCTACGAGTACCTGGAGCTGCTCAAGCAACTCTGGGACGAGGACCACTTCTCCGGTTTTGAGGGCAAGTACTTCAACTATCCGGCCTTCTACGAGAGCTACATGAGCATCCCCAAGCCGGTGCAGAAGCCAATGCCGATGCTGCTGCCCGTGGACAGCCAGGAGAGCTTCGTGCCCATGGGCGAGAAGGGCTATCGAATCGCCATCGGCGCCGGCAGTTCGCCTCACAACCTGCGCGGCTCCGCCGTGCTACGTCAGGACGTACAGGACTACCGCAGGGCTTACATTGATGCCGGGCATGAGGGAGATCCGACCACCGTCGTCCGAGTGCCTACTCTCGTCGCCGACACACAGGAGAAGGCTGACCGCCGGGTCGAAAACCTGATGGATCTGGCCCGCATCTATTACGCGGGCAGGGTCGCCATCGGCAGCACCGACGCCGGCAGCGCCGGCCCGGAGGCCACCCAAGAGGTCAACCTCTTCGGCACGCCGGAGGAAGTGGTCGATAAAATCCACATGTTCCGCGAAGCCTTCACCACCGACGAGATAATGTTCGAGTGCAACTGGACGTCATCCGTGCCGCGGGAGGTGGTGATGGACACGCTGAAGTGCCTCAGCGAGGACGTGATACCTCACTTCAAATAAAGGGAGTGCAACCGCCATGACCAGCACCACTAAAGACCCTATCCTCGTCGTCATCCAGCTCACCGGCGGCAACGACTACCTCAACACCGTCATCCCCTACAACGACGGTCGCTATCACGACAGCCGGCCCACCGTGGGAATTCCCGCCGACCGGGCGCTGCCCATCGACGACACCTATGCCTTCAACCCGGCGCTGCCTGAAATCAAGGCGTTGTACGACGCCGGCAAGGTCGCCGTCATTAACGGCGTCGGCTACCCCACGCCCAACCGTTCCCACTTCCGCAGCATGGATATCTGGCATACCTGCGAGCCGGAAAAGGTGGGCACCGAGGGCTGGCTGGGCCGGGTCATCCGCGACATTGACCCCCACGCCGAGAACGTGCTCACGGGCGTTAACTTCGGCCGCGGCCTGCCTCGGGCCATGGCGCTGTCCGGCGTACCGGTCGCTTCCGTCGCCGTGCTGGAAACCTACGGCGTCCTCACCGGCATCCAGGGCGAGCCGGAACGCGGTCAGGCGCTGGACATCTTCGCCCGTATGTACTCCCCCACCGTGGGTCTGGGCGCCACCATGGACTACCTGGGGCAGACCGGCCTGGACGCGCTCAAGGGCGCCGACATCCTGAAGGCCGCTCCCGATATGTACACGTCCAGCGTGGAGTACGCGGACACCGGCATCGCCCGCAACCTGCAGGGCATCGCCAAGGTGCTGACGGCCAACTTGGGCACCCGCGTCTTCTACACCCAGCAGGGCGGCTACGACACCCACGCCAGCGAGGCCGACGTGCATCCCAAGCTCCTCGGCGACCTCAGCCGCGCCGTCAGCGACTTTTACGCCGACCTGCGCGAGCATGACGCGGCGGACAACGTGGTGATGTTTGCCTTCACCGAGTTCGGACGTCGGGTCAAGGACAACGGCAGCGGCACCGACCACGGCAGCGGCGGCGTGGCCTTCACCATCGGCGACCCGGTGCGTGGCGGCATGTACGGCGCGTACCCGTCGCTGGCGGAGGGCGATTTGCTGGAAGGCGACCTGGCCTTCAACACTGACTTCCGCGGCGTGTACGGAACGCTGGTGGAGCAATGGCTGGGCCTGGACGCCAACCCGGTGGTGGGCGGCAGCTTCGAGCAGCCGCAGTTTGTGTAGAGGATACGAATGTCACAACTGATGACGGGCAAGCAGGCCCTTTTGGAGATGCTCAAAGCCGAGGGGGTCGAGTACATCTTCGG
Source organism: Chloroflexota bacterium (assembly GCA_009837355.1). GTDB lineage: Bacteria > Chloroflexota > Dehalococcoidia > Lucifugimonadales > UBA3495 > Bin87. The sequence goes on along the minus strand of VXTR01000087.1, from coordinate 71,838 downwards.
CAACCCCGGCACCAGTGAAGGCCCTATTATTGACATACTGGGTGATTACCCAGAGTTTCGGTACATCCTGACATTGCAGGAAAGCGTCGCCGTGGGCATGGGCGAGGCTTACGCCCGCGCCACCGGCAAAGCATCCTTCGTGAGCCTGCACGTGGACAGCGGCCTGGCCAATGGCATCGCCCTGATGCTGGACGCCCTCAACACCGGCACGCCCATGGTGGTGACGTCGGCCAACTACGACGCGCGCAAGGTCAACGAAACCATGACCGACCTGGCCAACCTGGTGCGTCCGGTAACCAAGTGGTCGGTGGAATTGACCCTGCCCGACCAGATACCCAGCGTTATGCGGCGGGCCTTCAACGAGGCCAACAGTCACCCCAAGGGGCCGGTGTACGTGGGGTTCAGCTCCAACGCCCTGGAGGGCATGGCCGAGATGAACATCGTCCCCTCCCGGCCGGTGTACGACACCTCGCATCCCAGCCCGGAGGGCATCGCCGAGGCCGCATCCCTGCTGCTCAACGCCAGCCGCCCTATGATGCTGGTGGGCGACCGTCTTGCCGAGGATAGCGCGCTGGATGAGGCGGTGGATACGGCCGAGCTGCTGGGGTTGCCAGTGTACCAGGCGCGAGGCGCCGAGGTTGCCTTCCCCACCACCCACGAGCAGTTTATGGGCAACCTGTCCCTGCGGGTCGGCGAACAGCGGGCCGTGCTGCAGCAGGTTGACCTGGTGCTGGCGGTGGGCGCCGACCCCTTCGAAGAACTTTTCTACTGGGGCGACGTGATACTCCCGCCGGACGCCAGGCTGGTACACATCGACCCCAGCCCGGGGCAGATTGGCCGCTCCGAACCCACCGACGTTGGCATCGTTTCGCACTGCCGCACGGCGCTGTCCGACCTGGCGGCGGCCCTGCGGGAAAGGCTATCCCCCGGAGATCTCCCGGAGATTGAGGCGCGCAAGCAGGCCGTGGCGGCCGAGAAGCAAGGTAGCCGCGACGCTTTCGAAGCGTCCGCAGCGGAAAAGTGGAACCACAAGCCGATGACGCCGGCGCGCATGATGGCCGAGCTGGCCGCAGCGATTCCCGAGAACGCCGTCGTCGTTGACGACTCAATCAGCAACCGGGGCGTGATGCGGCACTACTTCCAGGGCCAGTGTCCGGGCGACCTGCGGGCCTTCCGCGGCCAGTCCATCGGCGGTGGCATCGGCGCGACCATGGGCGCCCAGTGCGCCTACCCCGACCGGCCCGTGTTCGGCATCATCGGCGACGGCAGCGCCATGATGACCATCCAGGGACTGTGGACGGCGGCCAACGACAATATCCCCTGCGTCTTCGTCATCTGCAATAATGGAATGTACCGGGTGCTCAAGACCAACTTCAACGTGTACCAGCAAGACGTGCTGGGGCTGCCCGAAACCTCCGGCGGGCGGCTGCTCTACTCCGACTTCGGCACGCCCTTCGACATGGCCGCCATCGCCAACAGCATGGGCGTCCACGGCGAGCGCATCACCGACCCGTCGGAAATCAAGCCGGCGGTGGATCGGGCCGTGGCATCAGGGAAACCTACTCTGTTGGACATCGTAATCGACGGGGCGCTGTAGTCGTAGATAACGCGGTAGGATGTGGTGAGGAGCAACGTGACAACTCAGCCCAAAACCGTTGCGCAGCAGGAACCTCTTGTGTACCCGTCGATATTGCCGGGAACCACCATCGGAGGCGAAGTGGGGATTTTCAACGCGCCGTTGACCGTTTACAGCCCTGACATGGACCGCTCCCGCTCACTGGTCGGACTGGTGGACACCGGGGCACTTCATACCGTCATTCCGGCCGCCATGTTGGAGGACCTGGATATCCCGGTCTATGGTAATCGTCAATATCAGTTGGCCGACGGTTCCGCTATAGCGATGCCAGTAGGTTCAGCCCAAATCGAGCTGGAGGGCGAAATCTTCGCCGTTCCAGTGCTGTTTGGAACCGATAGGCGGAATATCCTGATTGGTGCAACCACTCTGGAAACTTTCGGATGGGCGGCTGACGTGAAGAACCGGCGCTTCATCCCCGCCGACCTTACGTTGTGAATACATTGATGGGCGTCCACACGGGAGAGACGGGCTCAAGCGGCGCCGCTCTCTACGTGGACACCGAAAACCTGCGCGAAGCCGACCACGCCCAGGATGCCATCGCCCAGGCCGTAGCTGACTGGCCCGGACCCCTGCCCTTGAGCAGCCTTTCCCTCTACGTCCGCGCCGACAAGGTTGCGGTGTGGGAGATGTGGGCCGAGGAAGCCTACCCGGACTTGCAGGTACGCGTCCGAGGCGTGCAGCATTTCAGCAACCACAAGGCCAAGAACTCCGCCGACCTGGCCATTACCGCCGATGCCATCGCTGACCTGGTTACCGGCCAGGCCGCCGCCGTCGCCGTGGTCAGCAATGACAGCGACTTCGGCGCGCTGTTCGTAAAGGTCAGAGAGCTGGCCCAGGCCTCAGGGCTGCAGCAGACTCCGTTCCTGTGGGTTACGTCGCCCGACGCCGGGGCGCTGTCGCCCGAGATGGAACGGTTCATCCCCGCCGGCCTGCGCTGGGACTTGTCGGGGGACGCGCCGGAACCCGCTCCGGCCGAATCCGAGCGGACAGTCAGCAAGCCGGCCGCCGCGTCGGCCACGGTCTCCCGCAAGGCTGCCGCCGTCGCCGCTAAGCCTGACGGCAACCCCGGCAACGAGGCCATCGCCGACGAGTTGATACGCCGCCTGCCTGTTGGCAAGTTCAAAGTGAACGAAGCCCTTGACGCCTTCCAGGCCCGGTGGCCCAAACATCCCGCTGCCGCCGGCCCTGCCCAGTTCGGCACGTTCCTGCTCAAGGAAATCTGGCCGATGCTGCAAAAGCGCGGCGTATTGATGACTCGCAAAAGCTCGCCGCGCACCTACGAAATTACGCAGGCAGCCAAAGAGTCTATTGCCAATGGGTCCGGCGGCAAAGCTCCCAACGCCAAACCGCCGGCGCAAGTCAAAGGCCGAGGCAAAACCGCGGCCGAACCGGCTCCCGTACAGCTTGCCGCTGCCGTGGCTGTTGCCATCACCGACGACCTGTTCAGCGCTTCAGACGCCTTGAACGCCGTCAAGGCGGCTTGGCCGACACACTCTGCGGCCGGGATGACGCCGCAACGTTTCGGACTCTGGTTCTCCGAGCAGCTCTGGCCCGTAATGGAGCAACAAGGCGTCGTTCTCGCCAAGGAGAAGCCCCGCCGCTACGAAATGACCCCCGACGCGCGGCATCGGCTGACGACCCTGGCCGAGGATTAATTCAGTGACACTTGGCCATTGACGTGTCGCTTCATTTCGTAGGAACATAAGTTCCTGGCGCCGGCTTTCAACTCCATACTGCCGGCCAGGAGCGACGAACCTATGCTCATCAAAAGCGCCCCCGACCGTTACGACAAGCTGCAAATCCTCGGCGGCATGGCCGCCTCCGACGACATCCTCACCGCCGGCAAAGCCGACCGCGGTGGCCACTCCCTCAGCGGCAAATTCGCGGCCGGCGCCATTGGCCGTGGTGCCAACCGCGTGGCCTATTCCGACCCGGGCAAGAACCCGGCCCCCGGCATCTACAAGGCCAGCCTGCCCAACGGCAAGAAAATCAACCTGATGCGGGTCATGTTCACCGACTTCTGCAAGATGGACTGCGCCTACTGTCCCAACAGCATCTACGTGCCGCGCAAGCGTTACGCCTTCAAGCGCGAGGAGCTGGCCGACACCTTCGCCGAGCTGCACCAACGCCTGGCCGTGGACGGTCTGTTCCTCAGCTCCGGCATCGCCGGCGACGGCACCAAGACCACCCAGCGGATGGTGGAAACTGTGGAAATCATCCGCAAAAAGCACGGCTTCAAGGGATATATCCACCTCAAGGTCATGCCCGGCGCATCCCGCGAACTGGTGGAACGCGCCCACCGGCTGGGCAGCCGCTTGTCTGTCAACATCGAAACTCCCGACCACGACATGATGCGCCGCATCAGCCCCCACAAGGACTTGCAGAAAGACATCCTTGACCCCATGGCCTGGATTAACGACCTGACCCGGGAAACCAGCGGCGGCGCAGTGGGCCAGGCCACCCAGTTTGTCGTCGGCGCCGCTGACGAGTCCGACCGCCAAATCTACCGGCGCGTTGACCAGATGTACACCGACTGGAACCTGAAGCGCGTCTATTACCCGCCCTTCCGTCCCGCGCGCCATACGCCCATGGAGGAAAAGCCGCCGGTGCACGCCGGCCGGGAGCATCGCCTCTACCAGATGGACTGGCTGCGCCGGGTGTATAACTTCGCCACCGATGAAATCGACCTGGCTTTTGACCACGGCGGCTTCCTGTCGCTGGAACAGGATCCCAAGACGGTCATCGCCATGGAAAACCTGGATGCCTTTCCCGTTGACCTCAACGCCGCCACCAGGGACCAACTGCTGCGCATCCCCGGCGTCGGGCCGGTATCGGCAGGGCGCATCCTGGAGAACCGGCGGCGGCACAGCATCGACAACTGGCGCGACCTTCAAAGCATGGGGGTAGTGCGCAAGCGCGCCTGGCCCTACGTGGTGTTCCCCGGCCAGCGGCCGCCGTCGGGCAAGCAACTGCGCCTGGACCTGTTCGACGAGGCCAAAGACCGCCGCGACGCCGAAGCCGCCGGTCTCATCCTTCCGCCGCCCAGGTCCGAAACGCTGTCCAGCATCATGGAAACGCCGGCGACGTATCAGGCCGGCGGGTCATACGACGGCCACGAGTGCATCCCCGGCAGCCGGGGCGCGATGTGCGCCGGCTGCCCCATCAACCCGGCGACACCGGGGCAGTAGCGCGCGAGGTTGCCCGGCCTCCGGCAAATCCCTGTGCTATCATAGCCGACGCGCTGCAGCACCATCCAAAACGCCGGAGGCCATCACCCCGTGAAGAGCTATTACTTCTCCGAGTTCCCTTACCACGAATACCCCGACGAAGAGGGCGACAAGTACCCCTCGCTCCGGCTGACTTTCCCCAACACCTGGTTCAATCCCAACACCGCCAACGGCCTCTTCAAGCGCTACTTTGATGAGTGCGTCTATGCCGACGAGCTGGGCTTCGACGGCATCATGCTCAACGAGCATCACAACACGCCGTCCTGCATGAACGCTGCTACCAACCTCTCGGCGGCAGTGCTGGCCCGCATCACCCACCAGGCGAAAATCCTGCTGCTGGGCAACATCCTGCCCATCCACGACAACCCCATTCGCCTGGCCGAAGAGCTGGCCATGATCGACGTCATATCCGGCGGCCGGCTGATTTCCGGCTTCGTGCGCGGCACCGGTGTGGAAACCGTGTCCACCACCAACAACCCTGTGGCCAACCGGGAACGCTTCGAGGAATGCCACGACCTGATTATGAAGACCTGGACCACGCCTGGCCCCTTCCGCTGGGAGGGCAAGCACTACAACTTCCGCGTGGTCAATCCCTGGATGGTTCCCATTCAGCAGCCCCATCCGCCCATCTGGGTGCCGGGCACCTCATCGCCGGAAACCGCCGAGTGGTCCGGCGAGCACGGCTACACCTACGTCGCCTTCCTTACCGACCTGGACGTTACCGAGGAGCTGTTCGGGATGTACACCCAGGCCGCCAACGCCGCCGGCCGTGAGGCGGTTCCCGACAACTTCGGCTACCTGCTCTGCTGCTACGTGGGCGACACCCAGGAGGAGGCCGACGAACAGGCCAGGCACTTCATCTGGCGCATGGGTCCCACCGTGCGCGGCCCGCGCGAGTACATGGCCCCCGTGGGCTATCGTTCTGCCGCCGGCGCCGCCATCGCTGCCCGACGCTCCGGCCTCAAGCCGCTCAACCAGCAGACCTTTGAGGAACTCAAGGATAACTACCACATCGTCTGCGGCACGCCCGACACCGTGTTGGAAAAGCTGGAGTACCTGCACGGCCGCCTGGGCATGGAGCACCTGGTGTTTTACGGCCAGGAATCCCGCATGGGGCACGAAGCCACCATGAAGAACATCGGGCTGTTCGGGAAGGAAGTCCTCCCCGTCATCCAGAAGTGGTAGGCGCGAACCCGGCGCCGGCCGGCTACAGCTGCCCGATGTACTCGTCGTAGGCCGCCGCGTCCAGCAGGCCGTCCATCTCCGACGGGTCGCTTATCGTGACCCGGAGCATCCACCCGTCGCCAAAGGGGTCGTTGTTCACCAGTTCCGGTTCCTGCGCCAGCCGGCCGTTGACTTCGGCCACCTCTCCGGTGATTGGAGAGTACAGGTCGGACACCGCCTTGACGGACTCGATTTCTCCCATCTTGGCCAGATAGCCCACGCCATCGCCCACCGACGGCAGCTCCACGTACACCACGTCGCCCAGCTGGTCCTGGGCGTAGTGCGTAATGCCCACCAACGCCGTACCGTCGGCAGACCCTTCCAGGAGCAGCCATTCGTGCTCCCGCGTATATTTGCGGTCCTCGGGATTCACCTTGTCCGTACCTCCATTATGCTTCAACCGGCCGATTTTCAACGCGGCCGGCGGTAAAAGGGCGGTTCCACCGTCTCAACGTCCGCCGTCCGGCCTCGGATGTCCACCTGCAACGTCAGCCCCGGGGCCGAGTGCTCGGCGTCAACGAAGGCCATGGCGATGCACCGTTCCAGCGTGGGCGAGTAGCTCCCGCTGCTCACCGAGCCCACCACGACACCATCGGCCAGCACGTCATAACCGGCCCGTGGCGCGCTGCGTCCCGGCATGGTCAGACCCACCAGTTGCCGGGGCGCTCCGTACACCCGCTGGTGGTCCAGCACGTCGGCGCCGTTGAAACCACCGTCCCGCCGGACGAACCGGTCCAGGCCGGCCTGGATGGGAGTGATGTCGTCCGCCAGCTCGTGGCCGTGCAGCGGCAGCCCCGCCTCCAGGCGTAGCACGTCGCGCGCGCCCAGGCCGCAGGGAGTCGCGCCGGCGTCGGCCAGCCGTTGCCAGATGCCTGCGGCGTCGGATGCGCCCACGGCCAGCTCGAAGCCGTCCTCTCCGGTGTATCCGGTGCGCCCGATGAAAACCCGCCGGCCGTCAATGTGGCCTCGACCCCAGGTGTAGGGACGCAGCAGCGACGGCTGCGGACTGCGCCCGGGGTTGCGGGCCAGCCGCGCCCCGGGGCTGAAGTCTTCGCAAAGCTCGTCCACGATGCCGGCGGCGGACGGCCCCTGCACCGCAATCAGCCCGGTGGCCATGGTGCGGTCGGTAATCTGCACGCCGCGACCGTCGTAGTGATGCGCCAGCTGACGGTCGAACCACAGCGCCACCGCCGGACGGTTGCCCGCGTTGGGAATCAGCAGGAACTCGTCCTCGGACAGCCGGTAGAAGATGGTGTCGTCAATCACGCCGCCCTGCTCGTTGCAGATGAAGCAGTAGCGCGCCCGTCCGATTCGCAGCTCGGACGCCGAACCCGTCAGCAGGATGTCCAGCAGTCCCGGCGCGTTGGGCCCGCCGATGTGCAGCCGGCCCATGTGGGAAACGTCAAAGATGCCGGCAGCCTGGCGAACCGCCTCCACCTCGGCGATGACGCCCTCGTACTGCACCGGCATGTCCCACCCGCCGAAGGGCACCATGCGGGCGCCCAGGGCAAGGTGAGTATCGTAAAGAACGGTGCGGAGATTCTCGGCAGCGGCAGTATCGCTGGGCATGATAATCGTATGTCCGTAGTTGCAATTGCGGCGGGTCAGGCCAGGAACGGGTCCAGCAGCGACAGTATATCAGATTGCTGCCGCCGACGATGGCGCGGCTGCCGGTGGCAATCACTGCTCTGCCCTCACGCCGTCTCCCCTTCCGGCATTCGGTAGCCGACCCGGATCTCCGTGATGATGTACCTCGGCCTCTTCACGTCTTCACCCAGCTTCCGCCGCAGGCTGCTGATGCACGTGCGTATCGGTCGCAAGTCTCCGCCGGGATCCAGCCGCCAAACTCGCCGCAGCAGATCCTCGTACGTCACCACTCGTCCGGCGTTGCTTGCCAGTTCCGCCAGCGCCCGGTACTCGATGTCCGTCAGCGGCACCGGACGCCCGGACACCCTCACCTCGCGCTGCGCGTAATCAATGGCCAGCCCCCCAAGCTCGTAAGGCTCCGGCAGCTGCGGTGCCTCCCGCTGGCGCAGGGCTGCCCGGATCCGCGCCCCCAGCTCCACCGGCGAAAAGGGCTTGGTCAGGTAGTCCAGCGCCCCCATGTCCAGCGTGCGCGCCACCAGCTCTTCCTGGCCGTGCACCGACAGGAATATCACCGGCACGTCCACCCTCGACACGATTTCCTGCATCAGCTCAAGTCCGTCTGTGCCGGGCAACGCCAGGTCCAGCATCACCAGGTCGGGATGCTCTTCCATCGCCAGCCGCACCGCATCCGCCGGATCCGTCGTCACGATGGGGGTGTAGCCCGACTTTACCAGCGCGTCCCGAATCAGCCGCAGCGCCTGCGGCTCGTCGTCCACAGCCAGCACCCGCACCGGCCTCTGCCGACGGGACGCACGCGTCTCCCGGGCTGTCGCCGGCACGGACGGCAGGTACCCGGCCGGCCCTAACGCCGGTATGGTGAAGGTGAACCGCGCGCCGAGCCCCGGCCCGTCGCTCTCCGCCCAGATGCGGCCCCCGTGGGCCTCCACTACACCCCGGCAAATCGCCAGACCCAGCCCGGTGCCTCCGTTCCGTTCCTCGCCGCCGACCCGGGAAAACGTCCGAAACAGATGCGGCAGGCTCTCCTGCGGTATCCCCTGCCCCCGGTCCGACACCGTCACTGCGACGTGTCCGCCCTCAAGCTCTGCGCTCACCCGGAGGGGCGACGATTCCGGCGAGTTCCCCGCCGCGTTGGACAGCAGGTTCCCCAGCACTTGTTCCATGCGCATCCGGTCCGCCATCACCCAGGGCAAATCCTCGGCCAGTTCGATTTCAACCTCGTGCCGGCCCCCGCCGCTGTGAAACGCGTCCCTCGCCTCCTCCGCCAGTGCCACCACGTCCGACGGCTGCGGCGACACCGACAGCCTTCCGCTCTCGATCCTCGCCACGTCCAGCAGGTCGCTCATCAGCACGTGCATCCGCTGCGTCTGCGCCTCGATGACCCGGTGATACTGCCGCGTCTCTGCCGGGTTCAGCGAGGCCGGCGGGTCCAGCAGCGTGGCGATGGAGCCCCGCACGGATGTCAGAGGTATCCGCAACTCGTGGCTCACCATCCCCAAAAACTCGACCCGCAGCCGTTCCAGCTCCTCCAGCGGCGCCATGTCCTGCAAAATCGCCACGAATGATTCCAGCTCACCCTCATTCGAGTAGATAGGCGTTGCGTTCAGCAGCGCCCGCACGCTGCGACCGTCGGGCATCCGCAGCGTTATCTCCTCCGCCCGCACAGTTTCCCCGGCGCCCAGCGCCTCCGCCAGGGGCAGCTCTTCCAGCGACAATTCAGACCCGTCGGCGCGCCGCACCGTCAGGGCGTCCAAAATCTCTTCCGCCTGCTGGTCCGGGTTGCGCAGTCCGTCCACTATCCGCCGCATCTCCCGGTTCACCGACACCAGCCCGCCCGTCCTCCCGTCGAAGACCGCCACTCCCACCGGCGACGTGTCAATCAGCGTCTCCAGGTCGGCCTTCACCTTCCTCAGCGACTCCAGTTCTCGGTCCTGCGCGTCGTCCCGGTTCATCTCTTATGCACCTAAAGGCGATTGCGACTGACCTCGATTCCCCGCCTTTCAGGGCGATTATAGCAGACCGCTCGTAAAACTCACACTGATTTAATGAAAAATTACCTCGTTCTCACGTAAATATCACATTTCGTCCGTGCAATTCCTCGAACTTTGACCAATGTGGAAGAATCTCGCAGGCCCATGTCCATCCAGTTCCCCCCCGCAGTTGCCGGAGGCCTCCCTGATGCTGCTCTGGCCGGACGCGCGACTTCGGCTTAGCTACTGCCTGATTTTCCTCCCCCTGACCGCCGCGATTCTTTTCGCCGGCGGCTGTGCAGTCTGCGTCGCATACCTGGCGATGTAGCGCAGCCCGCGCCGGCCAGGAAAGCACAACCCGGGCCGGCCCCATGCCCGTATGGTATGATATTCGTACCATACACCGCCGCCGGGTTTGAGTTGGACCATCCGCCGACGCCCGGGGCCCGAGGATACGATGCCGCGGCTAACCCCACAGGAAGTTGACGATTATCTGGCCGGCCCTCACGTTGCCCATTTCGCCTCTATTCGGCCCAATGGCGCCCCTCACATCTCGCCGGTCTGGTACCAGTGGCAAGCCGGCGGCGAACCCGACACCGGCACCGTAACCGTCGTATCCGGCGATTCCGCGGTCAAGACCCGCAACATCCGCCGCAATCCCAAGGTCGCCATCTCCGTCGCCACCGACGAATGGCCGTACCAGTACGTTATCCTGGAAGGCGATGCCACCGTCTCCGACGACAACATCAAAGAGGCGGTGCGCAGCATCTTCTCCCGCTACGAGGGCGCCGAACGCGGCGAAGAGGATGCCAACGAGCTGACCCAGGGCGATCAGCAGCTGGTGGCCATCGTCGTCGACGTCAATCGCATCCTGTCCTGGAAAGGCGATGGCGAGTAACCCCGCATCAGCCGCTCCCCAAACCGCCGACGCCGTCATCATCGGCGGCGGTGTCATCGGCTGCGCCATCCAGTATCATCTGGCCCAACTCGGCGTGGCCAACACCGTCCTTCTAGAACGCGACGTGCTCGGCTCCGGCAGCACCGGACGCTCCCAGGCCATCTGCCGGATGCACTATTCCAACCGCATCACCACCCAGCTGGCGTGGCAGAGCCTGCAGGTCTTCGCCGACTTCGACGCCCGCGTCGGCGGACATTCCGGTTTCGTGCGCACCGGCTACCTGGTGGTGGTCAACGAAGCCGACGAGGGAGGCTTGGAACGCAACGTGGCCATGCAGCAGGAGTTGGGCGTGCCCACCTCGGTGGTGTCCCAGGACGACCTGTCGCGGGTGGCCCCCATGGTTACCCTCTATGAAGACGAGCGGGCCGCCTGGGAGCCGGAATCGGGCTACGCCGACCCCTACCAGGTAACCGTGTCCTACGCTGCCCGCGCCCGCGAGGCCGGAGCGCGCATCCTGACCCGCGCTCCCGCCGCTGGAATCGAGGTGCAGGGCGACCGGGTGCAGGCCGTCGTCACCGTAGCCGGCGAGCGCATCGCCACCGATACCGTCATCGTCGCCGCCGGCCCCTGGTCCAGGCAGGTGCTCGCCGGCGTGGGCGTTGACGTGCCCCTGATTCCCGTGCGCCACCAGGTCGCCACCGTCGCCCGACCTGTGGAGGCGGTTCCCCATCATCCCACCGTCGGCGACATCAGCCAGTCCTTCTCCTTCCGCCCCGACGGCTCCAACTTCACCACCATGGGGTTCGGGGACGACGACGAACAGTCTAATCCCGACGCGTATCCCCAGGGGCTGGAGCTACCGGAGGCGGCGGTTGCCCGGGCCAAGCTGGCCCGCCGCGTCCCCGGCATGGCCGACGCCTACTACCGGGGCGGCTGGTCGGGCCTGTTCACCACCACACCCGACTGGCATCCGGTGCTGGACGCCGTGCCCGGCACGGAGGGCCTCTACTGCGCCGTTGGCTTCAGTGGACACGGCTTCAAGCTGTCGCCGGCCGTTGGCAAGTCCGTCGCCGAGCTGGTAGTGGAAGGCAGCGCCCAGGACGTTGACCTGTCGCCCCTGCGCTTCACCCGCTTCGTCGAGGACGACCTGCTCAATTCCAGCTACCGCTACCGGGTGCTGGCGTAGGGTGGGCTTTCCTGACGCCACGAGTTCGCTTGCGATTCGTAGCTCAAGTGTGGCGGATACCAGATACCGGCTAATCCATCTCTGCGGAGCAACCCTGAATGGTTACCAACTTCCAGTCTCACTATATCCCTAACACGCCCGCCGAGCAGGATGAGCTGCTGGCGGCTATCGGCCTGCGCAGCGTTGACGACCTGTTCGCCGACATCCCCGACGACTTTCGCAATCCTCCGCTGGAGCTGCCCGCGCCTCTGTCGGAGCTGGAAATCCAGCGCGAGTTGGGCGAAATGGCGGCCCGCAACCGGCCGCTGTCCGCCGGCCCCTCCTTCCTGGGCGCTGGGTCGTACCATCACTTCATCCCGTCCATCGTCAAGGCGATTATGACCCGGGGCGAGTTCCTCACTGCCTACACGCCCTACCAGCCGGAAGTGTCCCAAGGCACACTACAGGTGATATTTGAGTTCCAGACGATGATTTCCGCCCTCTACGGGATGGAAGTCGCCAACGCCGGAATGTACGACGGCGCCACCAGCGTGGCCGAGGCCGTGCTGATGGCCTGCCGCGTCACCCGACGCCAGCAGGTCATCGTCGCCGACACCGTGGCCCCGGCCTACCGCCAGGTCATCGCCACCTACTGCCAGGCCCAGGGCATCGCCATCGACATTGTGCCCGCCGACCGGGCCGCGGACGCCGTTACGGAGGCCACCGCCGGCGTGGTCGTGCAGTACCCCAACTTCTACGGCTCGCTGGAAGACTTGGCGGCGCTAGGCGCGGCGGCCCACGCTGACGGCGCGTTGCTGGTGGTATCCGCCGACCCGCTGACCATGGGGATGCTGCGTCCCCCCGGCGAGTTCGGCGCCGACATCGTTACCGGCGAGGGGCAGCCCATCGGCATACCCCCGTCCTTCGGCGGCCCCTACCTGGGCCTGTTCAGCTGCAAGCAGCAGTACATCCGCCAGATGCCCAGCCGCCTGGTGGGGCGCACCACCGACACCGAAGGGCGCACCGGCTACGTGCTGACGTTGCAAACACGCGAACAGCACATTCGCCGTGAGCGCGCTACCTCCAACATCTGCACCAACGAGGCCCTCTACGCCCTGGCGTCGTCGATCTATCTGGCCGTCATGGGACGCAACGGGCTGCGCCAGGTGGCGGAGCTGTGCTATCACAAGGCGCACTACGCGGCGGACGCCATCGGCAAGCTGGGTGGTTACTCGCTGCCCCAGTCCGCCGACTTCTTCCAGGAGTTCGTGGTGTCGTGTCCCGTCGCCCCGGCAGAGGTCAACCGGCAGCTGATGGAGCGCAACATCCTGGGCGGCCTGGACGTCAGCGACCGCTTTGACAACGGGATGCTCCTCTGCGTAACCGAGATGAACAGCCGGGCTGACATCGACGCCCTGGTCTCCGCGCTGGCGGAAATCGCCTGATCCTTGCCCGGCGCCCATGAACTATCACTCCCACCGGAGACAACCTGACTTATGCTGAACAAAGGCGGCAACCGCGACACCACCATGATGCTGATGGACCGCAGCGTCCCCGGCCGCGTAGGCGTAATCACGCCCGAGCTGGACGTGCCGGCCGCGCCGCTGCCCGACGCCGCCCTGCTGCGGGACTCGCTCCCGCTGCCCGAAGTGTCCGAGCCGGAGGTCGTCCAGTACTTCACCGCCCTCAGCCAACTCAACTTCAGCATCGACACCCACTTCTATCCCCTGGGTTCCTGTACCATGAAGTACAACCCCAAGGTCAACGACGAAGTGGCCTTCCTGCCCGGATTCGCCGGCATCCATCCCCAGCAGCCGGCCGAGCACTCCCAGGGCGCGCTGGAGCTGCTGTACCGGTTGCAGGGGTTCCTGACTGAAGTAACCGGGATGGCCGCCACCAGCTTGGCCACCCTGGCTGGCGCTCACGGCGAGCTGGGCGGCGTGCTGATGATGCGCGCCTATCACCTGGCAAAGGGCGACACCGGCCGCACCAAGATGGGCATCCCCGACAGCGCCCACGGCACCAACCCCGCCTCAGCGGCCATGGCCGGCTTCGACGTGGTTACTATCCCCTCCGACGCCGACGGCAACACCGACCTGGCCGCCCTGCGCGAAATCGTTAGCGACGACCTGGCCGGCGTGATGATTACTCTCCCCAGCACCCTGGGCCTGTTCGACACCAACATCGTCGAAGTCTGCCGGGTGGTTCACCAATGCGGCGGGCTGGTGTACGGCGACGGCGCCAACATGAACGCATTGCTGGGCCGCGCCAAGCTGGGCGAGTTGGGCTTCGACGTGTGCCACCTGAACCTGCACAAGACCTTCAGCACGCCCCACGGCGGCGGCGGCCCGGGCGCCGGCCCCGTGTGCTGCGGCGAGATTCTCGCCCCCTTCTTGGCGGCTCCGGTGGTTGAGCGCAACGACGCCGGCCAGTACACCCTAGCGGAGCCGGAACAGAGCATCGGTAAAATCAGCGGGTTCCACGGCAACTTCGGCGTGCTGGTGCGGGCCTATACCTACATCCGCACCCTGGGCGCGGCCGGCCTGCAATCCATCAGCGGCAACGCCGTGCTCAACGCCAACTACATCATGCACACGCTGAAGGACATCTACGCCCTGCCCTACGACCGCACCTGTATGCACGAGGTGGTGTTCTCCGCCGACCGCCAGCGGGAGCGGGGCGTCAGCGGCCTGGAAGTAGCCAAGCGGCTGTTGGACTACGGCTTCCACGCGCCCACCATGTACTTCCCCCTCATCGTCCACGAAGCGCTGATGATTGAGCCGACGGAATCGGAAACCAAGGAAACGCTGGACGCCTTCATCGCCGCCCTGCGCGCCATCGACGCCGAAGCCACCAACGAACCGGAAACCGTCCAGCACGCGCCCCACACCACGCCAGTATCCCGCCTGGACGAAGCGACGGCGGCGCGGCGTCCGGTGCTGCGGTGGGAAGAACCGGCGGCGGCGGATTAAGACAGGTTGATATTACGGCCGAAAACGAAGAGAGTCCCACATGAACGCACCATATTCGTGGGTGAATCCCAACGACATTGTTGACCTATCTCCCGAGAAGGCCATCCGAAAAGCATTCAGCAGAACATTTTCCCCTCCCGGGCTACCTGAACTGGATCCGGACAAACCAATGCCAGTAATGCTGGGATTCACATTAATGTTCACTCGCCCGCACCCCACAATCCCCGGGAATAATTTGTGGTCGCCGGTAGTGCTTCTGCGCTGGCCGGGGAGTATTGAGATGATGGCGACGCAATTCTTGCGGTCCGATAGCATCTTGGACGTTCACCACGCAACTGTTAGAGGGCATACTCACGCGCTTTTTGCCCTGAGTGATGCACAGTTCAAAGATGATGTCGAGGAAACAGGTAACACCCGTTTAATGGTTCCACCCAATCCTATAGGTTGGGCACTTGACAGAGCAGCCGGTAAGGTAGGCGCCCAATGCAGGCAATGGAAGGCTAAGGATGGGTCTAGATTATGGGGGAACATGGCACAAGAAACTAAGCAAGCGGAAATTGCTCTCGGCTTATCCGTGGGAAGTGTCGCTCAAATGATTGAGAATGTCGCCCAACTCACTCCAAGCGAAACCGTTGATATTGCGGATTTTCTAGAGGAACTAGGGTTCACCAGGAGGATGGAGTAATACGGAGTCGGCAACACTCCGTCGGTTCATGTCAGGGTGCCGCGTGTGCTCTGGACATTCGTGAAGATAAGAAACGTAGGGCGGCTCACCGGAGCCGCCCTACTGTCTGGGTATTGATACGGCTCTACCCGCCCTGCTCGGCCTCCAGCGCGCGGCGGATGTCTTCCCGGTCAACCTCGAACTCCACGCCGGCCCGTTCTTGCTGCAATAGCATTGCCACGCGGGAGTCGCGGCCGGCCCAGCCCCGGTTGAGTGCCTCCGTCATCTCAGCCAGCGTGGTGTTGGCCAGCTTCATTGGCACGTCAAACTCCCGGCCTACGGCAACAGCCAGGTCAACGTCCTTGCGGGCCAGGCGCAGGGCGAAGTCCGGTGGGTCGTAGTCGTTGATGAGGAAGTGCTGCGCCAACCCCTCGAACATCCCGCGGCGTCCGCCGGCGCCCTTGCGCACGGCCAGCCACAACGCCAGCGGGTCCACGCCGGCCTTGATGCCCATGGTGAACACCTCGGCCAGCGCCGTCTGCACGATGTAGCCGGCGCAGTTGTGCACCAGCTTGGCCACCGCGCCGCTGCCGATGGGCCCCACGTAGTAGGCGGCGTCGCCGATGGAGTCCAGCACCGCCTTGTGCTGGTCAAAGGCCGCCTTGTCGCCGCCCACCCAGATGGCCAGGCGACCGCTGGCGGCCCCGGCCGGCCCGCCGCTCACCGGAGCGTCCAGCACGTTGATGCCCTGCGCCGCGACCCGGTCGTGAATCTGGCGGATCAGCGTCGGCGAGCTGGTGCTCAGGTCGAAGTAGGTCTTGCCGGCCGACATGCCGGACATAATTCCGTCCTCGCCCAGGGACACGGCCTCGACCTCTACCGGCCCTGGCAACGACGTGAACACCACGTCAGTGGACTCGGCGACTTCCCGGGGCGTGTCGGCCCACGTTGCGCCGGCCTCCACGTGCTGGGTGGCCGCCTCGCGGCGAATGTCGTGGACGACCATGTCGTTGCCGCCGTTCAGGCAGTTGTACGCCATGCTGGCGCCCATGGTGCCCAGACCGATGAATCCTACTTTTGCCATTTCGGTTTCTCCTGTCGCTATACTGGTATGCCGGGCCGCAGGGCGACGCCGACCGTTGCCATTCTATCAGAGCGCCAGGCCGTATAATGCGGGAATCCATAACGTTGCTATAAACGTCAGTTATGAGCGTGTTCGACGATAAAATTCACCAGCGGCTTGCCGAGCTGGAAGCCGTGCGCGACTCCGGCGATGGCAACCTGCCGGCCGCCCAGCACCGCTTGGCCCATGCCTACCGTGCCGCTCAGCGATACGACGAAGCCCTGCGCTGGTTTGAATCCGCCGCAGCGGGCAGCGCAGCTACGCGCGGCGACACTCACCCGTTAACTCTGAACTACCGCAGCAGCCTGGCCAACTGCCACTACGCCGCCGGCCACACCAACCACGCCATCGAGATGTTCCAGAAATTGCTGAAGGAACGACGGGCCGCGCTGGGCGAAAACCATCCCGACACGCTGCGCAGCCGAGGCAGCCTCGCCAACGCGCTGCACGAGGCCGGCCTTTACGGGGAGGCCGAGGAATTGCACCGGCAGAACGTAGGCGACCGGGAAACTATCCTGGGCCAGGAACACCCGTCAACGGAGGCCAGCCGGCGCAACCTGGCTCGAACGATGGCAGCACGGGTTGGAGAACTGCGCTCACTGCGTTTCAATCGTCCCCGCTTTGGTCCGCTGGAATGGGCATTCCTGCTGATTGCGCTGGTGGCCGCCGTGCTCCGCCTGTGGGAGCTGGATGGCCGGGTGATGCACTATGACGAAGCCATTCACCTGCATTTCGCCTGGAAACTGGCCAGGGGTATCGAGTTTCTGCACTCCCCATGGATGCACGGGCCGTTGCAGGTCGAAATGGTGGCGGTTTTCCTAAAGGTGCTCGGCGACACAGATTTCGTGGCCCGACTGCCCTATGCGTTGTTCGGCGTCGCGCTGGTAGTCCTGCCTTACTTCTTGCGCCGGGAGCTTGGCGAGAAAGGGGCGATTTGCGCCGCGGTGATACTGACCCTGTCGCCGTCGCTGCTCTATTTCAGCCGGTTCGGACGCAACGACATCCTGATGGTGGTGTGGGCGGTGCTGCTGCTGACTTTCCTGTGGAAATACACGCAATCCAGCCGCTCACGCTATCTCTACGGGTCGGCAGCGGTAACTGCGCTGATGCTGGCGTCCAAGGAAACGGCATACTTCGTCATCCTGTTCATGGGTCTGGCGGTGCTGGCCCTGGGCTGGCGTTATCTCTGGCGTGTAGCCAGGCGACAGGCTGCCCTGGCCGACGCTCGCGGCGCGGCGGGATTTTTCATAATGCTGGCAACCTTGACGCTGCCCCAGGCGGCGGCCGTCATTGCGGTGTTCCAGGGCCCGTTGGGCTTGAACACGGCCGCCGGCGACACCGGCTCAACGGGCGACACGGGCGCGCCGGTATGGGCGGAGCCGTTCGTAACGCTGCCCGTCTGGGAGGCTCCGCTCTGGTTGAACATGGTCGCTGCACTGGCGCTGCTGGGCGTAGCGCTGGCAGTAGCTCGTTTCCTGTGGAGGGTGCGCGCCGCGCTGGGCCTGGCGGCAACGACGGTAGCGACCATCTGCGCCGTGTCAGCAGTGTCGGCGGTCGTGGCCGGCCCGGTGGCATTGCTGCTGCCCAACGCCGGCACGACGGCAATGTATCTCGACTGCGCGGCCGGCGGTGCCTTTCTGCTACTGGGCGCGGCCATGGCCTGGGTGGCGCCCAGCGCGTTGGGCGGCTGGCGTCGTGTCATGCTGCTGCTGGGGCCGGCCATGCTGCTGACGTGGCTGTGGCTGTCTGTGTTCGGCGGCGGTTTGACGCTGGCGACGGAGCTGCTGCCGGCCGCCGCGCCGGTGGCGGAGCTGGCCGAGGGGAAAATCGCCGTGAACTACTTGGTTCCGGTGCTGACTCTGCTGCTGCTTTTGGCGGTTGGGGCAGCCGTGGGCATCGCCTGGGGCGGCGGCGTCTGGCTGCTGTGCGCCGGGCTGTTTTATGCCATCTGGACCACGCTGTACACCACGTTCTTCACCAACTGGCCGGGCGTGTTCACCGGAGCCTGGCAAAGCCTGGGCTACTGGCTGGCCCAGCAGGAGGTGGCTCGCGGCAATCAGCCCTGGTACTACTACGGCGTAGGGCTTACGGTGTACGAGCTGCTGGCGCTGGTTTTTGGCCTGGTGGCGGTGGTTTGGCTGATACGACGCCGGGAGCCCTTCGGCCTGATCCTGGCCGCCTGGGTCCTGGCGACGCTGGTGCTGTACACCATAGCGGCGGAAAAAATGCCGTGGCTGCTGGTGAATATCACCGTGCCTTTGGCTCTGGCGGCGGGAATGCTGCTGGGACGCCTGCTTGACGGCGTCCGTTGGCCCGAGGCCATCGGCGAACGTTGGCGAATGAGCCTGCTGTTCGCGCTGCCTCCGATGTGGACGGTGCTGGCGATTTGGGTAGCGTGGCTGGCCGCCCGGGGCGACGCCGCCAATCTGCCGGCCTGGTTGGCCGCGGTGCTGCTGCTGCCCATGGCAGTAGGCGTCGCTTGGCTGATACGGGCGCAGCCCAACGGCGGCAAGGCGGCGGCCCTGGGCATCGCCGGCCTGCTGCTGGTGTTTGGAACCGTGAGCGCCTTCCGCGCGGCCTACACCTACGACGACTCCAGGCTGGAGGTACTGGCCTACGCGCAGGGGTCGGCCGACCTGGTTGACTCGTACCGCGAGCTGCAGAGTGCCGCGTTGGGCGGCCAGGAAACCCCCGCCGTGAAGGTGGATTACGATATGTGGTACCCCTTCCAGTGGTACGTGCGTAACGAGACAGAGCAGGGCGTGTTACAGTTTGACCGCTTCTGCGCGGCCGGCGCCGACGGCGATTCGGACGAATGCCGGAAAGTGGGGCAAGATACCGCCCCAACGGCGTACCTTGCGGAAGCAGCCCACGCGGTTGAACCGGAGGATGCCGACGCCTACCGCCGGGACGGACCCAGACGCAACATCCTGTGGTATCCCGAAACGTACCGTCGTCCCGGAGAGGCGCGCACCGAAACCGCATTCTGGCAGCAGCTGTCGGCGGACGTGGACTTCTTCCGCGACGCTGCCGCCGACCCCGAGAAGTGGCGGCAGGCGATCGAGTACATCACCGCCCGCCGGCAGCAGAGCGACTGGTATTACGCCGAGTACTATCAATACACCAGGGTGCCGGATGCCAATTAGTCCCCCAAGCTGGGTGGTACAATACTAGCCGGAATGACCTACTTTCTCGGCAACTGGCGGTTCTGGGCCGGCGTATTGGTCAGCGTAATCACGCTGGCCTTATTGGTGCTGTTCGTGGACCGGCGCGAGTTGTGGGAGGCGCTGCGTGCCGCCAACTACCTGTACCTGATTCCGGCGGTTGCGCTCTATTTCGTGGGCCAGTGGTTTCGCGCGCTCCGCTGGCAATATCTGCTCTCTCCCATCGCCCGCATATCCATCGCCCGGCTCTATCCGGTCATTGTCATCGGCTACCTGGCCAACAACGTGCTCCCGGCCCGGCTGGGCGAACTCGTGCGCGCCGTCTATCTGGCCCAGCGTGAGGACGAGGTCAGCGTGCCGGCTTCAATCGCCACCCTCAGCGTGGAGCGGCTCTATGACGGCCTGACGCTGCTGGCCCTGGGCGCCGTCGCCGCGCCCATTCTACTGGCCGCCGGCTTGTTCAGCGACGCCAGCCTGGCCTACCAGTCCACCGCCATAGCGCTGATGGTCGGAGTGGTAATCAGCTTTGCCGTAGCGTTGGGGGTACTCACGGCGTTGGCGTGCAGCCGGCGCACGGTGGACTGGTTCCTGAGAATGACCGCGTTGCTGCCGGCGCGTTTTCGTCCGCTGGCCGGCGAGGTAATCACCGCGTTTGTGGAGGGACTGGCGACACTCAACTCCCCCCGCAAACACGCGGCGCTGTTCGTCAGCTCCCTCCCCATCTGGCTGGCCGAGGCCGGCGTCTATCTGATTGTGGCTTATTCTTTCAACCTGGACGCCTACTTCGCTTCCTTCTGGCTGCTGGCCGTGGCGGTTACGCTGGTTACGGTAACGTCCAATCTCATAACCGCGATTCCGGCGTCTATCGGCGGCATTGGCGCCTTTGAGGTGGTGGCACAGCAAACATTGTTTATCCTTGGAGTTGGCGCAGCCACGGCGGCGTCCTACTCGGTGGCGGTGCACCTGCTGGCCCTCTGGCTGCCGGTGAACCTGGCCGGCTTGGCGCTGTTGCTGTGGCATAACGTATCGCTGCGCGGGCTCGCTGCGCTGCCGCATACGGAGACCACGCCGAGCCGCAATGATGAGGCAGTCAGCGGTGTGCGGGCCGCACAGGACGATTAGCCGATGCGAGTGGGAATTATCGGCGGCGGCGCGGCCGGCCTGGCGGCGGCTCTGGAGCTGACGAACCGGGGACACTTCGCCGAGGTCTTTGAAGCTGCGCCCTTCCTGGGAGGGCAGGCGTCCACCTTTGAAGTCGGCGGCGGCCAGCTGGAGCGAGGCTATCACCACCTGTTCGTCAGCGACACCGACATGGTGGAACTGGTCCATGAGCTGGGCCTGGGCGACTCAATGGAATGGCTGGAGTCCAAAGTCGGCCTGTTTCACGGAGGACGCATCTGGGACTTTGCCACTCCCATGGACTTGTTGCGGTTTTCGCCCTTGCCCTTTACGCAACGCATCCGCTTGGGCCTCTGGACGTTCCTGCTGCAGAAGACGCGCAACTGGCGCAAGTTTGAGGACGTAACCGCCGCCGAATGGACCCGTCGGCACATGGGCGACGCTGCCTACCGCGTCATCTGGGAACCCATGCTGCGGGGCAAGTTCGGCGACCACTACGACAAGGTCAGCATGACTTGGCTGTGGGGTAAGATTTACCTGCGGGTCGCGTCCCGCAAGCGGATGCAAAAGGAACGCCTGGGCTACCCCATGTGCAGCTTCGGAACCGTGTTTGACGTATGCCGAGAACGGGTCGTGGAGCAGGGCGGGAAGGTGCACGTCGGCGTCGGCGTTCGGCGGATCAACGTCCGGGACGGCAAAGCGATGGGGTTCACCGCCGCGCCGCATGGCGGCGAAGAACGGAATTACGAATACGACGCCGTTATCGCCACCACGCCGTCCTACGTGTTCACCCGGCTGGTTCCCGAGCTGCCCGACGATTACCGCGCCATCCTGGAATCGGCGGAGTACCTGTCGGCAGTGCTGATGATTCTGGTGCTGGACCGGCCGCTGACGTCCAAGTACTGGCTCAACGTGGCCGACCGCTCGCTACCCTTCGTGGGTGTCATCGAGCACACCAACATGATTGACCGGAACCTGTACGGCGGGCATCACATCGTTTATCTCACCAACTACCCCGACCGCAACAGCGAGTTGTACCGCAAGGAACCGGCCGAGCTGCTGGAAGAGTTCCTGCCTCACCTGCGACAGCTGAACCCCGACTTTTCCCGGGACTGGGTTATCGAATACCACCACCACCGGGTGGACGGCGCCCAGCCCATCATCGGCGTCAACTACAGCGAACGCATCCCCGACCACCGTACGCCGGTAGAGTCGCTGTACCTGGCCAACACCACGCAGATCTACCCCGAAGACCGCGGCACCAACTACTCGGTCCGCATGGGCCGCCAGGTGGCCCGCATGGTGATGGAGAATGGGGAGTCGTGAAGCAGGCGATTTCGTCTGAAACCCGAAGGCGGTACGACGGGCAATTTAGTCCATTTTTTAGTATAATATAAACCGGAATTTCGTTCTGGTAGATTGTCTTTTGCCCACTATCGCCATCCCGGCCGCCCAGCGCAACGGCCAGCATCCCACCCCGGGCATCCGCGCGGTTGAAGCCGCCGGCGGACAGGTTCGCGTCCTTGCGCCCGGCGAGGGCGCCGATGCCCTGGCCGGAGCCGGCGGGCTTTTCATCCCCGACGGCGCCGACCCCCAGGCAGCAGCGCCTCTGGCCGCCGCCCTGGACGACGATATGCCCGTTCTGGCCACCGGCAGCGGTATGCACCTGCTCAACGCCCACTTCGGCGGCGAGCTTCCCTCTCCCGTTGCCCGACACTATCCCGACGACGAAACGGAACCGTTGCGCCATCAAATTTACCTGTCGCCCGGCTCCAAAGTGGCCGCCATCATCGGCAGCGCCGGTATGTTCCGCGTGAATAGCCGCCATAAACTCGCCCTGCGCGAACCCCAGCGAGCGGAACGCCTGATGACCATCGCCTACCAGCTGGACGACGGAACCATTGAAGGGCTGGAAAGCAAGGAGCACAGTTGGGTTATCGCCGTGCAGTTCCTGCCGGAACAGGGCGAGGAAGTCCCGGCCGCTTTCAACAGCCTGTTCCTCGGACTGGTGGAACGCGCCCAACTGTTCATAGAGAGCCCATAAGTACCCAAGGAGACCCGCGATGACTACTGCGCCCCCTCAGCGAACCGGCGACGATTTCAACCCCCGGCCCATCGAAGATGAGATGCGGGAGTCGTATCTGTCCTATGCCATGTCCGTCATCGTGTCCCGGGCCCTGCCTGACGTGCGCGACGGCCTCAAGCCGGTGCAGCGCCGGATTCTCTACGCCATGCACGACATGGGCATCCGCCCCGGCAGCCAGTACCGCAAGAGCGCCCGCATCGTGGGCGAAGTGCTGGGCAAATTCCACCCCCACGGCGACAGCTCCGTGTACGACGCTCTGGTGCGCATGGCCCAGCCCTTCTCCATGCGGACGCCCCTCATTGA
The DNA here is from genome assembly GCA_009837355.1 of Chloroflexota bacterium. Classification (GTDB taxonomy): domain Bacteria; phylum Chloroflexota; class Dehalococcoidia; order Lucifugimonadales; family UBA3495; genus Bin87. The sequence continues at coordinate 48,682 of VXTR01000087.1, read as the reverse complement.
CGGCCAGGGCAACTTCGGCAGCATTGACGGCGACCCGCCGGCCGCCATGCGCTACACCGAAGCGCGCCTCACCGCCATCGCCGACGAGATGCTGGCCGACATCGACCAGCAGACGGTGGATTTCTCCGACAACTTTGACGACTCCATCAAGGAGCCGCAGGTTCTGCCCTCCCGGATGCCCAACCTGCTGGTCAACGGCTCTTCCGGCATCGCTGTGGGGATGGCCACCAATATGCCGCCACACAACCTGGGCGAAATCTGCGACGCCGTCTGCCACGTCATTGACCATCCAAACTGCGACGTTGACCAGTTGATGGCCATTGTGCCCGGGCCGGACTTTCCCACCTACGGGCGCATCCGGGGCGTCTCCGGCATCCGCGATATGTACGCCACCGGGCGCGGTCGCGTCATCATGGAGGCCGTAACCGAAATCGAAGAAATGCGCAACAACCGCCAGCGCATCGTAGTCAGCGAACTGCCCTTCCAGGTCAACAAGGCCACCCTGGTGGAGAAAATCGCCGGCCTGGTGCGCGACAAGACGCTGGTGGGCATCAGTGACATCCGCGACGAGTCCGACCGCCGCGGCATCCGCGTCGTCATCGAGCTGTCCCGCAACGCCCAGGCCACGGTGATTCTGAACAACCTCTACAAGCGCACTGCTCTGCGCTCGTCCTTCAACGCCATCATGCTGGCGCTGGTGGACGGCCAGCCCCAGGAATTGCCGCTGAAAGAGCTCATCCGCAACTTCATCCTCCACCGCGAGGAAGTCATCCGCCGGCGCACCGAGTATCAGCTGGGCCGGGCCCGCGACCGCGCTCACATCGTCGAGGGTCTGCTCAAGGCTCTGGACGCCATCGACGCCATCATCGAGACCATCCGCAACAGCCAGGACGTGGAAACCGCCCGCAACAACCTGGTGCAGCAGTTCGACCTCTCCGAGATTCAGGCCCAGGCCATCCTGGATATGCAGCTGCGCCGCCTGGCCGCCCTGGAACGCCAGCGTCTGGACGAGGAGTACAACGACTTGCTGGCTACCATCGCCCAGCTGGAAGACTTGCTCCAGAACCCCCAGAAAATCCGCAACGAAATCAAGCGCGAAACCCGCGAGGTGAAGCGCAAGCACGCCGACGCCCGCCGCACCGTCATCGACATCGCCGAGCTGCAGGAACAGTCCATCGAGCAGTTCATCGTCCAGGAGGACGTGGTCGTTACCCTGAGTCAGCGGGGCTACATCAAGCGCGTTCCCATCAACACCTACCGCAACCAGCGTCGCGGCGGCAAAGGCGTGCGCGGCGCCAACAACCGGGACGACGACGCAGTGATGCAGATCGCAGTGCTCAACACCCACGACCAACTGCTGTTCTTCACCAACAAGGGCCGGGTGTATCCCCTCAACGTGTACGAAACCCCCAACGACACCGGGCGAACGGCCCGGGGCACCCTGCTGGTGAACCTGATACCGTTGCAACCCGGCGAACAGGTTCAAACCATGCTCCCGGCCAACCGGGCCGAGTACAACCACCTGTACGTCTTTGCCACTCGTCAGGGACGGGTGAACGCGCTGCGCCCCGGCCAGCTGCAAAACCTGCGCAAGTCCGGTCTCATCGCTATGAAAATACAGGACGGCGACGAGCTGATCGCCGTGCGTCCGGTATCCAGCGAAGCGTCAATCGTGATGGTAACTGAACAGGGGCAAGCCCTGCTCTGCCCGGTCGCCAGCATCCCCGAACGCAACCGCAACGCTGCCGGCGTAATCGGCATGAAGTTCCGTAGCGAGTTCAATGGCCAGGACCGCGTCGTGGCCATGGACGTGGTCAACGACCCCGAAAACGAGTTCCTCCTCGTGGTCAGCGAAAAGGGCTACGGCAAGGCCACTCCCCTATGCAACAGCAAGGGCGAGCCGGTGTACCGTGAGACCAACCGGGGCGGCTTGGGCGTCAAGACCTTCGCCGTTGACCAGGGCGACAAGCCCACCGGCCCGGTGGTGGACGCCAAAATCGTCAACGCCGCCGAAATGAACGAGGAAGAAGGACACGAGGTCTTCATCATCTCGGCCCAGGGCCAGGTGGTCAGGATTGACCTGGCCGAAGTCAAAGTGGTCAACACCCGCCAGACCAAGGGCGTCATCGTCTGGCGCGAGCGCAGCGCCGACGACACCGTGGTGTCCATCTACTGCTTCCGCGCCAACGACTACAGCCAGGACGACCCCACGCGACAGAACGGCGCCGGCCCGGCTGCCGAGAATGACGGCGCTGCCGACTCCGATTCAGTGCTGGCCCAGGCCGAAGCCGTAGCTGCCGAAGCCGACAGCCAGTACGACGATGAGGCCGACGACGCACCGGACGAGGCCGACGTCACCAACACCGCCGACACTGACGCGGGCGACGACGATGACGACGCTCCCGACGCGCCGACCAACGGCCAGGCCCCGCTGCTGTAAGGATAAGCCGCCATGCAACTCCTCATGGTTCACGGCTCCGGCCAGAACGAACTTACCTACCACTACCAGACTGCACAGTTCGCCAACGCCGACGCCGTGAACCTGCCGGGCCACCCCCACGGTCAGCCCCGGGACACCATCTCCGGCTACGTGGACTGGCTGCGCGAGTATGCGGTGGGTAACGGCTACCCGCCCTTCGTGCTTTTCGGCCACTCAATGGGCGGCGCCATCGCCCTGGACTACGCCCTGCGCTTCCCCCAGGATTTGGCCGGCCTCGTCCTCATCGGCACCGGCGCCAGGCTGCGCGTCCATCCTGATTACCTGGACCGATGCCTGGACGATGACCAGTGGCGGGCCGAAGCCCCGGCCTACTATGAGGCCATCAACCGCGAACTCGCCCCGCAATTGGCTGCCCGCGCCCTCCAATCCGGCCCCATGGTCGAGCACAACGACCTTTTGGCCTGCGACAAGTTCGACGTGATGGAACGCGTCAAGGAAATCGCCATCCCGTCGCTCGTCATCGTCGGCGCCGACGACGTGATGACGCCGGTGCGCTACGCCGAGTACCTGGGCCGTGAGCTGCAGGACGCCCAAGTAGTGGTTGTCCCCGGCTCCGGGCACTTCGTCACCTTGGAACAGCCCGCAGCCGTCAACACTGCCGTCGCCCGCTTTCTGGAGCGGCTGCCCGACTAATGAGCCCCGGCTGATTTGGGACGGTAGATTGATGGTATTATGTGGTCATCCGAGTTCAACCCCGGTTGACCGCAATGACTACCGCCCAGTCTTACACGCCTGACGCCCACCGCTTGGCCGTCTCGCTGGCCGCAATTTACGCCGACCATCCTGACTCAACAGGCCTGCCGGCAGCCCGCCGCATCGCCGTAACTGCCGCCGAATTGTCCGAGTCTTACCCGCTCGCCGATACCGTAATAGTCAACGCGGCAGCGCTGTTTCACCTCGCCGGCCGGCCCGACGCCCCCGACCGCGCTCGAGATTCCGCCGCCGTCGCCGCCGCCTGGCTCCGCGGAGCCGACGCGCCGGAGCAGTTCGTCGCCACAGTCTGCGACGCCCTGTTGGCAGCATGGGCTGCCGACTTGGACGTAAACGACGGCAACGCCAACGGCCGGCTGCTTTGGCACGCCGCGCAGCTGGACCTGGTCGGCATCGAACGTAACTCAGACCACCTCAGGGATGCGCCGGCGGCCGGCCCCCAGCGGGCGCAATACCTATCCGCCTATCGCCGCGATTGCTTGTTGCCAGCCCTCGGCCTGCGGGAGCTTATATCTATGCCGGAGGCGGCAGCCATCTACGACCGGCGAATGGCCCGGTTGGCCGCCTGGCTGGACGAACAGCCGGCGTCGCTGGTGCCGACCGACTGGCGTCGCCTGTCGGAAGTTTCCCAGGTAGAGCGGGGCGTAAGCCGGCTGCTGGCCGGCGAAGACCCGGCCCTGGTGCGTTCCGAAATGCCTGCCGGCGGTTTGCCCTATGCCGAGTACCGCGGACGCCAGCGGGCCATCATTGCCGGCAGCCACGACCGCATCCTGGAGCTGACCCACGCCCGCATCGAAGCCTCCCGCAACGTGGCGGCTGAGAAATACCTGGAAAGCGACACCATCCACAAACCGGCGGTGGAAGAAAACCTGTTTGTCAGCGCCCGCCGCCGCGCCCGGCAACTCGGCCTGTCCCCGGAAACCGCCGAGGACATCGCCCGTCTGCTCCTGTCTAACGCCCGCGAAGTCCAGGAACGGACCCTTAACGACATTGCCCAGCGGCTGAGCCAACTGCACGGGCAGATCCTGGACGCCGATTCTCCCGAAACCAGTGCGGAGGAGGCCGACATCGCCATCCCGTCGCTGGTCGTGCGTTCCGGCGACCAGCCGTTGGCTCGCGAAAATGAGCTGGTCAAAGAACTGCGAATTACCGGCCTCAACGAGGCGTACCCGGAGCAAAGAGCGCGATTCGTGCAATGGTTTGAGGCGCCGCATCCCTATATGTTGACCGGTCAAGTCGTGGGCAGCCGGGACGCCGACCTGTTCATGCAGGCGCTGGCGGATGGCGAACGGTGCAAGATTATCGCCGGCATGTCAACGGATGGGCCGATGCACTTGGGTCACATGACACTGGGCAACCTGCTGATTTACTTCCACTCATTGGGCGCCGAGATAGTCCTGGGCTTCCGGGACGAATCCGACTCCCGCGAACAGGCGCTCCGCAATATGCTCGACCGCCTGCTGGCCTTGGCCGCCGCCGGCCTTGACCTGCAACGCGCCGACGCCTACCTCCAGCTCAACCGCGCCGCCATCGTGGAAACCGCCTTCTCCCTTGGACGCGCCACGCCCCTGAGCGTGCTCAACTCCGCCTTGGGGCTGCGGCTGAGCAGCAGCGCCACCGATACCTTCCTTCCCTTGTTGCGGTTAGCCGACATACTCCACACCCAGCAGCCCGAATACGGCGGCCCCTGCCGCACCCTGGTCATAGACGGCATCGGCGGGGACGTGTACGTGCGCATGGCTCGGAACCTCGCCGACCGGTTCGGGTTGGTCAAGCCATCCGCCCTCTACCTGCGCATGACGCGCGGCCTGACTACCTACGACGACCCTGGCACCGGCAGCGCAATCGAGGTTATGACCAACGCGGTGCCGCAGGGACGCATCACCTACGACGACTCACCCGAGGACGTCCGCCGGCGCATCGGGCGTGCCTACACCGGAGGCCGTCCGACCCTGGCCGAGCAGCGTGAAAAAGGCGGCAACCCCGACCCTCGCATTTGCAGCGTGTCCAGCCTCCACGCCTTTCACGCCACCCCCGAGCCGGACGCCTATGCTGCGCTCCAGAAGCGCTGCCGCTCCGGAGAACTCCTCTGCGGACGTTGCAAAGAGTCTGCCACCCACAACCTGCTGGAATATCTGCAAAAGCATCGCCGGAAGCGCGACGCCTTGCCCGAAACCATACGTCAACGCGCCCGCGCCATGGCCGGCGTTGCTGACAAAGAGGACTAACCATGCCCGAAAAACAACGCATCCTCACTGGAATGCGCCCCACCGGACAACTGCACCTGGGCCACTATCTCGGTGCCCTGGAAAACTGGATTCAGATGCAGCACGAGTACGAGTGCTTTTTCCTCATTGCCGACTACCAGGCCATGGGTGACCACCTGGACGACATTGGGCTCATCCGCCGCTCCGTGCTGGAGGTGGCCACCGACTGGCTGGCCGTCGGCCTCGACCCCGAAAAGTCCGCCTTCGTCATCCAGAGCTACGTTCCGGAGCACGCCGAGCTGACCATGTACTTCTCCATGCTCACGCCCTTGAACCAGCACCAGAAGAACCCCACCCTGCGCGCGGAGACCGCGCAGCTGGAGTCCGAGCATCAATCCATATCCCTGGGCTTTTTCAACTACCCCATCAGCCAGGCCGCCGACATCCTGTTGCCCAAGGCCCACCTGGTGCCCGTCGGCGAGGACCAGGTCCCCCACATCGAGTACACCCGCGACGTGGCCCGACGCTTCAACCGGCTGTACGGCGACGTTTTCCCCATGCCCCGGGCCCGGGTAGGTCGTGTCCCTCGCCTCGTGGGCACCGACGGCCAGGCCAAGATGAGCAAGAGCCTCAACAACACCATCTACCTGGCCGACGACCCCGAAGCCGTGTCCAATCGCATCCGACGCATGGTTACCGACGTAACCGGCGAGAACCCCCGCCTGCGGGCCACCGACCCCGGCGTGGTGGATTACAACCCGGCTTTCCTGTACCACGACGCCTTCAACGACGACGCCGACGAGGTGGCCGAGCTGAAGGAGCGCTACACCGCCGGCACGGTCAGCGACCGGGAGGTCAAGGAGCGTCTGACCGAGGCCATCAACCGCTTCCTGGAGCCCATCCGGGAGCGACGGGCCTGGTACGAAGAGCACCCCGACTACGTCCGCGACGTCCTGCTCGCCGGCACCCAACGCGAACGCGCCATCGCCCAGCAAACCATGGACGAAGTACGCCAAGCCATGCAGGTTGTGTACACCTGACGTAAAGACAAAACACCGCAGATACACCTGGCATTGCATCGGAGGGAACGATATGGCAGGCAATCCACGCGACAAGTACTGCATCGTCGGAGTCGGCGAAACCGAATACAGCCGCGCCTCGGGCCGCACCACCCGCGCCCTGGGCGCCGAGGCCATCCGCAACGCTATCAACGACGCCGGCCTGACTCCCGACCAGGTGGACGGGATGCTCAGCTACCACGGCGGCGACTCCACGCCCTCCACGTCCATCCAGTACGACCTGGGCATCCGGCCTAACTTCTACATGGACTGCTCCGGTGGCGGCTCCTCCACCGAGGCCCTGGTGGGGCTGGCCATCGGCGCCATCGAGGCCGGTATGTGCGACGTCGTCGCCATCTTCCGCTCCATGAACGGCTACTCCAACATCCGCATCGGCGGCACCGGCGCCCGCGCGTCCGCTCCCATCGGCGGCCTGGACCTGATGAAGCGCCCCTACGGACTCATCAGCGCTGTCCAGCAGTTCGCCTACACCTTCACCCGCCACATGGCCGAGTACGGCGTCAGGAGCGAAGACCTGGCCGCCATCAAGGTCGCCCACTCCAACCACGCCTCCAACAACCCCAAGGCCCTGATGAAGCACCGGGTCACCGTGGACGACGTGATGAACTCCCGCTGGATTATCCGCCCGGTGGCCCACCTGCTGGACTGCTGCCTGGAAACCGATAACGCCACCTGCGTCATCGTAACCTCCGCCGAGCGCGCCCGCGACCTCAAGCACAAGCCCATCTACATCAAGGGCGTCCAGGGCCGGGGCACCAAGCCCGGCGGCGATTTCCACTACCAGCACGGCCCCATCACCCGCGTCGCCGGACACTACGTCGGCCCGCGCGTGTTCGAGCTGGCCGGCGTCAAGCACGAGGACGTTGACATCACCGGCTGCTACGACGCCTTCACCTACACCGTCCTGCTCCAGTTCGAGGACTACGGCTGGTGTGAAAAGGGCGAGGGCAAGGACTACGTAACCAGCGGCATCATCAACCTGGGTGGCAAACGCCCTAACAACCTCAGCGGCGGCCACCTCTGCGAGGGCTACACCCACGGCATGAACATGGTCATCGAGAACGTCCGCCAACTCCGCGGTACCGTTGACTGCTACTGCTCCGGCGCGTCCGAAGGGAACCACTCCTACGACTACAGTGAGGAAGGCGGCTGCCGCCAGGTCAAGGACGCCAAAATCAGCATGAACATGGGCTGGGGAACCCCCGCCGTCGGCAGCTCCCTCATCATGGGCAACGTCCTCAACTGACCCCTTGATAATTCCCAACCCGTCATTCCGGCAAAAGCCGGAATCCAGACCGGAGAACCACAATGCCGAACTACACCTACCGGGGCATCACCCTCAGCATCCCCGACAACGATTCTGAGTACAAGGGCTACTTCGAGGCCGCCGGCGAGGGCCGCCTGGTGGTCAAGAAGTGCGCCGACTGCGGCCTGCTTCGGGGCGAACCGGGGCCGGCCTGCCCCTGGTGCACCTCCATCAACTGGGAATGGCAGCAGGTGTCCGGCAAGGGCACCATCTACTCCTACCAGGTGGTGGCCCACACCGTGATTCCCAGCTTCCGCGACCTGACGCCCTTCGCCATCGTGCTGGTTGAGCTGGATGAGCAGCGCGGCCAGCCCACCGAGTTTGACGGCCTGCGCATCACCGGCAACCTGGTGGACGCCGACTTCAACATGGAAAAGGAGGAAAACGTCGGCATCGGCAAGCGCGTCGAGGTAGCCTTCCAGCCCGTATCAGAGGGCTTCATGATGCCCCAATGGCGCCTCATCGACGAACCCGACGACGCCACCTTCACCTGGTCCCACGAAGTGCCGGCGGGGTGAGCAGCCTAACTCGCCGACCTCCACATCTCGTAGCCGATTTCCTTGCTGATTAACCCGCCACGCATCTCGAAGATGTGCACCAGGCGCATTTCCACCTGAGTGCCCGGTTGTAGCGGCAGGTAGCCCTCACCGGTCAGGCGGAACCGCACCACGCTGTCGTCCACCACTCTATCCTCGGTGGCGAAGCGTTGCAGGGTCTCAAACTCCACGTCCTCCATCTTGGCGAACATCTGCGTGTAGTTGTCGGCCACGGCCCGCTTGCCCTCAAAACGCAGTCCACGAGCCGGCGCCTCCCACACCACGTCGTCGGTGTACAGGTCAAGGGCCGCCTCCACTTCGTTGGTCGCCTCCGAGTGGAAATGCGCCTCCACGGCGGCTAGGTTGGCGGCAATGATGTCCGGGTTCTCAGTGGCGGAGGACATGGCGGCTGCACCTCTCAATAGTTGCGATTGTTGACACTTTCAGGGGCCGCCGGTAGCATCCGGCCAGGCGGCCACGGGTACAGCGCGGCCGGGGAGGGATTACCCCATGCAGAGCATCACCATCGACCGCAGCAAACCCCTTCGCGAGGAGTCTAACACAGGGCATAACCGCTGGCATCCTGACATCCCGCCCGTCGTGGAGGTTGACCAAGGTGAGGAGGTTACGCTGGAAACCCGCGATGCCTTCGACGGCCAGATGCGTCCCGGCGTAACCGAGGCCGACTTCCCCGGTATGGACGCCGGCGTCATTCACCCGCTCACCGGGCCGGTGGCCGTCAAGGGCGCTGCGCCCGGCGACCTGCTGGAAGTAGAGTTCGTGGACATTCAGCCGCAACCCTATGCGTTCAGCGTCATCTTCCCCGGTTTCGGCTTCCTCCGCGACGTTTTCACCGAGCCGTTCATGGTGCACTGGAACATCGCCGACGGCTACGCAACCTCCGACCAGATACCCGGCGTCCGCGTTCCCGGCGCGTCGTTCATGGGCGTTTCCGGCGTCGCCCCGTCCCACGCGCAGTTGGAGCAGTGGACTCGACGGGAAGCGGAACTCGCTGAGCGCGGCGGCGTGGCTCTTCCGCCCGACGTTGCCGGCGCGGTTCCGGTGTCGGGCGTCGGCGCTACCCATGGCATCCGCACGCTGCCTCCCCGGGAGAATGGCGGCAATTTCGACGTCAAGCAGCTCTCCACCGGCTCCAAGTTGCTGTTGCCGGTGGCCGTGGACGGAGCGCTGTTCTCCACCGGCGACGGCCACTTCGCCCAGGGCGACGGCGAGGTCTGCGTAACCGCCGTGGAAATGGGCGCAACCTGCACTGTGCGATTCCGCGTGCTGAAAGGCGAGGCGGAGCGCCACAGTATCCGCTGGCCCCGCTTCAGCCGTGAGGATTATTATATTGCGCCCGAGTGGGCCGCGCCCCGCCGTTTCGTCGCCACCATGGGGATGCCTGTAACCGACGACGGAACCAACGATGGCGAGAACCTGACGCTAGCTTGCCGCAACGCCATCCTGAACATGATTGACCTGCTGCAGGAGCGCGGCTTCACCCGCAACCAGGCTTACGTAATCTGCAGCGTGGCTGTGGACCTGAAGGTTAGCAACGTCGTGGACGTGCCCAACTACACCGTGTCGGTTTTCCTGCCCGAGGATTTGTTCGTTGGGTAGCGCTCAATCTGGGACTACGTACATGATTAGACACGCACGAACGCGATTTAGCGATACGGATTTTTTTCGCTGCTTTGATGTGCTAGACTGCTCTCCCTGGAGACGCGGATACGTCCGTATCAGTCCAATTCGCACGAAGGAGAAGTAAGAAATGAAAGGTTACGTAGTGATTATTGACACCGAAATTAACGATCCCGAGGGGCTGGCCGCCATGTCCGAGCGGGTGCGTCAGGTGGTGACCCGCGATCACGGAGAAGTTTTGGTTCGCGGCGGAGCTATCACCCCCAAACATGGCAACGCCGCTCCTCCGGTACGCATGACGGTGGTGGAGTTCAACAGCGTCGAGGACGCCGAGGCTCTTTTCGAGGATGCCGGAGTTCGCGAACTTCAAGAGGAACGTCATCGGTACGCCACATCCACGGCGTTCATCATAGAGGGTGTCTAATCTGACGCTAAATACCGGCGTCAACCGTGTGTAGGGCCTCCGTTAAATCACCCCGCCCTCGGCGTACAGCAGCATCTGCGAGTTGGTCAGCCCCAACTCCCCTTGCAGTATCTCAGAGTTGTGCTCGCCGATGAGCGGGGCGCGCCGGCTAATGCGCCAGGGTGACCCGTTGAAGAGCGCGGCCGGCCCCGGGTAGGTGAATGTCCGCCCCAGCTCCGGGTGTTCCACTTCCTTGAAAAACTCCCGGTCGGTCAGGTGGGCGTCGCCTACGATTTCGTCCATGCTGCGGATGGCGCCCCAGGGGAAGTCCCGCTGCTGCCCGCCGTGGAAGGCATCTTCCAGCGTGGAGTTCATAAAGAAGTTCTTCATCACCTGCACGATGTGGTCGTTCTCTTCTGCAATCACCGCCGGGTCCTGATACCGCTCGTCGGCCAGGTCGTCGGCCATGCCCGACTGGTCGAACCACTCGGCTAGCAGTTTCAGACGCGCTGGCGTCAGGTTGGTGCCGGAGCGCGTGGTGTTCAGCCAGCCGCCATCGCCGGTGGGAAACTGGATGGCCGGCGACATATCGGGCGCGGCGTGGCGTCCGGTGTGCCGCTGCACCACGTCGCCCGTTGACAGGTAGATGGCGATGGCGCCCTCGGTGGTCAGCGCGCAGGCCTCGTGGATGGACGCGTCGATGTACTGCCCCTCGCCGCTCAGGAAACGGTAGTACAGCGCGGCCATGATGCCGATGTAGGCGTAGTGCGCCCCGATGTGCCAGGAGTTGCCGCCGCCGGGCGCGATGGGCGGCGGGTTCGGCACGTCAATCTCGTCGTAGCCCGACGACGCCATCTGTCCGCCGCCGGCCATCTGCGTGATGTCGCTGCTCACGTAATCCCGCCACGGGCCGGTCTGGCCGTAGGGCGTCAGCGAGCACATGATCAGGCCGGGATTGTCCGCCGACAGCGTTGCATAGCCCAGGCCCAGCGATTCCAGGTAGCCGGGCTTCCGGCTTTCCAGCACGATGTCGGCGGTGGCCGCCAGCCGCTTGAACACGTCCTGGCCTTGCGGCGTTTCCAGATTCAGCGTGATGCCGCGCTTAGAAGTGTTGTAATGCCAGAAGGACAGGCTGCGCTCCCGGTGGGGCACGTCGTCCATGAATGGGCCGAAGTTGCGGCAGGCCTCGCCGCCGGGCGGCTCAATCTTGATGAGGTCGGCGCCGTTGTCGGCCATCAGCTTGCCGCAGAACTGGCCCTTCTCGTCGCAGACTTCCAGCACCCGCAAACCGTCCAACGCTCCGGGCAGGCTCAGGTCGGCAGGACGTGCCCCGCCAATGTCAGCGCTATCTTGTTGATTGCCGTTGTTGGCGGATGTCATCGCAGCGCCTCCTCAATGTACGGGTACCGGTCCATCGTAGTGGGCCAGAAGACTCCGTTCTCGTAGCCGTCCAGCAGCTCCTCGTGGGTTACGCCCAGCAGGTCTTCCAGCACCTCACGGTTGTGCTGCCCGATCATGGGCGGCGGGTTGGCGATGCGCGCCGGCGACTTGGACAGTTTGAAGGGTGCGTTCTGGAACTTCCAGGGCCCCAGCATCGGGTGGTCCATGGGCACGTACATATCCCGGTGCCTCAGCTGCGGGTCGTTGTCCACCCGGTCCTGGCTGCTCTGCACGGCCATGGCGCGGATGCCGGCGGCCTGGCACTTCTCGGTAAGCTCGTACTTGCCCATCGTCGCGGTCCACTTTTCGATGTGCCCGTCCATCTCCTCCTGGTGCTCCAGCCTGCCGTCGATGGTGTCAAAGCGACTGTCGGCCCACTTGGGACTGCCCATCAGCTCCACCAACTTCTGCCATTCGTCATCGGACAAGCAGGCGATGACGGCCCAGTCGTTGTAGCCTTCGGGCGCCGTCCGGTAGGCGTTGTGCGGCGCGGCGATGGGGCCGCGGTAGTTGTTGACCACCTCGGCGCCCGGCCACACGGTGCGGTTGCCCGGCGGGAAACCCTCGCGCCGCGCCTTGCGCCCGTTCACCGTCTTGTCCAGGAACGCCGGTCCGGTCAGTGTGATGCCGGTAATCATCTGGGACAGGTCAACGTGCTGCCCCTTGCCTGTCGCCGAGCGATGTCGCAACGCCGTCAGCGCCGAAATTGCCCCGTACATCCCGCCGGTGTCGTCCAGGTAGGACCAGCCCCAGCCCGCCGGCGGCGCGCTGGGCAGGCCGGATAGGTGAGTCAGGCCGCTCAAAGCCTGGGCTGCCGGCCCCATGGTGCCGTACCAGTGATGGCGTCCGGTGTGTCCGAAGCCGGCCATGGACACGTAGATGATGTCGGGCCGGATTTTCTTCAACTGCTCGTAGCCCAGCCCCCAGCGCTGCATGATGCGGCTGCTGAAGTTCTCAATCACCACGTCGGACACGGAAATCAGCTGCTTCACCAGCTCCAGCCCTTCCTCGGTGCGGGTGTTGACGCTGATGCCGCGCTTGTTGGCGTTGGTATCGGCGAACTGGCCGGTGGAGTTGGGGCCGGGTTCCACGCCCGGCGGCACGGTGAAGCGATTCTGGCGCAGGGTGTCCAGGTTCAGCGGCCACTCAACCTTGACGACCTCCGCGCCCAGGGTGCCCAGCCAGCGGGCCGCCCAGGGCCCGGCGCGAACCCAGGTGAAGTCAACGACGCGAACACCTTGTAACGGCGTTGGCAGGGGCATCGGCAAGCCTCCTGTGGCGTAGGCTAATCTCAAAACGATTGCGCCGCCAGTTTAGGACAATACGAAGCAATGGGCAACCTTGCCCCATGCTGCCGTCGGTTGACCGTCTTCTCGGCGCAAGACTATACTCGGCCTGCGTTGAGCCGCTGGACATAACGGCGGATGTATCGCAAAGGAGTGCGTGTGGGTATTGACGGGATTTTCCCCAACGGGCTGGTTCTGGAAGATGCCCTGCGACTGTTGTGGCCGGTGCTGGCGGTAGTGGTTGGCATGACGGTGTACGCCGTGTTCGTGTTCCACTTCTACCGGTTCGTGGCCGCTCGCGATATGTTCCGGCTGAACCTGTCCCGTATCGAAGGGGAGCGCATTTCCCTGTTTGGGGACCTCTTCCGTCTGGTGTGGTGGGTCGTCAGGTTCGTCTTTCTGTATCCGGCCTTCGCCTTCTTCTGGCTGGCCGTGCTGACCCTGGTATTGGCTTTTCTCTCCGAGGACCGGACGCTGGACAGCGTTCTCCTCATCGCCATGGCCACGGTCAGCGCTATTCGGGTGGCGGCGTATTACAACGAGGACCTGTCCAGGGACCTGTCCAAGATGCTGCCTTTCGCGGTGCTGAGCTTCTTCATCGTCACTGCCGATTCGCTCGATGCCATCGGCTCGTTGGCGGCTTTGCGGGAGGTGAGTGAGCACGGGGACACCATCTTTTACTACCTGCTATTCCTGGTGGCTCTGGAGTTGGTTCTGCGGTTCCTCTTTGTGATTTTCAAGTTCCTGTTCGGCAAGCGGGAGGCCGAAACCGGCAGCGGCGCCCCGGCCGCTCCCCCAACTCTGCCGGCCATCGAGGACGAGCCGAACCAGGGAGACGCGTCCGGCGGGGAGTCTGAGACGCCACAGCCGGGAGTTGTCGCCAGGAACCCCCGGCCCTAATCCCCGACAAAGCGCGCCAGCAAGCTGCCGTCGGCGCCCTTTTCGTACCAAACGGTCACCGGCGTCCCCTGAATCTGATGGTCTTTGAGGTGGCCTACGGAAACCCCGCCCCAATCTTCGGAGCGGAACTCCCAACTCTGCCCGGCGTCGTCGGTTATCAGCAGCCGGCTGAAGTAGCGGGGGTTGTCGGTTTGAGCCTCTACCAGGTCAATGTGCCCAGTAACCTTGGGCAGCTTGGGATACAGAGCATCCCCGTCGCCATGCCCCGGCGTGCTGGCTCCCGGTGTATCGGCTCCGCCGGTCCCGCAGCCCGCCAGCGCCGCCAGCATGATAACCCCAAGCAGTCCAGCGGCCACCAGGGTTGCCACGCGATGACGTCGGTTCGGTTGCATGAGTCAAATTGTAGCAAATCGTACCGCCGTGCTTTATCATTATTGGCGGCTCCGCTCCCCGTCTATCGGATTCAGGCAAATCGGCCGGCGGGCCGCAACGGATGTAAATGGCAGCAATCGGCATAACTGGACAACCGGACGGCGCCCAGAGGCGCGTAACCTGGCTGAAGGGGTTGTCCACCGCGACGGCGGTGTGCGTTTTCATACTGGTGATAATTGGCGGAGTAGTCCGGGTTACCGAGTCCGGCTTGGGCTGTCCCGACTGGCCGCTGTGCTACGGCAAGGTGCTGCCGCCGCTGGAATACACGGCAATCATCGAGTACACCCACCGCTTCGTGGCCTCGGTCATCGTCGGGCCGCTGGTGCTGGCAACGGCGGTGGTAGGCCTGATGCGATACCGCCATGACCGCTGGGTCTGGATACCCGCCGCCGTGTCGGTTCCGCTGCTGATTGTCCAGGGCCTGCTCGGCGGCGTAACCGTGCTGACGCACCTGCCCGGCGGGATAGTGGCCCTGCACCTGGGAACCGCAGAGGCTCTGCTGGCGGTGTGCCTGTTCCTGATGGTTGCATCCTACCGGACGCCGATAAGACGGGTTACAACCGTCGTCGGGGACGGTTACCACCGCTGGGCCATCGCCGGAGCCCTGGGCCTCTATGCCGTAATCATATCGGGAGCCTTGGTCACCGCCATGGGCGCGACCGGAGCCTGCATCACCTGGCCGCTGTGCCAGGGCAGCGCTTTCCCCATGCACCACCTTACGGCGATTCACATGTTCCATCGCTACGTGGTGCTCGTCTTGGGGATATTGCTGCTTTACGCCGTATGGCGCTGCGTCGCTGGGTCAAAGGGCGACAGTACCATGCGCTGGCTGGCCGGTCTCACCCTGGCGGCCTTCATCGCCCAGGTCGTCGTCGGCGCGGCCACCGTCTGGCTGGACTTTCAGGCCCACTGGCGCGCGCTGCACCTGACGGCGGCCACGGCGGTGTGGGCCGGCGCGGTGGGCATGGCCGTGGTGGCCTACATGAACGCTCGGACGGCGTGGGGCAGCCGGGCATCGCAGCAGGCTGACTAGCATGGCTGCCACCGCCGTCGCCCGGGACTACCTGGCGCTCACCAAGCCGAAAATCATCTCCCTGCTGCTGGTGACGGCGGCCGGCGGGATGTTCCTGGCCGAGCAGGGCGTGCCCTCGCTGCTGACTTTGGCCTGGGTCTGGATTGGCGGCGCGCTGGCCTCCGGCGGCGCCAACGCCATCAACCAGCACCTGGACCGGGACATCGACCGGGAGATGCGACGCACGCAAAGCCGCCCGGTGGCCGGGGATCGGGTCTCCCCCCGTTATGCCCTGGCATTCGGCGTCGGGTTGAACGTTGCGGCTTTCGCTTTGCTGACTACGCTGGTGAACCCGCTGGCGGCAATCCTCACTCTCGCCGCCAGCCTGTTCTACGTGTTCGTCTATACCTTGTGGCTCAAGCGGACGACCCCCAACAACATTGTCATCGGCGGCGCGGCGGGCGCGGTTCCGCCCATGGTGGGCTGGGTGGCGGTAACGGGCAGCCTGGACTTGCCGGCCGTGTACCTGTTCGCCATCATCTTCTTTTGGACGCCGCCCCACTTCTGGGCGCTGTCGCTGTTGATTCAGTCCGACTACGAGCAGGCCGGCGTGCCCATGCTGCCGGTGGTATCCTCGCGCCGGCAGACCACGCTGCACGTGCTGCTGTATTCCATCGCGCTGACCGGGCTCACGCTGATGTTCGCGTTACTGCCCGACATTGGGCTGATTTACCTGGCGTCGGCGGTAATCTTGGGCGCGCCGTTCATTTTCCTGGCCTGGCGACTCTGGCGAGATGATTCGCGGGGTCGAGCGAAGGCTGCGTATCTGTACTCGCTGGCTTACCTGGCGCTGCTGTTCGTGGCGATAATGGTGGACAGCGTGGTAAACCTGCCATAGTACATATGCGGACGGGAGTCGAAAGACGCGCCGACGAGCCGCTCCGCAAATTGACAGGTAAAATGCCTTGTGCTATTTTATCCGCCGCTAGTGAAATTTTGCACATACGGCGGCCGCTGCAATAACGCCGTATCCGGGGGTTCACGATGGGGCTGCTGCCCTTCTCTGAGAAAGACTCACCGACCATCTCCAAAGCGGGTTCCGGCCCCGAGCCGAACGGCCTTAATCCGGTGAGCAACGCCTCCGATTCCCCTTCCCGCCGCAATGGCCGGCGTTCCCTGGTCGTATTGGCCCTTCTCGGCATCATCCTGATGCTGGCCGCGTTGGGTTGCGACTCTGACGCTCACCAGTCCGTCCTCAGCTCTACACCGTGGACCCTGGACGGAGCAAACGGCCCCGTCGCCCGCGACCAGCTCCTCCTTTTCAACGTCCTGCTCTGGACCATGGTGGTCGTTTTCGTGCTGGTTGAGGGCGCCCTGCTCTACGCCGCCATCCGCTACCGCCGCAAGCCCGGCGACCCGCTGCCCCCGCAGACCCACGGCCACACGCCCCTGGAAATCGCCTGGACCATAATTCCCACCATACTGATTCTGGGCTTGGGTATCTGGTCCGTGTTCGTCCTTTTCAAACTGGAACCCGGCGAGGCCATTGCCCTGGCCGCGGAACAGGGTAAGGAGCCGCTGCACGTGGAGGCCATCGGCCACCAATGGTGGTGGGAGTTCCGCTACGAGAATGCCCTACCGGATACGGGAGAATGCTCCGCGCCCAATGTCGTGCCGGCGGGCGAGTCTAGAGACCCTGAATGCGAGTTGATAACTACCGCCAACGAGATGCGGATTCCTGTTGACCGCCCCGTCATCATGACCCTCAAGAGCGATGACGTTATCCACAGTTTCTGGATTCCCAAGCTCGCCGGTAAGCAGGACGTAGTACCCACCCGCGACAACCAGATGTGGTTCCTTGCTGAAGACACTGGCATGTACTACGGTCAGTGCGCCGAGTTCTGCGGCACCGCCCACGCGCAGATGAAGTTCCGCGTCCACGCCCTGCCCGAGGCCGAATACAAGGCCTGGGTTGACGGCTGGGGAAAGCCGGTGGACTTGTCAACTGCTGACAACCCGGCGGCGGCTCAAAGCGGACAGCTCGTCTTCCTGGGCGACGGTCAGTGCGTTACCTGCCACACCGTCGGCAGCGCCGACCAGGTTGACGAAGTGGGCGAGGGCGTGCAGCACGCCCGGATGGAGACCTACATCGCCTACACCGAGTGGCTGCAGAAGTCCCCTGGTGAACAACTGGCCGACGTGCGGACCGGGCAAGAACCGCCTACCGCGTTCGCCGCGCCGAACCTTACCGACCTGGGCGCGCGCACCACCCTTGGCTCCGGCCTCGTTGACCTGAACCGGGAAACGCTGCGCCAGTGGATTCGCAACCCCGATGCTATCAAACCCGGCAACCGGATGTCCGAATTGGCGGCCATCTACCAGACCCGACCGGACCACCGAGCCGACCTCACCGAGGACCAGTTGAGCGACCTGGTGGAATACCTGATGGCTCAGAAATAGCCCTCCGGCAGCTATCCTGGGTTACAATACACATAGTGAGAAAACCAACGCCGCTAACGCACGGCTCCGGCCGTAAGACCACGCCGCAGCGGAGGAACTGAAGCAATGGTAACCATCACCGGCGTGATACCCCGTCCGAATACCTACACCGGCCTGTGGAGCTGGTTGACGACGGTTGACCACAAACGCATCGGCGCGCTCTACGGCTTTTCCGCTTTCTTCTTCTTTATGGTCGGCGGCATCGAGGCCGGCATTATGCGCCTGCAGTTGGCCACGTCGGACGCCTCGTTGGTGTCGGCGGACTGGTTCAACGCCATGTTCACCATGCACGGCACAACCATGATTTTCATGGCCATCATGCCCTTCGGCGCAACGTTCTTCAACTTCCTCGTTCCCCTGATGATTGGCGCCCGGGACGTGGCCTTCCCCCGTCTCAACGCCTTTTCCTACTGGACGTTCCTCTTCGGCGCGCTGCTGATGCACGCCGGCTTCCTGATTGGACAAGTCCCCGATGCCGGCTGGTTCTCCTACGCCAACCTGACCGCCGCGCCATTCAGCGAAGGCAAGGGCCTTGACTTCTGGGCGCTGAGCCTCCAGGTGCTGGGCGTCGCCTCCCTGGCGGCCGGCTTCAACTTCGTCGTTACCATCATCAATATGCGCGCCCCCGGTATGTCCCTGATGCGGATGCCGGTGTTCGTGTGGATGACGCTGGTAACCAGCATCCTGCTGGTGCTGGCCTTCCCAATCATCACCGTCGCGCTGATTGAACTCACCGCCGACCGGCAGTTCGGCGCCAACTTCTTCAACACCGCCGCCGGCGGCGACCCCATCCTGTGGCAGCATCTCTTCTGGCTCTTCGGCCACCCCGAGGTGTACATCCTGATCCTGCCGGCCATGGGCGTCGTATCCGAGATTATCCCTACCTACAGCCGCAAGCCGTTGTTCGGCTACCCGGTGGTGGTGTTCTCCGGCATTGTCATCGCCATTATGAGCTGGGCCGTTTGGAGCCACCATATGTTCACGGTGGGCCTGGGCGCCATCGCCAACTCGGTCTTCACCATCACCACCATGCTCATCGCTGTCCCCACCGGAGTCAAAATCTTCAACTGGATTGGCACGATGTGGCAGGGTTCCATCGACCTGAAAACGCCGATGCTGATGGCCATCGGGTTCGTTGCCCTGTTTATCGTCGGTGGCCTCTCCGGCGTCTCGCACGCCGTGTCGCCTTCCGACTTCCAGCAGCAGGACACCTACTACATCGTCGCGCACATTCACTACGTGCTGTTCGGCGGCGCCATCTTCGGCATCTTCGCCGGCATCTACTATTGGTATCCCAAAATCACCGGCAAGATGTACCACGAAACCTTGGGCCAGGTGCACTTCTGGCTGATGTTCATCGGCATGAACCTCACCTTCTTCCCCATGCACTACGCCGGCCTGAACGGAATGCCCCGCCGCATTTACACCTACGCGGAGGGCTTCGGCTGGGAATTCATGAACCTGCTGGCCACCATCGGCTACTTCGTCATCGTCATCAGCCTGCTGGTGTTCATCCACAACTTCTTCCGCAGCCTCAAGAAGGGCGAAGAAGCCGGCCACGACCCCTGGGACGCCCCCACGCTGGAGTGGAGCATCTCCTCGCCGCCGCCTGTGTACAACTTTGCCGAGATTCCGGTGGTCAAGGGCCAGGACGCTTACTGGATTACCAAGCGCGAGGCCGAGGCCCGCGGCGAAACCGTGCCGGCCGAACCTCACGTTGACCCCTCCACCATCCACATGCCCAGCCCGTCCTACTGGCCGCTGATTACCTCCTTCGGCGTCGTCTGGATTGCCGGCGGACTGCTCATCGACTTTGGCTGGGATTACATCCGCTTCCCCATCAGCTTCATCGGCGGTTTGATTACCATCATCGGCGTCATCGGCTGGTCCAACGAACCCGCCGCCGAAGAGCACCACGAAGCCGAAGCCCACCACTGACCGCGGCATCGACTCGATCCGCCCTGTCAAACGTATCACGCAGGAGGCGCCCGTTGGCCCACGCAGATACCACTCACGCTCCACCGGCACATGAGGCGTCGGCCCATCCTCCTGCCCACGAGGAGGAAACCAACACCGGCATCAGCCACCGGAAGCTCCTCATGTGGGTGTTCCTGGGCTCCGACTGCCTGTTCTTCGGCTCCCTCATCGCCACCTACATGGTGTACCGGGGCCAGAGTATCGTCGGCCCCTATCCCATCGACATCATCGACGTTCCCATCACCACCATCAGCACCTTCGTCCTGCTGATGAGTTCCTTCACCATGGTGATGGCGGTGGCGGCGGCGCGCAACGGCAACCAGAAACGGCTGATTCAATGGCTAGTGTGCACCATCGTGCTGGGCGGCGGTTTCATCGGCTTCCAGGTCTATGAGTTCAACCTCTTCCGCGTCGAGGGGCTGCGCTACGAAACCAACCTGTTCAGCAGCACCTTCTTCACGCTGACCGGATTCCACGGAGCGCACGTTACGCTGGGCATCTTCTGGCTGATTTGCCTCGCCGTCATCTCAGCCCGCAACCCGGCCGGCCGTCCTTCCGGCGAAGACGTGGACATCGCCGGCCTGTACTGGCACTTCGTTGACATCGTCTGGATTGTCATTTTCACCCTGCTCTACCTCATCGGCGGTTTCGATGCCGGCCCCGACGTCGGCCACGCCGCCGCCCAGGGATGGCAGTGGATAACCGGCATCATCACCTAGCTCCCAGGAGGCACTCACGCAATGAGCAGTAACCCCGGACACGAAGGCGCTCTGCCCCACGAAGAGCACGGCGCTCACGAGGACGCCGGTATCGGGCGGTTCTTCTTCGGGCGCGTTCCGGCGGGAGTGCACGGCGGCCTGAAGCAGTACGGCCTGCTGGCGATCTTCCTGGCGATCATTACCCTGGTCGAGTTCCTCATCATCGTCCCGGAGGGTCTGCAGGGTTCCAGCGTCGTCATCGCGCCATTGGTCATTCTGTCCGTCATCAAGTTCTTCTGCGTCGTCGCCTTCTTCATGCACTTGAAGTTCGAGAGCCCGCTGCTGTGGCAGATTTTCGTGGCCGGCCTCGCGCTGGGCTTGGTGGTTGCGTTGTCACTGGTGCTGCTCTTCGGCGTATTCCGGCCTACGCCCCGGGCCTTCTCCGAAAACCGGCAGGCGCCCTTCGAACATCACGCCGAAGAAAAGCCCCATTACGAAGCCCTGGTAGTGCCCACGCCTTGCCCGGTTGGTGCTTGCCCGACGCCAGGAGGGAACGTCCCTGCGCCGACCGGCAGCCATCCCGGTCAGGCCCTGTTTGTCGGCGTCGGCGGCTGTTCTGCCTGCCACACCATCGACGGCGTAGCCCAGGGCATCCTCGGACCGCCCCTCAACGGCATCGGCTCGGCGGCAGCCAACCGCTTACCCGGCTATTCCGCCGAGGAGTACATCCGGGAATCCATACTGGAACCCGACGCCCACGCCGCCGGCACCGCCGATGGTCTCTCGCAGGACTACGACGGCAACCTGATGCTGTCCACCATGGCCGGCATCCTGCCTGCCTTGAGCGACGAGGACATCGAAAATCTGGTAGATTACCTGTTGACCTTGCAGTAACTGCCGTGCGGGCAGAGTTTCCCGATTGTCGAAAACACGCCGGGGCGGGGTTCAAACCCGCCCTTGCTTATTGCAAATCACCCAATGGAGGACGTCGCCATGCTGGTTGACCTGATTCGCCTCACCGCCGCCGACGGTATGGAACTGGACGGAGCCTACTTCGCGCCGGAGCCGGGCATCGCCCCCGCCGGGGGAATCGATGCCGTGCTCTGCATCCACGGCTCCGGACGCAACTTCTACACCCCCGCCACGGCCAACATGGCCCACGACCTCCGGAAGCGAGGCTATGCCGCCCTGACCCTGAACACCCGCGGCCACGATACCGTCTGGGTGGACCGGCAAACCGGCGTGGCCGAGGGCAACGCTTACGAAATCCTCGACAACAGCCGCCAGGACCTGCGCGCCGGCATTGACTATCTCGCCAGCCTGGGCTATGGCCGCGTCGCCATCCTGGGCCACAGCATGGGCGCGGTCAAGGTCGCCTACTACGCCGCCGTCGAGGACGACCCCCGCGTCGCCGCTGTGATTCCGGTGTCGCCCGTTCGCCTGTCCTGCTCCTACTACCTGGAATCGCCCGACGCCGCCGAGTTCCGCGCCAACCTGGAAACCGCCGACCGGATGGAAGCCGAGGGCCGCGCCCTGGACTTGTTCGCCGTGGACTTTCCCATCAAGGAATTGTTTTCCGCCATGGCTTACATCGACAAGCACGGGCCGCTGGAACGCTACAACATCATCCAGCACGCCCCCAAGATTCGCATACCCCTGTTCGTGCTGGCCGGCTCGCTGGAAACCCACACCCGTCTGCTGGACGTGCCCCGGGATATGACCGCCGCCGCCGTGAACAGTCCGCGGGCCGAGTACCTGGTGCTGGAGGGCGGCAACCACTCCCTCACCAACATGATGCCGGCCGCCGGCTCCGCCGTCATCGACTGGCTGGCGTCCCTGTCCGTTGCAAGCGCATCCGCAGTCGCCGCCGACTAACCACTATGGCAGACCCGGCGCGAGACACCATCACCATCGCACCCATCGGCTACGTCCGCAGCCGTTTCAGCGCCTATGCCCCCTCCGACGAGATGCGCTGCAGTCCGTCGGAGATTATCGTGCTGCCCGCATTCGCCGACGGCCTGATGGGATTGGAACCCGGCGACCAAATCCTGACGCTGTTCGTGCTGCACCGCGCCATGGCCACGGGCTACGAACTGCGGCTGCATCCGGGGCATGACCCCGCCAACCCCATTCGCGGGGTGTTCGCCACCCGCAGCCAGTACCGTCCCAACTTCATCGCCGCCACCGTGGCCCAGGTCCAGGCCATCCAGGCCGATCCCGACACCGGCGGCGCGGTCATCTCGGTGACCGAGCTGGACGCCCAGGATGGTTCCCCGGTAATCGACATCAAGCCGCATCGTCCGGCCTTCGACGGGCCTGTGCGATAAAGCCGCCGGCTTTTGACACCGCCGGGCCGTTCCGATACCATCATCTGCGGTTCTTTCCTGCCCGCTGCCGGGTATGCTCGACGGTGCTGTCCTTATGCCGATTTACGAATACCGCTGCCAGGCCTGCCACCGGGTCAGCAGCTTCTTCTTCAAGGTTGCTTCCGCCGCTGCCGACGTTAGCTGCGAGCACTGCGGCGACGCCCGCCTCGAGCGCATCATGTCGTCCTTCTCCCAAGGCCGCACCGAGGCCGACGAGTACCGCAACCTGGACCCCCGCTACTACAAGATGGTGGACGATGCCATGGGCAAGGCGTCGTCAACATCCGACCCCGACCACTACCTGCGGCAGATGGCTCCCTTCTCCGCCGCCGAAAAGACCGGAGACCCCTACTTCAACGAGTAATCCGGGCCGCCAGAGCCGGCCCGTTCATTCCCAGGAGGCATAAAACCGAATGGCTGACGCAGCTATCGAATTCCCATCCCTGGCCTGGTTCGAGGCCCTGCAGGGGATGGTCAACGAGGACGCCGGCTATCGGCAAATCGGCACCGTGGACGCCGAGATGGGCGTCAAGGTCGCCGACCGCGTGTTCATCATCACTTTCGAGGCCTTCCAGTGTCGTTCCGTCCGCGCCGGCAGCGAGTACGACCTCATCAACGTGGATTTCTTCATCGAGATGGAACCCGTCGCTTGGCGCGCCATGCTGGAAAATATCAAGACCAACGGCGGCGCCGAGGCCGGCCAGACGCTGGTCAGCCTGGATATGCTCAATGAGATTTCCACCAACGCCGTCGGCGACCAGCTGCGCGCCGACCTCTTCTTCCGCTACAACCAGAGCCTGCAGCACTTCTTCGACCTCTCCGCCAACCTCAACACCGCTTTCGCCGACTAGCCTCGTCCGTCATCCCGCTCCTTACCGTCATTCCGGCTTTCGCCGGAATCCATAAACCTCCCGAGGATTTCAATGACCACCACTACTGCCGTTCTCGACCAGGCTGGGATGAATCCCGCCGCCGTTCAGGAATTGGAAACCCTCTTCCGCCAGCAAATCGACCAGGGCCTGCATCCCGGCGCCGGCCTGGCCGTCTATCGCCACGGCAAGCTCGCCGTTGACCTGTGGGGCGGCTTGGCCGACGATGCCGCCGGCACGCCCGTCAACGCCGACACCATGTTCATCCTGTACTCGTCCACCAAACCCCTGGCCGCCGTGTGCCTGCACATCCTGTGGGAGCGCGGCCAGCTGGACTGGGACGACCCGGTGGCAAAGTACTGGCCCCGGTTCGCCAGGCACAACAAGGGCGGTGTAACCATCCGGCACATCCTCACCCACCGGGGCGGTTTCCCGGAAACGCCGCCCGAACTTTCCTGGGACCGCTGGCAGGATTGGGACTACGTGGTCGAGTGCATGGAGGACATCAGGCCCGACTACCCGGCCGGTCAGATTATGGCTTACCACCCGCGCAACTTTGGCTGGGTCATCGGCGAACTGGTGCGGCGCATCGACGGGCGACACATCGGCGTGTTCCTGCGCGAAGAAATCCTCGACCCCCTGGGCATCTTTGACGGCTACGTGGGCCTCCCGCCCGAGCTGGAGCCTCGGGTGTCCCGCATCCACGCCATGGAAGACTGCGACCGCCCCGGCATGATTCGCCCCTACAATCGCCCGGAGGTTCACCAGGCAGTGCATCCGGCCGGCGGCGGCATCTTCACCGCCCGCGCGCTGGCCCGCTTCTACGCCATGATGGGCAACGACGGCGAGCTGGACGGCGTGCGCATCCTCAAACCCGAAACCGTCGCCGAGGGCACCCGTCTCCAGCTGGAAGCCAACGACTTCTCCCTGGGCACCCGGATGCGCCGCTCCCTGGGCCTGGTGCTCGCCGACAACCGCATGGGCGTCAGCGCGACTGCCGGCGCCGGCACTTTCGGACACGGCGGTGCCGGCACGTCGGTAGGCTGGGCCGACCCGTCCATGGGCCTGGCCGTCGCCTACATCACCAACGGCTTCCGCGCCAGCGCCACCAACAACCCCCGCCTGGCCGCCATCTCCCGCGCCGTCCGCGCCGCCTGCGAGTAGCCGGTGCCCTCCACCATCTACCACCTCGCCTTTCGCTCCGACTGGGAAGACGGCCTCGCCGCCGGCGAGTAGCGCGCACCCTCGCTGGCCGAAGAAGGCTTCATCCACGCCAGCGGCGATGAGGCGCAGATGCTCCGCGTCGCCGCCCGCCTCTTCGCCGGCCGCGAAGACCTGCTGGCCCTGGACGTGGACACGGAACGCCTGCCCGCCCACTCCCCCGTAATCCGCGAACCGGCCCGCTCCGGCGAAATCTACCCCCACGTGTACGGCCCCATCAACCCCGATGCCGTGCTCCGGGTGCGCGCCCTGATTCCCGATACCGCCAACCCCGGCGCGTTTACGCTGACTGACGCTGAGTAAGTCCGTCCGAGGCATCCAATCCGCTACTCCGAATTGCAACTGGCGGCAATACGTGAGGTCATCGCCGGCCTGCCCGATTTGACGCCCGAAAGCATCCGGGAGCGCGATGCCGCGGTGTTCGCCGCACAATGCCCTGAACGCCTATGGCCCCTCTGGCCTCTGGCGCAGTCCGACCACGCGTTGTGGAACCACCTGCTCAACGACGAGCGCATCGAGCGCTTCTCGGTGTACGGCCTGTTCCCCGCCGCCTACCCACTGGTGTACGGCGCGGATGGCAACGACACGGCTACCATACGCTACGACGGACGCACCCGGGGCCGCGTCGCCATCATCTCCAACGAGTCAACCACCGTCGTCATCAAACCATGCCAGAGCCGACGCGAGGCGGAAATCGCCGCTCTCGCCGGCCAGCTGAACGTCGGCCCGGCCCAGCTGCCCACCATCCCCGGCTTCATCAGTGAAGAGTTCGTTGACGGCCCTTTCCTCACTGACTTGACCCCGGAGCAGGCAACACCGGAACGGATGCGCGCCGTCGGGCAGGGGTTGTCCGACGCGATGACCCGCCTCCACGCCGCCGGCGTCTGCTACAACGACGCCACCATCTCCGACCCCGATGGCCGCTCCCATATCATCATCCGTCCCGATGGCGAAATCCGCCTCATTGACTTCGGCGTCGCCCTGCTGCTGGACGACCATCCCGACAGTCTCACCTTTGAAGACGCCTGGAACGCCGCCCGCACCGACCCCATGTTTCGCCTCTTCCGTCAGATGACCGGCGGCGGCGGTGACGACGCCCTGCCCAGGTTCGTCGCCGACTACGGCCGGCGGTTGGCCGGGCAGACGGTGGAGCAGATTCAATCGCGGGACTGGCGCATCGCCGAAGAGGGCGCAGCCATCATCGCCACCCGGTTCGGGCCGGCCGCCGCCGACGCCATCCGCCAGGGCTTGAACCGGCCTTAAGTGGACATCCGCCCGGCAGCGGCTTACTATGCCGGTATTGCCAGCTCACCCTATCCCGGCACAAGGAGATTTCCCCATGCAGACCAGGCAGATGACCGCCAGCGCTTCCCGACTTATGGTTGAGCAGCTGGTGGCCTCCGGCGTCAAGTACGTTTTCAACAACTCCGGCTCCCGCGAGGCGCTGTTCTTCGACGCCCTCCACGCCCGTTCCGACATCCACGGCATCCTCGGCCTCCACGAGGGCGCCGTAACCGCCATGGCCGGAGGCTACACCCAGGCCGACCTCGCCCCCGGCGTGATGGTCGTCCACCTGGGCGCCGGCTTGGCCCAGGCCATGGGCCAGCTCATCAACATCTGGACCGGCAGCCTCCCGGTAGTCGTCATCACCTTCGCCGGCGACACCGGCAGCTTCGCCGGCAAAATCAGCCTGGACGTCAGCCACAACGCCGGCCCCACTGCCATCGCCGCGCCCATGATGAAAGCCAACTGGACGGTCATCGAGCCGGAGGGCCTGCCCGCCGCCTTGGAGCGCGCCCTGCGCGTCGCCATGACTCCGCCCGTCGGCCCGGTGCATCTCGCCGTGTACGACCGCCTGCTGGGGCCCCAGGAGCACACCGCCAACATCATCGACGGCGGCCTGCCCGAGTTCCGCGCCGGCTACCCCTCCGATACCGACGTCGAAGCCGTCGCCCGCGCCCTCCGCGACGCCAGCCGTCCCATGATGTACGTCGGCGACGGCGTGTGGAAGAGCGGCGCCATCTCCGAGGTTACCGCCCTGGCGGAGCGGTTCGGCGTTCCCGTGGTGGGCGACCCCCGCGCTTTCCCCATCAAGCACCCGCTCCACGCCGGTGGCCGTCGCCTGGAACAGGCCGGCGACATCGACCCTGACCTCATCCTCTGCATTGGCGTTACCCATAACGGGGCCGGCAACGCCAGCGACTACACCGCCTTCTTCAACGCGCAGCGCACCATCGCCATCGGCGCCGACGCGGAAAACCTGGAGAACATCCCCGGCCTGGACCTGGCCGTGCTGGCCGACGAAAAGCGCGCTGCCCAAAGCCTGCTGGACGCCACCGACTCCGCCGCCGATGATATGTCCGGCCGTCGCGCCTGGGCCCGCGAGGAGGTGGCGTCCCTGCGCGCCCGCCTCCGTGCCAACGCGCAGAACGTCCCGGCGCAAGACGGCAGGGTCCGTCCCGTGGTCCTCGGCGACGCGCTGGACGCGGCCCTGGAACGACGCGGCGGCGGCCTGGTTACCATCGAGCAGTTCGCCGTCGCCCAGGACATCCTGGACAACACCGGCGGCGCTGGCAACAACCAGTACGTCCGGCCCGCCGGCGGCTCCGAGGGCTATGGCGTCGGCGCAGCCATCGGCGCCAAGCTGGGTGCGCCCGACAAGCCCGTGGTCGGCCTGGTCGGCGACGGCTCCCTCTACTACTCCGACCACGGCCTGTGGACGGCGGCCAGCCACAGCGTGCCGGTCATGTACGTCATCTCCAACAACGGGGCCTACGGAATCGTCGCCAACTCCTGGGCCAACGCCGGCGCCCAGATGAAGGACACCGGCGAATACCGCGGCGTGGTGCTGGACAACATCGATCCGGTGAAGCTGGCCGAGGGCTTTGGCGTGGAAGCCGCCGACGCCACCGACGAAGCCACCATCGGCGACGCCATCGAGCGCGGCCTCCGCGTCGTCGAAGACGAGAAGCGCCCCTACCTGCTCAACGTCCATCTGCCCCTGGGCCTGCCCCAGGGCGGCCGGCCCGCCCCAATCTACAGCCTCAGCGGGGAGATTGGGTAGCCGCCGTACTTCCCTTTCGCCTGCCGCCTTTGCTATCATTGCGCAACCCAAACCCCATCCGTTGCGGAAAAAGGAGGAGATTATGAGCTACACACCGCGAAACCTCGGACACGTCAACATCTTCGTCCGCAATGCGGAACGCTCCCGCGACTGGTATGAAGACCTGCTCGGCCTCCACACTTACGGGTTCTTCCCCGGCCGCGCCGCCTTCATGTCCGCCGACCTGGGCAACTCCCACGATATCGCCCTCACCGAGGTGGGCGAGAACGCCCTCGGCCCCCAGGGCGGGCAGGTCGGCCTCAACCATATGTGTTGGTACATGGAGACCCTGGACGACCTCAAGGAGCTGTACCACCGGGTCAAGGAGAAGAACGTACCCATCGACCGCGTTTCCGACCACGGCCATTCCATCGGCATCTACATCCGCGACCCCGACGGCAACGGCATCGAGCTGTCCTACGAAATGCCCCGCGACCAGTGGGGATTCGACGAGCAGGGCTACATGATCGGCGCATCCGAAAAAGGTCGCCTCTCCGGCCCCTGGGACGAAGAACTGGCCGCCCAGGCCGCCTTGGTGGGCGCAGCGCACTAGTCGCGGCTGGAATGAGATCATAGGTGGAGGCGAATGATTATTCGCCCCTATCACGTTTCATGCGACGCGTTATGCTATTTGAAGTGCGGCATCACCTTTTCGCTGATTAGACGCAGCGAGTTCCGAACCCGGTCATAAGGGATTCGTCCGCCGTAGTTCACCTCCATCACCACGCCGGTGACGCCGAAGTGCTCCTGGTAGCCCTGGAACCGTTCCACGATTTCCTGGGGCGTGCCGAAGACAACGCGTTGCCGCAGCACGTCCTCATAGGCAGCGTTGGCAGTCCGGCGGATGCGTTCGGCGGTTTCCTCGCTGGCCGCGGTCTTGACCAACTCGCTGGCCGCGTACCGGATGGCGGACATGGCGCTTGCTTCCGGTTCCGAATGCGCTTGCTGGGTCGTTTCGGCGACGTACACGGGCACCCGGATGGCGATGTCGGCCACTTCGGTATGCCCGTGCCCGGCGCGGCTGGCGTTGTAGGACGCGATGCGTTCCTGGAGCTGCGGCTTTGCGGTATTGGCGCTTACGAAAATTGGATGCCCCAGCTTGCCAATCAAGGGGAATGTGTCCTCGCCGGCCACCGCCACGCGCACGGGCGGATAGGGCTGTTGGAAGGGTTTGGGCACCACCGCGACCTGCTGGTAGCTGTGGAACTCGCCATCGTGGGAAAACTCGTCGCTGTTCCACGCCTTCATGATGATTTCCAACGCCTCCAGGAACCTGGCCCGGCTCTCCGAGTAGGGGACGTTGTATCCCTGGTAATACTTGGTCAGGCCGCTGCGCCCGATGCCGAACTCGAACCGACCCTTGCTGATGTGGTCAACGGTAGCGGCTTCCTCGGCGACTCGCAGCGGATTGGTCAGGGGCAGCACCTGCACCGCCAACCCGGTCCGGATGCGCTCGGTGCGGGCCGCGATGGCGCTGGCGATGACCATGGGCGACGCCAGTACCGCCCGCTCCGGGCTGAAGTGATGCTCCGCGAGCCACACGGTGTCGAACCCCATCGCCTCGGCGTCGGCGACCTGCGCGAACGATTCGTCAAATGCCTCCGCCTGGGTCTTGTTTTCCCCAACGTGGAAGTCGGTGAACATACCGAAATTCATTGCGTTCCTCCCCGAGTGAACCCGTGCTTGGTGGGCAGAATTATAGTGCCTGGCGATAGTAGAGTCATTATTGACGCCGGTAATCGTCCGCGCCGCCCTCCGGCATAACCCTTTTCAACGCCAGCACCGTGCTTTATCCTTCACCGAGTTCAAGATACGGTAACCAACGCCACCACAGGTGCAACCATGAAATACGACGTTATCGTGATCGGCGCCGGATCCGGCGGCTGCGTCGTGGCCTCCCGACTGGCCGAAGACCCTGATCGCTCGGTGCTGCTGCTGGAAGCCGGCCCCGACTATCCGGAATACGAGCATTACCCCGACGACCTGAAGTACGGCTACAAGCCCGACGCCTCCGCCCAGGGCGCACCCCACAACTGGACCTGGTGGGCCCAGGGTTCGCCGGAGCAGACCGAGCTGCTGCCCGCCCCAAGGGGCAAGGTCGTCGGCGGCACCAGCGCCATCAACGGCCAGGTGCTGCTCCGCGGCGTGCCCGAGGACTACGACGGCTGGGCCGCCGAGGGGCAACGACGGCTGGGGTTTCGTGGACGTGCTGCCCTACTTCCGCAAGATGGAAACTGACCTGGACATCAGCGACGACTTCCACGGCTCCGAGGGGCCCATTCCCGTGCGCCGCTTTGCCCGGGAGACGTGGCTGCCCTTCCAGCAGGCGTTCGTACAGTCCTGCCTGGAGGCCGGCTATCCCGCCGACGAGGATATGAACCATCCCGACTCCGGCGGCGTGGGGCCGATTCCGATGAACAATCCGGAAGGCGTCCGCATGAGCACCGCGCTGACGTTCCTGCGGGAGGTGCGACACCGGCTGAACCTGACAGTGCGGGCCAACGTGGTGGTGCGCCGCATCCTCTTTGAGGGCAAAACCGCCGTCGGCGTCGAAGTGGAAAGCGGCGGCGATGTGTTCCAGGTAGAAGCCGGTCAAATTGTCCTCAGCGCCGGCGCCATGGCCTCGCCCCAAATCCTGATGCTCTCCGGTATCGGCCCCGCCGACCACCTGCGCGCCATGGGCATACCGGTGGTTCACGACCTCCCCGGCGTCGGCCAGAACCTGCGCGACCATCCCATCGTCGCCGTCATCTGCAAGGCCCGCGACGACCACGAACAGGACCCGCTGGCCCCGCGCACTCAAACCGCGCTGCGTTACACCGCCGCCGGCTCCCCCGACCGCAACGATATGCAGATTATGGCCTCGTCCTTCTCCACGCCCATCGGCGGCGCCGACCCCTTCGAGCCCGGCGGCGTCCGCATCCAGTGCATCCTGGAGCTGGCCGACGGCGCCGGCGAGGTGCGGCTCTCCGCCAACGACCCCCACACACAGCCGTCCCTGAACTACCGCTACCTGGAGCCGGAACGCGACCGGGAACGCCTGCGCGAGGCCGTGCGCCTCAGCGTCAGCCTGCTGGAACACGACGCCTTCGGCCCCATCGTTGCCGAAATCATCCAGCCTTCGCCCGACGATTTGGCCTCCGACGACGCTCTGGATGACTATATGCGCCGCACCGTTTTCAACACCACCCATGCCTCCGGCACCTGCAAGATGGGGCCGAACAGCGACGCCATGGCCGTGGTTGACCCCCGCCTCAACGTACACGGCCTGGAGAACATCAAGGTCGCCGACGCTTCGGTAATGCCCAACGTCATCCGCGCCAACACCAACTGCACCACCATCATGATCGGCGAACGCTGCGCCGACTGGCTGAAGGCGGGGTTGTAACGCTATGAAGTGGGAATACCGGGTTGACAAGATGCCCATTCGCTCCGGCGGCTTCTTCGGCGACGGCCCGATGAATATGGACGCGGTGGACGAAGATTTCCTGAACGAGCGGGGCGCGCTGGGCTGGGAGTTGGTCTCCGCCATGCCCCTCTTCATCCCCCAGAACCCCACGGACTGCTTCGTCTATTACTACTGGAAACGGCCCGCGTCGGAATGATCCCCGCCACCTGACAACCTTGGCTTGACAAAATGGGAACATACATTCTATAATGGCCTCACTGCTAGCAAA
Source organism: Chloroflexota bacterium (assembly GCA_009837355.1). Lineage (GTDB taxonomy): Bacteria > Chloroflexota > Dehalococcoidia > Lucifugimonadales > UBA3495 > Bin87. The sequence continues at coordinate 16,819 of VXTR01000087.1, read as the reverse complement.
TCATCCATCACACCCAGCCTGCCAACGAGGTCAACATCACTGCGGTCGTCAACGGCCACCAACCAGTCAGCTAATCCTAAATCGCACGACGGAGCGGTCACTGCTGCCATTGGCGGGGAAATGACCCCGTCACAAAACACCAGACGTGACACCGGAGCGGCCACTGCTGCCATTGGCGGGAGAACTGACCCCGTCGCAAAAGACCAGGTGTGGCACGGCGCGATACCACTGCGGCCATTGGCGGAGAAATGACCCCGTCACAAAAACACCTATGTGGAAGTGCGTAAGAACCCCCCGGCCGTGGGACTGACAACGACCAAAGTGAATTCCGGAAACCGACCTCAGGCAGGCTACCCAACCACCAACCACAGGAGGCAACCCCGACGAAAACCAACCATCGCATCCAAAAGCGCGCCCGCCGCTCCAGGCGGACGGAACCACCCTTCCCTTGACACCTACTTGCTCATTCCGTAGCATAGCCCCATACGCTTGCCGTAATCAGCTTTGAATACGTTCTGTTCTGGCCAATCCTTGTTACAGGAGGGGAGACCAATGGCGAATCGAGAAGACATTGCATTGATGGGCCATCTCATGCGCCGGGCCGGCTTCGGCGCAACCCACGATGAGCTGCAGGAAAAAGCCGGCAGAGAGTACCAGTCCGTGGTGGAAGAACTGCTCAACCCCGAGCGGTTCGACCCGGTGGACGACGACCTGCTCTACCGCTACCTGCCCGGCTACGAGGGCGCCCTCGGCCCGCCCCTGAACCAGGCGGAATGGGTCTATCGCATGGTCAATACCCAGCGTCCCCTGGAAGAGAAAATGGCGCTCTTCTGGCACCAGCTCTTTGCCACCGGCAACTCCAAGGTGGACAACCCCCCCGAGCTCACCCAGCAGATTGCCATGTTCCGCCGCGTCGGGATGGGCAAGTTCCGCGACATCCTCCTGGAGCTGGCCCAGAACCCGGCCATGATTTTCTGGCTGGACAACAACGGCAACCACATGGGCGCCATCAACGAGAACTGGGGCCGCGAGTTGCTGGAACTTTTCTCCATGGGTGTGGGCAACTACTCCGAAGAAGACATCAAGGAAGCCAGCCGCGCTTTTACCGGCTGGACCATCGGCCCCAAGATTCCCCGCAACCCACTGGGCCGCTTCTACTGGAACTTTGAGTACCGCCCCGAAGACCACGACGACGAGGAAAAAACCTTCCTCGGCCACACCGGCAACTTCGACGGCCAGGACATCATCGACATCGTGGTCAACCAGCCGGCCACTGCCCGGTTCCTCGCCCGCCACCTCTACAACTTCTTCGTGGCCGACGAACCCCAGGTGCCCAGCTGGAACATCACGCCGCCCAACGACCCGGACGCCATCGACCAACTGGTGGCCGCCTACGACGAATCCGACGGCGACGTCCGCGCCATGCTCCGCGTCCTGTTCAACTCCGACTTCTTCAAGCAGGCCCGCTTTAGCCGCGTCAAGAGTCCCGCCGAGCTGGTCATCAGCACGGCCCGGCTGGCCGGCAACTTCAACCAGCCCCGTCCCGGTTTCAATTCTCTCGCCTTCGAGTGCGCCTACCAGGGCCAGGAACTGCTCAATCCGCCCAGCGTGGAAAGCTGGCACACCGGCGGCGAGTGGATTGACGGCGGCGCGCTGGTGCGGAGGGTCAACTTCGCCGCCGGCCTGCTGGGCGACGTTTCGCTCCCCGGCGTACAGTCCATCGTGTCCAACCTGCGACAGCGTGGCCCGCTCGGCCCCGATGCCATGGTGGACGCTTGCCTGGAACTGGTCGGCCCCATGGAGGTCGGCGACGGCACCCGCGCCGAACTGCTCGACCAGGCCCGCAGCGACGGCGAACTGCGCTGGGACTCCGACGCAGACGCCGCCGAATCCGAAAAACGCGTCGGCGTGATGCTGGCCCTCATCGCCGCATCCCGCGACTTCCAGTTTGCGTAACCCCACCCCTGGGACAACCCATACCCCGTATGGAGGGACAACATGACGACGACGACTAAAGACCCGGTGGTGGTGGTTCTCCAGATGACCGGCGCCAACGACTACCTGAACACGGTCATCCCCTACACCAACGGTTACTACCACGACGCTCGGCCGAAGGTGGGCATCCCCGCGGATCAGGTTATTCCCATCAACGACGAGTTGGGTTTCAACCCGCAGATGGCGCCCATCAAGAAGCTGTGGGATGAGGGCAAGGTCGCCATCATCCACGGCATCGGCTACGAGAACTCGCCGCGTTCCCACTTCCGCTCCATGGACATCTGGCACACCTGCGAGCCGGACATCGTCGGCACGGAAGGCTGGGCCGGCCGCGTCATCCGCGACCTCGACCCCCGCGGCGAAAACGTGCTCAAGGGCGTCAACTTCGGCCAGGGCCTGCCCCGGGCCCTGGCCCTGCGCGGCGTGCCCGTCACCTCCGTATCCAGCCTGGAATCCTACGGCGTCCTCTCCAGCGTCCCCGGCATCGCCGCCGAGGAGGAGCACAACAAGATTCTGGACCGCTTCGCCCGCATGTACTCCCCCACCGTCGGCACCGGCCCGGTGATGGACTACCTGGGCCAGACCGGTCGGGACGCCCTCAAGGGCGCAGACGTCATTCGCGCCGCGCCCGAACAGTACACCTCCACGGTGGAATACGCCGACACCCCCATCGCCAAGTACCTGCGGGACATCTCCCAAGTATATTTGGCCGACCTGGGCACGCAGCTGTTCTACACCCAGCATGGCAGCTTCGACTCCCACTTCAACCAGCCGCCGATGCACACCAAGCTGTGGACCGATATGTCCCGCGCCATCAGCGACTTCTTCGACGACCTGGCCGAGCACGACGCCGGCGACAACCTCATCATGGTCCTGTTCACCGAGTTCGGGCGCCGCGTCAGGGATAACGGCACCGGCACCGACCACGGCGCCGGCGGCGCGGCCTTCGTCATCGGCAACCAGGTTAAGGGCGGCCATTACAGCGCCTACCCGTCCCTCGCCCCCGAGGACTTGACCCAGGGCGACCTGGAACCCAACTACGACTTCCGCGGCCTCTACTCCACCGTCATCGAGAAGTGGCTGGGCTTGGACGCAGTTCCCATCGTGGGCGGCAACTTCGAGCAGCTGGACTTCGTGTAGGACGGGCGGCTCAAAGGGAAGGAGGTCTAACTATGCTTACCACAGTGGCCGCCGGGCGGGTCTTTGACTACAGCTACTGCATCGGAATGTACGGAATGTCGGGGCAGGGTTTCTGGACACCCCAGGACTTCGCGCTGGCCGAAGACAACCTGATGTACGTCATCAGCCGGGGCGCGGAAGAACTGGGCCAGCGCATTAGCCGCGTTACCCTTGACCACCAGTTTCTGGGCCAATTCGGCGCCTTTGGCCGGGGCGACGGGCAATTCATCTGGCCCCGTTCCATTACGCTGGACGCCGACGGCAACGTGTACGCTTCCGACGACTTTCTGAACCGCATTTCCGTGTTCGACCCGGAGGGCGCCTTCGTGTCCGCTTGGGGCGAGGCCGGCGACGGCAAGGGCCAGCTCAACGGCCCCTGCGGCATGGCCTTCGACGCCGACGGCAACATGCTGGTGGTGGACAGCCAGAATCACCGGGTGCAGAAGTTCACCCGCAAGGGCAAGCATCTCGCCAGCTTCGGACAGCAGGGCGACGGCGAAGGGGAGTTCAACCTGCCCTGGGGCCTGTGCCTCGACGATGCCGGCAATGTGTACGTTGCGGACTGGAAGAACAACCGGGTTCAGAAGTTCGACGCCGACGGCAACTTCCTGCTCAAGTTTGAGGCCGCCCCCCGCTCCGGCGTGGGCGATCTCCACGGGCCCACCGGCGTTGCCGTGGACTCCGACGGCGACGTGTACGTAACCGACTGGGGCAACCACCGTCTGCAGGTGTACGCTCCCGACGGCCGGTTTGTCACGTCCCTGGTCGGCGATGCCCAGCAGCCGTCCCCCTGGACGCAGACCTACATTGACGCCAACCCGGACATCGTCAAGGCCCGCCGCCGCGTCAACCTGGAACCGGAGTGGCGATTCCGACGCCCCGTCGCCGTGCGGGTGGACGAAAACGACCGCATCTTCGTGCTGGAATCCAGCCGCCACCGCGTCCAGGTGTACGACAAAGTGAAGGACTACGAGGAGCACCCGTTGAATCTGTGAGGCGGCAGAAAGTCCTCACCTGGCACGCAGGGGCGGGTTTCAAACCCGCCCTTATCGGTGTCTGGTGCGGCATTATAATATCGCTCTATGAGAGCGATTGACGTAATGCGCCCGCCTTACGAACTGCGCCAGCTGTCCGGGGATATTTTCGGAGGAGTTACTACGGCGGCGACGGTGCTGCCGATGGCGTTGGCATACGGCGTCGCTACCGGGTTGGGGGCCATCGCCGGTATGTACGGCGCCATCGTGGTGGGGTTCTTCGCGTCGGTATTCGGCGGGACGCCGGCCCGAATCGCATATCCCAGCGCGGCCATGGCGGTGGCGATGATGGTGGTGCTCACTGAGCACGCCGAGAGCGTCTCCGAGGCTTTTACCATCATCGTGATGGCCGGCCTGATTCAGATAGCCTTGGGCATCTTGCGGATTGGGCGTTTCGTCACCTACACGCCGTACTCGATGATTGCCGGATTCACTTCCGGAATCGGCGTGATCATCATAGTAATCCAGACTTTGCCATTTCTGGGCGCGGCGCCGGCGCCCGGCGGGCTGTTCGACATCATTCGCGCCTGGCCGGAGGCGTTGGTTACGTTCAATCTCCATGCCGTTACAGTGGGGATAGTGTCGCTGGCAATCTGCGTGTTTTGGCCGCGTCGATTGGGCCGGTACCTGCCCGGGCCGCTGCTGGCGCTGCTGGTCGGAACCGTGATAGCGATGCTGTGGTTGCCCGGCGCGCCGGTTATCGGGGAATTGCCGCGAGGCTTGCCCTCTTTGCAAGCGCCGGAGATGTCGGCCGGATTTCTGTTGTCGGCGATACAGCCGGCATTAACGCTGGCTCTCATCAGTTCCGTCAACAGCATGGTGGCATCGCTGGTGGCCGACTCCCTCACGGGCACGCGCCATAAACCCAATCGGGAGATGGCGGGGCAAGGCATCGCCAACGTCGCGGCTGGCCTGCTGGGTGCGCTGCCCGGGGCCGGCGCGCCATCGGGAACTACGGTGAATATCCGGGCCGGCGGGAGCAGCCCGGTTTCGGGCGTGTTGTGCGCGGCGGCGCTGCTGGCGATAGTCCTGGGTTTGGGCAGGATTGCCGAGCCGATACCGCTGGCCGTGTTGTCCGGCATTCTTGTTAAAGTGGGTTGGGACATCATAGACTGGCGGCTCATCACGCGAATTCGCCACGTGCGGCGTAATTACCTGCTGGTGATGCTGTTGACGCTGGCCCTCACCGTGTTCGTGGACCTAATAACGGCTATTGTGGTGGGACTCATCGTAGCCGGATTCGCCCGGGCTCGGGAATCGGAACGGCGGGAGCTGAGCAGCGTCGTATCGGTGCCGCTGCTGGATACGGAGTTTTTCTCCGGCGGTCAGGACGCTGACGACGCCGACGTTGACCGGTTCGCGGCGCGGGTGGGGCTGGTGGATTTACGGGGCGAGTTTTCCTTTGCGTCCTCGAATGAACTGGCCTGGACGATTGGCGCAGACATCGAACAGCACGAGGCAGTTATCTTTGACTTTTCCAACACGGTTCACATGGACGACAGCGCCGCCTTGGTGATAGAGAGGCTAATCGACCGGGCGGCTGCGGCCAAGACGGAGTGTATCGTGCTCAATTTGTCGGGCTCGGTAGGCGATACCCTCAACTCTCTGAACGTTTTCCGTCGGCTGCCGGCGGAACGTTTCGTCGATGGGCTGGAGTCGGCCAGGGAACTGGCCGTGGAGTTGCTGAACGACGGAGATGAATAACTCCGCCAGCATTGTCGGGTTGCGCGCCACGCAAGCATCCATCTGATAAACTGCAATGCACCGTAGAGAACAATATCGAAAGTCGACGGCACTTCTGCGTCGAAGGAGCAAGGCAATGTCCGTTGGAATTATCGTACCCCTGCCGGCCTACACGCTGGATCCCGCGTTTATCGCCAGAAAGGCCGAGGAACTGGGCTTTGAGTCCATCTGGTACCACGAGCATCCCATCCTGCCGGTTCACAGCGAAAGCCCGTTCCCGGCTACCGGCGGCGAAATTCCCTGGACGTATCGCCACTTCTCCGACCCGTACATGTCGCTGGCCATGGCCGCCGCCGTAACCGAGAGAATCAAGCTGTGCACGGGCATCACGCTGGTGCCGGAGCGCAACCCGCTGATTCTCGCCAAGCAGATTTCCGTGCTGGACCGGCACAGCAATGGCCGTTTCGTCTTCGGCGTCGGCGCCGGCTGGAACCGCGAGGAAACCGAGATGATGGGCGGCGACTTTGACCATCGCTGGACGCAGACCGAGGAAGCGGTGAACGCTCTCAAGGAGCTGTGGACGCAGGACCAGGCCGAGTTCCACGGACGCTACTACAACTTCCCGCCCGTGTATATGTACCCCAAGCCGGCACAGCAGCCGCACCCGCCCATCCTGCTGGGCGGCAACGCCCGCAACGTTCTGCGTCGCGTGGCGCGCTACGCCGACGGCTGGCTGCCCAACCGCACCACGCCGGAGCAAATTGAGGACAGCCGACGTCAGTTAGACGCCTTGGCCGCCGAGCGGGGCCGCGACCCGCAATCGCTGACCATATCCGTGTTCGGCCAGCCGCCCGAAACCAACCGGCAGACCGTTGACGACTTCCTGAACGCCGGCGCGCTGCGGGTTTGCGTTTGGCCCAACCACACCGACACCGAAACGGAAATGGGCGAGCAACTGGAGCGAATGGCGGAGGAGTTGGTGCGGTAAACTATCCTTTTCATGCCCGTGATGATTGATTAGGGCGATGGCTTGCTGAATACTAGGACACAGTCGTCTTGTCGATGTGCACGCGTAGCGACTCGAGGTGAAATTATGATACGTCGGACGTTGAAGTATGTTTTGCTCGTGGCTGTCGTCGCTGTTATCGCGTATGCCGGATTAACGGTGTACGGGGAGGTAACACAAACCGAGGCCGCCAGGATGTCCGATTCAGTGCAGTTGGCACAGAACCAAGCGGAAAACATGAACCGCTCACTAGGGGATGTTAGTGCCTTCGCCGCTGGGAACTTCATGGGTGCATCTTCAGAGGTAGGATCTCAGCCCGCAAATTTGGACATCGGTAAGATTGCCAACATCGAAACCCTCATTGCTAGATGGGAACCGAGTTATAGCAATGCGAAGTTGGCGCATCTGAAATTTGAAGCCGCTATAGAGAATGCTAAAGCGAGTGCAGCCAGTTACTTCGCAGCTCAGCAGGCGATTACCGAGCAAATCAATGACCCGTCAATCAAGGCTCAAGCGCGACTGGACGATGAGCATGACTTGGCCTTGTACAGCGAATGGGAGGTCCAAGCGGGTTCCGCATTGGCCAAAGCCAGTGCCATCGGTTTGCAGCTGGATGACATGGACGCCACGCTTCGCAAGTTGGAACTGCGATCAGATTTCGCATTCGATTCTTCGTCATTTCAAGAAGTTCCAGCGGCGATACTCGAACTGAATGCCGAACTCAGCGAATTTAAGGTGGCAAGCGAGACCATACGCGCTGCCACCGACTCCCCTTTTGAGGCGAAATAACCAATGCGAGAAAGGAGCCGTAGCCGGCAACGGGGCGAACCCGACCAAACGAAAAATCGTGAGTTGGTCACATTAGTCATGCGACTGGTGCCCTTTGTGGCCACGCTAGTACCCTTGATAGCGATGGCGTTGCCGTGGGTGACGCTGGATGGCGGGGAGCAAGCGCTAACCGGCATAGGTGTCGTAGTGTTGCTGTTGCCGCCGATGAACGAATACCTATTCACGGTGTCGCCATTGCAGGCGGCTATCCTCACTCTTGGTCCCGTGCTTATAGTGCTGTTGGCTATTGTCACCAGCTACAATTATCAGCGTCGCCAGTCAATTTACTGGGCCCCGCCCGTGATGTTAATAGCGGCATTAGCGATCGTGTACGGGACCGCTGATTTGGTGGCTGCGATTGAGCCCGGATTGATAACCGTGGTGGCTTTTGCAGCACTACTTTCTCTGCATCAGGTTGCGATACGTATCCAAGTCGTTTTGCGTCGTAAGACGAAGATGCCGAGGGTCTAACGCACTCTAGCGATTGCTACCAAAATGGGCCACTACCGTTGGTCTGAAAGGTAAACTCAGAAGTGAGCAAGATTTGAGCTTTCCGGGCTGACCGGAAGTGTTTGGGAAAGGAGGCAGCAATCATGGCAACCTACGTGTACGTGGCAGCCCAGGATGATAACAAGGTATCCATCTTCACCATGGACGAGGCCAGCGGCGCCCTGACGCTGGCGGGCGAGCAGCCGGTGTCCGGAGGTCCGTCCCTGCTGGCCATCAGCCCCGACCGGCGAACGCTGTATGCCGGCCACCGGGAGGAGCCGGAAATCAGCAGCTATCGGATCGACCAGGATACCGGCGGGCTGACCCAAACCGGCTCGGTGATACCGCCGGGACAGCCGGCCTTTCTAGCCACCGACCGCACCGGGCGATTCCTGCTGTCGTCATACTACGCCGACGGCAAGGCTGCGGTGCACCCCTTGGGCGACGACGGCAGCGTGGGCGGCGCCCCCACGTCGGTCGTGAATACGGCGGTGGGCGCTCACGCTATGCAGACCGACCGCTCCAATCGGTTCGCCTACGTGCCTCATATCGCCAGACAGAACGACAACGTGCTGGAACCGCCCAAGAACATACCGGCGCCCAACGTTATTTACCAGTTCCGATTTGATGAGTCCACCGGGGTGTTGACTCACAGCGACCCTCCCGTGCTGACCCAGGATGACTTCATCGGGCCGCGGCATTTCACCTTCCACCCCACCTTGGACGTGGTGTGTTTCTCCAACGAGCAGGGTTGCAGCGTGTCAGCCTACCGGATGGATGATGCTGGCCGCTTAACGGCGTTGCAAACGGTGTCAACGCTCCCGGAGGGGGTAACCGAGCGCAACACCTGCTCTCAGATACAGTTTTCGCCCGACGGCAGCTTGCTCTTCGTGCCCAACCGGGGACACAACAGCATCGCCAGTTTCTCGGTGGGCGGCGATGGACGGCTGACGCCGGCGGGCCACGTTGCCACCGAAGCGGTGCCCAGCGCGTTCAGCCTGGACCCGTCGGGCCGCTTCGTGTACGCCGCCGGCTCCGCCACCGGACAGCTGGCCTCCTACAGCATCAATGGCGACACCGGCGAGTTGACGCCCCTGGGAGCCTATGCGGTCGGAGCACGTCCGATGTGGGTCTTGACCACGACGCTGGGATAGAGCAAATCCCGGCGCGCACTTGCAGAAATCGCTGCCCTGCCAACGGGAGGCATGACGTTATGCCCTATTTGAACCTGCCCGGCGTTGCATTGTGGTATGAAGACACCGGCGCGGATGGAACGCCGGTTATCCTGCTGCACGCCGCGTCCGGCACTTGCGAATGTTGGGAACATCAGTTGCCGACTTTTGCGGCGGCCGGCTACCGTTGCATCTCCTACGACCGTCGCACGTGGGGCCGTTCCACGCCCACCGATACGGAAAGCCAGCCGGGGTTTGCCGGCGACGACCTGCACGCCTTAGTGGAAAGCCTGGCCCTGGAGCGGGTCCATCTGGTGGGCACCGCGGCCGGCGGCATCCCGGCGCTGGACTATGCCTTGACCCACCCGGAGCGCGTGCGCAGCGTGGTGGTGGCGAACACCATCGGCGGCGTGCAGGATGCCGATTACCTGGAAGTGCAGCATCGCCTCCGCCCGGCGGAAATCCAAAACCTCCCGGTGGAGTTGCGGGAGCTTGGCCCGTCGTATCGGGGCACCGACCCCGACGGGGCAAGCCGCTGGCTGGAGATTGAACGCGCCAGCCGGCCCGGTGGCCGGGTTCCGACGCAGCCCCTCCGCGAGCCAATCACCTACGCACGGTTGCAGACCATGCGCGTCCCCACTCAGGTAATATCGGGCGAGGCCGACCTGATGTCACCGCCGGCGCTGATGCGGATGCTGGCAGCGCATATCCCGGGCTCGCGTTTCGTGTCCTTGCCCGACGCTGGCCACGCCGGGTTCTGGGAGCGGCCCGACGTTTGGAACGGCCTGGTGCTGGAGTTCATCGGCCGGTACTAGCGGCGCGGCGTGCCGGTTTTCGGTGAGTGAGAGACGTCAGTTTCCCCGCCGGTGCCGGAGTTCTTCCCGGACACGGGCGATTGCGCTACGATGGCCGGCGGAATCGCAATACGCGCTCAGGCAGGGAGGTTAACCATGCGACTGGAAGGCAAAGTGGCGCTCATCAGCGGCGGCGCGCGAGGGCAGGGCGCGGCGGAGGCCCGGCTGTTCGTGCAGGAAGGCGCAGCGGTGGTCATCGGCGACATCCTGGACGAGGACGGGATGAAGCTGGAGGCGGAAATCCGCGAGCTGGGCGGCCAGGCCACCTATGTCCACTTGGACGTTACCGATGCCGACCAGTGGGCGGACGCCGTTACCGAGGCTGTCAACCGCTACGGCAAGCTGGACGTCCTGGTCAACAACGCTGGCATCGGCAGCACCAATGTCGGCGGCCTCAGCGCGCCCCGCATCCACGAAGCTCCCGCCGAAGTTTGGGACCAGATAATGGACGTGAACGGCAAGGGCGTCTTTCTGGGCACCCGCGCCGCGATACCGGCAATGCGCGCTGGCGGCGGCGGGTCCATCATCAACATATCGTCCATCGCCGGATTGGTGGGCCTGTACCCCGGTTCCGGCGCCGGCTCCGCCTACGCCAGCAGCAAGGGCGCGGTCAGGCTCCTTACCAAGTCCACCGCCGTGCAGTACGCCGGCGACGGTATCCGCTGCAACTCGGTCCATCCGGGCTACATCGACACGGCAATGACCGAGCGGATGATGTCCGACCCGGAGATACGGCAGATGCGGATTGACGCCACGCCCATAGGACGCATCGGCACCGTGGACGACATCGCCAACGGTGTGCTGTTCCTGGCCTCGGACGAAGCGTCCTTTATGACCGGCAGCGAACTGGTGATTGACGGCGGCTACACGGCGCAGTAGCGGCCGTTATTCCACCGCGTGCAGCGTCCCGTCCTCCGTTCTCACCAGCAGTCGCCCCTCTGCATACACCGGACTGACGCGGACGGGCCCGGACAACTGGACACGCCACCGCTCTGAGCCGTCGGCCCGGTTCAGGCCGTACAACCGACCCGACTTGTCGCCGAATACCAGCAATTCGCCTACCACTGCCGGGGAAGCCACGATGCCCTCCTCGGCTTGGAACTGCCACTTTTCCTCGCCGGTGACGGCGTCGGCGGCGTACATCTTGCCCAGGGTGTCGCCGACGTAGAGCCGGTCGCCGGCTACGGCCGGCGCGGATATGATGCCCTCGGTTCTCTTAAGGCGGCTGGAGATGCCCTCCGGGTAATCGGGCTGTAATCGCCACTTGTCGCCGGGTTGGGACGGCGGCGACGGCAGTGGGAATCCCCACAGCCACAGCTGGCTCCAGGTGCGGGTTACGGCGTATTGCCCCGGATATTCCAGGGCGTCGGCTGCCATGGAGTACAGCTGCCGGCCGGAAACGAAGTAGGCGAGCCCATTGGCGGTTACCGGCGCCGCAGCCAGCGATGCTCCGGTGCGAAAGCGCGCGCGCTCCTGCCCGGTGCGCGCGTCCAGCGCGTAGAGGCTGCGGTCGGCGGAGGCGACGTACACGATTCCCTCGCCCACTGCCGCCGGAGAGCGAACCTCGCTCAGGGTTTCGTGCCGCCAGACGAGTTTGCCCGTCGAGGCATTGACCGCGTAAGTTACGCCGTCCAGCCCGCCGGCGTACACGATTCCGTTAGCGACGGCGACCGGTCCGGCGGTGGAGTCGGACATTTGGAATTCCCACCGGATTGCGCCGGACGCCGCGTCGCGGGCCACCAGCCGTCGGTCGGGCATTGAGTAGTACAGCGCGCCGTCGGCCAGCGCCAGGGAGTTGCCAATGGGCCCGGTGGCCGGCATGGAATCCAGTTCCTCGCCGGTGGTGGCGTCCAGCACGGCGATGCGGAAGTGCGCGCCCAGGTAGATACTCCCGCCGGACACTATGGGCGCGGCCAGGGTTGCCGGCCCGGTGTCAACGCTCCAGAGCAGCCGACCCGTTGGCTCCGACAGTGAGTCGGGAGCATAACGGGATTGCCCCAAGGTGCGGGCGGCCATTGTCCATTGCTGGCCGGTGGATGCCGAATCGAAGCGCAGCTCAGGCTGGCGCGTCAGCAGTATCACCGGGTCTGGAATGAAAGGGAAGTTGAGCCACACGACGACGCCGATCACGAGAAGGGCCGCCACTGCGATGGCAATGTTGCGGCGGGATATGAAGCGACGGCGACGCGACGCTTGCTGCGCCCAATCGGGCAGCAACGGGTCCGATTCTGTGCCGTTAGTTTGACTGGTGGACATACGAGCAAAAGGTTGGCGGGATGTGTTTCGACACCCCGCCGCTGAAATCCGGATTACGGGCGAATTTTTAGACGTTCCGCAGCTTGGGGTCAAGGCGGTCGCGCAGCCAGTCGCCCAGCAGGTTCATGGACAGCACGGTGAGCACGATGGCCATGGTGGGGAAGAAGAACAGCCACCACGCCGTGACAATCAACGCCCGTCCGTCGGCCACCATCAAGCCCCAGGCCGGCGTCGGTTTCACCAAGCCGGCGCCCAGGAAGCTGAGCGTCGATTCAAGGATGATGACGTGGCCAACCTCCAGGGTGGCAAGTACGACCACGGTGTTGACTACGTTGGGGAAGATGTGGCGAACCATGATCCGTGTCGGCGACGCGCCGGCCACCTGCGCCCGCGCAATGAAGTCCTGCTGCTTGATGGCCAGGGCCTCGCCCCGCACCATACGGGCAAACCTGGCCCACAACAGCAGCGCAATGACCAGCACCACCGTCTGGAAGCCGGGGCCGCTCACTGCCACCAGCACCAGCGCCAGCAGAATGGACGGGAACGCCAGCTTGATGTCCACAATCCGCATTATCAGGTTGTCAATCCAGCCCCCGCCGTAGGCCGCCAACAGGCCCAGCACCGTGCCAACGCCTCCGCCCAGCGCGATGGCCAGGAGGGAGATGGACAGCGAGATACGGGCGCCGTGGATGATGCGGCTGAGAATGTCAAAACCCTGACGGTCGGTGCCCAGCACGTATTGCCAGCTGCCGCCCTCAAGCCATGCCGGCGGCATCAGGCGGTCGCGCAAATTGACGTCCACCGGGTCGTGAGGGGAAATCAGGTTGGCAAAGATGGCTGGGATAATCAGCATCACCAGCAGGATAAGCAGCGGAATAATAGGGTACTGCTTGATGTTGAAGACTGCTTGACCGAACTTGCCGCGTTGGGCAAGATCCGGAGCGGCCTCGGCTGGCGTGGTAGCGACCGGTGCTGCCGTGGGAGTGGTCATTGCCAAATTTTCCTTTGCGGGACTGGCCGGGGATGCGCTGGGTTAGTAGCGGATCCGGGGATTCAGGTAGGCGTACATCACGTCAACCAGCAGGTTGATGAAGATGTAGCAGGCGGCGAACAGGATGACGATGCTCTGGATTACCGGGAAGTCCCGGTTGCGGATGGCGTCAATGGCAAGGTCGCCCAGGCCGGGCCAGACGAACACCGTCTCGATGACCACGGAGCCGGTGAGCAGGATTGCTCCAATCAGGCCCATGTAGGTGAAGGGGACGATGAGCGCGTTGCGGAAGCAGTGCTTCCAGATGACCTTCCACTCCGGCATCCCCTTGATGCGGGCCAGCTTCACATACTCCGTATCCAGCACTTCCAGCATTGAGGACCGGGTGAGCCGCATCACGGCGGCCACGTTGTAGTAGCCCAGGGCGACGCCGGGCAGGATGATGGACTTGAAGCCGTCATCATTGCCCGAGGTGGGCAGCCATCCCAAGATTACCGCAAAGATCCACATCAAAATCAGGCCGATGGCGAAGGATGGGGCCGATTGCCCAATCAGGGCGACGACCTTGCCGGCCCAGTCAAAGGCGGAGTCTTTCTTGACCGCCACCATAACGCCAATTGGCAAAGCAATGGCGGCGCTGACGATCCAGGCGAAAGCCGCCAGCATAACGGTGTTGGGGAGCCGGTTGGCAATCAGCCCCGTGATGGGGACGCCGCCGTAAGCCCAAGCTTCGCCGAAGTCTCCGGTGACGAAATTGCCGATGTAGCGGACGTACTGGATGTATATGGGCTGGTCCAAGCCCCACTTCTCTCGCACTTGCTCGACAACGGTGTCAGGAGCATCCTCGGGCAGGAGAATGGCCACAGGGTCGCCGGTAACGCGGGCCAGCGCAAAGACCACGGCGCTGATGACCAGGATCGCCAGGATGGACTGAATCACCCGCAGAAAAATGAATCGCTGCATCGGAGACCTTCGCTATGCCGAGTGGGATAGTTGAAGTGGCGGGGCGACCGCATGGCCGCCCCGCAGTGGTTGCCGACTTGCCGGCTTACTGGCGCACGACCTTGGTGTACTCGTGCCCCTTCATCCCGCCGAAGTAGCTATTGTTGACCGAGTATTCGGCGATAACCTCGGGGTTGATGCCGAACTCGGCGAACAGGAAGCCCAGGGGAATCGTGGCGTTCTGTTCGTACATATACTGACCGGCCTCTTTCATCAGGTTGAGGCGTTCCGTTTCGTCCACGCTGCTCTGCCAGCGGCTGAACAGGTCTTCGGTAACGGGGTCTTCATACATGAACACCGCGCCGGCCAGCGCCGGGCTGACGAAGTACACGCGCATATTGCGGCCGGCCGGCCAGAAGCCGGTGCGGTGCGTCCAAACGACGCTGTTCATCTCCCGCGCCCGGTACCGCGTGCGGATGGGCTGGAACTCGCCAATCTGCGCGTCCACGTTGAAACCGACCTCTTCCATCCAGGAAATCATTGGCACAGCGATCTCGGTGAGCTCCGGCACGCCCACCAGCTTGCCGGACATGAACTCAATGCTGGGGCCGGCGCCTTCGGCGTAGCCGGCTTCGGCCAGGAGCTCACGAGCGAGATCAGGGTCATAGGCCGGAATCTCCCACGCCGGGTCGTATGACGGGTCGGTGGGATGCCAGCCGGTGTTGGCCATGAGCTCCATCTTGTTGTCGAAGAAGGCTTCGTTGAGGGCATCGCGGTCGATGGCGTGGTTCATGGCGCGGCGCACAAGGACGTTGGTGTGAGGGTCGTCGGCGTTGCGCTTGTCTTCCAGGTACTGGCCGCCGATGCCGGCCCACACCATGAAGGCTGGCAGCGTGCTCTGCGTGATGGCAAAGCCGGCGTCCACGATTTCGCCCTGCAATTCGCGGGGAATCTCGGCGATGTCGGCCTCTTTGGCCCGGAGCATGGCGACGCGGGTCAGGTCTTCTTCGGCGAAGAAGAAGGTGAGGCTGTCGAAGTCAGGGTTGACGCGCCAGTGGTCTTCAAAGGCGCGTTCGTACTCCAGCTTGGCGCCCTGCTCGTAGCTGATGTGCTTCCAGGGGCCCGTTCCCACTGGATTCTGGGCATAAGCGTCTTCGCCGTTACTTTCCCAGTAGTCCAGGCTGTAAATCAGCGGGTCGGTGGTGGCTTCCGAAGCGTAGAAGGGGATCCACAGCTCGGGCCGGTTCATGTTCCAGACCATTTCGCTGTCGCTGACTTCCGTCACCGTAGCGGCCTGGCCCAGGGTCTCGGTGGTGAAGCTCCGCACGTCGTCCCCTTCCGGCCCCAGGATCTGGTCCCAGAAGGCGCCGAAGCCGGTGTTGGCCTCAGGGTGCGACCAGAGCTGGAAGCTGAACACGAAGTCGGAAACGCCGAAAGTGTCCTCGCCGTGGTGGAAGGGCACGTTCTCCCGCAGCTGGAACGTCCACTGTTTGCCGTCAGCCGACACCTCCCAGGATTCGGCCAGCATGGGCATGGCTTCCCAAGTCTGGTAGTTGCGCTGGAAGAGCGCTTCCTGCATCGGCTGCAGGATGCCCTGGTTGGTGCCGCCCACGCGCCAACCCAGCAGGTTCTCGGCATAGGGCGGGGTGATAGCGACGCGCAGGTCGGCCTGCACCGGTACTCCGGCAGTGTCCGCCGGGGCTGCGGTGGGCTCCGGCACTGCGGTAGGCGCGGCGCCGCCCGTGCTGGCGTCGGTCATGCCGACGGGCTGGGCCGCCGCGGTGGTAGCGGTGGGTTCGGCAGCCTGCTGTTGCTGCTGGTCCGCCGGCTGCTGCTGTTGCTGCTGGGCGGCCGACTGAGACGCGCCGGAACCCGAATCTGACGTCGTCGTTTCTTCGGCAGTGCCGCCGCAGGCAAGTGCGACGGTCAAAGCAACGGCGAGCGCTCCGAAAATCACGCTGCGTATCGAAAGAGCCTTATTCACTGTTGTGCACCTCCGCGCCGATTAGCGAATTGAGACGGTTGCGTTCGTGAAACGTTTACGCTGATTTCTCGGTAGAGACACGACCGCCCGGCGAATGTACTCAAAAGCAAGGGCGTTGTCAACCGGACGTTTTTCGGGTGGGCTCCTTGGGGTCAGGCAGGATCGTGGTCTACTGGATTTGGGGGTTTTCGGAGTTTTCATTGGGTTGGCCTCCTTTGGTTGGTGTTGGGTTGTAGCCTGCCTGAGGTCGGTTTCCGGAAATCACGCTGGTCGTTGTCAGTCCCACGGCCGGGGGGGTCTTACGCACTACCACTTCCAGTGTTTGTGGCGGTAGTTAGCACTCCGCCAATGGCAGCTGTGGTCGCACCGTGCCACTTCCTGTGTCTATGACGGTAATCTCGATCCG